>DASPMI010000022.1:0-50183 GCA_035627135.1 Anaeromyxobacter sp. | reverse complement strand
GCATCCGGCCGCCCTCGATCGCCTGCTTCTCCTCGATCTTGGCCCGCTCCGCCGCCGCGGCCTGCGCCGCGCGCGAGGCGGACTCGGCGGCCTGCGTCCGCTGCTGCACCATCTCGCGCAGCAGCGCGACCTCCTTCTTGAGCCGCCCGGCCTCCTCCGCCTGCGGCTCCAGCTTCCCGAGCCGCCCGACCTCGGCCTCGAGCCGCTTCACGCGGTCGCGCTCGGCCTCGGCGGCCCTGCGCATGCTCTCGACCTCGCGGGCGATCTGGTCGCGCGTCGCCGCGGCCTCCGCCGCGCGGCGCTCGGCCTCGGCGCGCCCCGCCTCGACGCGGGCGAGCTCGCCGCGGGTGCCCTCGGCGTTCGCGCGGCCCTCGTCGAGCGCGCGGGTGAGGTCGCCGATCCGCGCCTGCGCGGCCTCGAGCTCCGCGGTCCGCGCCTGGTACGCGTGCTCGGCGGCGAGCGCCTTCTCGTCGTAGGCGCGCGTCTCGGCCCGCGCCTGCTTCAGCAGCTCCTCGAGCTGCTTGCGTGCGTCGGCCGCCTTGGCGAGCTCGGCCTCGAGCGCCGCGACCCGCGCCGCGGCCTCGTCCCGCTCGCCGGCGGTGAGCGCGAGGCGCCCCTCGCCCTCCTCGAGCTGGGCCCGCACCGCGTCGGCCTCGGCGCGGAGCTCGTGCTTCTCCTCGCGCGCGCGGGCCTCGAGGTCGGCGAACGCCTGCTCGCGTTCCGCGAGGGCGGCCGCGAGCCGGGCCCGCTCCGCCTCGATCGCGTCGCGCTCCGCCGCGACCTCCTCGATCCGCTTCTGCGCCGCCTCGATGCGCGCGTCGGCGATCGCCTTCTCCGCCTGGCGCTGCTCCTCCATGTGCGAGAGGGCCGCCTGCGCGCTGGCCTCGGCCTCGGCGCGCGCCGCCTCGAGCCGCGCGCGCTCGTCGGCGCGCTCCGCCTCGAGGGACGCCACGGTGCGGGCGTGCGCGTCGCGCGCGTCGGTGAGCTCGGCCTCGACCCGGGCGCGGGCCTCCTCGGCGGCGGCGACGCGGGCCGACCAGGCCTGATCGGCCGCCTCGTGCTGCTGCATCGTCTCGTTGAGCACGTCGGAGAGCGAGTGCCGCGTCGCCTCGCTCTCCTCCAGCTTCTTCCGCAGCTCGGCGAGCTGGGCCCCCTGCGCGGCCGCGTCCTGGCCCGCCTCCTGGAGCTTGTGCGCGAGCTCGTCGGCGCGGTCGCGCTCGGCGAGGAGCGACTCCTCGAGCCCGTCGCGCTCGCCGGCGAGCTCGGCCATCTGCCCCTTGAGCGCCGCGAGCGCGTCGCGGACCTTCCCGAAGAAGATGTCGCGCGCGCGGAGCCGCTCGCGGAAGTACTCGAGCTTCTCCTCCGGCGTGCCCTTCGGCGGCGTGGGGTCGCGCGGCCACTCGGCGAGGATCTCGGTGGGGTCCGGGCGCGGGCCGGCGATCTTGAGCTTCGCGAGCGCCTTCGGCTTGTGGGCCGCGGGTCCCCCGGGCGGCGGCGGCGGGATCGGCGGCGGCGCCGAAGCCTCGGGCGCGCTCCCGGGAGGCGTCGCGGGCGCGGGCGGCGCGGCCGCTTGCGGCGGCGCGGCGGGCGCGGGGCGCGCGGGTTGCCCGCCGGGCTGCCGCTGCGCAGCGCCCGCCGGGGCCTGCGGCGGCCGGGCCGGCGCCTTCTTCTCGGGCGGCGGACGCGCGGCGGCGGCCATCGCCGCGGCGAGCCCGCGGGAGGCGACCTGGCTCGAGGAGACGCGCTGGAGCACCGGCGGTCCGTCCCCGTCGGGCGCGGCTGGCGCAGCGGGCGCGGCCGGCGGCGGCGGGCGCTTCCCGTCGAGGCGAGGCGCCGCGGGCGGCGCAGGCGGCGGGGGCGCCGCGACCGGCGCGTCGGCGTGCAGGAGCGCGGCGGCGCGGCCGAGGAGCTCGGCGAGCTCGAAGGGCTTCTTGAGGTAGTCGTCGGCGCGCGTCCGCGTCGCGCGGTGCGCCTCGATCGCCGCGTCGGTCGCCTCGGCGGTGTACAGCAGGAGCGGCACGCCGCTCACCGCGCGCTTCAGGCGGTTGCAGACCGAGAAGCCGCTCATGTCGGGCAGCTCGGCCGCGAGCAGGATGAGATCCGGCCGCTCGTCGCGGCAACGCTCGACGGCCTGCTCCCCGGACCCGAGCGACGTCACGGAGAAGCCGACCGGCCCGAAGGCCTGGCGGACCTCCTCCGCGAGACCGGGATCGGGCTCGACCAGCAGGACGCGGAAAGACATGTCGCCGAGCATGGTACCGCCGATGCCGGGACGGCGCGAAATGCGGGTGGATACGATATCGCACATGAGCGCCCGCTGGACGCGGCAGCTTGGACAGCGACGCGCGATACGACTACAGGCTACAGGCTTCAGGCTCCAGGAACGGCGCCGCGGGTTCGTCCTGAAGTCTGCAGCCTGACGCCTGGAGCCTCCCCGATGCCCACCTACTCCGTCACCCTGGAATCCTCGCCGGACCTCGCGGACTTGCGCAGCGCCGACCTCTGGGATCTCGGCGCCGCCGGGGTCGAGGTGCGCGACGCCGAGCTCACCCCCATGCCGGGCCACGCGCCTCCCCGGGACCGCGCCGTCCTCGTCGGCTGGTTCACGCATAGAGAAAGCGCGACCGCGGCCGCCGCGGCGCTCGGCGGGCAGGTGGCCGAGGTCGCCGACCAGGACTGGGGCGAGAGCTGGAAGCGCGGGCTCGAGCCGCTCTCGATCGGGCGCGTGTGGGTGCGGCCGTCCTGGATCGAGACGCCCGCTCCTGCGGGCGCGGCCGAGGTGATCCTGGATCCCGGCATGGCCTTCGGCACCGGCACGCACCCGACCACCGCGCTCTGCCTGGCCGCGCTCTCGGACCTCCTCGGCGCGCGGCCGGCCGCCACCGTGCTCGACGTCGGCACCGGCTCCGGGCTCCTCGCCATCGCGGCGCGGAAGCTCGGCGCGCGCGAGGTCCGGGCCAACGACAACGACCCCGTGGCCGTCGAGGTCGCCCGGGAGAACGCCGCCCGGAACGGCGCGGCGGTCACGATCGGCGTCGAGCCGCTCGGGGAGATCCCCGGCCGCTTCGACCTCGTCGTCGCGAACATCCTCGCGAACACGCTCGTCGAGCTCGCGCCGGAGCTCGCGGCGCACGTCGCGCCGGGCGGGGTGGCGATCGTGTCCGGCATCCTCGTCCCGCAGGAGGACGAGGTCCGCGCGGCCTACGCCGCCGCCGGGCTCGCGCCGCTCCCGGCCCAGGACCGGCGCGACGGCGAGTGGAGCCTGCTCGCGTTCGCCCGGGACCCCGCGTGACCGCGCGCCGGGTCTTCCTCCCGCCGGAGCGGATCGCTCCCGGCCGCGCGGCGCTCACGCCCGAGGCGATCCACTACCTGCGCGACGTGCTCCGGCTCGCGCCCGGCGCCGCGCTCGAGCTGTTCGACGGCGCGGGCAGCCTGTACGCGGCCCGCATCGAGGACGGGTTCGCGGGGCTCGCGCTCGGCGAGCGCCGCGAGGCCCGCCCCGCCCTCGCGCTGTGGGTCCTGCCCGCGCTCGCCAAGGGCGAGAAGATGGACCTCGTCGTCCAGAAGGCGACCGAGCTCGGGGCGACGCACCTCGCGCCGTTCGCCGCGGAGCGCTCGATCGTGCGGCTCGAGCCGGAGAAGGCGGCGGCGCGGGTCGAGCGCTGGAGGAAGATCGCCGCCGAGGCGGCCCGCCAGTGCGGGCGCGCCGACGTCCCGGAGGTCCGCGCGCCCGCGCGCCTCCAGGACGCGCTCGCCGCCGTCCCGTCCGGCGCGGCGCGGTTCGTGTTCCACCCCGGCGGCGCGCCGCTCCCGGCCGATCTCCACCCAGCCGCCGTCGCCGCCGTCGTCGGGCCCGAGGGCGGCCTCACGGAGGCCGAGGTTGCGGCGTGCGAGGCGGCGGGCGCCCGCCGGGCGTCGCTCGGCCCGCGCGTGCTGCGCGCGGAGACGGCGGCCGTTGTGGCGACGGCCTTGCTGCAGGCCCGGTATGGGGATCTCGAATCCTGAGCCATCCCGTACCCGCAGCCGTCCGCCGTTCCCGTTCCGGTTCCCGTTCCCGTTCCCGCCCTCGCACCCGCTCCCGCTCCCGCACCCGGTCTTTCCGTGGAGTTGGACGCGACCTCCACCTGCGATAGCCTCCCCCCGTGCGCTGCCCTCGCTGCCAGAAAGAACAGGCGGAAGGCTCCGTCTTCTGCCGCGGCTGCGGCGCGCCGCTGACGCTCCGGCCCGAGCCGACGGCGGTCCGGCTCGACGCCACCATCGACCTCGATCGCCGCGCGCCGGATGGACAGCCGCCGCCGCTCCCCGGCCCGCCGCGCGCCGCCCAGCCGGCGGCCGCACCGGCCCGGCCTGCGCAACGTCCGCCGCCCAGCGCCGCCCCCGCGCCCCGCGCGCCGGCGCCGCCCGCAGCCTCTCCGGCAGCGCCTCGTCCCGCGGCTCCCGTCGCGCAGCGGCCCGCCGCCCCTGCCGCGCCGCGCCCCGCGCCCGTCCCAGCCCCCGCGCCGCGCCCCGCTGCGGCACCTGCCCCCGCGTCCCATCCCGCGGCGGCGCCGCGCCCCGCGGCTGGCACGCCGGCGGAGCGACCCGCCGCCGCTCCGCCGCGGGCGCCGGGAGCGCCGCCCGCGCGCCCGACGGTCCCGCGCCCGCCCGAGGCCGCGCGGCCCGAGCCGGTGCCCCCGCCGCCCGACGCTGCGACCGCGCCGGCGTCCCCTCCGCTCGAGCCGTTCGTCCCGCCGGTCCAGGACCAGTCGCACTGGGACATGCGGCTCTCGCAGATGCCGCGCGAGCCCAAGCCGGACCTGGCGCTTGAGCCGCTCCCGCTCCTACCGACGCAGGTCGTCCCGCGGGCCTCCCCCGCCGCGCCGGTCGCCGCGCCTGCGACGGCGACGCGGCCGGGCCCTGCGCCCGCTCCACCGCCCGGGCGGAACGACTCCACGGTGGAGGTGGACGTCGGCCCCGTGGAGATCCGGCTCCGCCGGGCTCCCAGCGGGAAGCGCGTCGCGGCCTGGGTCCTCGACGGCGTCCCGTTCCTCCTCGCGTTCGCGGCCGCGCTCCGGCTCGCGCTCGACAGCCTCCCGAAGCGCGCGCCGCTCGACCTCCTCGGCTACGTCGAGCTCGCGGGGCGAGAGGCGCCGGGGATCACCGGTCCGATCTTCGCCGGCGCGCTCGTGCTGTTCGCGGCGTACCACGCGCTCTCGCACGGGCTCGGCGGCGCGACGCTGGGCAAGCGGCTCGTCGGCATCCGCGTCGTGCGGCGCGACGGGCGCCCGCCCGGGCTCGGCCGCGCGACGCTCCGGGCGGTGCTCGCCGTCCTCTCGCTCGGCTTCGTCGGCCTGGGCGTGCTGCTCGCCCTCTTCACCGCGAGCGGCAGGGCCTTCCACGACCTGCTCGCGCGGACCTGGGTCATCGAGGTTCCTTGACCCGCGGCCCGCGGGGGTCCTACAACGGCATCGTGCCGACGGACCTCGCCGCTCTGCTGGTGAACGAAGGCGCGGTCGCCGGCGCGACCATGGAGCAGGCCCTCGCGCGCCAGGCGGAGCTCGGCGGCGCGCTCGACACGGCGCTCCTCGAGCTCGGGGTGGACGAGGCGGTGCTGCTCGACGCGCTCGCGCGCGCGACGGATCTGCCGCCCGCGCCCGCGACCGCATGGGACGCCGCGGACGCGCGCGCCCGGCGCGTGTTCCCGTCGCGCGTCGCCGAGCGCCATGGCCTCGCCCCGTTCGCCCTCGACGGGCGCGAGCTCGCGCTCGTCGCGAGCTACCCGGTCGATCTCGGGCTCCTCGACGAGATCAGCTTCATGCTGTCCCTCCACCTGACGGCGCACGTCGGGCCGGAGTGGCGCGTGCGCGCGCTCATTCACCGGCTGTACGGCGCAGCGCTGGACCCGCGCCTCGCGAAGCTCGCCGAGGCGCGCGGCGCCGGCGTCGCCGCGGTGGACCTCGCGCGCGAGGCCGCCGACGCGCAGGCGGAGCGCCCGCCCGAGGACGACGGCGGCGGAGCGGCGGCCGAGCCGGAGCCCGCGGCGGCGGCCTCGCCCGAGGCCGCCGAGGCCCCGCCCGCGGCGGAGCCCGAGCTGCCGCGCTCGGCGCCCGTCCACTTCGGCCTCGACGAGGCGGAGCCGCTCGAGCCGCTCGCGGCCGCGCTCGCCCAGGCGCTCGAGTCCGACGACTTCCAGTGGCTCGACGACGCCGTCCAGGATCTCGGTCCGGGGGAGGCGCCGGCCGCGCGGGGCGCGGTCCCGCAGCCGGGGATCCCCCCCGAGCCCGCGCCCGATCGCACCGCCCCGCCGCGCTGGACCCTCGCGGAGGCGCGCGCCGCGCTCGCTTCCGCCCGCAGCCGCGACGAGGTCGTCGTGACCGCGCTGCGCTACGCCCGCGACTTCTTCGAGTTCGCGGCGCTGTTCGCCGTCACCCGCGACGCCGTCGCCGGCTACGACGCGCTCGGCGTCGAGGAGGACGCGCGCGATCGGTGCCGCGGCACCGCCATCTACACGAGCGACCCCGGGATCTTCCGGACGGTGATCGACACGCGGGCGCCGTACCTCGGGCCCGTCGCCGGCGGCCAGTCCGGGAACGAGGCCATCCTCTCCGGGCTGGGCCGCGCCACGCCGCGGACGGTGCTCGTCGCGCCGGTGGTGCTGCGCGACCGGGCGGTCTGCGTCGTCTACGCCGACAACGGCGAGGCGCCGGTCTCGGCGCGGCGCCTCGGCGACCTGCTCCTCCTCCTCGCCACCGTCGGGAATGCGTTCGAGCGGCTCATCCGCGAGCGGAAGCAGCGGCGGATGGGGGCGCAGGGCGCGACGGCTCCGGCGGCCGCGCCCGCGCGCGCGGCGGTCCAGGGGAGCATCGCCGCCGACTCCCGCCCCCTAAATCTCGCGTCGCCTGCGCCCGGGCCGGCGGCCGTGCCGGTGCCCCCGGCAGCGGCTGCGCCCGAGCCGGCGGCGCCGGAATCCGAGGCCGCGCCGGCGCCACCCGCCGCGCCGCCGGAGGCCTGGCGCACGCGCGAGCCCGCGCTCGCCGAGGTCCCCGACTTCGACATCGACGTCGACGTCGGCGAGCAGGAAGACGCGGCGGCGTCGCCCGAGAGCGAGATCGACCGGCTGGTCCGGAGCGCCGCCGGCTCGCCGCGGCGGGCCGAGAGCATGGCGCGGCTCGCCGCGCAGGGCGACGCAGCGGTCCAGGCGCTGGTGCAGGCGCTGCCGGGACCGCTCGAAGACGAGCAGGCGCAGGAGCCGGCGCGGCTCGGCCCGGTGCCCGCGGCCCTCGCGCTCCACGGCGCCGCGGCGCTGCCGATGCTGCTCGGCGTCCTCCAGGAGGGCGACCCGGCCCGCCGCCGCTGCGCGGCGGTCCTCCTGGGCTTCGCCGCCGAGCCGTCCGCGTTCGGCCCCCTCGCCGACCGCGCGCTCGATCCCGACCCGCGCGTCGCCGCGGCGGCGGCCGTCGCGCTCGCCCGCAACCGCACGCACCCGGCGATGCGCGGCGTCCCCGACAAGCTCCGGCGCGCGCTCCTCTCCGGCATCGCCGCCCGGGTCAACGGCGCCGCGCGCGCGCTCGGCGCGCTGCGCGACCTCGAGTCGATCCCGCTGCTCATCCAGGTCCTCGAGACGTCCGCCGGCGAGACCGCCGAGGCCGCCGCCGACGCGCTCGGACGGATCACGCTCCAGCGGCTCGGCCCGGATCCGCGCAAGTGGCTCGCCTGGTGGAAGGACAACCGCGGCCGCGGGCGCGCCGAGTGGCTCTTCTCGGGGCTCACGAGCCCGGACCGGGCGATCCGCGCCGCCGCCGCCGCCGAGCTCTCCGAGGCCGCCCCGTCGCCGGTGCAGTACGACCCGGACGCCGCCCCCGCCGAGCGCGGCGCCGCCGCGCGCGCGTGGGCCGCGTGGTGGAGCCGGTCGGGGCGCGTGCTGTAACAGGCCGAGGTTCCGCGCTCCTCGCGGCTGCGCGTCACGGATCGCCCGGGGCGTTGCTCCTGTTCTCGAGCGCGCGCCGCCAGCGCCGCTGCTTCCCTCGCGGCCGCGCCCGGGCCCTCCGGGCGCGGCCGTTCCGTCTCCGGCCCGCCGGGGACGCCGCGACCGTCTTTCCTTGCACGGCGCGCAAACGCCCGCTTATGCAACCGGCCTCCCGCCGGAGGCCCCATGTCCGACGTCCCCGACCTCGATCCGCGCCGCGCCCGCCTCGACGCCCTCGACGCCGAGGCAGAGCGGGGCGGGGGCGAGGAGCGGATCGCGAAGCAGCACCAGGCCGGGAAGCTGACCGCCCGCGAGCGGATCGAGCTCTTCCTCGATCCGGGCTCGTTCGTCGAGCTGGACAAGTTCAAGACGCACCGCTGCACCGACTTCGGGATGGACGGGCAGCGGATCCTGGGAGACGGCGTCGTGACCGGGTACGGGCTCGTCGAGGGGCGCCAGGTGTTCGTCTTCGCGCAGGACTTCACCGTCTTCGGCGGCTCGCTCTCGGGCGCCTTCGCCGAGAAGATCTGCAAGGTGATGGACCGGGCGATGGAGGTCGGCTGCCCCATCGTCGGCCTCAACGACTCCGGCGGCGCGCGCATCCAGGAGGGCGTGGTCTCGCTCGCGGGCTACGCGGACATCTTCCTGCGCAACACGCTCGCCTCGGGCGTCGTCCCGCAGCTCTCGCTCGTGCTCGGCCCGTGCGCGGGCGGCGCGGTGTACAGCCCGGCGATCACCGACTTCATCTTCATGGTGAAGAACACCTCGTACATGTTCATCACCGGCCCGGACGTCATCCGGACGGTGACGCACGAGGAGGTCACCAAGGAGGACCTCGGCGGCGCGCGGACTCACTCCACCCGCTCCGGCGTCGCCCACTTCGCGCTCGACAGCGAGGAGGCCGCGCTCCGCGCCGCCCGCGAGCTCCTCTCCTTCCTCCCGCTCAACAACGCCGACGATCCGCCGGTCGTGCCCTGCTCCGACGACGCCGGCCGCAAGGACCCCGCGCTCCGCACGGTCATCCCCGACAACCCCAACAAGCCCTACGACATGAAGGAGGTCATCCGCGCGGTCGTGGACGACCGCCACTTCTTCGAGGTCGCCGAGCACTTCGCGGGCAACATCGTCGTCGGCTTCGCGCGGATGAACGGCAGGCCGGTCGGGATCGTCGCCAACCAGCCGGCGGTGCTCGCGGGCGTGCTCGACATCGACGCGTCCGTGAAGGCGGCCCGCTTCGTCCGGTTCTGCGACGCCTTCCACATCCCCCTCGTCACCTTCGTGGACGTGCCCGGGTTCCTGCCGGGCACGGACCAGGAGTGGAACGGGATCATCGTCCACGGGGCGAAGCTGCTCTACGCGTTCGCGGAGGCGACCGTGCCGAAGGTCACGGTCATCACGCGGAAGGCGTACGGCGGCGCCTACGACGTCATGGCGTCGAAGCACATCCGCGCCGACGTGAACTTCGCGTTCCCCACCGCCGAGATCGCGGTGATGGGGCCCGAGGGGGCGGTGAACATCGTCTTCCGCAAGGAGCTGGCCGCCGCCGCCGATCCCGCGGCGGAGCGGGCGCGGCTCATCCAGGAGTACCGGGACAAGTTCGCGAACCCGTACAAGGCCGCCGAGCTGGGCTACGTGGACGAGGTGATCCACCCCGAGGACACCCGCCCCAAGGTGATCCGCGCGCTCGAGATGCTCCGCACCAAGCGCCAGGAGCTGCCGCCGAAGAAGCACGGCAATATCCCGCTGTGATGTCCCGCGACGATGCGCTTGCGGCGCGTGCGTAGCCGCTGGGTCACGTTGGGCGCATGCGTTCGTTCCACGACAGGTCGCGTGCGGCGCCTGCGCTGATGGTCGGCTCGCTCGAGAACAATCACCGCGGCGAAGCCGCCTCAGCACTGGGGGCCCCCTGGGGGGCCGTCGTGCCCGGCCGACCGCCTGGGGGCGTTGCCTGTGGCGGCTCGGCTGCGGTTTCGGAACGGCTTGATCCCTTCGCCCACGGAACCGCCCCAAGGCGGATCCGGCCTCCGCCGACGGCCGGAGCGTAGCCCTCGCGCCCACTCCAACGTCACCAGTACGGGCAAAGCTGCAACGGGCGTGACAACGCAGCGCGGGAATCCGCTCCACAGCACGCCGGCGTCCATCGCGCGCGTTGGCACGCACGGCGTTGCGCCTCGCTCCGTGCACGCGCCCCCGTCTCCAGTACGGATCCGTTCCAGGCGCTTGGCGGAGCGACGGACCGGCGCCGGAGGCCGGAGCCGCCCCTCGAATCCGATGAACCACTCCCGAGCAGCCGAAGAGGAGAGCGAGGGTGCGCGGGCGTCCCAGATCGTCCACCCACGGTCCCCGGCAGGCGATTTCCCAATCCCGTCCCAAAGGGCTAGGATCAATCCTGCATGAAGCGCAAAGGCATGCCGTCCCTGTCCGACACGGGCCGGCGTTACCTGGACCAGACGCGCGGCGCTCGGCTGCAGAGCCCGGGACTCGAGAAGTTCGTGCCCGAGCGCAACCGGACGCCGGGGCTCGTGATCACGGCGGTGCTGATCGTCGCGGCGATGGTCGGCGCGATGGTCTGGCTCTCACGCGCGGGCTGAGCCCGAGAAAACCTGAGGCCCGGCCTCCCACGGAGAGAGCCGGGCCCGGTTCGCTGCGGGCGCTGCGTTACGACTTGCGGACGTTCGCGGCCTGCAGCCCCTTCGGCCCCTTCACGACCTCGAACTCCACCTTCTGACCCTCGGACAGGCTCTTGAAGCCGTCGCCCTGGATCGCGCTGTAGTGGCAGAAGACGTCCTCACCGCCGTCGTCCTGGGTGATGAAGCCGAAGCCCTTCGCGTCGTTGAACCACTTCACGGTGCCAGTCGCCATTCCACTTCTCTTTTCTTCTGTGTTTGACGATCCGTCGAAATGACGTTCGGTCCACCTGCTTGGTGCGGGACGGACGGAATGGGACGCTAGCGCAAAACAGCGCACCCGTGAAGCCGAGGATCCCCGAAGGGGACGGCCAATCGTCGGACGAGGCGGGCTCCGCCCGCCGACGGGGCGAGGGCGAAGCCGAGCAATTCTCTGCGGCAGCGTCAGGCGAGGGCGGCTGCCCCGGCCCCTTCCTCGGCGGCGATGCGAGCCTCGATCCATGCGAGGATCTCGGCGGCCGAGGGGAGCGCAGCCACGTCGGTGTCACCCACTCCGGTGACGCTCTGGCCCGTGTAGAAGAGCCCGTTCTCCCTGTCGCCCTTGACCGCCGACAATAGCAGCGCGTCCGTGATGCAGAAGCTCTCCTGGAAGTTGCTCGCGCGGCAGAGGCAAACGTCGGCGCCCAGGCAATCGATGCACGCCTTCTTGCGCCCCGCGTAGCCCTCCTTGCCAAAGAACCACGCCTTCGAGCGCGGGGGCACGGGCTCGCCGCGCGCGAGCTTCTCGGTGAACGCATTGCGCACGGCGCGCGCGCTCATCCCCTTGACGCAGCTCTTGATGATGACGACGTCCTCCACACCCTTCCCGAGGTGCATCTCCTTGAACGCGGGGTGGACGTCGCCGTCGGAGCAGGCCAGGAACCGCGTCGCCAGCTGGACGCCGGCTGCGCCGGCCGCGAGGTAGCGGCCCACGTCCGCGGCGTCGATGCCGCCGGCGGCGATCACCGGGAGCGAGGTCGCGTTCCGGACCTCGGCGAGGAGCGCCGGCAAGGGGTGGCCGATGTCGCCGATGTGGCCGCCCGCCTCGGCGCCCTCGGCGACGAGGAACTCCGCGCCCCAGCGTTCGTACATCGCGGCGAGCCGGCCGGAGGAGACGATGCCGGCGAACGGGATCCCGCCGTCGTGGCACCAGCGGATGATCTCGCGGGAGATGCCCGCGCCCTGCACGATGAAGGAGACGCGCTCCTCGATCGCCACCGCCGCGAGCCGCTCGAAGTCGCGCCGGTCGATCGCGGCCATCAGGTTCACGCCCACGAAGCCGCCGGGCGCCTCGGCGCGCGCCCGCGCGATCTCGAGCCGGAGCTGCTCGTCGGTCTTGATGACGCCGGAGATCGTGCCGACGCCGACGAGCCGCTCGCCCCGGTGGCGCGCCACCTTGCCGGCGAGGCCGTCCGACGCGTGGATGCCCATGCCGCCCTGGACGAGCAGCCGCCGCCCGGACCGCAGCACCTCGGCGATCGCGCTCCGATCGAGCGGCGCGAGGGCAGGGACGTCCGCCTCAGGGGCGGGGAGCGACGTGGCGATCATCGAGGGCTCCTCTCGCGCGGCGGGAAGTGAAGCGCGCGACGGAGCCGAGACTAGGTCGCGGCTGTCATCACGACGTCACGGGGGGCCCCCCATTCGTATGGCGCGGCGCGTCTCGGAATCCTGCGCGTAGGCGCACGTCTCACCGTCCTTGGGGGGATGAGTTCGTGGACGAACTGTCACATGATCGCGTCTCAAACGAAGCGGGGACCGCCGACCCTGAGTCTCGGGCCGGCGCTGTGCGAGGCCGAGGGGGGAACGAGGCGACCGCATGGGCTCGACCGCTTGGCTCGGATCGCTCTTCTTCCTCCTCTCGACGCTCGGCCTGCTCGCGCTGCTCGTGCAGCACGCGTCGCTGCGGCGCCACCTGCGCAGCCCCGGGCCTGCGGCCGCGCCCGGCGCGGAGCTCCCCGGCGTCTCCATCCTGAAGCCGCTCTGCGGCGTGGACGACGGGCTCGAGGAGAACCTCGCCTCGTTCGCCGCCCTCGCGTACCCTCGGTACGAGGTCCTCCTCGGCGTGAAGAGCGCGCGCGACCCCGCCTTCGCCGTCGCGCGCGCGGCGGCGCGCCGGTGGCCCGATCGGATGCGCCTCGTCCTGCAGCGGGACGAGCCGGGCCGGAACCCGAAGGTCAACCAGCTCGTCGGCCTCGCGCGCGCCGCGCAGCACGCGCTGCTCGTCGTCTCCGACTCCAACGTCCGCGTCGCGCCCGACTACCTCGCCGGCGTCGCGGCGGCGATGCGCGATCCCTCGGTCGGCCTCGTCACGCACCCGGTGTGCGGCGCGGGGGAGCGCGGGATCGGCTCGGCCTTCGAGAACCTCCACCTCGCCGGCTCGGTCGGCCCGGCGATCGTCGCGTGCCACCGGCTCGTCCGCCGCGAGATCGTGGTGGGCAAGTCGATGGCGCTCTGGCGCGGGGACCTCGCGCGGCTGGGCGGGTTCGAGGCGGTCAAGGACGTGCTCGCCGAGGATCAGGTCCTCGGCAACTGGATCCGGCGACGGCTCGGGAAGCGGATCGTCGTGGCGACGACGCCCGTCGTGAACGTGAACGAGGACCGGAGGGTGCGCGACTTCTGGGGCCGGTACGCGCGCTGGAGCGTCCTGCAGCGCAAGCTCGTCGGTGGCCCCGCGTACGCGGCCCAGCTCATGCTCGACCCCGTCCTCCTCGCGCTCGCCGGGCTCGCGGCGGCCCCGGACGGGAGCGCGCTCGCGGCCTTCTGCGCCATCTCCGCGGCGAAGATCGCGATCGACGGCGCGTCGGCGCGCGCGCTGCGGCCGGGCGGGTTCCCGCCGTGGCACCTCCTGCTCGTGCCGCTGAAGGACCTCCTCTTCGGCGCCGCGCTCCTGCACGGGTTCCTCTCCGACGAGGTCGACTGGCGCGGACACCGCCTCCGGGTGCTCCCGGGCACCTACCTCGCGCCCGCCGAGGACGAGGCCGAGGCGCCCGTGGCCGCCGAGGTGTAGGCCAGCCCGCACCCGAGCCCCGGCACGGACGCTCCTCGGGGAGCGCGGAGCCCCCGCGCCGCGTTGCGACTCGCAGGAAATCGGGCGCTCGTTTAGGCTACGGGACCAGGCGGGACCCCCGGGATGCTCCAGAACTCCCTCAGCGGCGACAGGCCGGCCGTGGTCGCGGTCGAGATGGGCTACGGGCACCTCCGCGCCGCGACGCCGCTCGCCGCGCACCTGGGCTGCGAGGTCCTCCACGTCGATCGCCCGCCCATCGTCGCCGAGGAGGAGCAGAAGCTCTGGCGGCGGGTCCGCAAGGCGTACGAGACCGTCTCGCGCCTGTCGCAGATCCCGGTCGTGGGCTCGCCGCTCCGGTTCCTCCTCGACTGGACGACCAACATCCCCCGGCTCCACCCGTACCGGGACCTCTCCGCGCCGACGAGCGGCGTGCTCACGCTCGAGCGGCTCATCCGCCGGAACCTCGGCCAGGGGCTCGTGCAACACCTCCGCGCGACCGGCGCCCCGCTCCTCACGACGTTCTACTCGCCGGCGATCGTCGCCGACCGCGCGGGGCTGGAGCGGATCTTCTGCGTCGTGACGGACACCGATCTCAACCGCGTCTGGGCCCCGGTTCGCCCGCGCGAGACGAGGATCCACTACCTCGTGCCGACCCGCCGCGCCGCGCGGCGGCTGCAGGCCTACGGCGTCCCGCAGGAGCGGATCACCTTCACCGGCTTCCCGCTGCCGGACGAGCTCGTCGGCGGCCCGTCGCTCACGACGCTCAAGCGCAACCTCGCCGCGCGGATCGTCCGCCTCGATCCCTCGGCCGAGTTTCGCCGCTCCATGCCCGAGGAGCTGGTCCACTTCCTCGGCTCGCTGCCGCGGGAGGAGGAGGGGAAGCCGGCGCAGCTCACCTTCGCGGTCGGCGGCGCCGGCGCGCAGGCCGGGTACGCCGCCGCCTTCCTGCCCGGGTTCCGGCGCGCGCTCGAGTCGGGGTTCGTGCGGATCGCGCTCGTCGCCGGGGTGCGGCCCGAGGTGGCCGACGTCTTCCGCGAGGCGATCCACCGCGCGAAGATGGAGCCGCTGCTGGGCAACGGCATCGACATCCTGCTCGCGAAGAGCTTCCCCGAGTACTACGCCCGGTTCAACGCGCTCATCGCCCGGACCGACGTCCTCTGGACGAAGCCCTCCGAGCTCGTGTTCTACGCCGCGCTCGGCCTCCCGCTGGTCATGGCGGCGCCGGTCGGGGTGCACGAGCGGTACAACCGGCGCTGGATCCGGGACTGCGGCGCCGGGCGCGAGGAGCGCGAGGTGCGCTTCGCCGCCGAGTGGTTCACGGACTGGCTCGCCGACGGCGTGCTCGCCGCGGCCGCCTGGGCCGGCTACATGCAGCTCCCGAAGTTCGGGCTGTACCGCATCCTGGAGGCCGTCGCCGGATCGCCCGGCGCCGCGGCGGCGCGCGAGGGGCTCGCGCGGTAGCGGGCGGGACGTCCACCATGGGCGCGCAGGAGGCCGAGATGAACGACGAGCAGTCGCCCGCGCCGGGCGGACCGGCGTCCGTCCCGCCAGGGCCCGGCCCCATGCAGCGGTTCCGCAGGATCGGCGTGATCGTCGCGCTGGTGATTTTGGTCGCCTTCGTCGGCGCCGACCTCCTCGGCGGGCTCGGCGCCGGGCTCCTCGATCGCCTGCGCGGGGCGAGCCTCGCGCCGCCGGAGGCCGTGGCGCAGGTCCAGGAGAGCCGGGACCCGGATGCGCTCGCCGACCTGCGGCGCCGCTTCCCGCGCGACCCCGTCGTCCGGCTGCTGTCCGCGTACGCCGCGCAGGATCGGGCCGAGGCCAAGGAGCACCTCCGCGCGGCGCTGCAGGAGAAGCGCACGCTGCGCACCCGCTTCCCCGACGGCAAGCTCGAGGCGATGCTCCGCTCGATCCTCGCGAGCATGCTCCTCGTGGAGGGCGAGGACGCCGAGGCCCGCGCGGTGATCCGGCCGTCGTGCGGCGCGCCGCTCGCGGGCATCGCCGACAAGGCGGGGCTCGAGGCCGGGTGGGTGGACGCTGCATGCCGCGGCTGATCGTGCCACCCGTTCCACCGTTCGCGACCCGCGCCGGCGGGCGCAGCCCGGCGCCGCCCCCCTCCCGGCGCTCCCCCGCTCACCACCAGGTCCGTCACCGAGTTGACGCCCCGGCGTCCCCGCGGCCGGCCCCCCGCGTCCAGGCGTCTTGCGGACCGGCCCCGACGCTGCGAACCTCATGGTCCGGGTCCGGCGCGAGGGCGAGCGTGCTCCACGCCTGCTCGGAGGGGTCACCGTGAAGATCGTCCACCTGGTTCCCACCGAGGGCGAGAGCCCGTTCTACGAGGTGCTCCTCGAGATCGAGCGCGCCGCGGCGGCGCGGCTCGGCGTCGAGCTGGAGCCGATTTACTGCGGCGGAGGGCACGCGAAGTTCGTCGAGGCCGGCGTGGGCCTCGCGCGGCGCACGCGCCGCCCCGACTACGTCGTCCTCCCGAACTTCCACGGCGCAGCGCGCGAGCTCCTGCCCGTGCTCGACGCGGCAGGCATCCCCACGTTCCTCCTCAACGAGGGCATGAGCCCGACCGACCGCCTGGCGCACGGGGAGCCGCGGACGAAGCACGCGCGCTGGCTCGGCGAGCTCATCCCCGACGACGTCGCCGCCGGCCGCCAGCTGGCCACGGTCCTGGTCGAGGAGGCGCGCGCGCGCGGCCTCGCGGATCCCGAGGGGAAGATCTCCGTCGGCGTCGTGTCGGGCAACCAGACGTCCGCGGGGCAGACCCGCTTCCAGGGTTGGCTCGCGCTCAAGAAGGAGCGCCCGGAGGTGATCCAGGCGAGCGTCCAGTACGCGAACTGGGCCGAGGACGTCGCCCGGACGGCCACGGCCGTGATGCTGCAGAAGCGGCCCGAGATCGCGGTCATCTGGGCGGCGAACGACGCGATGGCGCTCGGGGCGGTGGAGGCGGCGCGCGAGTGCGGCCGGACGCCCGGGAAGGACGTGCTGATCGGGGGCATCGACCTCCTCGCCCGCGCGCTCCGCCACGTCGAGGACGGCACGATGGCGGTGACGCTCGGCGGCCACGTCCTCGACGGCGCGCGGGCGCTGATCCTGCTGCACGATCACTTCCACGGGAGGGACTTCGACCCGCCGTGGAGCCGGAGGTCCCTGCTCGAGCCCGTCACCGGCGCGCAGGCCCGCGCCTACCGCCGCTTCTTCGAGACGCGCGCCTGGCAGAAGGTGGACTTCACGCAGTACTCGCGCGTGCGCGCCGGCTCGGCGGACGCCCCGGAGCTCACGTTGCAGGGCCTGGTGTGAGCTCTCCGAGCTCGGGAGGCGGTTCGTGAAGATCGTCCACCTCGTTCCGACCAACGGCGAGAGCGACTTCTACGAGGTGCTGATCGACGTGGAGCGCGCCGCCGCGACGCGGCTCGGGATCGAGCTGGAGGTCGTCTACTGCGAGGGGAGCCGCGCGAAGATGGTCGAGCTCGGCGCCGCGCTCGGGCGCCGCACGCCGCGCCCCGACTACGTCCTCCTCCCCAACTTCGAGGGCGCCGCCCACGAGCTCCTCCCGGCGCTCGACGCCGCCGGCGTCCCCTCGTTCCTCCTCAACGAGGGGATGACCCCGACCGATCGCATGTCCCATGGAGATCCGCGGTGTAAGCATCCGCGCTGGCTCGGCGAGCTCATCCCCGACGACGTCGCGGCCGGCCAGCAGCTCGCCGCGATGCTGACCGAGGAGGCGCGTGCGCGCGGCCTCGTGGCGCCGGACGGGAAGATCCACGTGGGCGTCGTGTCCGGCACCCAGACGTACGCGGGGCAGACCCGGTACCAGGGGTGGCTCGCGCTCAAGAAGGAGCGGCCCGAGGTGGTCCAGGCGAGCGTCCAGTACGGGAACTGGGCGCCCGACGTCTCGAGGACGGTCGCCGCCCTCATGCTCCGCAGGCACCCGGAGATCACGGTCATCTGGACCGCCAACGACGCGATGGCCCTCGGCGCGGTTGACGCCGTCCGCGACTGCGGGCGGAAGGCCGGGAAGGACGTCCTGATCGGCGGGATGGACCTCCATACGTCGGCGCTCCGCCACGTCGAGGATGGGGCGATGGCGGTGACGCTCGGCGGGCACGTGCTGGACGGCGCGCGCGCCGTGCTCCTGCTGCACGACCACTTCCACGGGAACGACTTCGAGCCGCGCAGCCGCCGGTCGCTCCTCGAGCCGGTCACGGCCGCAGACGCCCGCGCCTACCGGCGCTTCTTCGAGAGCCGGGGCTGGCAGAAGGTGGACTTCGCGCGGTACTCGCGCGTGAAGGCGGGGGCCGCCCACGTGCCGGCGCTGACGCTGCGCGACGTGGTGTGAGCGCGCGATTTCACCGGCGGTACACCCGCACGTGATCGACCCGGAGCTGCGCCGGGAACGGCGTCGTCTCGTCCGGATCGCCGGGCCAGGTTCCGCCCACGGCCAGGTTCACGATGAGGAAGAACGGCCGGTGGAACGGCCAGTGGCCCGGGACCGGCAGGTCCGCGGGCGTGATCCGGTGATACTGGACCTCGTCGAGGTACCACCGGATCTCCCCCGGCTCCCACTCCACCGCGTACACGTGATCGGCGTCGGCGAGCACGCCCGACGGGAACGTGTAGGCGCCGTGCAGGCCGGCCGCGCCGTGGAACGAAGCGCCGTGGACGGTTCCGTGGACCCGCGCCGGCTCGCGCCCGATGACCTCGACGACGTCGATCTCGCCGCAGCCGGGCCACCCCGTCGTCGGGAAGGTGTCGCCCAGCATCCAGAAAGGCCGGCCAGAGGCCCTGGCCGGGCGGCACCCGCAGCTTCGCCTCGATGCGACCGTACGTGAAGCTCGCCTTGCCGGCCGTCCGGAGGCGGCCGGAGGTGAAGTCGTTCCCGAAGAAGTCCTCCTCCCGGGCCTCGATGGCCGGTCAACCGCGCCTCGCACCCGCCCACCCGACGCGGCGGACTGCGCCGTCGTCGTGGAGCGCCCGGGCCGCCGACGCTCCGTCCCCGGTTCACCGGCCACCCACCGCCGGCCCCGAGCCGGTATGCTTGCTTCACGTGCGTGATCGCGCGCACGGTGGCCGAAGAGGGTGCATGGACGTTCGGATCGCGGTCGCGTCGCCGAACCTGGGCGCGGGGTTTGCGGCCCTGCTCTACTCGCTCGTGAGGAAGCAGCTCCGGCCGGGGCAGGCCATCGCGGAGTGTGCGATCCCGGTGAAGGCCGACCCGGCCTTCGTTCGCGGTCGTTTGCTCCAGCTCCTCGCCGGTGACCCCAAGCCCGTCGCGCTCGTCGGCATCTGCCTCCGCCCGGACCCGGAGACGCTCGCGGACTACCGCGCCGTCGGGGCGCCGACGATCCTCGTCGACGAGGAGCTCGAGGGCGCGTCCACCGTCGCCTTCGACAGCTTCGCGGGCGGGTACCTCGCGGGCGAGCACCTGGCGCGCACGGGGCGGCGGTCCATCGCGGTGGTGTCCGGGCGGATGAACGTCAACGGCGGCTACAACGCGCTCCACCGGATGAACGGGTTCGCGAAGGCGATGGCGGAGCACCGCCTGCCGTTCTCGATGGACGAGGTGATCCAGGTGCGGGAGTACTCGCGCCGCGACGGCGTCAACGCCATGGACCAGCTCCTCCGGGACGGCCGCACGGTCGACGCCGTGTTCTCGGCCGCGGGCGACGCGACCGCGACCGGCGTCGTCGCCGCGGCCCGCGACCACCGGATCGACGTCCCGGGGCAGCTCGCGGTGCTCGGGTACGACGACAGCCCGATGGCGAGCATCTCCAGCCCGCCGCTCACCACGATCCGGCAGTGCCCCGAGACCCTCGCGCGCGAGGCCCTCCGGCTCGCAACGGAGGAGCGGGAGGCGATCCTCGCCCGGCCGGCGCGGGTGCTGCTCCAGCCGACGCTCGTCGTGCGCGAGTCGGCCTGAGCCTCGGACTGGGTCGCGCCCGGCGCTCGTCCCCGCAACCGTTTGCGCGAGCGGCCTCCTTCGGGCGAGCCGAAAACGGTCGTTGACCCTCCGCCCGACGTTTCCCTAGCGTGTACCCGTCCCACGGCGTTCACGGCCGCGGCCTGGTTCGCACGCCGATCCGGGAGAGGGCGTGGCGCCGATCCGTGTCGCTCACCGCTGGTGAATGGGGGTTCACATGCTCGCTCGCCGTCCGGCCGTCCTGGCCGCGCTGCTCTCGCTTCCCCTCCTCCTCGCTGCCTGCGGCGCGCCGTCCGCCGACGGCACCCGCGTCTCCGGCGGCGCCGCCGCGGCCGGCGACGAGGGCCCGCTCGCCGTCGTCGTGGTCGGCACCGGAGCCGGCCTGGTCACCTCCGACATCGGCGGGATCTCCTGTCCCGGCTCCTGCTCCACCGTCCTCCCCGCCGGCACCGTGGTCACGCTGACCGCGACGCCGCTCGCTGGGTCCGCCTTCACCAGCTGGGCGGGCTTCTGCGGCTTCGCGGGACAGGCCACCACCTGCGTCGTCGAGATCGGGCTCCCGAGCCTGGAGATCGCCGCGATCTTCCGGCTCGCGTCCGACCCCAGCTACCTGACGGTGAACAAGCCCGGCGCCGGCGCCGGCCTCGTCACGTCGTCGCCGGAGGGCGTCTACTGCGGGAGCACCTGCAGCGCGGCGTTCCCGCCCGGGAGCGTCGTCACCCTGACCGCCGCCGTCGTGCCGGGGACCGGCTCCACGTTCGCCGGCTGGACCGGCGCGTGCACCGGGACGTCCCCGACCTGCACGGTCACCCTGGACCAGTCGCGCTACGCCACCGCCACGTTCGACAGCTCCGGCCGGCGCGCCCCGCTCACGGTGAAGCGGTGGGGTTCCGGCGC
The DNA here is from genome assembly GCA_035627135.1 of Anaeromyxobacter sp. Taxonomy (GTDB): domain Bacteria; phylum Myxococcota; class Myxococcia; order Myxococcales; family Anaeromyxobacteraceae; genus Anaeromyxobacter. The sequence goes on along the minus strand of DASPMI010000022.1, from coordinate 29,745 downwards.
GGGCGCCGTCTCGTCCGGCGACGGCGGCATCGACTGCGGCACCCTCTGCAGCCAGGGCTACCTCGAGGGCGCGGTGGTCACGCTGACCGCCGCCGCCGAGAGCGGCTCGGTCTTCACCGGCTGGGGCCCCATTCTCTCCACCGTCCCGAGCCCCTGCACCGGCACGTCCCCGACCTGCGTCATCACCACGACCGGCTCGAACCTCGACACGGTCGCCTACTTCGACACGACCGGCCCGGTGCACACGCTCTCCGTCGACACCAACGCGACCCCGGGCGCGGGCGTGGTCTTCACGTCCACGTACAACATCCAGTGCCCGAACCGCTGCAGCGCCGCCTTCGCCGCCGGCACCGAGGTCACGCTCTGGGCCAGCACCGGCGTCGCGTCCACCTTCACGGGCTGGGGCGGCGCCTGCACCGGCACCGATCCGTACTGCGTCGTCTCCATGACCGAGGACCGCGCGGTGACCGCGACGTTCGACATCGGGACCACCTATCGGCTCAACGTCCACTCGCAGGGGAGTGGGACCATCGCCGTCTCCGGCCACTCCTTCGTCTGCCCGGCGGCGACCTCCTGCGGGTACGAGTTCCCGGCCGGCACGGTCGTCACCCTCACGGCGACGCCCTCGTCGACCACGACCTTCGCCGGGTGGAGCGGCGACTGCAGCGGGACCGGGCCCTGCACGCTGGAGATGACCGAGGACCACGCCGTCGCCGCCACGTTCACGGCGCCGATCCAGGACTACACGCTCACCGTCTCCCGGGCGGGCACGGGGACCGGCCGGGTCACCTCCACGCCGGCAGGGATCGACTGCGGCACGACGTGCAGCGCGATGTTCCGGAGCGGGACCGTCGTGACCCTGACCGCCACGCCCAGCCCCGGGCACGTGTTCGGGGGGTGGAGCGGCGCCTGCGCGGGTTCCTCCTCGACCTGCGTCGTGACGATGACCCAGGCCCGCATGATCGCCGCCACGTTCCTGGGTGTCGCCTCGACCGGCGGCTGCCAGGTGAGCTACCGGGTCACGCGCCAGTGGCGCGGGGGCTTCACCGCGGCGTTCGACCTCCGCAACACCGGCACGACGCCCTGGAAGGCGTGGACGGTGACCTGGACCTGGCCGGACGCGAACCAGCGGATCACGGGGATCTGGAACGCGACCGCGACGCAGAGCGGGCAGGCCGTCGCGGTGCGCAACATGAGCTACAACGGGACCGTCCCCGCCGGCGGGTCGTACGGCGGCGTCGGCTTCATCGGGACGTGGAGCGGCGCCAATCCCGTGCCGCCGTCGTTCTCCGTGAACGGCGTCCCCTGCGACTGAGCGGTCCGCGACGCCCGGGGGCCGGATCCGTCCGGCGCCCCGGGCCCGACGGCCGCGCCTCGCGCGTCGTCCTCCCCTGGAACGGCGTGGACGCTGTCGAGGGTCGCGCGGCTCAGAGATAGGCGATCATCCTCCCGCACGCGATCACGCCCGCCCACGCCGCGCCGAGGAGGACGAGCTTCAGCCGGAAGGCCGGGTTCCGGGGGGGCTCGACCGCGTGCGCGGAGAAGAGGAGCGCGCCCGAGGGAACGACGAGGACGAGCGCGCGCCGGGACCAGCGGAGGAGGTGCGCGCGCCGCGTGGGCGGCGCGAGGACGACGGTCCAGGTCTTCTCCGGGGTCTCGAGCTGGATCACCCCGTGCGGCTGCTCGTACCGGGGTTCACGCACGGTCCCGGTCAGCTTCAGCGTCCGCTCCTCGTCGTAGCCGGTCCACCCGTGGTGCCCGAGCGCGGCGCCCGCCCCGGCCAGCGCCGCGACGAGGACCGTCACCCGCAGGAACACGACCGCGCCTCTCGCTCGCGTCATCTGCTCGCCTCCAGCGCGGCCGGCGCGAGCCGACCGCGGATCGTGAAGTCGTCGCCGCTCGGGGTCAGCACGAGGAGCTCGCCGGGCGCGGGGTGGATCCCCGTCAGCGCCGCGACGTTGGCCCCGTGCGTCACGAGGACGAGGGTCCCGCCTCCGCGCCCATGCGCCGCGATGGCCCCGCGGACCGCGGCGGTCTGCTCCCGCTCGCGGCTCCGGTCCTCGAAGATGGAGTCCAGCGGTGGCCAGCCGTGGGCCTCGCCGAACGCGAGCCGCGCCGTGTCGAGACACCGGCACCAGCGGCTCGAGAGCACGCGGCCGACCGGGACCCCGCGCGCCCGGAGGGCGGCGCCGAGCCGGACCGCCTCGGCGCGCCCCTCCGCGGAGAGGTTCCGCTGCGTCGCGCAGTCGCCGAGCCGGAAGCCGGGCGGATCTCCCACGCCCGCGTCGGTCGAGGCGTGCCGGATGACGATCACCTGATCCCCGCGGGCGAGGAGCGCCCACAGCTCCGCGGCCTCGACCTCGCCGGCGCCCGCGAGCGAGAGCGCGACCGCGGGTGCGAGCCACGCGAGCACGATCCGGAACCCTCCCAGAGGCTCAGCTCATGGGGCCGCGACGGCCGCGCCACCCCGCCCCTGGCACCACCCCACCCCTCGCGGGACCTCGTCGATGCGGGGACCTCCTGCTCGTCGCGAGCTCGTTCCGCCTCGTTTGACACCGTTCGACTGTCGGTGCGAAGGTGCCCGGACCCGGGGCTCGCTCGTGCGGTACGGACCTGCGCGCACCCGGAGAGGCCAGGGGGGCCCCATGTTCCGGACTCTTCGCGGAGCGTTCGCAGCGCTCGCGTCCGTCCTCGCGATGCTCACGTTGCAGGCGTGCGGCGATCGCGCCGGACGCGATTCCAACCCCGACCCGCCGCCGCCTCGGGACGCCGCGGTCCCGTCGGACCGGATCACGCGCTGGTCCCCGGGGATCCCGGGCGGCATCCCGTCGGGCTGGAACCGGATTCACACGACGATCCGCGCCGCCGACCACGCGGTGAACGGCACGCACCCGGACGGCTTCAGCGCCGCCGTCAACGCCGCGCTCCGCGCGGCCGCCGCGGTGGCGAGCGCGGACCAGCCGCAGGTCGTGTTCGTCGAGGAGGGGACGTACCGCAACACGGACACGATCGTGTTCGACCACTACCGGTACGTGGTCCTGCGCGGCGCGGGCCCCGAGCGCACCCGGATTCGCAACGATCGCGCGTCGGGCCCGGTGATCCGGTTCAACGGCACTCCCAGCGAGGTCTGGAGCACGACGGGCGGCCACCTGACGCGCGTCGTCGGAGACGTGCCGCAGGGCGCGACCCGGATCACGGTCGAGGACGCGACGGGGATCGCGGTGGGCGACATCGTCCAGCTCGATCAGCTCGACGATCGGTCGTACGTCTACTTCTACGACGGGTACTACTTCAAGCGCGGGTGGGACGGGCCGGGCGGCTGGAGCACCTACGGGCCGCTCTCGCCCGGCGGTTATCGATCGGTGAACGAGCTGCTCGAGGTGGTCGGGAAGAGCGGGAACGTCCTCGACGTCTCGGCCGGGCGCCGCGCCGACGGGAGTCCGGAGCCCTGGGGAACGCACTTCCCGTTCCGGGCGGCGCTCCGGCCGGAGCTCTGGGTCGTGAGCACCACGCGCGCTGGCCAGCCGCACACGAGCGCCTGGTGCGGCGTCGAGGGCCTGTACCTCACCGGCGGCGTCAACCGGACCATCTCGATGACCAACACCAGCTACTCGTGGGTGAAGGACGTCGAGATCGACGGCAACCCCTGGACGACCGGGATCCCCGCGCCGCCGGGTGGGTACCAGCACTTCGCGTCCTACGGCGGGTCGCCGACCCCCAACCTCGGCGGGAACGAGACCCCGATCTACCTCGACCACGCCTTCCGGTGCGAGATCGCGCGGGCGTACGTCCATCACACCCGCACGATCCAGCAGGGCGGGAGCTCGTACGGCATCTGCATCGCCATGAGCTCGAACAACCTCGTGTGGGACAGCATCGTCGTCTACTTCGACAAGTGCATCACCGGCCGCACGCCGGGCGGCGGGAACGTCATCGCCTACAACTACGTCGACAACGCGTTCACGGCGCAGCGCGGCTGGCAGGAGGGGGCGATCGATCCCGCCCACAACGGCTTCGGCCACATGGACCTCGTCGAGGGCAACTGGACGGCGGAGATGGGCGTCGAGTCCACCCACGGGAACTCCGGGTGGATGACGTTCTTCCGGAACTACTCCCAGGGCCGGAACAGCGGGCCCACGCCCGTGGACCTCCTCACCCCGCCCCCGGGCACCCCGGGGGCCACGGTCTTCGGCGGCCAGCCCGCGGCGATGACCGGCAACACGCACGCGTTCCAGGCCACCGCCTGGACGCGCGAGATGACCGTCGTCGGAAACGTCCTCAACCAGGACATCGTCCGCCAGGGGCAGGCGCCGGTGTACGAGAAGACCAGCGACACGCCGTTCTACCCGGCGCCCGTGTACCGCGTCGGCGACAATCTCTGGAGTGCCGAGACCTGGGACACGCAGGACGGCACGACGCCGCCGCAGAACGTCCGCTCGAGCGGCGCGTCGGCGCTCCGCCCCGAGGACGACGCGCGGGTCCCGTACCCCGTCGCCAGCCCCACCTTCACCACTCGTGCGATCGACGTGCTCTACCGCCACGGCAACTGGGACAGCGTGACCGGGGGCGTGGTCTGGGACCCGTCCAACCCGCACCGCACGCTGCCGGACTCGCTCTTCCTGTCCGCGAAGCCCGCCTTCTTCGGCGACCTGCCCTGGCCGTGGATCGATCCCACGGGCGCGACCGCGGCCGACCGGGTGAAGACGCTGCCGGCCAAGGCGCGCCACGACGCAGGGCGCCCGAACGGCGGGTGAATCACCCGCGCGCACCCTCGAGCACCGAGACCAGCGCGAGCGCCGCCCGGGCGGGCGGGCGCGCGAGCGGGGGCGGCGGCGCGCCCGGCGTGGGCTCCGGCTCCTCGGGCGCGGGCAGCCGCCCGGCGGCGAGGAGGCCGGCGAGGAACTCCGCGCTCCGCGGGTTCCGCCACCAGTCCTCGTCGAACCGCTCGCGCACCTCGGCGCGCAGCCACTCGCCGGCGCCGGCGCCCTCGAGCGCCGCGGCGTGGGCGAGCGCGTCGCCGTCCCGCGCGGCGCGGACGGCGTCCCAGGCCGCCGCGGTCGCCTGCGTGAGCGCCTCGCGGTACGTCTCGCGCCAGGCGACGCCGGAGAGGCCCCGCTGCACCTCGCTCGCCACGCGGAACGCGGCCGCCCGGGCGCGGAGCGCGAAGAGGCGCCGCAGGGCGAGATCGCGCCGGACGTCCGGGGCGTGCCGCCGGTCGACGCCCGCGTGGTCGGCGAGCCAGCGCGGCTCGAGGAGCAGCGAGCCGAACAGCCAGCCCAGCGCGGCGCCGAGCACCGCGTCGCGGCGGTGCGGCCGCGCGTGGGCGGCGGTCACCGCGCGGCCGAGCCCCTCGAGCAGGTCCTGCCAGTCCCCTGCGCCCCCGCGCGGCCGGAGCGAGAGGCGCGCGCCGGTGACGTGGACGCCGGGCCACTGGGCGGGCCGATCCCCCTCGTCCACGTGGACGCGGTCCAGGTCGAGCCGGAGCGCGCCGGCGGTGGCGCGGACGGCGCCCGTGAGGGCGGAGCGCCGGAAGAGGCCGTCCCAGCCCGGGAGCGCGAGCAGGAAGAGGAGGTCGGCGCGGGCGAGATCGCCGCCCGGGACGGGCGCGAGCCCGAGGTCGCGGCGCGCGCGGAACGCGAGGACGTCGCGGTACGCGTCGTCGCTCGCGCCGAGGACCTCGTCGCCCTCGACGACGAGCCGCCAGTCCGGGGCGAGCCCCACCTCCGCCGCTGCGCGCGCGAACGTCTCGAGCATCGCCTCGCGCTCGGCCGCCGCCGGCCCGAGCGCCTCGGCCGCGGCGCGCCCGAGCGCGAGCCGCCGCTCCCGGTCCGGCTCGCGGAGGAGCGCGAGCTCGAGGCGGAAGAGCGACGCCGGCCCGTCCGGGCCGACCGCGGACGCCCGCGCCTCGGCCGCCCGCCAGCCCTCCTCCCGCTCGGCAGCCGCGCGCTCGGCGCGAAGGGCGGCGACGCGATCGGCGAGCTCGAGGCGCCCGGCCTCCCGGAGCGCCGCCGCGGTCGCCTTGTGCGCGGCGCGGGGACGGCCGGCGAAGATGTGCGCGAGGGCGGGCTCGAGGTCCACGCCTGCGACCGATCGCGCACGCTCCTGATCCAGCGCGAGGACGAGCGCGTCCACGTCGGCGGGCACCGCTTCGATCTCGAGCCCATCCATGCGATGATCCTCCTTCGTGGTCCGACCCTTCCGGGAGTCCGAGACCCCAGGATCTCCGGAGACTTAGCACGTCCGCACACACCCCGGGCGGCCCGGCTCCGCCGCCCGGATTGGCAGACGGACATCTCGACTGCTTGACAGGAATGCTGCGGACTTTAGTTTTCGCAGAGAGGTCTCGCCGCCATGCCCATCTACGAGTACGACTGCCCCAAGTGCGGGCGTTTCGACATGCTGCAGAAGATGTCCGCGCCCCCGCTCGAGGTCCACGAGGTATGCGGCTCGAAGGTGACCAAGCTCATCTCGGCGAGCGCGTTCGCGTTCAAGGGCTCGGGCTTCTACATCACCGATTACGGCGGGAAGAACGACGCCGCCATCCGGCCCGACAAGGGCGGCGAGAAGAAGTGCGACGCGCCGAAGTCGGACGCGTGCAACGGCTGCTCGGCGGCGAAGCCGGCCGCGTGAGCCTGCGCTGGAGCCGCCGGCGCTCCCCATCGACGTGCTAGGTTCGCGGCCGTGATCCGAATGGTGATCGCGGCCGCGCTGTCGTTGTCCGTGACGGCGCCGGCCGAGGGGGGGAAGCCCATGGCAGCACCGACCGACGCGGAGCTGGCCGCGCTCGTTCGTCGGACGCCGGACGTCCGGATGCTCGCGATCGAGAAGGCCCGGCGAGCCGGCTCGCTCCGCCACGACGAGGTCCAGGCCGAGCTGGCGGCAGGGTTGGTCGCCGAGAGGAAGACCTACGTGCAGGTCGAGCCGTACCGGTCCCCGCCGCGCCCCTGCAGCACCCGGGAACACATGGTCGCGATCGCGGACGTGACCGTGTTCGACCCCTCCGGCCCGGAGCGCCCGCGCTCGTTCACGTTCACCGAGCGCGAGCTCCACGAGGCGGAGCACCATCGAGCCGCGCTCACCCCGGAGCAGCGCAGCTTCCTCCTCGCGGCGCTCGCGAAGCGCTAGGACGGCGTGCACCATGCGCCGGCTCACGCTCCTCGTCTCCCCCGCCGACGCGCACGCCCGCCTCGATCGCTTCATCGCCGAGCGCGGCGGGATCTCCCGCGGCGCGGCCCGGCGCGCGCTGGAGGCGGGCGGCGTGTTCCTCGACGGCCGCCGCTGCAAGGTCGCGAGCCGCGGCCTCCACCCGGGGCAGCGCGTCGAGGTGAACCTCGAGGAGGGCGGGCGCGCCGCCGAGGCGCCCGCGCCGCTCGACCGGGCGCGGCTCCTCTACGCCGACGAGCACCTCGCGGCGGTGGACAAGCCCGCCGGCGTCCCCGCCCAGCCCACGCTCACCACCGACCGCGGCACGCTCCCGGAGCTCGTCGCGGCCCTCCTCGGCGCCGAGGTCACCCTCGTCCACCGGCTCGATCGCGAGACCTCCGGCGTCACGGTCTTCGCCCGGACCCGCGCCGCGGCCGCCGCGCTCGCCGAGGCCTTCCGCGCAGGAACGCCCGAGAAGACGTACGTCGCGCTCACCGCCCGGGCGCCGGCGCCGCCCGAGGGACGGATCGAGGCCGCGCTCGGGAAGGATCCGGCGCGCCCGGGGCTGCGCCGGGTCACGCCCGCGGGCGAGCCCGCGGCGACGCGGTACCGCACGGTCGCGACCGGGCCGGGCGGCGCGCTCGTCGAGGCCCGGCCGGAGACCGGCCGCACGCACCAGATCCGCGTGCACCTCGCCCACCTCGGCGCCCCGCTCCTCGGCGACGCGCGCTACGGGGGACCGCGGCGCGTCGGGGAGGTGGAGATCCCGCGGGTGATGCTGCACGCGCGGCGGCTCGAGCTCGCGCACCCGATCACCGGCGCGCCGCTCGCCTTCGAGGCGGCGGTGCCCGAGGACCTGCGCGCGCTCGCGGCGCGGCTCGTCGCGACGGACGTGTGAGCGCGCGGGGGCGGGCGCCGCCCGTGTCCCAGGCCCGCGGGACAACCTGCTTGCCCACTTCGGCCCAACACCGATGGGCTCGCGCGCGTCTCGACCCTGCGCCGAGGCGCTTCCCGCTATCCTCGCGGTTCGATGAAGACGTGCCCAAGCTGCCTGGTGGAGCTTCCGCCGCAGTCCGCGTTCTGCCTCGCGTGCGGTGCGCGCGTGTCCCCGGAGCGCGCGGCGGCCGAGGATCCGCTGCTCGGCACGACGCTGAAGGAGACGTACCTCGTCGAGGCGCGCATCGGCGGCGGCGGGATGGGCGACGTCTACCTCGCCCGGCACGTCACGCTCGACGCCCCGGTCGCCCTCAAGATCCTGAAGCGCTCGCTCCTCGCCGACCCCTCGCTCGTCCAGCGGTTCCAGCGCGAGGCCCGCGCCGCCTCGCGCCTCCGGCACCCCAACATCGTCCAGGTGACCGACTTCGGCGCGCTGCCCGACGGCACGCTCTTCATGGCGATGGAGCACGTGCCCGGCAAGGACCTCGGCCGCCTCATCGCCGAGGAGTTCCCGCTCGCCGAGGACCGCGTGGTCCGGATCGGCGCGCAGATCCTGAGCGCCCTCTCCGAGGCCCACGAGAACGGCATCCTCCACCGGGATCTCAAGCCGGCGAACGTGATGATCGCCGCGCGGCGGCACGAGCGGGATCTCGTGAAGGTCCTCGACTTCGGGATCGCGAAGATCCAGCAGGCCGACGATCGCGGGGCGACGCTCACGCAGACGGGGATCGTCTGCGGCACCCCGGGCTACATGAGCCCGGAGCAGTGGAACGCCGACGCGCTCGACGCGCGCAGCGACCTGTACTCCGTCGGCGTCATCCTCTACGAGCTCCTGACCGGGCGCCGGCCGCTCGAGGGTCAGACACCGCTCGAGATGGTCCGGAAGCTCCTCACCGAGACGGTGACGCCGCCGAGCCTCCGTCGCGGCGCGGGCCAGATCTCGCCCGACCTCGAGGCGCTGGTGCTCCGTGCGCTGTCCACCGATCGCGAGCGGCGGCCGCGGGACGCCGACGCGATGCGGGCGGAGCTCGAGGCGTCCGTCGTCGTGGCGCCCGCGACCCCGGCGCCCGCGACCCCCGTTCCAGGCGAGCCGGCGCCGAAGACTCAGGTCCTCGCGACGCCCGCGCCGGCAACGCTCGCGACGCCCGCGCCACCTGCCACGACCGCGACCCCTGCGCCTCCCACGATGCGCGCGCCCGAGCCTGTCCCTGCGGCCGCCGCGCGAGCCGCCGAGCCTTCACCAGCGGCGACGCCATCCACGGCGAGCCGGCGGCCCAGCCGGCAAACGCGCGTGCTCGCCGGCGGGGCCTTCGCGGCCGCGCTGGTCGTCGTCGCGGTCGTTCTCGCACGGACCCGCGACGCGCGGGACGTGGAGCACACGCCGCAGGTGGACGACGAGGCTCCGGTGCTCACCCTGAAGCGCCCGGCGACCTCTGCGAGCACTCCCGACCCCGCACCTGCGCTCGCCCCGGCCCCCGCGTCACCTGCCCCGCGCTCGACCGCGGCCCCGGCGAGCCCGCCTCCCGACGTTCGGGCACAGCCGCGTGCGGAGCCCACCACCAAGCCCCCGTCTCCATCGCCCGCGCCCGCCACTCCGCCCCCGCGCGTCGCGAGCCCGGCGCCGCCCGCCGCTGCCCCCGTCCCTGCAGCTGCACCGGCGGCGACGCCTGCCGTCGCCACGCCGCCACAGCCGATCGCGCCGATGGAGGCGCCCGCTGCTCCGGCGCCGGCCCAGCCGCCTCCCGCGCAGCCCCAGGAGGATGCGGCGCCGATTCAGGAACCCGTCATGCTGGCCAACGCCGAGACGCAGGAGACCCCGAGCGAGGAGCTGGCAGCCGCGGCGCCCGAGCCCTCCCGCAGGATCCGGTCAGGACCGAAGTACGAGGTGCGGTTCACGAGTGCCCGGACGACCCAGACCAACGGATACGTGAGCGACGCGGAGTACTCGGAGAAGTCCGGCGATGTGCGGCTGGAGCGCAGGAGATTCGACCGAGGCGTGATCACGGTCTCCGGCGTCGTCGGCCGCGGACGCGGCTCGGCGTACGCCGGGATCGGCTTCGCGGTGTGGCTGAAGGGCAACCACTACACGGCGACCGACATGTCCCGTTACCACAGCATCACGATCTGGCTCGCCTCGTCGACGACGGAGCGGATCCGCATCCGCCTCCTGGGGAAGGACAAGCGAACACAGGCCAACGGGTGCTACCCCATCTTCATGCAGCCCGTCGACGACGGGTTCACCGCGTACGAAATCCCGCTCACGAGGTTTCATCCCGAGCCATCTTGCGGAGACACGGGCCGGTCGGTCGCCGAAACGCTGCCGGAGCTCACAGGGATCGAGATCGTGGACGCCGCCATCCAGAGCGAGCGGACGACGTTCTCGGTGGGCGAGATCACGTTCGAGCCGTGAGGGCGGCGATCGTCCGCGCTTTCCGTTCACGCCACAGACCTGGGACCTCGGCCGACGCTGGAGCGCCGTCCCGGATCCGCGGGACGCGTTTCGCAGCTCGGCCCAACTGGGCCGGCGCGTTCGCTCCTGGTCAAAAGCTCGTTCTCGCTATGCTCGCCGGTCCATGAAGACCTGCCCGAGCTGCACGGTGGAGTTGCCGCCGCAGGCGGCCTTCTGCCTCGCCTGCGGGGCCCGGATCCCCGTGGATGCCGCGCCGGCGCCGGACCCGTTCATCGGCACGACCGTGAAGGACACGTACCACGTCGAGGCGCGCATCGGCGGCGGCGGGATGGGAGACGTGTACCTCGCCCGGCACGTCACCCTCGACGTGCCGGTCGCGCTCAAGATCCTGAAGCGATCGCTGCTCGCGGACAAGGCGCTGGTGCAGCGCTTCCAGCGCGAGGCCCGCGCGGCCTCCCGGCTGCGCCACCCGAACATCGTCCAGGTGACGGACTTCGGGCAGCTCCCCGACGGCACGCTCTTCATGGCGATGGAGCACGTCGAGGGGAAGGACCTCTCCCGCGTCATCGCGGAGGAGTCCCCGGTCCCCGAGCGGCGCGCCGTCCACCTCGGCGCGCAGATCCTGAGCGCCCTCGCCGAGGCCCACGCGCACGGCATCCTCCACCGCGACCTCAAGCCCGGGAACGTGATGATCGAGGCGCGCCGGCACGAGCGCGACGTCGTGAAGGTGCTCGACTTCGGCATCGCCAAGCTCCAGGAGGCCGAGGCTCCGGGGGCGACGCTCACGCAGACCGGCGTCGTCTGCGGCACCCCGGGGTACATGAGCCCGGAGCAGTGGAACGCGGCGCCGCTCGATCCGCGCAGCGATCTGTACGCCGTCGGCGTCATCCTCTACGAGCTGCTCACGGGACGGCGGCCGCTCGACGGGCAGACGCCGCTCGAGATGGTCCGCAAGCTCCTCACCGAGGCCGTTCCGCCTCCCGGGGCGCTCCGCCCGGGGCAGATCTCGCCCGCGCTCGAGGCCCTCGTCATGCGCGCGCTCTCGACGGTCCGCGAGAATCGGCCGGAGAGCGCCGACCGGATGCGCGAGGAGCTCCTCGCCTGCCCGCTCGTCGGCCTGCCAGGCCGGTTCGAGCCTGCGCCCGCGGCGGCGCCCCGCACCATGCTCCTCCCGAACGTGGAGCGCGCCGCCGAGCCGCCGGCACCGCCGCGGCCGGCCGCGCCCGCGCTCCGCCGAGCGCGCCCGCGCCTTTCGCGCGCCGCGATCGCCGGCGGCGCCGCCGCCCTCGTGCTCGCGGGCCTCGCCGTCTCGCTCTCGCTCGTGGTGAACGAGCCCGACGCGCCCGCGGAGGAGCCCGCTCGACCCGAGCTCACGCTGCGCACGCCGGGCGCGCCCGAGCGCCCGCCCGCGGAGCCCGCGTCCCCGCCCGCGCCTGATCCTGCGGCCGCGCCGTCGCCCCCGACCGCGCTCGCGCCCGCGGCGGCGACACCGTCCCCGCCACCGACCGGCGCTGCGCCTGCTGCTCCGAAGAAGGCGCCCTCTTCCTCGCGTCCCGAGCCCCCCCGCGTGCCCACGGGCGCTGCGCGCGTCCGCGCGAGGCCGCGCAGCGACGGCGCCGTCCACGCGGCGCCGGTCGGGACCGCGGAGCCCGCGCCCGCCGCGCCGGAGCCCCTGCCCACCCGCTACCACCCAGCGGAGCCGGCGCCGGGCGCGCCGCCGCCGTCCGATCCGAGCCTCGCCCCCGAGGCGGAGCGCCTCGTCCGCCGGGGCCCGTCGCTCGCCGTGGTCGAGTTCAAGAGCGCGAGCGCGGCCCGGAGCGGCGCGATCGTGACCGACACGATCTACTCGGAGAGGTCCGGCGACGTCCACATCACGGACCGTGACTACGAGGACGGCGTCGTGACGTACTCCGGCGTGGTCGGGCGCGGGCGCGGCTCGTCCTGGGCCGGGATCGGGCTCAGCGTCTACGTGAAGAAGGACTACGCGTGGAGCATGGACGCGAGCGTGTTCCGGTCGCTCCGGATCTGGCTCGCCTCGAGCACGGTCCCGCAGCTCCGCCTCCGGCTGCTCGGGACGGACATGGGCACGATGCGGGCGGGCTGCTATCCCATGTACGTACAGCCCGTCACGAGCGAGCTCACGGCGTACGAGATCCCGCTCTCGAGGTTCGCGCCGGAGCCCCACTGCGGGCCGAAGGGGCGGTCCGTGGCCGAGACGCTCCCGGTGCTCTCGGGCTTCGAGATCGTGGACAACGCGATCACCGGCGCGCCGACCACGTTCTCGGTCGGCGCGATCCACCTCGAGCCGTGAACCCGCTCACGCCACGCACCAGTAGTCGCGCAGCTCCACGAGCCCCATCGCGCCCAGCTCGGTCCGGATGAGCGCTCGCGCGCCGGGTGCGCCCACCGCGACCAGGATCGGCACCCCGCGGAAGCGCGGCGCCTCGCGGAACGGGAGCACCGGGGCGCGGCGCGCCGTCCGGCCGATCTTGGCCGCGTCCACCTCGAGGAACGCGCGCACCGCGATCCGCTCCGCGGCGAGCGCGTCGGCGAAGGCCTTGCCCGTCGGGCCGGCGCCCCAGAGCACCACCTCCCGATCGCGGCCGACGACGTGATCGGCGAGGTGGGCGCACTTCCGCGCGACGTGGCGCGCGAGCGCGTACCGCGGGTCGGTGCGGGTGAGCCGCGCCGGGCCCTCGCGCCAGTCGAGCACGAGCTCCGGGACGTTCGAGAGCCGGCCGCCCGCGGCCGCGAGCCGGAGCCAGAGGTCGTAGTCCTCGGGGAACGGGCCGTCGCGCCAGCCGCCGATGCGGGCGAGCGCGCCTGCGCCGATGGCCGCGGCGGGGTGGACGAGCGGCGCCTCGACGAGGAGGTCGCGGGCGACGAGCTCGGGCGTGACGAGCGAGTTGAGCCATCCGGCGTAGCGCCTCATGCCCTCCCGCACGGTCCGCCGCGGGAAGAGCCGCACGCGGCCGCCAACGGCGGCGAGGGACGGATCCGCGCCGAGCGCCTCGAGCTGGAGCGCGAGCCGGCGCGGGTGGGCGACGTCGTCCGCGTCCATCCGGGCGATCACCTCCGCGTCACAGGCCGCGCGCCCTCGCTCCAGCGCCCGCGCGATCCCCTCCCCCGGGGCGCGGAGCACGCGCACGCGCCGGTCGCGGGCCGCGAGCGCCGCGAGCACCTCGGCCGTCGCGTCGGTGGAGCCGTCGTCGACGCAGACGAGCGCGAGGTCGCGCTCGGTCTGGCGCAGGATGGAGACCGCCGCGGCGCGGACCGTCCGGGCGGCGTCCCGGACCGGGAGGAGGACGGCGAGACGCGGCACCGTCACTCCTCCGGAGCTGCGTGCGCGCCCGCGGCGGGTGTCCACTCCCGGACGTCGAAGCCGCCGCCCGGCAGGAGCCGCACGAGGAAGAGCGCGTCGAACCCCTCGTCGGGCGCGGGCGGCTCGAGCCGTGCGCGCATGCCGCGCACCGCCGCGTCGGGCACGCGCGCCCTCCCGGCCCGGCCCTGGTTGCGCGCCAGCGCGTCCGCCGCCGCGCTCGCGAGGAAGTACCCCTCCACCCGGAACCCGGCCCTGCGCGCGGCCGCGACGTGCTCCGCGCGGCCGGCGCGCGTGACGTTGGTGTTGTCGAGCACGAAGCTCGCGCCGGCGGCGAGGCACGCGTCGCGCAGCACCCGCAGCCGGTACGGCGTCCGGAGCATGTCCTGGTTGAGCCGGACGTGCGTGTCGGCGAAGCGCGCCTTGTAGAAGGACGACTTGCCGGACGCCGGGATCCCGATGAACAGGATGCACGTCGGCGGCGCGGCTCGCATGCGCGGCGGACGCGCGTCAGCCGGCGCGCGGCCCCTCGTCGCGCGGCCGGGCGCCGATCTCGGCGCAGAGCCACTCGGCGGCGAGCAGGTACCCGCGGATGCCCAGGCCGGCGATCTGCCCGCGGCAGGCGGGGGCGATGACGCTCTGCCGCCGGAACGGCTCGCGCGCGTGGATGTTCGAGATGTGCACCTCGACCGCCGGCACGGGCAGCGCCTTGAGGCAGTCGTGGAGCGCGTAGCTCGTGTGCGTGTACGCGCCGGCGTTCACGATGACGCCGCGCGCGCGGGCGCGGTGCTCCTGGAGGAAGTCGAGGAGCGCGCCCTCGTGGTTCGACTGGAACGCCTTCACCTCCACGTTCCAGCCGGCGCACGCGTCCTTCACGAGCTTCTCGATCTCGTGGAGGGTGGTGCGCCCGTAGATCTCCGGCTCTCGCTCGCCGAGGAGGTTCAGGTTGGGACCGTTCACCAGCAGGATCATGGCTTCCTCCGGGCGCCCGCGCGCCGCGCCGGCTTCGGCTCCGGCGCTGCCGAGACCTCGCGCACCGTATCCTGCACCTCCTGGTCGGCGGCCTCCACATCCCACTCGACGCGCCAGGCCTCCGCCTCGCCCTGCGTCGCGGGGAGGACCCATCGGAGCCCTCCGGCCGCCCGCTTCTTGTCGAAGGCCATGAGCTCGGCCGCCTTCTGCGCGAGCTTCGCGGGCACCCGGACGGGCAGCCCGGCCCCGACGAGGGCCTGCTCCATGATCTGCACGGGGCCCTCGGAGATCCGGCCCATGCGGTGCGCGAGCCGGAAGGCGAACGCCAGGCCGACCGCGACCGCCTCGCCGTGGGTGTACCGCGAGAAGCCGCCCGCGGCCTCGACCCCGTGGCCGAACGTGTGGCCGAGGTTGAGGAGCTTGCGGGGCCCGTGCTCGGTCGGGTCCTCCGCCACGACGTCGACCTTCATCCGCGCGCACGCGGCGATGACGGAGGCGTCGATCTCGCCGCGCGAGCAGGCCGCGCCGAACGGCGCGAGCAGGCCGTGCTCGAGCGCGCCGTACTTGAGCACCTCGCCCATGCCGCTCCGGAGCTCGCGCTCGGGCAGCGTCTCGAGCGCGGAGGGATCGGCGAACACCGCGCGCGGCGGGTGGAACGCGCCGACCGCGTTCTTCGCCACCGGGAGGTTGGCGGCGGTCTTCCCGCCGATGGCGGCGTCCACCATCCCGAGGAGCGTCGTCGGCACGGCGATCCAGGGGATGCCGCGCATGAAGGTCGCGGCCAGGAACCCGGCCGCGTCGGTGACCGCGCCGCCGCCGAGGGCGACGACGACGCTGCGCCGCGTGCAGCCCGCGGTCAGGAGCGCCACCGCCGCGCGCTCGAGCTCGGCGAGCGTCTTCCCCTGCTCGCCGTCGGCGAGGACGTGCGTGACGGCGAGCGGCGTGCTCTCGAGCCAGGCCACGAGCTCCATCCCGACCGGCGTCCGCAGCACGCGGCGGCAGGTGACGAGCGCGACCTTGTCGGCGCCCTCGAGGAGCGCGGCGATCCCGCGGAGCGCGCCGCGGCCGACGTGCACCGGGTACGAGTGATCGCCCTGGCGGGCGGCGATGATGTCCACCACGGGCGGGCCTGCGTCACCACGGGCGCTGCGAGAGCGGCGAGTCCGGTTCGTCACGTCGTCCCTCCCGCTCGCCCTTCGACAGGCTCAGGGCGAGCGGATCATGCATACCCGCTCGCGGTGAGCCTGTCGAACCGCGAGCGATACCGGGTTCACAACGCTTCCAGGATACGACGCGCGACGTCTGCCGGGGTGAGGTCGTCGGTGAGTACGGTGAGGTGGGCGCGGCGGTAGAGCGGTAGGCGTGCGCGGTGGAGCTCCTCCCACCGGGCGAGGAGCGGGCGGCCGGGGTCGCCGCCGATGCGGCGGGCGGCCTCGGCCGGCGAGACGTCGAGGAAGACGACCCGGCCCGCGGCGAGGAGGCGTCCCGCGTTCTCGGGATCGCAGAACGCCCCGCCCCCCAGATCGACGATGGCGCCCCCTGGCCCATCAGCGAGGGCGGCGACGCAAGCGCGCTCCAGCGCGCGGAACGCGGGCTCGCCCTCCTCGGCGAAGATGGCCGCGATGGGCTTCCCGGCGCGCCGGACGATCTCGTCATCCACGGAGACCACCGTGCGCCCGGTGAGGCGGGAGAGCTCGCGCGCGACGGCGCTCTTCCCGGAGCCCATCATCCCCGCGAGCGCGAGGAGCTCAGCGGATCCGAGCGGCATAGGCCTCGACCGCCTTCTCCACGTCGCCGATCGTGTCGCCGCCGAACTTCTCCAGCATCGCCGCCGCGAGCTCCCAGCAGACGACCGCCTCGCCCACGACCGCGGCGGCGGGCACCGCGCACACGTCGCTCCGCTCGTAGCGGGCCTGGGTGGCCTCGCGGGTCGCGAGATCGACGGTGGCGAGCGGCTGGAGCATCGTCGGGATGGGCTTCATGTAGGCCCGGACTCGCAGCGGCATGCCGTTCGTCATCCCGCCCTCGAGCCCGCCGGCCCGGTTGGTCTCGCGCCAGAAGCCGCGCTGCGCGTCGTAGTGGATCGCGTCGTGGAACTCGTAGCCCGGCCGGTTCACCTGGACGCCGTCGCCGACCTCGAACGCGCGGATCGCCTGGACGCCGAGCATCGCCCCCGCGAGCCGCGCGTCGAGCCGGCGATCCGGGTGGACGTGGCTGCCGACGCCGATCGGGAGACCGGTGGCATAGACCTCGAAGGCGCCGCCGATCGACCCGCCGCGCGCCTTCTCCGCGTCGATGAGCGCGCGCCACTGCGCGGCGACCGCCTCGTCGTCGACGTGCAGGTCCGAGGCCTCGATCGCCGCGTGCTGCTCCGGCGTCGGCGGTCCGTCGAAGGCCTTCGACGCCGGGCCGATGGCGACGACCCGCGACGCGACCGTGACGCCGAGCTTCGCGAGGAGCGCCCGGGCGAGCGCGCCGAGCGCGACCGTCGCGGCCGTGGAGCGCGCGCTCGCGCGCTCGAGCGCGTCGCGGGCGTCGTCGTAGCCGTACTTGAGCGAGCCGGCGAGGTCCGCGTGGCCGGGGCGGACCTGCGTGAACTTCCGCCCGCCGCGCGCGTACGGGGAGACGAGCTCCTTCCAGTTCTCGTGGTCCTTGTTCCAGACCACGAACGCGATGGGGGCGCCGGTCGTGACCGCGCCGCGGAGCCCGGCGAGGAACTGGGCGGCGTCGGTCTCGATCTTCTGCCGGCCGCCGCGGCCGTAGCCCTTCTGCCGCCGCCGGAGGTCGCCGTTCACCGCCTCGAAGTCCACCGCGAGGCCGGCGGGGAAGCCCTCGGCGATGGCCACGAGCCCGGGCCCGTGGGATTCACCTGCAGTGAGATATCGCAGCGTCATGTCGAGCTCCCGGAGGCCGCGACCGCCGCGGCCATGTCGGCCTCCGGCGCGGTCCGGCCGGTCCAGAGGGTGAAGGCGAGCGCGCCCTGGCGGACCAGGATGGCCTCGCCGGAGACGAGCCGCGCGCCGGCCGCGCGCGCGTCGGCGGCGA
Organism: Anaeromyxobacter sp.; assembly: GCA_035627135.1. Classification (GTDB taxonomy): domain Bacteria; phylum Myxococcota; class Myxococcia; order Myxococcales; family Anaeromyxobacteraceae; genus Anaeromyxobacter. The sequence continues at coordinate 11,920 of DASPMI010000022.1, read as the reverse complement.
AGGCCGTCGCGCCGTAGACGAAGTCCATCGCGAGCTGGCCGCCGCGGAACCGCAGGCCCTCGAACCGCGGCTCGTGCCCGTGGAGGCCGACGGAGGTGCCGTTCACGACGACGTCCGCGCGCGCGGCCTCGTCGGCGAGCGCGGCGAAGGTCGCGATCCGCGGGCGCGGCCGGCCCGGCGCCGTGAGCGCGCCGGCGAGCTCCGCCGCCGCCGCCTCCCGCCGCGCCAGGATGCAGAGCTCGGCGCCGAGCTCGAGCAGCGCCCACGCGCCGGCCCGCGCCGCGCCGCCCGCCCCGAGGAGCAGCGCCCGCGCGCCGCGCGCGAGGCCCGCCTCGGCGAGCAGCGAACGCGTCGCGAGCGCGTCGGTGTTGAACCCCTCCCACCCTGCGTCGAGGCGCCGGAGCGTGTTGACGGCGCCGATCCGCGCCGCGACGGGGTCCACGGTCCGGCACAGCCGGAGCGCCGGCTGCTTGTGCGGCACCGTGACGTTGAGCCCCTGGAAGCCGAGCGCGTGCGCGCCGCGGACGGCGACCTCCAGGGCGTCCGGCGCGACCGGCAGCGCCACGTAGGTCGCGTCGATCCCGAGCGCGGCGAACGCGGCCGCGTGCATCTGCGGCGAGCGGCTGTGCGTCACCGGGTGCCCGACGACGCCGTAGAGGGCGGTGCGCCCGGTGATGGCCGCGCGCGGCGTCATCGGGCGCCGCGCTCCGGGGCCTTCGCGGCCAGCCCGTCGAGGAGCTCGAAGAACGAGGGGAAGCTCGTCGCGACGCAGGCGACGTCGTCGAGCACGACCTCCTCGGCCGGGCCGGCGAAGAGCTGGGCCACCGCCATCGACATCGCGATCCGGTGGTCGAGCCGCGTGCGGACGGCGACCCCGCGGAGCGGTGTCGGCCCGGTGATGGCGCAGCCGTCGTCGAAGAGCTCGAGCTTCGCCCCGGCGGCGGCGAGGGTCTCGCCCATCGCGGCGAGGCGGTCCGACTCCTTGACCCGCAGCTCCCGCGCGTCCTTGATCACGGTCCGCCCGCGCGCCTGGGTGGCGAGGACCATCAGCACCGGCAGCTCGTCGATGAGCCGCGGGATGAGGGGCCCGCCGATCTCGGTCGCGAGGAGATCGGCCGCCCGGACGGTGACCTCGGCGCGGGCCTCGCCGGCGACGACGCGCTCGTCCGCGACGGAGACCTGGGCGCCCATGTCGGCGAGCACGTCGAGGAGGCCGGTGCGCGTGGGGTTCACGCCGAGGTTGCGGACGGTGACCGCGGAGCCCGGGAGGCCCGCGGCGGCGCAGAGGAAGAACGCCGCCGAGGAGATGTCGCCGGGCACGTCCACGCGCGTGCCGCGCGGGCGGGACGGCGTCACCGTGACCGCGAGCCCGTCGACCCGGACCGGCACGCCCATGCCGAGGAGCATCCGCTCGGTGTGGTCGCGCGAGCGTTCCGGCTCGACGACCGTGGTCTCGCCCTCGGCCCGGAGCCCGGCGAGGAGGATCGCCGACTTCACCTGCGCGCTCGCCACCTCCTGCACGAACCGCTGCCCGCGGAGCGGCCCGCCCCGGACGACGAGCGGCGGGAGCCGGTCGCCGTCGCGCGCCGAGAGGTTCGCGCCCATCTTCCGCAGCGGGTCGATCACCCGCCGCACGGGCCGCCGGCGCAGGGACGCGTCGCCGGTCAGGACGGCGAGGCCCGGTACGCCGGAGAGCACGCCCGCGAGGAGCCGCAGGCTCGTCCCCGAGTTCCCGCAGTCGATGACGTCGCCCGGCTCGCGGAGCGTCTCGGGCGGGACGACCACCAGCTCCGGGCCCTCCTCGCGCACGGTGGCCCCGAGCGCCTCGACCGCCCGGCGCGTCGAGCGCACGTCCTCGGCCTCGAGGATCCCCGTCACCCGCGTCTCGCCCGCGGCGAGCGCGCCGAAGAGGAGGCTCCGATGGGAGACCGACTTGTCGCCGGGCACGGTCACGGTGCCGCGGAGCGGCCCGGCGCGGCGGCAGGTGAGCGGGCCTTTCACGACCGTCAAAACAGCTCCTCCCTGGCCGCGCGCGCGGCCTCGAGCGCGCCGCGGGCCGCCTCGGGCGACTCGCGCACGGCGCCCAGGATCTTCTTGAGGTGTCGCTCGAGGCGCGTCGCGGCCCCGAGGAGGTGGCCGTTGCGCCGGGCCACCTCGCCCTGGATGTCGAAGGGGAACTGCGCGAGCCGCGTCATGTCGCGCAGGCCCGGACCGGCGAGGCTCATCGCGAGCGGGCCCGCCTCCCGCGAGGCGCTCGCGAGCGCGGCGGCGACGAGGTAGGGCAGGTGCGAGACCATCGCCACCGCCGCGTCGTGCTCGGCGGCGGTGCAGCGCTGGACGCGGGCGCCGAGCGCCGCGTGGAGCGCGGCGACGCGCTCGGTCGGCTCGGCGGGCCCGTCGGTGCAGACCGCCACCGTCCCGCCGATCCACTTGTCGGCGCTCGCGCCGTCGTAGCCGCCGTGCCCGCCGAACATCGGGTGCGCGCCGACGAAGGCGACGCCGGGGCGGACGCGCGCGCGCGCGTGCGCGACGACGCTCTCCTTCGCGCCGCCCACGTCGGTGAGGATCGCGCCGTCCTTCATGACCCGCGAGACGGGCTCGAGCTGCGCCTCGATGGTCGCGACCGGGGTGCAGAGCACGACCAGATCGCACGCGGCGAGCGCGGGGCCGGGCGCGTCGAGCGCCTCGTCGGCGACGCCGTCCGCGAGCGCGCGGGCGCGGATCTCCTCGCGCGGCTCGACGGCGAGGATGCGGACGCCGGGCGCGGCGCGGCGGACGTTCCGCGCGAGCGACGCGCCCATGAGGCCCAACCCGATCAGGCCGATGGTGCCGGGCAGGGTGCTCGCGGCCGTCATGCGCGCCTCCCCTTCACGGCTTCCGGTGCAGATCGGGCCGCAGCGCCTCCGCACCCCGCAGGTAGACGTGGTTCCGCGGGCCGTCCGAGTCCACGTGCAGGAGGACGCGGATCACGCGCGGCATGGAGCCCGGCACCGGGATCTCCTGCGAGCAGATCATCGGCACGTTCCCCCAGCCGCCCATGCGCGCGGCGCGGGCCGGGAAGTCCGCGTCCAGGTCGTGCGTGACGGTGAAGATGGCCCAGACGATGTCGGCGGGCTCGAGCTCGTTCCGCCCGCAGACCTCGTGGCACAGCTCGACGACGGCGTCCTCGATGGCCTCGACCGTGTTGGCGCTGACCTGGGTGGCCCCGCGGATGCCTCGCATGGTGGACTGGTCACTTTAGGAGAGCGGGCGTGCCCTGTCCACGGCGGGTTGGCGACCCTGCCGGGCCTTCATCCCGTGTTCGAGCCCGAGGATCGACCGCGACCGCTCACCTCGCCGCGATCGCCTCGGCCAGCCGCAGCACCCGCTCCGCCTCGGCGACGTGGAGCGCCTCCACCAGCTTCCCGTCCACCACGGCGACGCCGCGGCCGTTCGCCACCGCTTCCGCGTGCGCGGCCACGATCCGCCGCGCCGCCGCGAGCTCCTCCGCCGTCGGCGCGAAGATCCGGTTCGCGGGCTCGAGCTGGGAGGGGTGGATGAGCGTCTTCCCGTCGAAGCCGAGGGCGCGCCCCTGCCGGCAGGCGCCCTCGAACCCGCCGGCGTCCGCGAGGTCGAGGAAGACGCCGTCGAGGGCGGCGAGCCCGTTCGCGCGGGCGGCGAGGAGGAGGAGCGAGAGGCTCGTCAGGACCTCGGCGCGACCGGGCGTGTGGACGGCGCGCAGCTCCTTCACGAGATCGGTCGTGCCGGCGACGAGGCACGCGAGCCGGGGGGTGGCCGCGGCGATCTCGCGGGCGGCGAGCACGCCGCGCGGCGTCTCGATCATCACCCAGAGCGCGAGCGACTCCGGCGCGCCGGCGCGGGCGAGCGCCTCCGCGACGGCGCGGACGCCCTCGGGCGACTCGGCCTTGGGCAGGCAGACGGCGTCGGCGCCGGAGCGCGCCGCGGCGGCGAGGTCCTCGGCGTGCCACGGCGTCCCGGCGCCGTTCACGCGGAGGATCCGCTCCGCCCTCCAACCGTCGGCGGCGAGCGAACCGAGGGCCTGGGCGCGCGCCCCCTCCTTCGCGGCCGGCGCGACCGCATCCTCGAGATCGAGGATCACGGCGTCCGCGGCCACGGCGCGCGCCTTCTCGAGCGCCCGCGCGTTGGAGCCCGGGACGTACAGCGCGCTCCGGCGCGGCCGATCCGCGCGCACGCCGCTACCCCGGCGGCCAGGTCATCGCCCGGCCGCCCAGCACGTGCAGGTGGATGTGGAACACCGTCTGCCCCGCGCCGCGGTTCGTGTTCATCACCGCGCGCCAGCCCTCGACGGCGATCCCGCGCTCGGCGGCGAGCTCCGCCGCGACCCGGAGGAGCTTGCCCGCGATGGCGTCGTCCGCGGGCGAGAGGTCGTTGAGGGTCGGGATGTGCTTCTTCGGGATGACGAGCAGGTGCGTGGGCGCCTGCGGGTTGATGTCCTCGAACGCGACGGTGTCGTCGTCCTGGTGGACGATCCGGGCCGGGATCTGACCGGCGACGAGCTTGCAGAACAGGCAGTCGGACATGGCGTTCACCTCCTGTGAATCGGGTCAGAAGAGCTTGCGCGTGTCGAGCAGGATGGTCACCGGCCCGTCGTTCACGAGCTCGACGTCCATGTGGGCGCGGAAGACCCCCGTGCCCACGGGGAGGCCGCGGGCCCGCAGGTGGCTGCACACCGCCTCGTACAGCGCGTTCGCCTCCTCGGGCGGGGCGGCGTCGCTGAAGCCGGGGCGGTTCCCCTTGCGCGCGTCGCCGAGGAGCGTGAACTGCGAGACGACGAGGACGCCCCCGCCCACGTCGGCGACGGCGAGGTTCATCTTGCCCTCCGCGTCCTCGAAGATGCGCAGGCCCGCGAGCTTGTCGGCCATCGCGCGTGCGTCGTCGGGGCCATCGCCCTTCGCGACCCCGAGGAGGACGAGGAGGCCCCGGCCGACCGCCCCGGTCGCGTTCCCCTCGACGCGGACCTCCGCGCGGGACACCCGCTGGACCACCGCCCTCATGCCGGTGGGATCGCACGCGGGGCGGTCCGGATCAACTCCAAGTTCGTCCGGGAGCGCTCGCCCGCCCGACGGCGCGGGCTCAGCGGCTCTGCCGGTCGCCCATCGCACGCCGCTGCAGGACGCCCCGGCGAGCGCGAGGATGATCGCCGCGACCGCGAACAGGGCGACCGGGTGGTACTTGGAGAGGTCGAGCGCGATCACCTTGCGCGCGATGGCGATGAGCGCGACCTCCAGCACGATCTCGGCGTGGACGACGTTCTCGCGCAGGTACGCCTTGATGGCTCACCGGGCGCGGAGCGGGCGCGCGATGGCTCGCGCGAGGGCCTTGAGCGGCGTCCGCCCATAGCCCCGCGCCATCCATCGATCCGCGCGGGCGATCAGGCGCCGGGCGAGCCGCGCGATGTGCACCCCGCAGGTCCTCCCCACGTCGGCGGGCCGCGCGGCGCTCCACGAGCGCAGGATCGCGTACGACGCCAGCCGCGCGGGCTGCCCTCCCAGGTCGCGCTTGTGCCGCGAGTCCCCGTGGAGGAGGTGGTACGTGCGGATCCCGCGCTCGATCGCGCGCCGGACCGCCTCCAGATCGCACAGCCGCCCGGGGTGGTACCGCGCGTACGTCGCGTCGTACCCGACGACCCAGCTGAACGCCTCGGAGCCACAGTGGATGTCGATCGCCCCGGCGCACACCCGGTCCTCGTCCCGCAGGATGACGGCGAGGCCGTGCGCGCGGGCGACGCGGGAGATCCCTTCCTCGTACCCCTCGTCGAACACGGAGCGGGCGCCCTTCGCCGCCACCCGCTCGCGGTTCAGCCGGACCACCTCCGCGACGAGCGCGCGGGGGATCTCGTCGCGCTCGTGGACCGTGAGCCGGGCGGCGGGGCGTTCGCGGGCGAGCAGGCGCTCGTAGTACCGGGCGCGGCTCAGGAATCTCTTGCCGAGGCGCCGCTCGTATTCGGCCACGCTCGACGGGAGCGCGATCCGGAGCTCGACGTCTTCCCGCACGGTGAGCGCCGGACGTCCGATGACGCGCACGTCGGGGAGCGCGTCCACGAGCCCCGTCCGCACGATCCGCACCCCGGGGTGGCGCGCGAACACGGCGTCCGCGAAGGCGCCCAGAGCACCCGCGCTGGGGGCGGTGAATCGCCCGAGCACGCGAGCCGAGCCCTCCGCGTGGATCCGGTACATGAAGGCGGCCTCCTCGCCCTCGCTCCGGACGAACGCGAGCGTCGCTCCCACGGGTCGCTCGAAGTGCTCGGTGAACTCCCGCGTACACCCGTAGCTCCGGGTCACCTTCTCGTAGGACGCCCAGAGCTCTGGCGTGAACGGGGCCTCGAAGAGCTCGACGTGCCAGGTCTGGGGCAACGGGCCGCCCACCGCTCCGGCGCGCGCCGGAGGCTCATCATCGGACCAGGTTCGCTCCGAACGACTCAAGCGCCACGCGCCGGCGCCGCGAGGCGCCGGCGAACGTGTGCTCGGCAATGATGCGAACGGACCGCGCCGGGCGAAAGCCGCGAACGGGTTCGCGTATCCACCTACAGTGAAACTTGCGACCCGCGTGGACGAGTACGCGATCGTACAGGTCGTCCGGGGGATGGCCTCAGGGGAGGAGGAGCACCTCCGCCGCCTGCACGCTCGCCACGCGCGAAGTAGGGCCTCACTCCTTCGACGAGAGCCTCGACGACGCGCCGCACGCTCCGGGAGCTCCGGAGATCGCGGTGGAAGACGAGCCACACGTCGCGCACGACCACGTCGTGCTCGGGCAGGAGCCGCACGAGCTCCGGGTGGCGCTCGGCCAGCACGCACGGCAGGGTCGCGAGCCCGTAGCCGCCGCGCGTCGCCTCCATCAGCGCGAGCAGGCTGTTGGTGCGGAGCACGACCGGCGCGGTCCCGGCGAGATCGGCTTGCCAGCGCATCGCGGGCGTCCGGGCGAGGCTCTCGTCGAGGGCGCAGAAGCGGTGGGCGGTCGCGTCGGCCCGCGTCCGTAGGGGCGGATGTGCCGCGAGGTACGCGGCGGCGCCGTAGAGCCCATAGGCGGCGACGCCGAGCCGGCGGCCCGTCAGCGTCGCCTCCCGTGGTCTGCCGACCCGCAGGGCGACATCCGCCTCGCGCCGCGCGAGGTCGAGCGTGCGGTTCTCGATGCGCAGGCGCAGCGGGAGCTCGGGATACCGGAGGGCCAGCTCGCCCAGCACCGGCGTCAGCAGGGCGACGCCCCACTCGGCGGCCGTGACGGTGAGCCCGCCCGCGAACCGCGGGCGCCGGGCGAGAAGCTCCCGCTCGAAGTCGAGCCGCGCCGCCTCCATCCGCTCGGCCGCGGCGACGATCGCTGCGGCCTCGCCGGTGGGCTCGAGCCCTCGCGCCGTGCGGAGGAACAGCCTCGCGCCGAAGCGGAGCTCGATCGCCTCGAGCCTGCGCCCCATGGTCGAGGGATCGACGCCGAGGGTGGCCGCGGCGGCCTTGAGCGACCGCGCCCCCGCCATCACCAGGACGTCCCGGTAGTCCTGCGGCTCGAGCATGGGTTGCATTTTCGCATCTCTGCGGCGCGTTCGTACACGTTCCCGCCGCGCGCGGGCGGCCGCATCCTTCCATCGCCGGGCGGCGCGAGACGCCGCCGCGGGATCGACCGACACCCGTGCGGGCAGCACGAGCCGCCCGAGAGAGAGGAGCAGGACATGCAGATGGAGCAGGGGACGACGAGCACGGACGCGGTGCGGCGGTTCTTCGCCGCTTTCGCCGCTGGTGACCTCGAGCGCGTCGTGGACGCGTTCCACCACCGCGCGGAGATCGTCGCGGTGCGCGAGGGCGCCCGCGCCGCCGGGGAGCTCCATGGGACGTACCGCGGCCGGCCGGGCGCCCGGGAGTTCGTGAACGCCCTCGGGCGCCTCCTCGACACCCAGGCCTTCGACGTCGACGAGGTGATCGGCGCGGGCCACGTCGCGTACGCGAGCGGCACGTTCCACCACAGGGTCAGGTCCACCGGAAAGTCGTTCACCAGCCGCTGGGCGCTGCGCTGCGAGCTCGAGGATGGGCTCCTCCGCAGCTACCGCTTCTTCGAGGACTCCGCCGCGTACGCCGACGCCAGCCGGTGATGCGCTCCGGCACGGCGGCTGCACCCGGCCCCGCCGCACGGCCTCGATGGACGGCGACCCACCGGTGACGCACAATGGGCACCTTGCGCGCAGCGCGGGAGGTCACCGTGGGCCCATCGACCAACGGCGTGGACAGGAACGGTCTCCGGCCGATCCAGCAGATCGGCGAGGAGCTCGGGCTCCGCCCCGGCGAGCTCGAGCCCTACGGCCGGTTCGCCGCGAAGATCGGGCGCGAGGCGTGGGCCCGCGTCGCCTCCGCGCGCGAAGGCAAGCTCGTCCTCGTCACCGCGATCACGCCGACGCCGGCGGGCGAGGGCAAGACGACCACCGCGGTCGGCCTGGTGGACGGCCTCCGCCGGCTCGGGCAGCGGGCCGCGCTCACGCTGCGGCAGCCGTCGCTCGGCCCCGTGTTCGGGATGAAGGGCGGCGGCGGGGGCGGCGGGCGCGCCCAGGTCGCGCCCAACGAGGTCCTGAACCTGCACCTCACCGGCGACCTCCACGCCGTCGCCGCGGCCCACAACCTCGGCGCGGCGATGCTGGACAACCACCTCGCGCGCGGGAACGCGCTCGCGATCGCGCCGGAGACGATCCGCTGGCCCCGGACGCTGGACATGAACGACCGCGTGCTTCGGCACGTGCGGATCGGGCGGGGCGGCAAGGAGGACGGGCCGGAGCGCGACGGCGAGTTCATCATCACCGCCGCCTCCGAGGTGATGGCCGTGCTCGCGCTCTCCGCGGACCTCGCCGACCTGCGCGCGCGGCTCGCCCGGATCGTCGTCGCGCGCGGGCACGGCGGCGCGCCCGTGACGCTCGGGGACCTCAAGGCCGCGGGCGCCATGGCCGCGCTCCTCGTGGACGCCGTGAAGCCGAACCTGATGCAGACGCTCGAGGGCTCGCCGGTGCTCGTCCACGCCGGCCCCTTCGGCAACGTCGCCCACGGGAACAGCTCGATCCTCGCCGACCGGCTCGCGCTGCGGCTCGCGGACCTCGTGGTGACCGAGGCCGGGTTCGCCAGCGACCTCGGCGGCGAGAAGTTCTTCGACATCAAGTGCCGCGTCGGCGGGCTCCGCCCCTCGGCCGCGGTGCTCGTCGCCACCGTGCGCGCGCTCCGGTGCCACGGCGGCGGCGACGCGAAGACCACCGACGTCGAGGCCGTGCGGCGCGGCTGCGCGAACCTGGTCCGCCACCTCGGGATCCTCCGCACGTTCGGGGTGCCCGCCGTGGTCGCGCTCAACGCCTTCCCCACGGACACCGAGGCCGAGCGGGCCGCGGTCCGCGACGCCGCGGTCGCGGCGGGCGCGCGGGCGTTCGCGATCTCGAGCCACTTCTCCGACGGCGGCGCCGGCGCCACCGACCTCGCCCGCGCCGTCGCGGCCGCCGCCGCGGAGGGCGCGCCCGGGTTCGGGTTCCTCTACCGCGACGAGGCGACGCTCCAGGAGAAGGTGGAGGCGATCGCCACCCGCGTCTACGGCGCCGCCGGCGTGGACTGGGCGCGGAGCGCCGCCGAGGACGTCGCCGAGCTCGAGCGGCTCGGCTTCGGGCGGCTGCCGGTGTGCATGGCCAAGACGCACCTGTCGATCTCGCACGACCCCGCGCTCGGCCCGAACCCGACCGGCTTCCGCCTCCCCGTCCGCGAGGTCCGCCTCGCCGCCGGGGCCGGGTTCGTGACCGTGCTGAACGGCGCCATCCGCCTCATGCCCGGCTTCCCCACGCGGCCTTCGGCGGAGGACATCGACGTGGACGCGGAGGGGAACATCACCGGGCTCAGGTGACGCGCCCGCGAGCGCGAGATGCGCATCGCCCGGGCTGCGATGAGCCCTGGCACGGGCCGTGCTCCTCCGGCGCCGAGAGGTCTCTCATGGCCCGAACGCTCGTGATCTTCGCGGTCCTCGTCGCCGGTGCGTGGTCCTCGACACGTGTGCAGGCGGCCCCAGCGGCTCGCGCGTCGAAGGAATCGATCGCGCGACGGCTCATCGCCGCCCGCGAGCTGTGCAAGGAGACGCGGTGGGGTGAGGCGGTCGCCGTTCTCGAGGAGGCGGTCGAGGCCGCACCCCACGCCGCGCGCGTGCTCTCGGAGCTGGGCTGGGCGGCGTTCCGCGCAGGCGACCACGCGAAGGCGCGTCGCGTGCTCGACCGCGCCGCGCGGCGCGCGCGCGATCCCGCCGTCAAGGCCTCCATCCTCTACAACCTCGGCCGGGTGGACGAGGCCGCCGGCAGGGTGCGCGAGGCCCGTCGCCGCTACCGCGAGTCGCTCGCGCTCCGCGCCGACGACGTCGTCGCGCGGCGCCTCGCGTCGCTGGAGTACCAGGTGGACCAGCCGCTCCCCGTCGCTGCGCGCGACGACGAGGGGCGCTGTGGCGAGCCGCGGGCGCTCGGGGAGCTCTGCGCGTGCTTGACCGCCTCGCTCGGCGGCGAGGAGGGCGACCGCGAGGGCGAAGCCGCGACCTGTGCGCTGCAGGACGAGAGCCCCGCTCCGGGCCTGCGGGTGCTCAGGGTACGCGCGAACCTCACGGACTACCTGTTCCTGGTCCAGGCCCGCGGGGACGCCTGGTCGTCGGCGGGGAGGATCGCCGAGCTCTTCAGCTCGGGGATGTTCGGCCAGTACGGCCAGTTCCGCGGCACCTCGGCCCGCACCACGGTCGTCGGCGGCAGAGAGCTCCTCTGGCTCGCCACCAGCGCCTGGTGGCACGACGCGGATCTCGGCATCAACGAGGAGACCGTGGAGGAGACCGAGACGGAGACCCTCTGCGTGCTCGGCGCCGCGGGCGCGCTGCCAAGCTGCGTGCTCTCGGCCCCCGTCCGCTTCACGCACGAGCGCAAGGAGCTCTACGATCCGAGCGTGCTCACGGACGAGGCGCTCGCGACCATCCGCGAGCACGGGACCGAGGGGCTCCCGATCCGCTGGCACCGGACCCTGCGCGTGGACGTCGGCGCGGACGGGGTTGCGCAGGTGGTGCTCGTGGAGGGGACCGAGCCGGCGGACGTTACCCTCGGGCCGCACAGGGTGTGGTGAGGGAGCCGCTCGGTCTCCGACGGCCAGGGCGAACGGATGAGAGACTGGCCGCCGAAGAGCGATCGGCCCAGCAGCCGCCGGAGCGCCGCAGCCCGGCCCCCGCGGAGCGGTACACCGCGGGCGCGCAGCCCACGCAGGACGGCATCCGCGCGCGGAGTGGACCTCTCGCAGCGGGCGCGCCTCTGTCCGAAGCCGGCCACCTGCGAGCGCAGCGAGCAGACGTGGCCGGCAAGTTTGGCGCGCCTCGCCCAACCGGACCTCACGTCTTCGCGCGCGTATCGACACCCCCGCCGCGCGCCCGCGGTAGCGAGCGGGGGCCGGGCGGAGGCGCGGAGGCGGCGTACGGCCTGCTCCCGTTCGCCCTTCGACTCCGGGCCCGCTGCGCGGGCCCTACGCTCAGGACGAACGGAGAGAGCAGGTCGATAGCGGACTCTCAGCCCGCGACCTTCACCTTCACCCCCGCCGCGTCGCGCAGGGCGTCCTTCTTGTCCGTCGCCTCCCAGGTGAAGACCTTCTCGGTCCGCCCGAAGTGGCCGTAGGAGGCGGTCCGCCGGTAGATCGGCCGGAGGAGGTCGAGCCCCTCGATGATGGCCCGGGGCGTGAGCTCGAACACCTCGCGGATCGCCCGGACGATCTTCTCGTCCGCCACCCGGCCCGTCCCGAAGGTCTCGACCATCACCGACACCGGCTCCGCCACGCCGATCGCGTACGCCACCTGCACCTCGCACCGCGAGGCGAGGCCCGCCGCCACCACGTTCTTCGCGATGTGCCGGCCCATGTACGCCGCCGAGCGATCCACCTTCGACGGG
>DASPMI010000021.1:0-19583 GCA_035627135.1 Anaeromyxobacter sp. | reverse complement strand
GAGAGGATGAGGTGAGACGTCCGGAACGCCGGTGGACCTCGCCACGGGGGCGACGAATCGGTACCCGCGGCGAGGAATCGTCTCGATATAGGCCGGCTCCCGGGGATTGTCGCCGAAGACGCGTCGCAGCGTGGCCACGTGCTGGGCGAGGTTGCACTCCTCCACGCAGATGCCGTGCCAGACGCGCTCGAGCAACCACTCCTTCTCGACGATCGCACCCCGCCGCTCGACGAGGGCGATGAGGACGTCGACGGTCTTGGGGGTCAGCCGGAGGGGTGCTCCGGCGCGGCGCACTCCACGCTCCAGCACGTCGAGCTCGAACGGCCCGAAGGTGAACCGGGCGCTTTCCTGCACCATTCCCCCTCAGGAGCCCCTGCTCCACGGGCGCCCCGCTGCCCGCATGCTCGTAGGTGCGCCGGGCGCGCGGTCGGTGCAATCCCATCCGCTCGGGTTCGACGTTCCGCACGACCTGGACCGAGGGTCCGCTCGTGAATTCATGATCGATTCACGATTCGTTCAAGCGTACCCACCGTCTCCCACCTCATCCTCCGGGCGTTCTCGAGTCCCTCCCCAGCGGCGGCCGCACCGCTGCGCGTCTCAGGAAGCGATCCATGCCCCTTCGAAACACCGCTGACCCCCGAAAGGCCCACCCCGCTCGATGGCTTTCCGCTTCGTTCGTGCTGGCGACCCTGCTGCTCACGCCGTCCGGCGCGCGCGCGGCGCCGACCATGCTGAACGTGGTCAGCGCCCGGACGGAGCCGGCCTGGAACGGCGTCGGCATCGTCGCCGGCATGCCGATCACCACGTACCGGTACATCATCAACGTGGACGACACGGGCGACGTCGGCCAGGCGCGCGCGGACGGCTGCGACCCCGCGGACCCGGCCTATCCCGCGTCGTGCCGCTGGCCGTCGGTCGCCGCCATCTCGAGCTCGAGCCCGATCCTCACACAGGGTGATCAGCGCGACTTCGCGCCCTTCCTGGACCTTCCAGCTGGGAAGTACGTCATCTCGGTCCTCGCCGACGGCTTCAAGCTCGACGGAGCACACTTCACCGTGCCCGCGGCGGGCACGGCCACGGTCGAGGTGGCGCTGCAGCCGCACCCGCTCCCCACCGCGACGCTCCAGGCGCTCGTGTTCGAGGACACGTCGCCCGTGAACGGCGCCCCCGACGTCCCCGCCGAGCGCGGCCTGGCCGGCTTTCAGGGTCACCTCACCGACTACATCGACTTCGTCACCACCGACATCTTCGGGAACCCGCTCTGCACCGAGTACGACGCCGCGGGGGAGGCCATCCCCGGGACCGGCGGCGTGTGCCTGTCGCGCTGCTACGACGCCGACGGCGCCGACGTGACCGACCAGGCCGACGCCGCGGGGCGGTGCCCGGTCGGCGCGATCGGGCTCCTCAAGATCCCGAACCTCGGGCCCAACCGCTACGGCGTCTCGGTCGTGCCGCCGGACACCTCGGGCTGGACCCAGACGACCACGCTCGAGGGCCACCTCGAGTGGGACGCCTGGGTGATGGAGGCCCACACCGGGCTCGACACGGAGTTCGTCCTCGGCGCGGAGCCCCTTCCGAACGTGTTCTTCGGGTACGTGCGGCCGATGTCGTCGCTCGGCGCCGGCAGCGGGCGCGTGCGGGGCGTCGTCGAGGCCGTGAAGAATTACATCCCGCCGAAGGGCGGGCTCTCGCTCCCCGGGAACACGTGGGGCGGCCTCGCGAGCTCGAAGCTGGACCGCCCGGTGCCCCACCCCTGGGTGGCGCTCGTGGATCTCGACGGCGGAGACACCGCCGTCCACGTGGGCCAGGGCGACGCGAACGGCTCCTTCGACATCCAGGGCGTGCCCGACGGGACGTACTCGCTGGTCTACTGGGACACGAACCTCAACTACATCCTCGACTTCCAGAACGTGACCGTGCGGGGCGGCGAGACGGTGGACGTCGGGATCGCCGCGCTCTCGGGCTGGTGGACGCGGCTCGAGGGCGACGTCTTCAACGACCTCAACCGGAATGGGAAGCGCGACGCGGGTGAGCCCGGGATCGCGGGGTTCACCGTGGTGCTCAAGAAGCGGGAGAACTCGGTGCTCGATCGCGGCGCGAAGGCCGTCACCACCGACGCCGCCGGCCACTACGTGATGGAGAACGCGTACCCGCTCACGCAGTGGGTGGTGGTCGAGGCGTACTCCGACCTGTACTACACGACCGGTGTAACCTGGCAGGCGGACAACCAGCCCACGGAGACGACGATCCTCGGCGCCGGCGTGGACGTCGGCATGCTCCCGATCATCGGCCTGGGTGGCCGGCTGGACTGGGGCGTCCACGCGTACGACCCCACCGGCGCGACGGGAGGGCTCGATCCCCGGAACGGCGGCATCGTCGGCACGGTCAGCTACGACACCACGCGGAACGAGCTCGATCCGGCCCTGGCGGCGGTCGAGGACTGGCAGCCGGGCATCCCCGGGCTGACGGTCAACCTCTGGTCCACCGTCCCGTGCCCTGGGCCCGGGGCGATCTGCGATCCCACCCGGCGCTACCAGCTCGACCCCGACGGCGCCTACTCGAAGGGGACGCTCCTCAACTCCGCCGAGACGGAGCGGTGGAAGCGGCCCACCGGATGCCAGGCGCGCGACGGGGAAGGGCTGCCGCTCCTGTACCCCGCCGACCAGCAGTTCCTGCCGCCCGCGACCGACGCGTTCGACTGCGTGGAGGCGCCGGCGATGGGCGTGCAGTTCGAGAAGGGCTTCTCCGCCGTGGACGGGAACTACGGGTTCACCGACGCGTGCTTCGGCCCCGGAGGCTTCGACCCGGCCGCAGGCGCCTGCGCCGACGGCACCGATCCCGTGGCGCTCCCGCCCCGCGACTACCTCGTCGAGGTGGTGTCCCCCGACGACGCGTTCGGCCGGCCGCTCTACCAGGTCACGCGAGAGGAGGACATCAACATCTTCCGCGGCGACGAGTGGGTGCCCCAGGCGCCTCCCCCGCCGTGCGCCGGGCCGCTCCACACGGTGGACGTGGCGGGCGCGGGCACCGACGGGTACCCCGCGGTCCCGCTGCCGAACGGGGTCGTCGTGCCGGCGTCGACGGCGATCGAGAACCCCACCTTCGCAGATGGGGGCGGCTCGCCCTTCGAGGGCCAGCAGCGACCTCTCTGCAACACGAAGCTCGTGCGGGTCAACCAGGGTCGGTCGATCGCCCCGACGTTCAACTTCTTCACCGACGTCCCCGTCGCCGGCCGGCTGTTCGCGTACATCATCGACGACCTCAACTTCTCCGCCGATCCGCGCTCCACGCTGTACGGCGAGAAGGCGGGCGTCCCGCACGCTCCCATCGGCGTCTACGACTTCACCAACCGGCTCGTGACCACGCTGGAGTCGGACGCGAACGGCATCGTCGACGTGCTCCTGCCCTCGACGGACCGGATCAGCTGTCCGACGCCGTCGGGCGTGTGCGCGAACCTGTACCGGCTCGTCGGCAATGACCCCGGCGTGCCCGGGCGGCTCAACCCCAACTACAACCCGCGGTTCCGTACCATCGCCGCCGAGTTCGAGGTCTTCCCGGGGCTGATCGTCCCGGCGGACCTGGCCCCCACGCAGGTCGGGATCACCGTGCAGCTCCCCGGCGGGCAGACGGCGGGCGTGCAGTGCGCGCTCGGGCCGACCACGCCCCAGCTCTTCCAGGTCTCGCGCCCCTACGTGAACGGCTCCGGCAGCTTCGTCATCCGTGGCGTCGGGTTCGGAGCGACGCAGGGGACGGGGCGGGTCACGCTCGACGACACCATCGTGCTCCCGGCCTCGTCCTGGTCGGACACGGAGATCACGGTCCAGGTCGCGACCACGGTCCCGCCCGGTCCGCACCAGCTCGCCGTGACCGCGGCCAGCGGGCGGCGCACCGTCAATGGCCTCACGTTCCACGTGCGGCGCGGCGCCTACCTGCCCGCGGTGCTCGAGGTCGGTCCGGGCCGGACGTACGAGACGATCCAGGCGGCCGTCGACGCCGCCGGGACCAACGCGGCGGCGAACGACCTCGTGGTGGTCTACCCGGGCGCGCCCGATCTCACCAACCCCCGCATGAACCCCCGCGGCGCGTACTACGAGAACGTGATCCTCGGCGGACCGATCAAGCTGCAGGGCGTCGGCCCGGGCGGCTTCCGCGGCACGACCTGGGTCCCGGGCTCGATCATCGACGGCGGCGCGTACGGCGGCGACACCGCCCTCGCGGAGGCGTGGCGCACCCGGGTGGCCGGGATGACCTGGAGCGGCAACCAGGTCGTCTTCGAGGGCGCCGCGGTCACCGTCTTCGGGACCGCCGGCCAGTACGGCGCCGCGTACCCGGCCGCGATCGACGGGTTCCAGATCCGCGGCGGCGACCAGATGGGCTTCCCGGGCAACATCAACGAGATCGGCGGCACGCCCACCGGGTTGCCCGCCAACGTCACCACCCAGGGCGGTGGCGTCTTCCTGAACGGCTACGCCCCGTACTTCCGGATCACCAACAATCACTTCGAGAACAACGGCGGCGGGTACGGCGGCGCGATCCGCGTCGGCACGCCGAACCTCCCGGAGCCGCTCACCAACAACCGGAACGAGTTCCTGAGGATCCTGAACAACCGCATCGTCGCCAACGGCGGCACGAACCTGGCTGGCGGCGTGGGGATCTTCGCGGGCGCGGACTCGTTCGAGGTCGCGGGCAACGACATCTGCGGGAACTCGTCAGCGGAGTACGGCGGCGGGCTCACGGTCTACGGCTACAGCCCCGGCGGCCGGATCCACCACAACCGGATCTACTTCAACTCCTCGTACGACGAGGGCGGCGGGATCATGCTCGCCGGCGAGCTCCCGGCCGACCCGCGGGCGCTCTCCCCCGGCACCGGTCCCATCGAGGTCTCCGCCAACCTCATCCAGGCGAACCTCGCGAACGACGACGGGGGCGGGCTGCGGCTGCTCATGATCGGCACCCACCTCGTCGAGATCGTGAACAACGTCATCGCGAACAACGTCTCGACGCACGAGGGCGGCGGGATCGCGCTCGACGACGCCCCGGCGGTCCGGATCGTGAACAACACGCTGATGAAGAACCTCACCACCGCGACTGCGGTGACGAGCAACGGGTCGCCCGCGCCGGCCGGGCTCTCCACCGGGCGGAACAGCGACGCCCTCCAGGCGACGCTGCCCCCCGGCGCCCCCGTCTTCTCGGACCCGCTCCTCTTCAACAACGTGTTCTGGGACAACCGCGCGGGCACGCGGTCGGGCGGGACCGTGCTCGGGCTCGGCATCCCGGGCGACTCCACCGCGATCGACCTCTGGGACATGGGCGTCATGGACGGGAGCGGCCTGCTCTCGCCGACGGACTCGATCCTGCAGACCACGCGCGGCACCGTGCCCGATCCGAGCAACATCCTCTCGGATCCGCTGGTCGCGCAGACCTACGACACCTCGGTTGCCTTCACTCCGTGGCGAACGAACCCGAACTTCATCGGCGCGATCCTGGTGGCGGTCCCGCTCCCGCCCGAGCTGCTCGGCGACTACCACCTCACGGCCGCCTCACCTGCCGTCGACCAGGGCGCCGCGAGCAAGGCCGGCGTGGCCGCGCCGCTCGTGGACTGGGACGGTCAGCTCCGACCCTCCGCGGGCGGGTTCGAGATCGGCGCGGACGAGCTCGGGTCGGGCGGCGGCGGCGGCCCGGGCGGCGCCCCGCTCCCGTTCCCGGCGACGCCGATCCTCGACGGCTTCAACCGGGCGAACACCTCGAGCGGACTCGGCGCGAGCTGGGCCGGCGCCACCTCCGCGTTCCAGATCTTCTCGAGCCAGGTCCGCACCACGGCGGGGCTCGGGGGCAGCGTGCGGTGGGAGCCGGCGGTCTTCGGGCCGAACCAGGAGGCCTATTTCACCTTCCGGCGCAGCTCACCCCTCAGCCCGGAGCAGGCGGTCTTCCTGAAGCTCACCGGGACCTCGCCCCAGGCCTTCTCCGCCGCGGCCATCGAGGTGCTCTTCAACGACGTGTCCAACCGCGTGGTGATCCGCACGAAGGTACCGGGCGCCCTCTTCTGGACCACCCGCGCCTCGTACCCGGCGGCGTTCGCGCCCGGGGACCAGCTCGGCGCCCGGGCGCTCTCCGACGGCACCGTCACCGCGTTCCGCAATGGGGCGGTGCTCGGGAGCGTCAACGTGACGAGCGGACCGGCCCCCTGGCCTGCGGTCTACGCACAGGGCGGTGGCCGGATCGGCATCACGTTCCAGGGCCTCTTCCTCCCCTTCATCAACACCGACGCCCGTCTCGACGACTTCGGCGGCGGGACCATGCCGTAGGAGATCGCCATGACCCGCAAGCAGCTCCGACCTTCCCTCCTCTCCCGCCGCAGCCTGCTCCGCGGTGCGGGCACGGCCCTCCTCGGGGCGGCAGGAGTGGGCCTCGTGCCCGGCCGCTTCTCCCGGCTCCTCCTGCCGGAAGGGTTCGGCACCGCGTCCGCGGCGGAGGACCCGCCGCACGATCTCTTCTTCGCCGGCACCGACGGCTGGATGTGGCTGCCCGAGACGCCCGCCGTCGGCCACTTCCATCCCGACGTGCTCGCGCCGCCCCCGTTCACGACGTACATCTTCGGCTTCCGGAACGTGACGGGGCTCACCCCGGCGCAGCGCGCCGCGCAGAAGCTGAAGGCGCAGCACTCGGCGCCCATCTGGTGGGTGCCGCAGTACGACGGCACGAACGAGTTCCGCGTCGCCCTCACGAACCTGGGGCTCGGCATCCGGCCGGATCTGACCGACGCGCACACCGTCCACTGGCACGGCTTCCGGAACGTGGTGCCGTTCTTCGACGGCGAGCCGAGCGGCTCCTTCGGCGTCCCCGCGGGCCGCGTCTTCGTGTACGCGTTCCGCCCGCGGCACCCGGGCACGTACATGTACCACTGCCACGTCGAGGACACCGAGCACGTGCAGATGGGCATGACCGGCATCGTCTTCGTCCGGCCCTTGCAGGACGGGAACACGGCGCTCTACCCGAGCGGCAAGTACGCCTACAACGACGGCGACGGCTCCACCGGGTTCGATCGCGAGTTCGTGATGTTCCTCTCGGAGGTGTGGGCCGAGTCGCACTGGTGTGACGCGCACATCCAGCTCCCGGAGTGGAGCGACTACCGCGTGGACTTCGGTCTCCTCAACGGGCGCGTCTGGCCGGACACGATCGCGCCGAACGGTTCGATCGATCCCTTCCATCCGGTGACGGACGCGAGCGGCGACCTCCTCCCGCCGGGCGGCATCGAACGGCTCAAGTACCAGCCGTTCTCGTCGCTGGTCACCTGCAACGCCGGCGAGCGGGTCCTCCTCCGGTTCGCGAACCTCGGGTTCCGCGAGGCGTCGATGGCGACGGTGGGGCTCCGGCTCCGCGTCGTGGGCAAGGACGCCACGCTGCTGCGCGGCCGCGACGGCACCGACGGGAGCTACGAGGCCCAGCACCTGTCGTTCGGCGCGGGGGAGGCGATCGACGCCATCTTCACCGCGCCCCCGCACAGCGGCGGCTCCGGGCCGGACGTCTACGTGCTGCACGACCGCGCCTACCGCCGGTCCGACCACGCGGCCGGTGGCAACGCCGGAGGCCGGCGGACGGAGATCCGCGTGTTCCCCCCCGGGACTCTGCCGCCGCAGGGCTTCCCCAACACCTGACGCGCGAGAGGAGTTGCCCATGCGTGAACTGCGAACCCCACTCCTCCGGTGCACCACCCTGCTGCTGCTCCCGGCCGCCTGGGCCATCGCCCCGGCCCCGGCGGCGGCACAGGCGGTGGGCGTCGCCTGCACGACCGCCCCCGGGCCGAACCCGACCTTCACCCTGCGCGTCAGCGACGGCTACATCCAGCTCCCCGACGGAAACACCATGTACATGTGGGGCTACGCGCCGGCCGGGGGCGGGTTCCAGCACCCCGGGCCGACGCTCTGCGTGACCGCGGGGCAGACGGTGACCGTCGTGCTGCAGAACCCGTCCCCGCGGCCCGTCTCTATCGTGTTCCCCGGACAGGAAGGCGTGACCGCGGACGGCGCGCTCGCCCAGCCGCAGCTCGACACTGGCGGGACGCTGACGTCGCTCGCCCAGGCGGCGCCGCCCGGAGGGAGCGTCACCTACAGCTTCGTCGCCGCGCGGCCCGGGACGTTCCCGTACCACAGCGGAACCGATCCGCTCACCCAGGTGCGAATGGGGCTCTTCGGCGCGCTCGTCGTCCGCCCGGGCGTACCGGAGCGCGCCTTCGACCGGCCGGACAGCGCCTACACGGCAGGCGAGGAGTTCATGCTGCTCCTCTCCGAGATCGATCCCCTCCAGCACTACGCGGTCGAGGGCGGCCTGCCGTTCGATCCGACGACGTACAAGCCCCGCTACTGGCTCGCCAACGGCCGCGGCTTCCCGGATACCATCGCCGACAACGGCGTGCCCTGGCTCCCCACGCAGCCGTACGGGGCGCTGGCCCGGATCCATCCCTGGAGCCCGGCCACGCACCCGCTCCCCGGCGTCGTCCGTTATCTCAACTTCGGGTCCGAGAACTACCCGTTCCACCCCCATGGCAACAACGGCCTCGTGGTCGGCAGGGACGGGTTCGCGCTCGAGGGGCCGCTCGGCGAGGATCTCGCCTTCGAGAAGTTCGCGATCAACGTCGCGCCGGGACAGACCTGGGACGTCCTGTTCCAGTGGCACGACGCGGAGAGCTACTCGCCGGGCAACCCGGTCCCGGTCACCGTTCCGTCCGTCGCCAACCTCCAGTACGGCATGTTCTACGGCGGAAGCCCGTACCTCGGCTCCACCGGTCCGTTGCCGCCCGGCGCATCCACGCTGAACCAGTGCGGTGAGTACTACATCATCACCCACAACCATGCGCTTCATCAGCTCTCGGCCTGGGGCGGCGTGGTCATGGTCGGCCCTCTCACGTACCTGCGGATCGATCCTCCCCAGCCCAACAGCTGCCCCTGACGAGCTCGAGAGATGCCATGACGCGCTCCCTTCCGCGATCCCTGCCCGCGTTGCTGCTCCTCGCGCTCGCCCCCGCCGCGCGCGCCGACACCTTGCCGGCGACGACCTGCCCGGAGACGTCCCCCGGCGCGCGGACGTGCGCCCTCTTCGCCAGATCGGGAACCCTGACGCTGCCCGGCGGCGGCCCGGTCGCGATCTGGGGGTACACCGCGACCGCCGCCGGAGAGATCACCTCGCCCGGTCCCGTGCTGGTGGTGAACCAGGGCGACACCGTCACGGTGAGTCTCGCCAACGGGCTCGCGGTGCCGACCTCGCTGCAGATCTCCGGACAGCAGCTCCGGCCGGATCTCGACGGCGTGCCGGCGGGCGCGACCGAGAGCTTCACCTTCGTCGCCGGCGCCCCCGGCACCTACGTCTACGAGGCGGGCCTCCTGCCGGGGACGCAGTACCAGGTGGCAATGGGGCTGTACGGGGTCCTCGTGGTACGTCCGGCAGGCGCGCCGCTCCAGGCGTACGCCGACGCCGCCACGGCGTTCGACGACGAGGCCGTGATCGTGCTCGGCGAGCTCGACCCGGCGCTGAACGGCGCCGGCGATCCGGCCGCCTTCGACATGCGCGGGTTCGCGCCGCGGTACTGGCTCATCAACGGCCACCCGTACCCGGATACCGCCGCCATCGTGACGAGCCCGGGCCGCCGCGTGCTCCTGCGCTACGCCAACGCAGGGCTCGAGGCGCACGCGATGTCGCTGCTCGGCACCTCCCAGACGACCCTCGCCGTGGACGGGGCCCGGACCCCGCGCCCCTTCCGCGTCCTCTCGCAGGCGGTCGGCGCCGGCCAGACCGCCGACGCCCTGGTCACCGTGCCCTCGGGCGCGCCGCTCGGGGCCCGCTACCCGCTGTACGAGGGCGCGCTGGCGCTCCACAACGCGAACCAACCCGGGTTCGGCGGCATGCTCACCTTCCTCGTCGCGGGTGCCGGGGTCCCGGGCGGCGGCGCGGGACCGACGGTCGCGGGCGTGGTCGTGACTCCCTCGCCCACGACGGGCGCCGGAGGCGTGACGGTCACCGCGACCGCGACCAGCGCCGGCTCGACCATCGACGGCGCGGAGATGTTCGTGGACGTCCCCGGCGCCAACGGCACCGGGCTGGCCATGGCGCCGGCCGACGGCGGCTTCGGCGGGACGAGCGAGGGCGTCACGGCGGCGATCCCGGCCGCGACGCTGGCGGCGCTCGCCACCGGGGCCCACGTGATCTACGTGCATGCCCGCGACGCGACCGGCGCCTGGGGGCCGGTGGGCTCCGGGGTGCTCCTCCTCGACCGGACCGGCCCGGCCATCGCAACCCTGGTCGCCACCCCGAACCCGGCCAACGGGTCGGTCGCGGTGGCGGTGAGCGCCACCGGCGACGACCGCGCCAGCGGCGGCGCGAACGTGGTGGCGGCGGAGCTCTTCGTCGATCCCGCCGGCACGCCCGCGCCCGGCACGGGCGTCGCGATGGCGCCCGGCGCGGTGAGCGACGTGACCGCGTTCACCCTCACCCTGCCGCAGACCCAGGTCGCGGCGCTCTCGAGCGGGGGCCACGCCCTCGCCGTCCGCGCGCGGGACGCGCTCCTCAACTGGGGTCCGCTGACGACCGTCGCGCTCGTGCTGGACCGCACGGGCCCGGTCGCGAGCGCGGTGACGGTCACGCCCGCCGTCACGGACGGGCGCCAGGGACTCTCGGTCGGCAACGCATCGCTCCGGCTCACCGCGACCCTCACCGACGCCGCCTCGGCCGTCGCGGGCGGTGAGGGCTTCATCGACGTTGCGGGCGCCGACGGCACCGGCTTCCAGGTCATCGCCGCGGACGGCCGCTTCGACGAAACGACCGAGGACGTCTACGCCGACGTCCCGCTCGCGACGATCGTGCAGCTCACCGCGGGCGCTCACACCCTCCTCCTCCACGGGAGAGACGCGTCCGGAAACTGGGGGAGCACCGCCGCGGGGACGTTCGTCTTCACGCCGCCGCCGCCCGACCTCATCTTCGCCAACGGCTTCGAGTCGGGGAGCTTCGCGTTCTGGAACGGCGGGACGACGGGCGCGGGGCTCGCGGTGACCCCGGCGGCGCGGCTCGGCACGACGGGCGCCTACGGCATGGCCCTCACCGTCGGAGCCACCGCGGCTCGTTACGTCACGGACGGCAGCCCGGCGGCCGAGGCGCTCTACTCCGCGCGGTTCCTGTTCGATCCCAACTCCACCGGCAACGCGAACATCTGGGACATCTTCACCGGCGTGAATGGCGCGCAGACCCTGTTCCGCGTCCAGTACCGCCGCGTGGCCGCAGGGCTCCAGCTCAGGGGCCAGATCCTCACGCCGGGCGGCAACGTGAGCACGCCGTTCGTGACGATCACGGACGCTCCGCACGCGGTGGAGATCGTCTGGAGGGCCGGCTCCGGGGCGGGCACCCGGTTCGAGCTCCTGGTGGACGGCGCCGTGGCGGGGACGCTGTCCGGCCAGAACACGAGCGCGTACCGGATCCAGTCGGTGCGGCTCGGGCGCGCGGCGGGCGCGAACGGCGGCGCGACGGGCACGGTGTACTTCGACGAGTTCGTGTCCCGCCGCGCCTCGGGGATCGGGCCATGAGCTCGCGCGATCGCCGCTCCTCCGCACGTGTGCTCGCCGCGCTCGCCCTGCTCGCCCTCGCCCCCTCGGGCGCCGCGGCCCCCAGGGCCAAGGGGACCGGCCGGCCCACGGCGATCTCGGTCCAGGCGCTGCAGGAGCGCTACGGACTCGAGGTGAGCCGCCTGGCGCTGG
The DNA here is from genome assembly GCA_035627135.1 of Anaeromyxobacter sp. Taxonomy (GTDB): domain Bacteria; phylum Myxococcota; class Myxococcia; order Myxococcales; family Anaeromyxobacteraceae; genus Anaeromyxobacter. Next base: position 7,845 of record DASPMI010000021.1, on the reverse strand, counting down.
TGGCAGGCGGGGGGGTCGTGGACCTGAGGCTCCGGGTCGTCGACCGCGAGAAGGCGCGCGCCCTGCTCGCGGATCACCGCCCGCCGAGGCTGCTGGTCGGGCCGAAGCGGGAGGCGCTCGAGCCGCCCGCGCACGGCCTGGGGATCCACGCACTGGCGCGGACGGGCGCCGCGTACGTGCTGTTCGCGAACAGCGGCGATCGGGTGAAGCGCGGGGCCACGGTCGCGATCGCGCTGGGCGAGCTGCGGGTGGAGCGCGTCCCGGTGGAGTGAGCCGGGCGCAGCGAGGAGCGACATGATCTGGACGTCGGCGCTGTTCGTCACGGTGGTCCTCGCTGCGCCTTCGGGCCCCCGCGGGATGTCGCCCGAGCTCGAGGCGGAGCTGGCGCGGCTCCCGCCCGGCGCCACCGCGAGCGTGATGGTCCACCTGGCCGGCGCGGCCGACCTCTCGGAGGCGCGGCGCGTGCGCGGGCGCGGCCCTCGCCATCGCGCGGTGGTCGCGGCCCTCCGGGCGCGGGCTGCCGCGGGCCAGCGCGAGCTCGGGCGGGTGCTCGAGGCGCGACGCGCGCAGGGCCGGGTGCGCCGCTTCCGGCCGTACTGGATCGCGAACGCGATCGCGGTGACGGGGACGCCGGAGGCGATCCGCGAGCTCGCCGCGCGCCCAGACGTGGTCGCGGTGACGCCCGACGCCATCGACGTCGTCCCCACCGCGGGACCGCCCGAGCCGAACGTCGCCGCGGTGCGGGCGCCGCAGCTGTGGAGCCTCGGGTGGGACGGCGCCGGCGCGGACGTCGCCGTCATGGACACGGGCGTGGACGTCACGCACCCGGACCTGGCGGGCCGGTGGCGCGGCGGGACCGCGGGGTGGTTCGATCCGTACGGCCAGCACCCGACACCGTACGATCCATCCGGCCACGGCACCTGGACCGCCGGTGTGATCGTCGGCGGCGACGCGGGTGGGACCTCGGTCGGCGTCGCGCCGGGAGCGCGCTTCATCGCCGCGAAGATCTTCCCGGACCGCGGCGCGCCCACGGCGAGCGCCATCCACGCCGCCTTCGAGTGGATCCTCGATCCCGACGGCGACCCCTCGACGGCGGACGCACCGAGCATCGTGAACGGCTCGTGGGCCTTCGGGAGCCCGGGCTGCAACCTCGAGTTCCAGGAGGACGTCCGCGCGCTCCGCGCCGCCGGGATCCTCCCGGTGTTCGCCGCAGGGAACTTCGGCCCTGGGCCCGCGACGAGCGTCTCCCCGGCGAACTACCCGGAGTCGATCGCGGTGGGGGCGGTGGACGGGAGCGGCACGCCGTACGCGCTGTCGAGCCTCGGGCCGTCGGCCTGCGGCGGCGGCCAATACCCGACGCTCGCCGCGCCCGGGGTCGACGTCTGGACCACCGACCTCTTCTCCTGGTACCTGCCCACCTCCGGGACCTCCATCTCCGCGCCGCACGTGAGCGGCGCGGCGGCGCTCCTCGCCGGAGCGGCTCCGGGCGCCACCGCCGAGCAGCTCGAGGCGGCGCTGGTCTCCACCGCGCTCGACCTGGGGCCGCCGGGCCCGGACCCGGCCACCGGCCATGGACTCGTGGATGCGCTCGCGGCCTTCGAGGCGCTCGGCGCCGAGCCCGCGCCGCCCGTCGCGTCGGCCGACGCGTACGGCGTCGTGGCCGGCACGTCGGTGACGTTCTCGGCCCCTGGCGTCCTCGCGAACGATGGGTCGCCCTCGGGGGCGCCGCTCACCTCCGTCCTCGTGGCCCCGACCGCCAACGGCACGCTGGAGCTCGGCGCGGACGGCGGCTTCGAATACACGCCGGCGAGCGGCTTCTCCGGCGTGGACACCTTTCGCTACCGTGCAGTCGCCGCCGGGGTGGAGAGCGCGGACGTGACGGTCACGCTCACCGTGACCGTGCCGCGCCCGCCCGCGGCGCAGGCCGACGCGTTCACGGTGACCGAGGACGGGCTCCTCTCTCCGCCGGCGCCGGGCGTGCTCGCGAACGACGACGCGCCGGCCGGCCTCGCCCTCGCGGCCGCGCTCGTCGCCGGGCCCGGCGCCGGGACGCTCACGCTCCGGGCGGACGGCTCCTTCGACTACCGCCCGTCGGCGAACTTCTCCGGGGCGGACGCGTTCACCTACGTCGCGCGCGACGCGCTCGGGGAGAGCGCCCCGGCGACGGTGTCGCTCACCGTGACCCCCGTGAACGACCCGCCGGTCGCGCGCGAGGACGCGGCGCGGACGCGCGCCGGCGGCGCGGTCTCGATCTCCGTCGCCGCCAACGACACGGACGTGGACGGCGCCGTCCAGCCGTCCACCGCCTGGATCGTCACCGCGCCACGGTACGGGACGGCCCGGTTCGGACCGGACGGGGTGGCGAGCTACACGCCGCGCAGGGGGTTTCGCGGCACCGACCGGTTCACCTACCGGATCCGGGACGACGCCGGCGCCGTCTCGAACGCGGCCACCGTGCGGGTGACGGTCGAATGATGACGCCCGCGTGCACGGGTCGCGGCGCCGCCCTGGGCGCCCTCGCCGCGCTGGCGCTCGCCGTGCCGGCGTGCGAGCCGGGAGAGCCGGGCGCGGCGCCCGCCGGCGAACGGGCGGCGGGGACGCCCACCCGGGTCGCGCGCCACGCCGCATCGCCCCGCCTCGCCGTCGAGGTCATGGCCGGCGCGGGTGCCGAGCGGCGCGGCGTCGCCGGCGTCGAGGTCCGCCTCCTCGCGGCGGAGGAGCTCGAGGCGCACCTGGCGCGGCGGCGGGAGCGGCACGCGGCCGCCCTCGAGGCGCTCCGCCGCGAGGCGGCGCGCCTCGACGCGGCGCACGCGCGGCTCCGTTCCGAGAACGATGCCGCCAACCAGGCGTGGATGCGGAGCGCGGGTGACACCCTGCGGGACCGGGCCGCGCTCAACCTGCAGCCCCACGGGTCCGTGGCCGACGTCCGCGCGGCGCGCCAGGCGATCGCGCTCCGGCGCGTCGCGGCGCGCGAGAAGGCCGCCGCGGCGGCGCAGGCGGCGCTCGCAGCGGAGGAGCGCGCCTTCGCGGTCCGGGCGCAGATCGGCCGGCTCGAGCGGGAGTCCTTCCTGCGCGAGCTGCCGGCCGGGCGGGCAGCGGCGCACACGGGCCCGGACGGGCGGCTCGAGGTCGAGCTGCCGGCCGGCCGCTACGTCGCCGTCGGGCTCCCGCCGCCCGGCTGGCGGGGCGGGCCATGGCTGGCGCCGGCGGCGGTGGACGCCGGCACGGGTGGGCGCGTCGTGCTCGACGACGCCGCGATCCCCGACCTCGAACCCTGATCGAGAGGTGAACATGCACGGCCTCCGTCGCAGCTTGCTCCCCATCCTCGCGGCCGCGATCGCCGCCTGGCCCCCGGCTCCCGCCCGCGCCGACGACGCCCACGACGAGCAATGCGGACACCACGCCGGATCGGCGCCGGAGCGCTACACCCGTTCCACGCAGCGCTCCGCGCTCCCCGCCGTCACGCTCCTCGATCAGGACGGCCGCGCGGTGCCGCTCGACCGCGCGCTGGCCGGCGACGCGCCGCTGGCCGTCAACTTCATCTTCACGACCTGTACGACGATCTGTCCCGTGATGAGCGCCACCTTCGCCGACCTCCGCCGGCGACTCGCGGCGGACGGGCGCGGGGTGCGGCTCGTCTCGATCTCCATCGATCCTGCGCACGACCGGCCGGGCCGCCTCAAGGAGTACGGGCGGCGCTTCGGGGCGGATGAGCGCTGGTCGTTCTACACGGGCAGCGAGGCGGACGTGGCGCAGGTCTTGACCGCCCTCCGGGCGCTCGAAGGCGACAAGACGAACCACCGGCCGGTCACGCTCCTGCGCCGTGCTGGAGGGGAGGAGTGGGTCCGGATCGAGGGCCTCGCCGGCGCGGAGGACCTCGCGCGCGAGCTGCGGGCGCTGCTCGCAGGGCGGTGAACGATGGCCCTCTGCGGCGCGGGGGCGTGGGTGATCGCGGCGGCGCTCCTGGCCGGGGCCACGACCCCGCGCGGCCCCGCGATCGGACGGCCCGCCGCGGACGGGTCACGGGCGGGGGCGGAGCGCCTGTACCGGGACGGCGTCCGCGCCGACGGCAGCCCCGCGGTCGCGGTCGTGCTCGGCGACGTCGAGACGAGCGGCGCGCAGGTGAGCTGCGCGGCGTGCCACGGCCGGAGCGGCATGGGTACGGCCGAGGGCGGCGAGATCGTCCCCCCGATCACGGGGCTCGCCCTCGCCGGCGCGCGCGGCGGCGCGCGTCCCCGCCCGGCCTACGATCGCGAGAGCCTGGCCCGCGCGATCCGGGAGGGCGTCGACGCCGGAGGGAACCGGCTCGCGCCGCTGATGCCGCGCTACGCGCTCGGGGACGAGGACGTCGAGGCGCTCGTGACGTACCTCGAGAACCTCTCGATCCGACCCGCGCCCGGCGTCGAGGAGGGGGCGATCCACCTGGCGACGGTCGTGACGCCGGACGCGCCGCCGGCCGTGCGGCGCGCCACCCTCGACGTGCTCCGGGCGTACGTCGCGGCGCAGAACGCCGCCGCCGCCAGGCTCCGCGCGAGCCACCGGCGGAGCCTGCGGAGCAGCGTGGGGCGGCCGGAGCACGTCGGCGACTGGGTCGTCCACGTCTGGGAGCTCCGCGGCCCGCCGGCGCGCTGGAGCGGCCAGCTCGAGGCGCTGCAGCGAGCGCGCCCCGTGTTCGCCGCCGTGAGCGGAGCGGGGGGTGCCGAGTGGGGCCCCGTGCACCGCTTCTGCGAGGAGCAGGGCATGCCGTGCCTCCTCCCGAACGTCGACACGCCGCCCGACGCGGGGGACGACTGGTACTCGCTGTACTACTCGCGCGGCGCGGCCCTCGAGGCGGACGTGATCGCGGCCCACCTCTCGCGCAGCCCGGGGCGGCACCGGGTGCTGCAGGTCTACCGTGCGGGCGGACCGGGCGCCGCCGGGGCGCGCGGGCTCCGGCGCGCTCTGGCCGCCAGGGCGGGCGACGCCGTGGTGCGTGGGGTCGCGGTGCGCAGCGACGACGTCTCGACGGCGGCGATCGCGGCCCGCGCCCGCGCGGAGCGCGCGACCGCCATCGTGCTCTGGCTGCCGCCGGCGGATCTCGCCCGCCTGCGCACTGGCGCGGCATGGCCCCAGCGGACGTATGTCTCCTCGACGCTCCTCGGCGGAGAGCTCTCCGCAGCCTCCGGGCTTTCCGCCCGGGAAGGCTTCATCGCGCACCCGTTCTCGCTGCCGGGCGAGGTCCGCGACCGGTCGCGTGCGGCTTCGTCCTGGATGGCGAGCCGCGGGCTCCAGCCGGTCGCCGGCGCGGAGGCCCGGGTCCGGGACCAGACGTTCGTCGCCCTCGAGCTCCTCAGCGCCGGCATGATGCACCTCACCAAGGAGCGGCGCTTCTCCCGCGACTTCCTGGTCGAGGTGCTCGACCATACGTCCGGCCGGCCGCGAGAGGCGGCGTACTACCCGGAGGTCAGCTTCGGGCCGGGACAGCGGTACGTGTCCAAGGGCTGTTACCTGGTGCCGCTCCCGGACCGGGAAGACGAGGCGGAGCGGATCGTGCCCTGACGCGGGGCCGCGGGCAGAGCGCCGTGCAGGCTCGATCCCGGGCCGCCTCCCGGCAAGCTCGTCCCATCCCCCTACTCCGGGGCTTGCTCCCCCACCCCCCCGTCGTGGTCGCCTGCGCCGCATGTCCCATGAACGCATGACGCGTGTCCATGGGACCCTATGGTGAACCCATCCAAAGGGGACAACAGCATGGAAGCTCGCAAGTGTCTGGTTCTCGTCGGCGCCGTGGTCGCCGGCCTCGCGCTCGAGGGCTGCGGCTCCGGCAGCGACGAGGCCACGACCACCGCGTCGACGGTCTCCGGCGCCGTGTCGTCCGATGCCGGCTCGGTCGCGCTCAGGGACTCCTCCGATCCCGTCCGGGAGCTCACCACCGTCCCTGCAGACGGCTGGTACTCTCTCGAGGTCGCGGGTCTCACCCCGCCGTTCAGCGTGCGGGCGGAGCGCGAGCAGGGCGCCCAGTTCACGATCGTCAACGGCAGCGGAAATGCCGACGTGAACGAGCTCACGACCGTCGCGGTCGAGGCCGCGCTGCAGGGTGACGCGCCTGCGGCCGCGCGCGATGACGACGATGACGACGAGGACGGCGACGACGACGAGGACGGCGACGACGACGAGGAGCGGGAGGACGAAGACCGCGACGACCACTGGTCGAAGGACCGGTGGCGCGACGCAGCCCCGCGCATGGGCGCGGTGCTGCGCAGGCTCCGGACCGTACTGAAGCCCCTCTTCGACCTGTACGGCGTCCGCCGGATCGGCGGCGATGACGACGGCGGCGACCCGAGCGGCATGCGCGCGCTCCTTCGGGACGTGAGCTTCACCATTCGTGACAGGACGCTCACGGTGACGAACCGGGCGACCGGCGCGATCATCTACTCCGCGCCGCTCCGCGACCTCACCGCCGGCACCTTCCACCCCGAGAACATGCCTCCCGGCCCGGGCACGCCGCCTCCGCCCGCACCGTGCACGTACACCTACGGTGCGTGGGGGGCCTGCCAGTCGAACGGCACGCAGACCCGGACGGTGGCCTCCGCCACGCCCTCCGGCTGCACCGGGACTCCGGTCCTCTCGCAGGCCTGCACCTACGTGCCGCCGCCCACCGCCTGCACGTACACGTACGGCGCGTGGGGCGCCTGCCAGTCCAACAACACCCAGACCCGAACCGTGGTCTCGTCGTCGCCCTCCGGCTGCACGGGCACGCCGGTGACCTCGCAGTCCTGTACCTACGTGCCGCCGCCCACCGCCTGCACGTACACGTACGGCGCGTGGGGCGCCTGCCAGTCGAACGGCACGCAGACCCGGACCGTGGCCTCCGCCACGCCCGCCGGCTGCACCGGGACCCCCGTCCTCTCGCAGGCCTGCACGTACACCCCGCCCGCGTGCGCGTATACCTACAGCGCGTGGGGCGCCTGCCAGTCCAGCAACACCCAGGCCCGTACCGTGGTCTCGTCGTCGCCCTCCGGCTGCACCGGGACCCCCGTCCTCTCGCAGGCCTGCACGTACACCCCGCCCGCCCTCGATGGCGCGGCGCTGTACACGTCGAAGTGCGCGCGCTGCCACGGCTCGCTGGCGGACAGCGACGTTCGCGGCACGACCGCTGCCGAGATCACCTCGTCGGGCATGACCATGGGCCTCACCGCCGCAGAGGTCCAGGCGGTGGCCAACGCCCTTCGGTGACGTGACGGCCTCGCGGGGCGACCGCCCTCGCGTTTCGAGCCCCTCCTCCGGCGATCCCGGGGGAGGGGCTCGTCATTTGAAGCGGACCGTCACTTCGCCGTGGGAGCGCGTTCACCCGAGCCGGAGGGAAGCAGAAGATCATCGCTCGCCCGGAGCGCAGCCGGGCTCCCCGCCGCGGGCGTCGCGACGATCGGCACCCCCATGCCGCAAGTAGGCGCAAAGCAGAAAGGCCGGAGCCGCCCTGTAAGCCGAATCCTGTTCCGCCGGAAACCCGGCGGCGGCGGACATTCCTCTCGGGCGCGCGTTGCCGCGCGCCTCCAGCGAGCTTACCCGGAGGGTTGGGCCGGACCAGCCTCGCCCGCCCTTTCGGACGGACTCCCTCCCTATTCGCTCTTGCACCGCGTGGGGTTTGCCGTGCCACCCCGGTCACCCGGGGCGCGGTGCGCTCTTACCGCACCGTTTCACCCTTGCCACGCGCATCCTCGCGGATGCCGTTCGGCGGTCTGTTCTCTGTGGCACTTTCCTGCGGGTCACCCCGACCGGCCGTTAGCCGGCACGCTGTCCTGTGGTGTTCGGACTTTCCTCGGCGGCCCCATCCTTCCGAGCCGACGCGTACGCCCGGACGACTCCGGC
>DASPMI010000020.1:0-75965 GCA_035627135.1 Anaeromyxobacter sp. | reverse complement strand
CTCGGACCGGAGCCCCTGCTGGACGGGGAAGCGGTGGTTCAGGCGGGGATCGTTGCAGAGGTCCTGCAGCGAGCCCGCCGCGCCGGCCTTGGGATCCGCGGCGGCGTAGACGAGCCGGTCGATCCGCGCGAGCACCATCGCCCCCGCGCACATCGCGCACGGCTCGAGCGTCACGACGAGCGTCACCCCGCTGAGCCGCCACCGCCCGAGCGTGCGCGCGGCCTCCTGGATCGCGAGCAGCTCCGCGTGCGCCGTCGGATCGCGGGCGCCCTCGCGGGCGTTCCTGCCGCGGCCCACGATCTGGCCCTGGTGGAGCGCCACCGCGCCGACCGGCACCTCGCCGGCCTGCCCGGCCTCGCGCGCCAGGCGGAGGGCCTCGTCCATGGCTTCTTCGAGGGTCATGTTCTCACCGGGGCTGCGCCCCCGCCCCGCCCCGCCGGCGGAGCCGTCGGGGCCCCACCCCTGCTTCGCAGGGGCCCCCACCCCGTGAACGTGCTCGACGCGCCTCACGGCACGCTGTTTAGCACAGGCAAGAGCTCGGGATGATCGGCGCACGCGAGCCCGCAGGCGCGGCACGTGTCCACCGCGCACTTCGGCGTGATCTTCGCGCCGACCCCGCGCCGGAGCTCGCGCGCGAGGAACCTCTTCGTGAGCCCCTGGTCGATGAAGTCCCACGGCAGGACCTCGTCGAGCCCGACCTCGCGCAGGACGAAGAAGTCGGGATCGTGCGGCCACCGCCCGAGCGCCCTGCGGACGTCGCCCCCCGTCTCGCGGTGCGCGAGCTCGAGCAGGTCCGCGCAGCGGCGGTCGCCGCGCGACAAGAGCGTCTGCACGTAGGCCTCGCGCGGCGAGAAGAAGTCCACGTCGACGCCGTGCGGCCGGAGCGTCCGCTCGAGGAGCTTCCGCTTCGCCTCGAGGCAGGACCGGTCGTGCATCGGCACCCACTGGAACGGCGTCCACGGCTTGGGCACGAACGGGTTCACCGAGAGCGAGATGCGGCCCATCCGCCCGCGGGACCGCGCGAACGGCAGCATCACCTCCTCGCGGATCCGGAGCGCGAGGTGGGCCATCCCGAGCACGTCCTCGTCGGTCTCGGTGGGCAGGCCGCAGAGGAAGTACATCTTCACGTGCTGCATGCCCTGCGAGAGCGCGGCGCGGGCGGCCTCCACGATCCGGTCGTCGGAGAAGTCCTTGTTCACGACCTTCCGCATCCGGTCGGTGCCCGCCTCCGGCGCGATGGTGATCGACCGCTCGCCGCCGTCGGCCATCCGCTTCGAGAGGCCCTCGGTGATCGCGTCCACCCGGAGCGACGAGGGGCTGAACGTCCCGCCCTCCGCGCCGATGAAGCAGGTGAGCGGGTCGAGCCCCGTGTAGTCGCTCGTGTCCGGCCCGACGAGGCCGATCCGCTGGCCGGCGGCGATCCCCTTCCGCACCTCGCCGCGCAAGGTCTCGAGATCCACCTCGCGGTAGGGCCGCTGCACGAACCCCGCGGCGCAGAACCGGCAGCCCCACAGGCACCCGCGGGCGACCTCCGTGAGGAAGAGATCGCCGAACTGCGCGTCGGGGCTCTGCACCACGCGGGAGGTGGGCACGCCCTTCAGGTCGGGGAGGTACCGCCGCTCGACGCGCGCCGGCACGCCGGCCAACGGCGCGAACCGCGTCACCCACGCGCCCTGCGGGGCGCGCGTGTCGGAGTAGGCGACGTCGTAGAGCGCGGGCACGTAGAGGCCCGGGAGCTCGGCGAGCGCGCGGAGCAGCGCGGCGCGGGCCGGGCGGGCGCGGGCCTCGCGCGCGAGGAAGGCGGTGAACGGCCCGACCAGCACCTCGCCCTCGCCGACGAGGAACGCGTCGAAGAACGGCGCGACGGGCTCCGGGTTCATCTGGACCGCGATCCCGCCCGCCACGACGAGCGGGTGGCGCTCGTCCCGGTCGGCCGCGCGGAGCGGCAGCCCCGCCCGGTCGAGGAGCGCGAGGACGTTCGCGTAGTCCTCCTCGAACGAGAGCGAGAAGGCGACGACGTCGAACGCCGAGAGCGCCCGCCCCGACTCGACGGTGCGGGGCGGCCCCCCGTCCTCCGGCAGGAAGACCCGCTCGCACACCGTCCCGGGATCGTCGTTGAACAGCCGGTAGACGGCGTGCAGGCCGAGGTTGGCCATGCCCAGCCGGTAGGCGTTGGGGTAGGCGAGCGCCACCCCGAGCTTCCCGCCCGGGTCCTTCCGGATCGCGCCGCGCTCCTCCGCTGTCGTCTCCGCTCTCACGTGGGTGGTGAGGTTTAAGGGAAGCACGGCCGCGCCGCCATGGCGAGTCCCCCCGCGTCCGAACCCGAGCCCGCGCCCGAGCGCCGCCAGTCCGCTACAATCGCGCCCTCCATGTCCCCCCGCCCCTTCGCCCTCCTCCTCGCCCTCGCGACCCTCGCCGTCCCGCCCGCCCCGCGCGCCGCCCCGCCGGATCCGAAGGCGGCGGAGGAGCTCGACGCCCTCCTCGACGGGTTGAAGCTCCAGGGGATCGGCTTCGAGCAGCGGCAGCTCCTCGCCCGCTGGGCGTCGGGCGACTACTGCTCCTGCGGGTGCCCGCACTCGGTCGGGAGCTGTCTCCTGAAGCACCCGGCGTGCAAGCACTCGAGGCGGATGGTCCGGCTCGCGGCCGGCGTCCTCGCGGCCGAGCCGAAGGCCACGCCCGCGTTCGTGCAGGGCTTCGTCACGCAGTACTACGCGTCGTTCGAAAAGCGCGTGAAGCTCGACGTGAAGGCCTGGGGCCCGCCGCTCGGCGACGAGAAGGCGCCGGCGACCCTGGTCGTCTTCTCCGACTTCACGTGCCCTCACTGCAAGGCGTCGCGCCCGGTGCTCGAGGCGTTCGTCGCCGCGCACCCGGGCCGCGTGAAGCTCTACTTCAAGCCGTACCCGATCCTCCGCCACCCCGGCGCGCTCGAGGCGGCCATGGCGGCCGAGTGGGCCCGCGCGCAGGGCGCGTTCTGGAAGCTGCACGACGCGCTGTTCGAGAGCGACGCCCACGACCTCGACGCCATCGACGAGCTCGCGCAGGCGGCCGGCCTCGACGCGGCGGAGCTCCGGGACGCGCTCCTCGCCCGCACGATGGAGGCCCGGGTGCGCGCTTCGCAGACGGAGGCCAACGGGGTGGGCGTCCGCAGCACCCCCACGCTCTTCCTCGACGGCCGGAGGCTGGAGCTTCCCGCGCTCACGGCGGCCTGGCTCGCGTTCACGCTCGAGGACGAGGAGGAGTGGATCGCCAACCAGGGGAAGTGGGCGCGGGACTGAGCGGGCTGCCCCTCGCCCGCGGGTGCCCTCCCGTGGTTTAACGGTGTCCGATGCCGCTCCACCTCGACATCGACCCGCACGGCCGCATCGCGCCGCAGTCCGACGAGGCCCGGCGCGCGCTCGCGGACCGGGCCGGACGGTTCCTCCTCCTCCCGTCCGCGGCGGATCTGCTCGTCGCGCGCCGGACGCCCGCGGTCGGCGGGAGCGTGACGCGCCCGCGGTGCATCCTCGCGGGAGACCTCGCCGGCTTCCCCATCGCCGACTTCGTCGCCTTCGTGCACCAGTCGCGCCTCTCCGGCGTGCTCACGGTCGCGTCGAACGGCGCAGAGCGCTCGCTGGCCTTCAAGGACGGCGAGGTGCGCCGGGCGACGTCGTCGGTCGCGGCCGAGCGCCTCGGCGACGTGGCGGTCCGGCTCGGGCTCGCGACCGACAAGCAGATCGCGGCGGTGGCCCAGCCCGGCAAGCCGGTCGGGAAGGCGCTCGTCGACGCCGGCGTCCTCACCGCGAACGATCTCTGGAAGTGCTTCCACGAGCAGGTCACCGCGGTGTTCCACTCGATCCTCCTCTCGCGCGACGGCACCTTCCAGCTCGTCGACGAGGAGCTCCCGGACCGGACCGGGACGCAGCTCGCGGTCAACACGCAGTCGCTGCTCATGGACGGCATCCGGCGGATCGACGAGATGAGCCTCTTCGTCTCGCGCATCCCGGGACCGCGCGCCTACGTGCGCCCGCGCGAGCCGCGCCGGATCATCACCCTCAAGCCGCCGGAGCAGGCGGTCTTCGCGCTCGTGGACGGCCGGAGCACCGTGGCCGAGATCGCCACGCGCGCCCACCTCTCCGAGTTCGACACCACCAAGATCCTCTACCACCTCGCCGAGGCGGGCTACGTCGAGGCCGTGGCCCAGCCGGTCGCCGAGGGCAGCGATCCCGCCGCGGCGCTCCGGGCGCTCGCCGCCGGGATGAACGAGCTCTACCGGATGGTGGCGGCGGCCATCCCCGAGGCCGGCCGCGCCGGGTTCCGCGCCGGGGTGCGCGCGTTCCTCGCCGACTCCTCCCACGGCCTCGCCGCCGTCTGGAGCCGCGCACCGCACGGCGACGACGGCGCGATCGACGTGGACACGATCCTCGGCAACCTCTCGGCGATGAAGGGCGGGGCCCTCACCCGGCTCGAGCCCACCGGCGACCCGGCGCGGCTCCTCCTCGCCGCCCTCCGCGAGTTCCTCTTCTTCCAGCTCTTCCTCGCCGGCGAGCGGCTCGCCCCCGAGGCGGACGAGGCGCTCGCGGCGGCGCTCCGGCCGAAGCTGGAGGCGCTGGAGGAGGTGGCGCGCGGCGGCTGAACCGCGCGCGGTCCCGCGCCGCGCGGTACCATCGCGCGCATGCCCACCGGACTGTCGGTCCGCTCTCCCGATCGCCACGCCGACGCGGCCGACGTCGTCGAGCTCGTCGCGAGGACCTTCGGCAACTACTACGCGACCCGGCGCGAGTCGCTCGGCTTCTACCTGCTCGAGGGCCACTACGACTGGGCGGCCTCGGCCGTCGGCCGGATCGGCGGCGCGCTCGTGAGCCACTGGGGCGTGTGGGATTACCGGATGCGGATCGGGCGCGCGGCCGTCCGCTGCGCGGGCATCGGCGGGGTGGCGACCGACGCCGACCACCGCGGGAAGGGCCACATGGCCCGGACGGCGGCGCACGGCGTGGAGCGGATCCGCGCGCGCGGCTACCCGCTCTCGATCCTGTTCGGCATCGACGACTTCTACCACCGGTTCGGCTACGTCGCGGCGTGGCGGGAGTCGTCCTGGCACCTGCTGCGCAAGGACCTGCCGACGTCCGCGGAACGCCCGCCGCGCCTCGAGCGCATCCCCTTCGCCCCGAGCGCGCAGGTGACCCGCCTCCACAACCAGTGGAACGCCGGGCTGACCGGCACCGCGATCCGGCCGACGTTCACGACCGGCTTCTTCCACTGGGCGCGCACGTCCCCGCAGGCCTGGCTCTGGCGCGACGCGCGAGGGCGGGGGGCGGGGCACGTCTTCGTCCACGAGGACGGCGGCGTCCTCGTCACCACGGAGGCGACCGGCGATCCCGACGTGGTGCTCGCGAGCCTGGGCCGCCTCGCGGCGCGGCTGGGCCTCCCGGCGCTCCGGTTCGAGACGCTCCCGTACGGCTCCGCGCTCGCGCGCCGCCTGCGGACCCTGAACTGCCGGTACGAGCAGCGGTACGCGCGGGACGGCGAGGCGATGGTCCGCCTCGTGGACCTGGCCGGCTGCCTGCGGGCGATCGAGCCGGAGCTCTCGCGCCGGCTGAGCTCGTCGGCGCTGGACGGCTTCCGCGGGACGCTGCGGATCGAGGGGCCGGAGGGCGCGGCCGGCCTCGCCCTGGATCGCGGGCGCGTGCGGGTCGTCCCGGCGAAGGGCGGGCGGACGTCGCTCCGCGCCGGGTGGTACCTCGCGCAGCTCCTCCTCGGGACGGACGAGCCGATGGAGACCTGCGAGGTCGGGAGGATCCGCCTGACGGGCGAGGCGGCGCGGCTCGTGCCGGTGCTCTTCCCGGCTCAGCACCCGCAGCTCCAGCTCGGCGACCGCTACTGATCGACCTCAGCCCGAGCCCGCGCCCGAGCCCGGCCTCCGATCGACCTGACCCCAGCCCGCGCCCGGCCGGCTTCAACAATCCGCAGCCGCTCCCCATCGCCGGCGACTACACTCCGCGCCCGTGCCCGCGCTCGCTCCCGCCCCGCTCCCCTTCATCACCGCCGACCTCCCCGGCTCCGGCGGAACGCTCCGCGCCACGCCCGAGGACTTCCGCGTGGACGAGCTCCCGTCCTACCTGCCCTCCGGCAGCGGCCCGCACCTCTACCTGCTCGTCGAGAAGCGCGGCCGGACCACGCGCGACGCCCTGCGGGTCCTCGCCCGGGCGCTCGGCGTGCAGGAGCGCGACGCCGGCTATGCGGGGCTGAAGGACCGCGACGCGGTCACGACGCAGTGGCTCTCGTTCCCGGCCGCGAAGGACCCGGACCCGGCCGCGCTGGCCGCACCCGGACTTACCGTGAAGGCAGTCTCACGCCACGCGAACAAGCTCCGCCCGGGCCACGCCCGCGGCAACCGGTTCGAGGTGACGGTGCGGGGCGGCGACCTCGCCCGCGCCCGCGCCTGCGCCGCGGCGCTCGAGACGCGGGGGCTCCCGGGCTTCTTCGGCCCACAGCGGTTCGGGGCGGAGGGGAACAACGCGGAGGTCGGCCGGGCCATCCTCCGCCGCGAGCGGACACCGGAGGCGCTCCGGGCCGGGCGCGATCGGTTCCTGCGGCGGCTCTGCATCTCCGCGTTCCAGTCGGAGCTCTTCAACAGGTGGCTCGCGGAACGGATCGTGGACGGGCTGTTCGCGGCGGCCCTCCCGGGCGACGTCCTGAAGAAGCTCGACACCGGGGGTTTGTTCCTCTGCGAGGACCCGGCCGCGGACGGGCCGCGCGTCGCCCGGTTCGAGATCGCGCCCGCGGGGCCGATGTTCGGCCACAGGATGAAGCCCGCGGCCGGCGAGGCGGCGGCGCGCGAGGAGCGGATCCTCGCGGCGTCGGGCGTCGCCGCGGAGGACCTCGCGCGCGGCGGGGGCGAGGCGGAGGGGACGCGGCGTGCGGCGCGACTCCAGGTGCAGGTCGCGCTCGAGCCCGAGGGCGACGGCTACCGCGCCCGGTTCGAGCTGCCCCGCGGCAACTACGCGACCGTCGTGATGCGCGAGCTCATGAAGGCCGAGGGCGCGCTCCCCGAGGAGGGCGAGTAGCGCGCCGCGTCGCGCGCCCCGACCCGGGCCGGGGGCCGAACGCAGCGACCGGGCGCCCGGGGCGCGGCCGGCCGGACCGGCGCGAGCGCTCCGCCCGGCCGGGCCACTGCGCGTCCTGCCGACTTACCTTGCCCGGGAGAGTTCGGAAGGAGGCGTACATGGGAATCATCGCCTGGATCGTGTTCGGCTTCGTGGTGGGCCTCATCGCGCGGGCGATCGTGCCCGGGAAGCAGGGCCTGGGGTTCGTGATGACGACCGTGCTCGGCGTCGCCGGCTCGCTCATCGGCGGCCTCGTCGCGTCGGCGCTCTTCGGGGGGCGAGCCACGGGGTTCTCACCCGCTGGGTTCATCGGCTCCCTCATCGGCGCGATCGTGTTGCTCCTCATCTTCGGCGCCGTGATGTCGCCGCGCCGCAGGACTGCGTAGCGGACGGGTGCCGGGAGGGTGACGCGCCCTCCCGGCATCGTCTCTCTCGGGCCGCCCGTCACTTGGGCGCGTCCCGCGATCGCTTGACGCGGCGAGGCCGCGCTTCCTCCGGCGCCTGGGGTAGTATCGGCGCACTGGAGGAGATGCGGTGGCTGAGCTCGTGGTCCTGACCGGCGCGCGGGCGGGGGCGGTGTTCGAGCTCCCGGACATCCCGACGGTGGTCGGGCGATCGCCGGAGGCGCACTTCCAGCTCGACGATCCCTGGATCTCGAGCATGCACGCGATGTTCGAGCGTCGCGGCGACGAGCTCTGGGTCGTCGACCTCGAGTCCCGCAACGGCACGTTCCTCGGCGAGGAGCGCGTGCAGGAGGCGCTCCTCCCCGCCGGCGCCGTCCTCCGCTTCGGCCGGACCGAGGTCCGGTTCCAGCGCGAGCGATCGCGCCCGCGCGACCCGCCGACGCCCCGCCCCTGCAACACGACGCCGCTCCCGCCGTCGCGCCCGACGAGCCGCCTCGACGCGCCGGCGATCACCGGACCGCACGGCGTGCTCCAGGCGCGCCCGCCCGCGGATCCGCTGCCGCTCGCGCCGCGGACCGTCACCCTGCTGCGGCTCGCGCTCCACCTCCGGCCCGAGCTCGCCGCGCCGGAGCCGGACCGCGTGCACGCCGCGCTCGAGCGGCTGGAGCGCGCCGCGCGCGACGAGGGCGGCCTGGCGGTCCGGCACGGCGCGGGAGTCCTCGCCGTCTTCGGCCCTGCCGGGTCCACGCCCCGCGACGGCGAGCTCGCCCTGCGCGCCGCCCGCGCCGCGCTCGCCGCGGTCGAGCGGCTCGGCGACGGCTTCACGGCGCGCGCCGCGATCGACGAGGGCGCGGTGCTCGTCGGGAACGCCGGCGGCGCCGAGGGGTTCGAGCTCGCCGCGCTCGGCGAGGTGGCGGAGCGGACCGAGCGCATCCTGTGGCTCGCCGCGCCGGGGGAGATCCTCGTGGGGCCCGGCGCCGCCGCGCTCGCCGGCCTCGAGCCGGCGACGTGGATGCAGGTGGGCGCGATGGAGCTCCGGGTGGCGCGGGCGGGGCGGTGAGGTCCGCGCCGCGCGTCGCGGCCCACCACGTCATCTCGGAGGGATGGACCTCGACGTCGAGTGCCACGCGGGCCATCGCGGTGAGGAGACGCCCCGGCGGCTCGTCCTGGGCGGGCGCGCGGTCTCCGTGGTCGAGGTCGTCGACCGCTGGTACGGCCCCGACCACCGCTCCTTCAAGCTCCGCGGCGGCGACGGCGCCACGTACCTCGTCCGGCACGACGAGGCCGCGGATCGGTGGGAGCTGCAGCTGTACGAGCGATAGCCGCAGCGGTTGACGGTCCGGGCGGCGGAAGGGCAGAACCTCGATCCATGCAGATCACCAGCGCGGAAGAGGCGAGGCGCTTCCTGCTCGGGCATCAGCCGCTGCCGCCGGACGGCGCGTGGAGCGACGAGCTCGCCGAGTCCGTGGCCAGCCTCCGCCAGCACCTGCAGGCGCACCCCGACGACGCGCTCCTCGAGCTCCTGGTGCAGAGCCCGGGCGAGTGGAGCGGCCGCGGCCAGTACCAGCTGTTCCCGCGCGTGCTGGTGGAGCACGCGCCGGACCGCGTGGCCGCGGCGCTGCGCGTCGCGCTCGGCAGCCGGCACGCCTCGGTTCGATACTGGAGCGCGCAGTTCGCGGGCGAGGGATGGGCGCCGGACCTCCTGGATCGCCTGGAGCCGCTGCTCGCCGATCCGGACGAGGGGGTCCGGGAAAGCGACCGTCGCCGCGGTGGAGTCGGCGGAGACGCCGCGGGCGCTCGAGCTCCTCCGGCGGCGGAGAGGCGTGGAGCCCTCCCCTCGCGTCGGGGAGGCGATCGACGAGGCGATCGCCTGGCTGGAGGCGCGACCCGCGTTTTAGGCTCGGCCGCGGCGGGCGGACCTCAGAGCTTCCCGAGCAGCCGCAAGAGCCCGTCCAGCGTGGTGTACGGGTGCGGCGGGCAGCCGGGGATGTAGAGGTCCACCTTCAGCTCCGGCGGCAGCCCGTCGGACGCGGCGCTCGAGCCGCGGAACGGGCCGCCCGAGATGGCGCAGGCGCCCGCGGCGATCACGAGGCGGGGCGCGGGCACCGCCTCCCACGTCTCGAGCAGCGCGCGGCGCATGTTGGCGGTGACCGGGCCGGTCACGACGATGCCGTCGGCGTGGCGCGGCGAGGCCACGAACTGCACCCCGAACCGGCCGAGATCGAAGGCGAGGGTGCCGAGCACGTTGAGCTCGACCTCGCAGGCGTTGCAGCCGCCGGCCGAGACCTGGCGGAGCTTGAGCGAGCGGCCGAACACGCGCTTCATCTCGGCGTCGAGGGCGCGCGCGAGCCGGACCTCGTCGCGCTCGATCACGAGCTCCTCGCGCGCGGACGCGGCGAGCCGGTAGTCGCCCGTGAACCGGATCGCGCCCGCGGGGCAGGCCTCGGCGCAGGCCGGGCAGAAGAGGCACGCGCCGGCGTCGAGCCGGAGCGGCGCGAGCGAGACGGCGCCGACCGGGCAGGCGTCGGCGCACGCGCGGCAGCCGTCGGCGCACGCCTCCGGCGCGAGCCGCGGGCGCCCGCGGAAGCGCTCGGGGAGGGTGACGTCCTTGCGCGGCCAGGGGCTCGTCTTCGTGCCCTGGCGCAGGCGCGCCCGGAGGAGCTCGAGGATGGGCGGGAGCCGCGGTTCGCCGGTCGTGCCGCTCATGGCAGGGACCACCTCGAGGCGTTCCCGCGCCCAAGCCCCAGCGCGGGAGAGCGCCCGGGCTCGGGCTCGGGCTCGGGAGCGGGCTCGTTCACGGGATGGCGCAGCGCCGTCATCAGAGATCGTGCCCCGCGTAGGAGAGGTTGAAGCTCTTGTTCACGAGCGGGAAGTCGGAGATCGCGTTCCCGCGCATCGCCACCGCCAGCCCGAACCAGTTGTGGAACGACGGATCGACGACCTTGTACGCCGCCAGCGCGCCCGCGGCGTCCGTGGCCGCCGCGTGCACGACCTCGCCGCGCCAGCCCTCGACGAGCGCCACCGCGAGCCGCTCGGGCCGTGGCGGCGGCAGGGGCTCCGCGAGCGGGCCGTCGGGCAGCCGCGGGACCTGCTCGCGCACGAAGGTGATCGAGCGGGCGATCTCGAGCAAGCGCACCTGCGCGCGGGCGAGCACGTCGCCGGTCGCGGCGCGGGCGAGCGGGATGTGGGCGAAGCGGTAGACGCCCGACGGGTGGTCCTTGCGGACGTCGCGGGCGCAGCCGGACGCGCGGGCGGCGACCCCCACCACCCCGAGCTCCTCGGCAGCCTGGGCGGAGAGCGTGCCGGTCCGCTCGAGCCGCGCCAGCACCGAGGAGGCGTCGAACGTCGCGGCGGCGGTGTCGTCGAGGTCGCGCGCGGCGAGGTCGAGCCGGGCGAGGAACGCCTCCCGCCGCTCCCTCGCGAGCCCGAACCGCACGCCGCCGGGCCGGAGCAGGCCGCGCCCGACGCGGTTCCCGGAGAGCTCCACGAGCAGGTTCAGGAACTCGCCCCGGAGCCGCCCGTAGAACGACGCGCCCGGCAGGTACCCGATGTCGTTGCAGATGGCGCCCAGGTCACCGACGTGGTTCGAGAGCCGCTCGAGCTCGAGCGCGATCCCCCGCAGGACCTGCGCCGCGAGCGGCACCTCCACGCCCGCGAGCGCCTCGAGGAGCGCGTCGTGGGCGAGGCCGTGGCCGATGGTGGTGTCGCCGGCGATCGCCTCCGCCACCGCCTGGCGCCTGGCCGGGGATCCGGCGAGCAGCAGCCCCTCCGCGCCGCGGTGCTGGTACCCGAGGTGGAGCTCGAGGTGCAGCACCTCCTCGCCGTGGCACTGAAATCGGAAATGGCCGGGCTCGATGATACCCGCGTGCACCGGGCCCACGGCGACCTCGTGGATGCCCTCGCCCTCCACCCTGAAGAACTCGTGCGGCGGCGCCTGGCGGCGGCCGTCGAGCGCGACCTGCGGACGGTGCGAGTGCCGGAGCGGCTTGAGCCAGGGGTGCCCCTCGGGCCGCAGCCCCATCTCCTCGGCCAGCTCGCGCTCGAACGCCTGCGCCTCGGGGAGGTCCGGCGTGAGCGCGGGGTAGACGCCGATCGGCGGCACCTCGGTCCGGGCGAGCGCGAGCTGCCCGCTCCGATCGTGCGCGACCGCGGCGAGGAGATCCCACCCGCGCCGCCCGGAGGGGCCGGCGAGCGGGAAGAGGGCGACGAGCCGCCCGCCGGCGTCGCACAGCGCGAGCACCGCCTGGCGCCACTCGCTCGTCCGGAGGAGCGGGACGTCGGCGAGCGGGACCGAGACGCCGTTCCGCGTCCAGCGGACCGGCAGGTGCAGGCGCGCGAGCGTCGTGGCCGCGGTCACGGCGCACCTCCGATGGACGACGCGGCGGCGCCGAGCAGCTCCTTCAGGAACGGCGGCAGCCCCAGCCCGAGCACGAGCACCGCGCCGGCGACGAGCGCCGGCGAGAGCACGGAGAGGAGCCGCTCGCGGGCGCGGGGCGCGCCGTCGCCGCCGGGGGCCGCCGCCCCCGGCTGGAGCATCGGGACGAGCACGCCCGCGAGGCCGAGGAAGGCGACGGCGAGGAGCCCCGCGAAGGCGACGCCGAGCCACGGCGTGGGCCCTCGGAGCGCCGCCTCGAACACCAGGAACTCGCTCATGAACGGGCCGAAGGGCGGGAGGCCGCCGATGGCGAGGGCGAGGAGGAGCAGCAGCGCCCCGGTCGCCGGCAGCCGCCGCCGGACGCCGCGCACCTCTCCCGCCGCGGTGGTGCCGTACGCGCGCAGCACGTTGCCGGCGAGGAGGAAGAGCCCCGCCTTCGCGAGCGAGTGGTTCACCGCGTGGAGGAGCGCGCCGAACGCGGCGGTCCCGCCGACGCCGACGCCGACGGCGAGCACGCCCATGTTCTCGACCGAGGAGTAGGCGAGGAGCCGCTTGTAGTCGCGCTGCTTCACCATGAACGCGGTCGCGAGGGCGATCGAGGCGAAGCCGAGGAGGACGAGGAGCGCCTGCGCGAAGGCGGCGTCGCCCGAGGCGACGACCACCTGGTGGAAGCGGAGGATGCCGAGGAACGCCCCGTTCAGCACCACGCCGGAGAGGAGCGCCGAGACCGGCGACGGCGCCTGGCTGTGCGCGTCGGGGAGCCAGGTGTGGAGCGGCGCGAGGCCCATCTTCGTGCCGTAGCCGACGAGGGCGAGCACGAACGCCGCCTCGAGCCAGGGGCGGGCCATGGCGCCCGCGCGCGCCGCCTGCACGAGCGTGTCGAGGGTAAGGGTCGCGCCGCCGGGGACGCCGGAGGCGGCGATGCCGAGGCAGAACGTGCCGAGCAGGGCGAGGGCGATGCCGACCGAGCACAGGAGCAGGTACTTCCAGGTCGCCTCGAGCGCGGGCCGGCGCCGGTAGAACGCGATGAGGGGCGCGGTGGCGAGGGTCGTCGCCTCGACGGCCGCCCAGAGGACCGCGAGGTGGTGCGTGAGCGTGACGAGGCTCATCGCCGCGAGGAACCAGAGGAGCGCCGGGACCAGCCGGTGCGGCCGGGCGGGGGCGTCGTGCGTGCCGTCCCGGAGGTACGAGACCGTGTAGAGCGCGGCGAGCGCGAACACGACGCTCGTCAGCGAGAGGAAGAGCCGACCCAGCTCGTCGAGCGCGAGGACGCCGAGCGGCGCCGCGGGCGCGGCGAACAGCCAGGCCACGACCGCGACGTGGAGGGCTGCGCCGCCGAGCAGGAAGGCGAGCTGCGTGCGCGCGCTGCGCAGGAGCCAGGCGAGGAGGCCGAGGACCGCCGGGAGGGCGATGGGGAGGAGGAGGCGCATGTCAGTCGCGGAGCTCCGAGAGCGCGTCCACGTCGATGTGATCGAACTCGCGGCTGATCTGGTGGATGGCGATGCCCATCACGAACACGCCGGCGAGGACGTCGAGCAGGATGGCGAGCTCCACCGCCCAGGAGAGGTGCACCGCGAGCGCCTGCCCGAAGATGAAGACGCCGTTCTCGAGCATGAGGTACCCGACCACCTGCGTGACCGCCTTGCGCCGGGTGACGATCACGAGGAACCCGAGCAGGAGGGTGGCGAGGGCGATCGGGACGACGAGCCGGTTCGGCGCCGGGCCGGGCAGGACCAGGCGCGAGGAGATCCAGAAGGCGGCGCCGACGAGCGCCGCGCCGAGGAGCACCGAGAGGTGGAGCGAGACGAACGGCGCGGCCTCGTGGACCACGCGCGCCTTCTCGATGGCGCGCCGGAGGAGGAGCGGGATGACGGCGCCCTTGAGCACGAGCACGACGGCGCAGCTCGTCACCATGCCCCAGACGCCGTGGACGTGCCCCAGCGCGAAGGGCAGGAACGCGAGCGCCGCGCCCTGGAGCGCCACGGCCCGGACCGCCGCGGTGATGCGGCTCGTGGCCACCGCCTGGAGCCCGAGGATCACCACCACGAGGAGGAGGAAGTCGCCGAGCTGGCTCACGTCAGGGCCCCCGCTGGAGGATCACGGCCAGGCCGAGCGCCGCGAGCGCGCCCGCCGACATGAGGAGCTGGGGCACGCGGCGGAGCGGGAGCCGCGCCATGAGCGACTCGACGAGCCCCACGGCGACCGCCACCGCGAGCGTCCCGGCGAGGAGGACGCCCGCGCCCGCCGGCCCGCCGGCCGGGAACGGCAGGACGAGGTGCGTGAGGAGCGCGGCGAACAGGAAGAGCTTCACCGCCGCGCCGTACTCGATGAAGGCGAGGTCCGGCCCGGAGTGGTCGAGCACCATGACCTCGTGGATCATCGTGAGCTCGAGGTGGGTGTTGGGGTCGTCCACCGGGATCCGGCTGTTCTCGGAGAGCAGGACGACGAAGAGCGCCGCCGCGGCGACGACCAGGACCGGGTGGGTGAACACGGCGGCGTCGGCCTTGCCCGGCTCGAGGACCTCGGAGAAGCCGGCCTGGCCGACCGCCACGCAGAGGAGCGTGAGGACGAGCAGGAGCACCGGCTCGGCCAGCGCGCCGAAGCTCGCCTCGCGGCTCGCGCCCATGCCCTCGAACGCGGAGCCCGTGTCCAGCGCCGCCGCGACCGTGAAGAACCGCCCGAGGCCGAGGAGCGCCGCGAACGCGACCACGTCGCCCGGGAACAGGAGCGGGGCGACGCGCGCGTGGAGCGGGAGGAGCAGGCCCGCGGCGAGCGCCGTGGCGAGCGAGATCACCGGGCCCGCGCGGAAGACCCAGCTCGTGCCCTCGCCGTAGACGGCCCCCTTGCGCACGAGGCGGGCGAGGTCGCGGTACGGCTGGAGGAGCGGCGGTCCGCGCCGCCCGGCGACGATCGCCTTCACGCGCGCCACGACGCCGGGCAGGAGCGGCGGGAGCACCAGCAGGAGCGCGGCGTGCAGGAGGGCGTCGAGCGGGCGGAGCGCGTTCACGGAGAGATCACCAGCTCCCACGCGAGGAGGAGCACCAGCGTGGCGAGCACGTACAGGAGGTAGAGCTGGAGCCGGCCGGCCTGGAAGACCCGGACCCGCCCCAGCGCGGCGACGAACCGGCGGACGAGCGGGACGACCACCCGCTCGCCGGCGGCGTCGGCCATCCGGTCGTGGTAGTGCGCCGCCCCGGGGAAGTACCCGTCCGGCCCCGCGCGGTCGACGCTGCGCGGGACCGCGGCGCCGAGCGGGCCGGTGAGCGGCTCGGGGAAGCCGGTCGCGGTGTACTGCACCCGCGGCGAGAGCGCCTCGTACCCGCACCCCCAGACCGGCCCGCGGCGCACGTCCCGGCCGCGGAGCAGCCGCGCGCGCAGCCAGAACAGCGTCGCCGCCAGCGCGAGCAGGATCGCCGCCAGCAGCGTCACGCGGCCGAACCCGGTCGCCTGGGCCGCGATCTCCGGCCCGGCGCCGGCGAGCGCCGCCGCCGCACGGCCGGGCAGCACCACCGCCAGGGCCGGCGCGACGCCGAGCAGGACGCAGAGCCCGGCGGCCAGCCACACCGCCGCCCGCGCGGCGCCGCCGGGGTCGCGCGCGGCCGCCCCGGGTTCCGCTCTCGGCTGGCCGAGGAACGCGGTCCCGTACGCCTTCACGAACGCGGCCCCGGCCAGCCCGCCGGCGAGCGCGAGCGCGACCACCGCGAGGACGGCGGCGGCGGCGAGGCCCGGCGGCAGGGCGCCGGCCCCGCGGAGGCCGGCCGTCACGATCATCCACTCGGAGACGAACCCGTTCCCCGGCGGGAGGCCGGAGATCGCCACCGCGCCCACGAGGAACGCGGCCGCGGTGCCGGGCAGGCGGCGCGCGAGGCCGCCCATCCGATCGAGCGTGCGCGTCCCGGCCGCGGCGGTCACGTCGCCGGCGAGCAGGAAGAGGAGCGACTTCATGAGCCCGTGATTGAGCACGTGCAGGAGCGCGCCCGCGAACCCCAGGTACGCGACGAGGGGCAAGCCCGCGGCGCGGCCGAGGAGCCCGAGGCCGAGGCCGAGCGCGACGATCCCCAGGTTCTCGACCGAGGAGTACGCGACGAGCCGGGGCAGGTCACGGCGGGCGAGGGCGTTGAGCGCGCCGGCCACCGCGGTCGCGGCCCCGACGAGCAGGAGGAGCACGCCCCACCACGGGGCGGGCGCGGCGCCGGCCGGCACGAGGAGGAGGAGCACCCGCGCGATGCCGTAGATCCCCATCTTCGAGAGCGCGCCCGAGAGGATCGCCGCCGCGGGCGCCGGGGCGGCGGGGTACGCGTCGGGGGCCCAGAGGTGCAGCGGGAAGAAGGCCGCCTTGGTCCCGAACCCCGCCACCGCGAGCGCGAACGCGGTGCCGGCGACCCCGGCCGCGCCCGGCCCCGCGCGCGCCGCCCACCCGCCGATGGCCTCGAACCCGTAGCCGCCGGCGTGCCGGGCGAGGAGCGCGAAGAGCACGTAGAGCGCCGCGGCGCCGGCGTGCGAGGCGATGAGGTACGTCATCGCCGCGCGGCGCGCGGCGGGGCGCTCCTCGTCGTGGCCGACGAGGAGCCAGGAGGCGATCGTCATCCCCTCCCACGCGACCAGGAAGAGGATCCCGTCGCGCGCGAGCGGCACCGCGAGGAGCGCCGCGACCGTGAGCGCGGAGAGCGCCGCGAAGCGCGCCGCGCGGCGGAGCCCGCCGCCGCGGGCGGGATCGCACGACCGGAGCCCGTGGAGGGCCGCGAGGAAGGATACGGCGCTCGCGCAGAGGACGAAGAACGCGGAGAGCGGGTCGATGCCCACCACGACCGCGCCGAACGGGAGCTCCCACGGGAGCGGCTCGGTGCGGGCCTCGCCCCCGAGGAGCGCGAGGAGCGCGCCGGCGAACGCGATCGCGCACGCGGCGAGGACGCCGAGGGTGCCGGCGCGGAAGGCGAGCCGCTCGAAGCGCGACAGCGCGGCCGCCGCGAGCGCGCTCGCGAGCGCGAGCCCCACCGCCGCCAGGCAGACGATCACGGCTCCTCCTCGGGATCGGGGCGGTTCGCGCGCTCGGCCGCGAGGGCCTCCTCGGCGGCGCGGACCCGCGCCAGCAGGTCGGCGTCGGGCGCGCGCGCGGCCAGGAGCCGCCGGAGCTCCGCGTCGTGCAGCACGTAGGCGAGGCGCGAGAGCGTGGCCAGGTGCGCCTGGATCGTCGGCGTGAGCAGCGTGAAGAGCGCGGTCACCGGCTTGCCGTCGAGCGCGCCGAAGTCGACCGGCCGCGCCGGGAACGCGAGGAGCACGGTGGGCGCGGACACGCCCAGCACCAGCGGGTCCCGCGGGTGCGGGAAGGCCACGCCCTCGCCGAGCCCGGTCGAGCCGAGCCGCTCGCGCGACAGGAGCAGCGCGCGGAGGAGCGCCCGATCCACGCCCCCGGGGACGCCGGGGAGCTCGGCCACCGCCGCGAGGACCTCCTCGCGCGTGGCGCCGGGGACGTCGCGCGCGACGCCGCCGCGGGCGAGCGCATCGGCCAGGCTCTCGGCCGGCCCGCTGCCCGCCGCCTCCGGCGGCAGGGGGAGCCCGTTCGCGAGGGCCCACTCCTGCAGCTCGACGCGGTTGAAGAGGACCGCCTCGCGGAGCCGCGTGTGCGGGATCTCGCCCGCGCGCACCCATCGCCAGACGGCCTTCTCCGCCACGCCCAGCAGGCGGGCGACTTCTTGGACGCTGAGCTCTGCCACGATCGAAGGCGCCGCGAGCGAGGCCCGCGGCGCGAGGCGGACCATACACCCGCGGGGGGAACGGCTCAACGCGCTGCGCCGCCGCGCGACCGCTCGCCTGGCCCGATGCCCCCCGACGTCGCAGGCGCGCGGTACGGACCGCATCTTCGGTGCATGCGCGCCTCCACCCTCGCCACCGCCTGCCTCCTCGCCTGCGCAGGTTCCGGCGGCACCCGCGTGTCCTCGGTCGCCGTCTCGGCGGAGACGAACCCGCACAACGTCCTGGCCATGCGGCTCCGGGTCCACGCGCCGGGCGCGACCACGGCGCGCGCGGAGTGGCTCGAGGACGGCGAGCTGCGCAGCACCCCGCGCGTGCCCGTCGGCTCCACGGGAGAAGGCGTGCTCCACGTCCTGGGGCTGCGGCCCTCGGCGCGCTACGAGGCGGTGGTCGAGGTCGAGGGTCCGCGCGGCGTGGAGCGGTCGGAGCCGGTGGCGTTCGCGACCGGTCCGCTCCCCCCGCCCGTCTCCGCGCTCGCGCTCCGCGTCGAGGGTGCGCCGCCCGAGGGGTACGTCCTCCTCAACATGCAGGGGAGCGCCCCGGGCGTGCTGACCGCGTTCGACGGACGCGGCGTGCTCCGCTGGTACCGGATCTTCGAGGGGGCAGACCCGGTGAGCGAGGCGAAGCAGGTCGCGGGCGGGAGCTTCCTCGCCTTCCTCGGCGCGACGCCGGGGTGGACCCTCGTCCCCGGCGCCTACGTCGAGCTCGCCCCCTCGGGAGAGGTCCTGCGCACGATCCGGGCGACGCCGCCCCTCTTCACCGACAACCACGAGGCGCTGATCACCGACGCCGGCACGGCGCGGGAGCGGATCCACCTGTTCGGCTACGAGAGCCGGACCGTCGATCTCGCCCCGCTGGGTCTGCCCGGCAGCGGGGCCGTCGTCGGACACGTGATCCAGCGGCTCCGCCCCGACGGCACCGCCGAGTTCACCTGGAACGCGTTCGACCACGTGGCGCTCGACGAGTTCGTGAACCCGCCGCAGGCCGGTGCGCCGGTCGGGGCCGACTACGACCACCCGAACTCGCTGCACATCGACGCGAACGGCGACTACCTCGTGTCGTTCCGGAACCTGGACGCGCTGTTCCTCGTCGACCGGGCCTCCGGGGCGGTCCACTGGCGGCTCGGCGGCAAGCGGAGCGACTTCACGTTCGTGGACGATCCGCTGCGGGGGTTCTCCGGCCAGCACGACGCGCGGTTCCTGCCGGACGGGCGCCTGCTCCTCTTCGACAACGGCACCCTGCACACCCCGCCCACCTCGCGCGCCGTCGAGTACGAGCTCGACCTCGCGGCCCGGACCGCGCGTCGCGTCTGGGAGCACCGGCTGGACCGCTTCAACGAGTTCACCGGCTCCGCCGTCCGCGACGCCGAGGGCACGACATGGGTCGGCGCCTCGATGTTCGGCGTCGTGGAGCGGGTGGCGCGGGACGGCGCCGTGCTCTGGCGCGCCGAGCTCACGAGCGGCGGGAAGCCGGTGCCCTTCTACCGGGCCGTGCCGTTCCGCTCGCTGTACGGCGCCGAGGGATCACCCTAGCCCGGCGCAGTCGGAGGGCGCACGTCGGTCGTCACCGGGGTGGCCGTCCGGAGCTCGGTCCCCGGCGTCCCTGCGTGCTCCCCGCCCGCCGGCAGCGCGAGCGGCTCGTCGGGCATCGCGATCCAGAGCGCGAGGTACGCGAGGATCCCCCACCCGCCGAACGGGATCGAGAGCAGGAACACGACCCGGACCAGCGCGATCGGAAGGTCGAAGCGGTTGGCGAGCCCGCGGCAGACCCCGGCGATCATCCGCCCGGTCCGCGCGCGGTTCCACTCGCGGACGGGCTTGCGCTCGACGATCCAGCTCGTGCACGACGCGCAGCGGGTCGCGCCGGGCGGACACTCCGACATGCAGTATGGGCAGCGCATGACGCTTCCTTAACTCAGGCCGTCCTGCCGAACACGCCGTGCCAGAACCGCTGGCCGTGCCGGAGGGGGACCTCCTTCTGCCGCCGGAGCGCGAGGCCGTAGCCGCGGCACAGCTCCACGAGCTCCTCCGGCGGCACGAGGCGCATCGCCTTGAGGATGAGCTGCAGCGCCCGCGACGGGACCGCCGGGGCCTCGCCGCCCGGGAGCTGCAGGACCACCGAGAGGGCGCCTCGCTCCGCCAGCCACTCCGACACGCGCCGCACGAGCACCTCGGGGTGGAGGTACTCGAGGACCAGCGCGGCGTGCACGAGGTCGAACGACTGCGACGCCGCCGCCCGGAAGTCGGCGATGTCGGCGTGGTACAGCTCGAGCCGCGGCCCGAGGTGGAGGAACCGCTGCCGCGCGATCCCGAGGTGCTGGAGGTTCACGTCCACGCCGACGACGCGGCGGGTGACCGAGGGATCGACGTGCTCGAGCCCGTTCCCCGTCGAGCAGCCGACGACGAGGATCCGGTCCGGCTGCGTCGCGAGGACGACCTCCTGGAACAGGGCCGAGAGCGGGCCGAGCTGATCGACGCCGCCCGGGCCGGAGCCCATGTGGCGCTCGTAGTCGCTGGCCTGGACGACGCTCCAGGGGTTGGGGGTGGGCATGAGCGGAATGCTAGACGACCGAGCGTGATTCGGAAACGGGTCGGTAGCGGCGGGGCGGGGGCCCCGCCTCTCACTCGGCCCTGCGCAGGTCCGCGATGCCGTCCCCGAGCAGCGAGATGATGCGCGCGCGGGCGGCGTCGGCGAGGTCGCCCGCCGTGGTGTACGCCCGGGGCGGCAGCGGCTCCCCGAGCTTCACGACCACGCGCGCGCCGCGCATCGTCGCGAGCCGGAGGTAGTGGGGCACGAAGGTGTCGTCGCCGTACCAGGCGAGCTCGCGGGGCTCGTAGGCGATCGCGGCCGGAACGACGGGCACGCCGAGCGCCTGGGCGACCCCGAAGAGCCCCTTCCGGAACGGGAGGACCACGGAACCATCGGTGGTGGTGCCCTCGGGGAAGTTGAGGACGATGGCGCCGTCGCGGAGCACCTGCTCGGCGGCGCGCAGCACCTCGCGCCGCGAGTGGGCCTCGCTGCGGGCGACGAAGAGCACGCCCAGCCGGCGCGCGGCGCGCCCGAACACCGGCCAGGACGCGACGTCGGCCTTCGAGATCGGCACCGCGTCCACGAGCGTCGCGAGGACGAGCGGGTCGAGGTACGAGAGGTGGTTCGTCACGACGAGCGCGGGGCCGCGGGGGAGCGGCCCCGAGACCTCGATCTCGATCCCGTGGATCCGCATCGCCCTCCGCGAAGCGCGCCCGAGCACCGCCGCGCGCTCGTGCAGGAGGGCCGCCCGGTCGCCGCGCCGCGCCCGCACCGGGCGCAGGAACACGAGGAGGGCGGTCCAGGCGAGGCGGAGGACGCGCACGAGCGCGCGGAGCACGCTCCAGACGGTCGGGCGCGCGCGGAACGTCCCGACCTGCGCGTCTTCGGTGGCGTGGGTGTCGTTCACGAGGGCCCTCTCGCACGGCGGCGACGCCCCGATGGTGACCGAACGGCCGCCGAAGAGCAACGGGCCGGCGGGCGCGCCGGCCCGGCCCCTCGCCGCGCGGAGCAGGCCGCCCCGGCGCGCGGCGCCCACCCCCGGGTGACGCAACCTGCCCCTTGCTTCCTGCCGGCCGGCGGGTATCTAGCTGGCCATGAGCGATCCCCTCGGCGTCGTCACCTCGTTCTCGATCTCCCCCGGCCGCACCGGCCGGCTGGTCTCGCTCCCCGAGCTGGAGCGCCGCGGCTTCGGCCCGGTCTCGCGGCTGCCCGTCTCCCTCCGCATCGTCCTCGAGTCGCTCGCCCGGAACGTGGACGGCCAGCGGGTCACCGAGGACGACGTGCGCGCCCTCGCCAGCTGGGCGCCGCGCGGGGAGCGGACCCGCGAGATCCCGTTCGTCGTCGGCCGGGTCCTCCTCCAGGACTTCACGGGCGTCCCGCTCCTCGCCGACCTCGGCGCGATGCGCTCGGCGGTCGCACGGCTCGGCCGCGACCCGGCGCTCGTCGAGCCGGTCGTCCCCGTCGACCTCGTCATCGACCACTCGGTCCAGGTGGACGCCCACGCGACGCCCGACGCCCTCGCGATCAACACGCGCCTCGAGATGCAGCGGAACCGGGCCCGCTACGAGTTCCTCCGCTGGGGCACGCAGGCCTTCCGCAAGCTCCGGATCGTCCCGCCCGAGGTCGGCATCTGCCACCAGGTCAACCTCGAGCTGCTCGCCCGCGGGGTGCTGGAGGAGGACGGCCTCGCCTACCCCGACACCCTCGTCGGCACCGACTCGCATACGCCCATGGTGAACGGCCTCGGCCTCGTCGCCTGGGGCGTCGGCGGCATCGAGGCCGAGGCGGCGATGCTCGGGCAGCCGGTCTACTTCCTCACCCCGGACGTGGTCGGCGTCCACCTCACCGGCGCGCTCCGGCCCGGCGTCACCGCGACGGACCTCGTGCTCCGGGTGACCGAGCTCCTCCGCAAGGCCAAGGTGGTCGGGAAGTTCGTCGAGTTCTTCGGCGCGGGCGCCGAGACCCTGCCCGTGCCCGAGCGCGCGACCCTCTCCAACATGGCCCCGGAGTACGGGGCGACGGTCGGCTTCTTCCCGCCCGACGTGCAGTCGGTCCGCTACCTCGAACAGACCGGCCGGCCGAAGGAGCTCGTCGACCTCTTCCGCGCGTACTACCAGGCCCAGGGGCTGCTCCGGATCCCGGGGCCGGGCGAGGTGGACTACTCCGAGGTCATCCCCCTCGACCTCTCGACCATCAAGCCGGCCGTGGCCGGGCCGAAGCGGCCGCAGGACCGGATCGAGCTCCCGACGCTGGGCGAGGTCTTCCGCGACCTCCTCACCCGCAAGGACGCGACCGGGTACGGGCTCGCGCCGGAGGCGATCCAGGCGCGGCACCGCCTGGACGGCGGCGCGCACGCCCAGGCGGCGGGCGGCGGCTCGCAGGAGCCGGAGACCGTGCCGGACGGGCGGCGGAAGAACACGAGCACGCTCACCGAGTTCGAGATGATGAACAACCGGCCCACGCCGACGCCGCAGGACGAGCTCCCCGGCACGGCGGAGAGGATCCGGGACGCGGACGTCGAGGTCGGCCACGGCGACGTGCTCATCGCGGCCATCACCTCGTGCACCAACACCTCCAACCCGAGCGTCATGCTCGCCGCGGGCCTCCTCGCCCGCAAGGCGGTGGCCCGCGGGCTGAAGGTGAAGCCGACCGTCAAGACGTCGCTCGCGCCGGGGTCGCGCGTCGTCTCGCGGTACCTCGAGAAGACGGGCCTCCAGAAGGACCTGGACGCGCTCGGGTTCCACACCGTCGGCTACGGCTGCACCACGTGCATCGGCAACTCCGGTCCGCTCGACGCCCGCGTCGAGGAGCTCGTCACGAAGAACGACGTGGTCGCGGCGTCGGTCCTCTCGGGCAACCGGAACTTCGAGGCGCGGGTGCACCAGTCCATCAAGGCCAACTTCCTCATGAGCCCGCCGCTCGTGGTCGCGTTCGCCCTCGCCGGCCGCGTCGACCTCGACCTCGAGAAGGACCCGATCGGCATCGGCCGCGGCGGCGAGAAGGTCTACCTGCGCGACCTCTGGCCGACGCCGGAGGAGATCGACGCCCTCCGCGCCGACGCGGGCGACCCGGCGCTCTACCGCGAGAACTACGGTCCGTTCACCGGCGGCGGCGGCGCGGTGGACGTGCCGGGCTGGTCGGATCTGCCGGTCCGCGGCGGGGTCCTGTACGAGTGGGACCCGAAGTCCACGTACATCCAGGAGCCGCCCTACTTCCAGCCGTTCCCCCTCACCCCCACCGCGCCGGGCGAGGTCCGCGGCGCGCGCCCGCTCGCCATCTTCGGCGACTCGGTCACGACGGACCACATCAGCCCGGCCGGCTCCATCAAGCCGTCCTCCCCGGCCGGCGCCTACCTCCAGGCGCTCGGCGTCCCGGTGGCGGACTTCAACAGCTACGGCGCGCGGCGCGGCAACCACGACGTGATGGTGCGCGGCACGTTCGCGAACGTCCGCGTCCGCAACCTCATGGTGACCGGCGCCGAGGGCGGCGTGACCCTGCACCAGCCCGGCGGCCAGCGCATGTCGATCCACGACGCCGCGCTCGCCTACGCGAAGGAGCAGGTCCCGCTCTGCCTGCTCGCGGGTCACGAGTACGGCACCGGCTCCTCGCGCGACTGGGCGGCGAAGGGTCCCGCGCTCCTCGGCGTCCGGTTCGTGGTGGCCCGCTCGTTCGAGCGGATCCACCGGTCCAACCTCGTCGGCATGGGGATCCTGCCCTGCCAGTTCGCGGAGGGGACCTCGGCGCAGACGCTCGGGCTCGACGGGACGGAGACCTTCGACCTCGTCGGCACGGGCCAGGCGCCCCGGCCGCGGCAGCAGGCGACCCTGGTCGTGCACCGCGCGGACGGCCGCCGCGACGAGGTCCCGGTGACGGTCCGGATCGATACGCCGATCGAGGTCGAATACTACAAGCACGGCGGGATCATGCCGTTCGTGCTGCGGAAGCTGCTCGGGGCGGGGTAGCACGGCTCGTCATGACCAGGCGGGTCCGCCGCGGGCCCGCCCGTTTCTTGCGAACCCGCCCCGCGGCGGCGTACAAGCGCGGGCATGTCCACGCACAGCGCGCTCGTCTACTCCGGGCTGATCGCCGCCATCGTGCTGTTCACGGCCTCGCAGAGCCGGGGCATCGCGGCCATCGCCGTGCTCGCGGCGGGGCTCCAGACGCTCATCGAGCTCAGGGTGCTGACCCTCACGATCGGGCAGCTGCCGCTGGGGCTCGTGTTCGGGATCGCCCTCGCCGTGCCGGCGCTCATCGTCTGGTTCCGGTCGACGTCCAAGGCGGCCGTCACCGCGGCGGCGATCGCGACGTTCGTGGGGCTCCTGCAGCTCGTGCGGTACGTCTTCCCGCGCGCCTAGCAGGTCCATCCTGGCTCCGCTCACCCTGAGCCTGTCGAAGGGCGAGCGGGCGCGGGTCTCACGGTTGTCGCTTGCGCTGGCCGTACGCCTCGCCTTGGGAGGGTTCCGCGGGCGCCTGTGGCTTGAGGCCTGGCCCCGGGGCCCCGTCCGGGTCCCGCCTGAGTTGTCAGACCCCTCCACTAGCCTGACCCCGAAGCCTCCTCCCGCAGGTCCCGGGAGCGGACAGGCTCGCACTTCCTCGCGGAGGAGGACTCGACGATGGCCGTGAAGGTCATGGTGGCGCCGGCGATCGCCAGCGGAGAGCTGAAGAAGAAGCCCACGGTGGCGCGGGCGGCGCCGGCGCGGGAGAAGGCCGAACCGCGGCCGAAGCGCCGCAAGTCGGCGGTCTTCGATGCGGACGGCAACGAGGTGTTCATCACCCTCATCTGCCTCAAGTGTCAGAAGATCCGGCCCCTTTCGCAGTTCGGCCTGCGCAAGATGGGCGACGGCTCCATCCGCAACCAACCCTACTGCCGGACCTGCCGGTCGGCGCCGTCCTCGCGCGCCGACGGGGCGGTGAAGCCGGAGCAGGGGGAGGTCGCGGTCGGGGAGTCCCCGGTCCTGGGGGAGTCCCCGGCGTCCGCCGCGTCCCAGGCTCCGGAGACGACGGTTCCGGCCGGGGCTCCGGGGAAGCAGCGCCCGGGCACGGTCGCGGCCGAGGTGGCCGCGGCGCTCTGGGCCGGCCGGCGCTGATGGCCCGGCGGGCCGTCTGACGTCCGCGCGGGGCGGCACCCGCCCTGTGCCCTTCGGGAACCTCGGTTTCCGGACACGCTCCGGTGCTGGCTCGCTACCCTCGTCGAGGCTCGAGCGCGCCGGGTCCCAGGCGAGAGGCCCCCTTGCCCACTATGAACCGTGCGACCAGGGTACCGCGGCGCGACCCCCATCATCGGACGGAGTGAACATGCCTGAGTCGACCCTCAAGAAGACGCTGCTCCAGAAGATCGAGGCCTTCCGTCCCCGGATCCAGAAGCTCAACAAGGAGCACTCCGAGGTGGTGATCGACAAGGTCACCATCGGCCAGGCCATCGGCGGCGCCCGCGACATCCGCTGCCTCGTCACGGACATCTCCTACCTCGATCCGCAGGAGGGCATCCGGTTCCGGGGGAAGACCATCCCCGAGACGTTCGCGGCGCTCCCCAAGGTCCCCGGCGGCGAGCAGCCCTGGGTCGAGGGCTTCTTCTACTTCCTCCTCACCGGCGACATCCCCACGCCCGCCCAGGCCGAGGAGGTCGCCGCCGACTGGCGCGCCCGGGCCGCGCTGCCGCCGTACGTCGAGGCGGTGCTCCGCGCGATGCCCGCCGACTCGCACCCGATGGCGATGCTCTCCACCGGCGTGCTCGTGATGCAGAAGGAGTCGATCTTCGCGCGCCGCCACGGCGAGGGCTCGCTCAAGAAGGCCGACCACTGGGACCCGATGTACGAGGACGCGATGAACCTGCTCGCGCGCCTCCCCGCGCTGGCGGCCCTCATCTACCGGCTCAAGTACAAGGGCGGGAAGCTCATCCCCGCCGATCCGAAGCTCGACTGGGGCGGCAACTTCGCCCACATGATGGGCGTCGCGCGGCCGTACGACGACGTGATGCGGATGTACTTCATCCTCCACTCCGATCACGAGTCGGGGAACGTCTCCGCCCACGCCACCCACCTCGTCGCCTCGGCGCTCTCGGACGCGTACTACTCGCTCTCCGCCGGCCTCGACGGCCTCGCCGGGCCGCTCCACGGGCTCGCCAACCAGGAGGTCCTCGCCTGGATCCGCCAGGCGATGAAGAAGCTCGGCGGGAAGCCGCCCACGCCCGAGGGGCTCAAGGCGTTCCTGTGGGAGACGCTCAACGCGGGCCAGGTGGTGCCCGGGTACGGCCACGCCGTGCTGCGGAAGACCGACCCGCGGTTCACCGCGCAGAACGAGTTCGCCCGCAAGCACATGCCGGACGATCCGCTGTTCCAGCTCGTGAACATGCTCTACGAGGTGGCGCCGGGCGTCCTGACCGAGCACGGCAAGACCAAGAACCCCTGGCCCAACGTCGACGCGCACTCCGGCGTCATCCAGGTGCACTACGGGGTGACCGAGGAGGACTTCTACACGGTGCTCTTCGGCGTCGGCCGCGCCCTCGGCGTGCTCGCGAACATCGTGTGGGATCGCGCGCTCGGCTACGCGATCGAGCGGCCCAAGTCGGTCACCACCGACATGCTCGAGAAGTGGGCGGCGGAGGGCGGGCGGAAGGTCTGATCCTCTTCACCCGACGGCTCGTCCGTCGGTCCGCGCCCGTACGCCCTGGCCGCGAGCTGCGCCTTGCGCTGGAGCGCGGTCAGCTCGATCCGCGTCGCCTCCGCGGCGACCGCGAGGTCGGCCGCCGACGGGTCCGACGGCGCGAGCGCGGCGCGGCGGGCCTGGCGCGCGTTGGCGATCGTCTCCTCGGGGGTCCGCCCGGTCCGGATCGAGATGGGCACCTCGCCGCCGACCGCGTAGCTCCGGCCGTCGGGGCCGGTCTGGTACGTGTAGCTCGCGCCGCCGGTGAGCGCGCCGCCGGCCGCCTGGTGCGCGGCCTCGTGCTGGCGGACGTGGCGGTCCCGGGCCTGGAGCCAGGCGACCTCGCGCTGCTGCTCGGGCGTGAGCTTCGGCGGACCCGCGCCGCCGCGTGCGTCCTTGCCCTCGGGCCGATCGCCCTGCGCGCGCGCCTCGTCCGAGATCGTCACCCGATCCCGCGGCGCGGCGCCGTCCGCCTCGGGCGCGCGCGGCGGCCCGGCGGCGCCGGGGTCGCGCTCGCGGACGGGCCGGGAGGCCTGGGACGGACGGATGGAAGCAGACTCCATCACGCCCCGATCCTACACCCCGGCCGGCAGCTCCTGCAGCGGGTGGCGGCGGGCGGGGCGCGGCGGACCCGCGCGCAGCACCCATCACGCGTGCATGCAGGCTCCAGGCACGAGGACGCGCCGCAGGCGTCGGGCCCCAGGCCTCGGGCCATCCGGCGGCTTCGAGCCGGAAGCCCGAAGCCGGGGACGCACCTCGCCCTACTGCGCGGCCGGCGGCGGGGGCGGCGGAGGCGGCGGAGGCGCGCCGGCCCGCGCGACGGCGTGGCCGGTGAGGGCCCCGTCGAGCCGTGCGCGCTCGAGCTCGAACGCGGCGCGCTGGGCGGCGTCGAGCTTCACGCGCTCGACCGGGTGGATCTCGAACGGATCGAGGACCTGGCCGCTCGCGCTCTCGAGCTGGTAGTGGAGGTGCGGGCCGAAGGACCGGCCGCTGTTCCCGGAGCTCGCGATCTGCTCGCCCTTCTTCACGCGGCGGCCGGGGACCATGTCCTTCGGGAGCACGTCGAGGTGCAGGTAGATCGCGTGGCGGCCGGTCGCGGGATCGCGGACGTCGAGGCAGTTGCCGTTGCCGGCGAAGTTCCAGTTGCGCCGCTCGATGACGCCGTCGAACGTGGCGAACACCGGGGTGCCGACCGGGACCCGGAAGTCGACGCCCTTGTGGCGCCGCCCGTCCCGGAGCAGGGAGGTGACCTGCTCGTACTCGGCGATCGGCGTGTCCGTGAGCCGCTCCTCGACCTCGGTCCCGTCGGCCCGGAAGTAGCGCGCCCAGCGGGCGCCGGGCGGCTGCCACCGGTACGCGGCGATGATCGCGGAGAGCTTCTGCGAGTCGTAGCGCACCGCCTCGACCAGCGGCTCGTTCGCGCCGAGCTCCGAGATGCCGAGCGTGCCCGGCGGCGAGTAGACGATCTGGAGCGTGTCGCCGCGCCGGCCGTCGCGCGAGACGCGCAGGTCCCAGACCAGGAGCCGGTTCACGACCTGCGTGAGCTGGTCGGCGATGCCGCGATCCGACGGGGGCACCGCCGCGGCGATGGCGTTCTCCAGGGGACCGGCGAGCGTGACCACGATGCGCCGCGGGCCGGGCGGAAGCGCCGCGGCGGGCGGCGCAGGCGCGGGCGCGGCCGGCGCGAGCGCGGCGGGCGCGGGCTGGCCGGCGCCGGCAGGCCCCGGCGCGGGGGCCGCGGCCGCAGGTGCGGCCTGCCCCGGCGCGAGCGCCTGCTGTGCGGCGTCCGGCGCGGCGGCGGGGGCGGAGGAGGGCGCCGGCGCCGCGCCGCCCCGGGAGACGGTGATGGGCATCCGCCCGCCGGGCGCGGTCCAGCGTCCGGCGACGAAGCCGGCGCTGACCAGCAGGAGGCTGGCGATCGTGAGGACGAAGCGGCGACCGCGGCGCGGCTTGCGGCCTTCGCGCGTGTAGGGCGGCGGATCCAGGGAGAGGCTGACCATCGGGGCTCCGGGGGGTCGAGTGCTACGCCGTACGAACCCACGGGGACGGGCGAGTGTTCCAGCAATCCCGTGAGCGCTCCCGAGGCCGAGCCCGCGCCCCGGCCCGCTCCTGGGGCGCGGCGCGGGAGCGGGCGCTTCAGAACGAGAACCGCTCCACGACGCCCTCGGTCCACGCGAGCACGGTCGGCCAGCCGGCCACCGCGTCGAGCGCCCGCTCGACCGCTTCGAGCGCGACCTTCTCGTCGACGACGCTCGCGCTGCACGCGACGAGGCGACACCCCGCCGCGCGCGCCTGGTGGAGCAGCCCGCCCGGCTCGTCCGCCGGCTCGCCGTGCGCCGCCACCACCGCCGGGACCGCGGCGCCGAACAGGAAGACGTCCACGCGGGCCCCGATCGCAGCCGCCGCGAGCGCGCACGATCCGGCGAGCCGGAGCGCGGTCTCGTCGCCGTGGGACAGGAAGACCACGATGCGCCGTTCGGGCATGCGCCCCTTTTACGCGACGCCGCCGCGCTC
Source organism: Anaeromyxobacter sp. (assembly GCA_035627135.1). Taxonomy (GTDB): domain Bacteria; phylum Myxococcota; class Myxococcia; order Myxococcales; family Anaeromyxobacteraceae; genus Anaeromyxobacter. The sequence goes on along the minus strand of DASPMI010000020.1, from coordinate 46,668 downwards.
TGCTATAAGACGGCCCGCATGGCGGACGAGAAGAAGCCCGAGAGACCCGGCCCGGTCGTGATCCGCAAGGGCCAGCTGACCCCGCAGCCGGAAGCGAGCGCGGGAGCCGGCGAGCCCCCTGCGCCGGACGCGGCCCCGGCGCAGCCCCGCACCGCGCCGCCCGCGCCCGAGGACCGGCGGCCGCTGTGGCAGCGCGTCGCCGAGGGGCACGGCGCTCCCCGCCCGCCTGCGCCGTCCGGTGGTCCCCGCCCTCCCCGCGGCGAGGGGCGGAGCCGCCCCGACCGCGCTGACCGCGGCGGCCGCGGGGGCCCGACACGGGATCGCCCTCCCCGCCGCGAGCGGGATCACGGCGGGGATCGCGAGCGCACCGCGCGCCCGTCCGCCGCCGCCGGCCCGGCGCTGCCCGCCGGCGAGCCGCCGCCCGCGCCGGAGATCGCCGCGCCCGACGAGGGCTCGTTCGCGGACATGCTCGCGGGGGCGCAGGCGAGCCTCCCGCGCCGGCGGTTCCAGGTCGGCGAGAAGGTCGCCGGCAAGATCATCCAGGTCGGCCCCGAGGTGACCTTCCTCGAGCTCGGCTCGGGTGTCGCCGAGGCGATGATCGAGACGGTCGAGCTCGCAGACGCCGAGGGCCAGGTCCAGGCGCGCGAGGGCGACATCATCGACGCCGTCGTCGTCCAGGCCAGCGACCGCGGCGTCGTCGTCTCCAGGGGCCGCGCCCAGAAGCGCGACCACGGCCGCGAGGCGCTCGTCGAGGCGGCGCGGACCGGGCTCGCCGTGGACGGCGTGGTCACCGGGGTCAACAAGGGTGGCCTCGAGGTCGAGGTGCACGGCGCGCGCGCGTTCTGCCCCGTCTCGCAGATCGACGTCCGGTTCGTCGGCGACCCGGCCTCGTTCGTCGGCCAGAAGCTCCAGTTCAAGGTCCAGCGCGCCGACGCGCGCGACGTCGTGCTCTCGCGGCGCGCCCTCCTCGAGGAGGAGCGGGCGGCGAAGGCGCGGGCCACCCGCGAGCGGCTCGCGCAGGGCGCGGTGTTCGAGGGGCTGGTGACGAGCGTCCAGGACTACGGCGCGTTCGTGGACATCGGCGGCGTCGAGGGGCTCGTGCACGTCTCCGAGCTCTCCTGGGATCGCGTGTCGAAGCCCCAGGACCTGCTCAAGGCCGGCGACACGGTGCAGGTGCAGGTCGTGCGGATCGACGAGGATCCGAAGAAGGGCGAGCGGATCGGGCTCTCGGTGCGAGCCCTCACCCCTCGTCCCGAGCCGGCCGCCGCGCCCGAGCCCTTCGACAGGCTCAGGGTGGGCGGAACGGCGGAGCGCCCCGCCCGCCCCGCCCCTCCCCCGCCGCCGAAGGTCGGCGACGTGGTCGAGGCGAGCGTCGACAAGATCGAGCCGTTCGGCGTCTTCGTCCGGTTCGCGGGCGGGCGCGGCCTCGTGCCGGCGAGCGAGACCGGCACCCCGCGGGGCGCCGACCTGCGCAAGGCGTTCAAGATGGGCGACGTCTTCCAGGCGCTCGTCACGGCGATCGACGAGCAGGGCCGGATCCGGCTCTCGAAGAGCGAGGCGGAGCACGCGGTGGAGCGCGCCGAGGCGCAGGAGTACCTGGCCCGCGCGGCGCCGAAGGCCGCGGGCAAGGGGTTCGGCACGCTCGGCGACCTGCTCCGGGCCAAGCTCGAGAAGAAGTAGCCGGCGGGCCGCCGCGCGAGGGCGCGCGGCGGCGTCACCGCGGGTGCGCGCGAGATATCGGCCCCGGCGGTCAGGCGGGGGGTCCGGCGCCGGGGCTGCCTTTGGGGCTTGCTCCGACGCGCCCTGCCGTTCTTTCATTGCGAACGTACCGGATCTCCGTGGGAGCTCGCATGCGTTCGTGGACGAGGCGTGTGGTTGCGTTGCTGGTGGCGGCGGCTCCGGGGCTCGCCGGCGCGCAGGCGAGCTCGAGGCTGGCGATCGGCACGATCCGCGGCGACGCGAGCCAGGTGCGCCGGCAGATCCTCCTGCAGATCTGCGGGCCCTACGAGTGCGTCGCCGCCAGCCGCTACACGACCGACGACCGCCCCGACCCGGCGAAGCTCGCCGTCGGCGGCGTGACCGGGTACCTCGGCGGCGCGGTCACCGGCGAGCGGGGGCAGAAGCGTCTGTTCCTCACCCTCACGACCCCGAGCACGACCGCCGCCCGGCCGGCGCGGACGTGGAAGCTGAGGCTCGGCCCCGACGGGCGGCTCGGCGCCCGCGCGCTCGAGCAGTTCGCGATCGAGCTGGACGAGGTCCTCCAGGGCGAGTCGGTCCGCCGGCCGTCCACGCCCGCGCCCGCCGCCCCGCCCCAGCGGCCGGCGCCCGCGCGGCCGCCGCCCGCCGCGAAGGCGCCGCCCCCGGCGCCCAAGCCGCCGCCCTCGCCGCCGCCCGCGGCGAAGGCCCCGCCCGCCGCGCGGCCGTCCGAGCCAGCCGCCCGGCCGGAGCGCGCGGAGCCGCCCGAGCGCGAGCGGCCGCGGCGCAGGACGCTCCTCGGGGGCGCTCCGCTCCGGTTCGCGGCCGAGGCGGGCCTCTGGGTGACCGGCCGCAAGCTCTCCTACTCCGGCGCGAGCGGCGGCACGCTCCGGACCTTCGACGCGAGCGCGATCTTCGCGCCCACGGCGCGCCTCGAGCTCTACCCCGGCGCCCTCGCCGGCGCCGACCGGCTCGTCGCCGGCATCGGGGTCCGCGCCGACTACGCGCGCTCGGTCGGACTGAAGGTGAAGCCGCCCGCCGGCTTCACCGAGGGCGAGCACGAGGCGACGCTCACGGCGCTGCGGGCCGCGGTCGTCTGGCGCGTCCAGCCGATCCGGGACTCGGGGTTCACCCTCGTCCCCGCGCTCGGGTACAGGAAGCTGCAGCTCACCACGGCGCCCAAGGACGGCGTCACCATCGAGGGCCTTCCCGACGCGGACCTCGCGGGCGTCGAGGCCCGGCTCGATCTGGAGGCGCCCGTCGGCGCGTTCACGCTGCTCGCGGGCGCCGGGTACACGACGTGGACGAGCAAGGGGGACCTCGTGGGCGACGGGTTCTTCGGGAGCGGGTCCGCCCGGGCCCTCCAGTTCGAGGGCGGCGCCGAGTTCTCCCTCGTCCCTCCGCTCACGATCCGGGCGGTCCTCGTCTACGACGCGACGTCGTACTCCGGGCTCGACGACGCCGCGGCGGGCGTCGGCACGGCGGGCGGGGCGAGCGATCGGTACCTCGGCGGGCGGCTCACCCTGCGGGCGGAGTTCTAGGCGGGGCGGCCTCGAGGCAGCTCATCCGCCTGCCCCTCCGCTCGCGCTCCCCGCCGTCCGGACCCGGACCCCGTAGCCGGGGAGCCCGGCGCATTCGCGGCGCCCGAGGTTCACCTCGAGCGTCAGGCCGGGTCGCCGCAGGGTGAAGGCCGTCTCGCGGCGCTCGACGGTGGGCCAGCCCGCCGCGATCTCGGACAGGTAGCGCCTCCGCAGCCCGAGCATCCGCTTGTAGTGGTCGCGGAGGGCGCCGTGCCGGCCGTCGCGCCGGTGCGTCAGGCGCGAGCGACGGAACGTCTCCTCGTCCTGCGGGTCCGGGACGCGTTCGCCCACGTCGCCGATGAACTCGCCCTTCCGCCCCTCGGAGACGGCCTTCGCGAGCGCCGGGTCGCCGTGGCTCGTGAAGTAGAGGAACGGGTTCTGCTCGCCGTACTCCTCGCCCATGAAGAGCAGCGGGAGCCCCGAGCCGAGGAGGACGAGCGAGGAGATGGGCGCGAGCGCGTCCCACGGCACGAGGGTCGAGAGGCGCTCGCCCAGCGGCCGGTTCCCGACCTGGTCGTGGTTCTGGTCGCAGACGACGAAGCGGGACGGGGCGAGCCCCGCCGACGGCGTGCCCCGGGGCTTGCGGTGGTAGGGCGAGACCTCGCCCTGGTAGACGAACCCCTCCGCCAGGGCGCGGGTGACGTCGTCCAGGCGGCCGAAGTCCGCGAGGAACCGCGCGCGCTCGCCCGTCACGACGGCGTGGAGGGCGTGGTGGAGGTCGTCGGCCCAGAGGGCGGAGCAGCCCCAGCCGGCCGGCGGCGGCTCGACGACGCTGCGGTCGTTCCGCTCGTCCTCGGCGATCACGTGGACGCGCCGCCCGGCGCGCGCCGCCTCCGCCGTCACCACGCGCGTGAGCTCGGCGACGAGGTGCTCGCCGCTGTCGTCGGTGATGGCGTGGGTCGCGTCGAGGCGGAGCGCGTCCACCCGGAAGTCGCGGACCCACTGGAGCGCGGCGCCGATCATGAAGCCACGGACCGGCGCGGCCCCCGCGCCGTCGAAGTCGAGCCCGTCGCCCCACGGCGACCGGTGACGATGCGTGAAATACGGGCCGAACGCGGCGGTGTAGTTCCCCTCCGGCCCGAGGTGGTTGTAGACGACGTCGAGGCAGACCGCGAGGCCGTACGCGTGGGCGCGATCGACGAACCGCTGGAGAGCGGCCGGCCCTCCGTACGCCTCGTGCACCGCCCAGGGCTGGACGCCGTCGTACCCCCAGTTTCGCGTGCCGGGGAACGGCTGCAGCGGCATCAGCTCGACGCAGGTCACCCCGAGGTCGGCGAGATCCGAGAGGCGCTCGGCCGCCGCGTCGAGGGTCCCCTGGGCGGTGAAGGTCCCCACGTGCAGCTCGTAGAAGACCAGGGCCTCGAGCGGCACGGCCGGGGCGAAGTTCCTCCAGGCGTGGACGCCCGGGTCGAACACCTGCGACTCTCCGTGAACGCCGTCCGGCTGGCGGCGCGAGGCCGGGTCCGGGCGGCGCGCGCCGTCGGGCAGCACGAGCTCGTACCGGGTCCCGTGACCCGCCCCGGGCACGACCACCTCGAACGCGCCGTCCTCCCCCTTTCGCATCGGGTGGTCGGCTCCCGCGACCCGGACGCCGAGACGATCCAGGGCAGGCGCCCACACTCGAAACCGCACTCCCCCTTCCACCAGCTCGGGCCCGTGGCGAAACATGGCCTCATCATGCCCATGCCGCGCCGCGCCAGCTTGCCTGCCCGCCCTCCCGTGCGGCGGTTCGGGTCGGCGCTGCGCCTCCGTTCCCGCGACACCGCGTCGCCCCCCGCTGCGACCCAAGCGGCCCTTGACGGCTCGCGAGCCGTGCTAGCCTCGACGGTCTCCCGAAGGTGCAGGACCCCCCCCCGACACGAGGCCTCCTCGCGGAGCCAAAGGACGTGACGATGACTAGCGAGCGCCCCACCAACAACCCCCACCTGATCGGCTGGGTCGAGGAATCGGCCAAGCTGCTCAAGCCCGATCGCGTCGTCTGGTGCGACGGATCGAAGGCGGAGTTCGATCGCCTCATGAAGGAGGCGGTCGCGGCCGGCACCTTCCTCCCGCTCGACCCCGTGAAGTGGCCGGGCTGCTACTACCACCACTCCAACCCGAACGACGTCGCCCGGGTCGAGCACCTCACCTTCATCTGCACGCCGACCAAGGAGGAGGCGGGCCCCACCAACAACTGGATGGAGCCCACCGAGGCCAAGAAGCTCATGACCGGCCTCTACGACGGGGCCATGAAGGGGCGGACGATGTACGTCATCCCCTACGTGATGGGCCCGGCCACGTCGCCCTTCGCCAAGGTCGGCGTCGAGCTCACCGACTCCATCTACGTCGTGCTGTCGATGGGGATCATGGCGCGCATGGGCAGGGTCGCGCTCGACCGCCTCGGCCAGTCCGCCGAGTTCAACCGCGGCCTGCACTCGGTCCGCGACTGCAGCCCCGATCGCCGCTACATCTGCCACTTCCCGCAGGAGAACGCGATCTGGTCTGTCGGCTCCGGCTACGGCGGCAACGCGCTCCTCGGCAAGAAGTGCCTCGCGCTCCGCATCGCCAGCTACCTGGCGAGGAACGAGGGCTGGCTCGCCGAGCACATGCTCATCCTCGAGGCCGAGTCGCCGAAGGGCGAGAAGCGGTACGTCGCGGCCGCGTTCCCGTCGGCCTGCGGCAAGACCAACTTCGCGATGATGATCCCGCCCGCCGCCTTCCCCGGCTGGAAGATCCGCACCGTCGGCGACGACATCGCCTGGATGCGCGTGGGCGACGACGGCCGGCTCTGGGCGGTGAACCCGGAGAACGGGTACTTCGGCGTGGCGCCGGGGACGAACCGCAAGACCAACCCCAACGCGATGGACACGGTGAAGAAGGACTCCTTCTTCACCAACGTCGGCCGGACCGCCGCCGGCGACATCTGGTGGGAGGGGATGGACAGCGAGGCGCCGGCGGAGTGCTTCGACTGGAAGAACGCGCCCTGGAAGAAGGGCTCGACCGAGAAGATCGCCCACCCCAACAGCCGCTTCACCGCCCCGGCCCGCAACAACCCCGCCCTCTCCGCCGCGGTCGACGATCCGAAGGGAGTCCCGATCTCCGCCATCCTCTTCGGCGGCCGCCGGTCCACGACCGTCCCGCTCGTGCTCGAGGCGTTCAACTGGACGCACGGCGTGTACCTGGGCGCGACGATGGGCTCGGAGACCACGGCGGCGGCGGTCGGCCTGAAGGAGGGCGTGCGGCGTGACCCGATGGCCATGCTCCCCTTCTGCGGCTACGACGCCGGCTCGTACCTGGGCCACTGGCTCGACATGCAGCAGCGCATCCCGAACCCGCCCAAGCTCTTCATGGTCAACTGGTTCCGGAAGAGCGCCGAGGGCAAGTTCCTCTGGCCCGGCTTCGGCGACAACATGCGCGTGCTGAAGTGGGTCCTCGACCGGTGCGACGGCAAGGTCGGCGCCCGCGAGACCCTGCTCGGCTACACGCCGAACGAGGGCGACCTCGAGCTCGGCGGCATCGACGCCTCCGCGGAGGCGATCGCCGCCGCGACGCGCATCGACCTCGGCGAGTGGGAGGAGGAGCTGGCCTCCCAGGCCGAGTGGTTCGAGAAGCTCGGCCCGACGCTCCCGCGGCCGCTCGCGCTCCAGCGCGAGCTGCTGCTCGAGCGCGTGCGGGCGGCGCGGAAGGTGAAGTAGCGCGCCACGCACCAGCGCTGGCCGGACACGCGCCCGAGTCTCGACCCGGAACCTCCGGGCTCGGGCTCGGGCGCGGGCTCGTTCGCGGGTTAGAACTCCACGCATGTGCACGCTCGTCCTCGGCTACCAGCTCGACCGGCGCTGGCCGATCGTCGTCGCCGCGAACCGGGACGAGCAGCTCGATCGGCCGTCGGAGGGCTGGGCGGTCCGCGGGCCAGCGGCCGCGGGGCTGGGGCGCATCCCCTGGCCTGTCTGCGCCGCCCCGCTCGATGTCCAGGCCGGCGGGACGTGGGTGGGCGTCTCGGCCCGCGGCCTGTTCGCCGGGGTCACGAACCACTTCGTCCGGCTCGGGTGGAAGCCGGACCGGACGCGCCGGTCCCGCGGCGACCTCGTCCCGCTCGCGCTCGCCGCCGGGAGCGCGGCGGACGCAGCCCGGTCGCTGGCCGCCCTCGACGCCGCGGCGTGGAACCCGTTCCACCTCCTCGTCGCGGACGCCGCCGCCGCGTTCCTCTGGTGGTACGACGGCGAGGAGCAGGGGATGACGCCGCTCGACCCGGGGCTGCACGTCGTCACCGAGCGCGACCGGGAGGGCCGCGGCCCGCGCGCGGAGCGGCTCCGGGCCCGCTGGCCCGCCGAGCCGTCCCTGCCGCGCCTCCGGGAGCTGCTCGTCCACCACGGCGACGCCGCGCCGGGCGGCGGCGTGGACGAGCTGCTCCGGGTCCTCGACCGCGGCGACGCCACGTGCATCCACGGCGATCCCGTCTACGGCACCCGCTCCTCCGCGATCCTCCGGCTCGCGCGGGACCTCGCGGCGAGCGACCTCCTCGTGGCGGAGGCGCGCCCGTGCGTCACGCCGCACGAGGACCGGTCGGAGCTGCTCGTCGCGCTCGCACGGCGCGCTTGACCGCGGATCCCCGGCGCGCCACCTTGGCGCGCGCCGCGCGCACGCGAGCGCCGCCGGCGGGCACACGCGCGACGCCTGCGCTAGGAGAACGGCATGGGACTCCTCGACCGAATCCAGTTCAAGAAGGCTGCCCCGGAGCCGCCCGAGGCCATCGACGTCCTCGCCGACGGCGCCGTCCGGATCCGCTGGCCCGGCGGGCCCGAGGTGACGGTGCCCGCCGTCCGGATGCGCGACTGCTGCCCGTGCGCCGGCTGCGTCGAGGAGGGCACGGGCCGGAAGCTCCTCGACCCCGCCACGATCCCCGCCGACATCCACCCGCTGCGCGTGACGCCCGTCGGCTCCTACGCCGTCCAGTTCCACTGGTCCGACGGCCACTCCACCGGGATCTACTCCTGGGAGACCCTCCGGAGCGCGAGCGGGCTCTGAACCGCCCGTGCGGTCCCGGCGCACCCGCCCTGCTTGCGGCCACCACGTCGGCTGGCCACACGTTCTGCTAGGATCGCCGCTCCTCGGTGGGAGGGCGGCATGACCGTGCAGCACGCGTTCGAGCCTCGTCCGCCCGCCTACGCCGACACCGGAGAGCTCCTGCTCGCGCTCGGGCCCCAGGCCCGCCGGGCCCGCCTGAGCCGGAAGCTCCGCCAGTGGTCGTGGGGAGCGATCCCGGCGCTGTTCGTCGCGCTGCACGCGGTGAACGCGGCGCGCGTCCCGGGCACCTACGGCTCTTCGGCGCTGGTCCTCGGGCTCAACCTGCTCTTCCTGGTCTGGGTCTCGATCCTCGTCTCCGTGCTCGTCACCCGCAGCTTCCTCGAGCGCGGCGAGCTCGGGCTCCTGCTCCTCGCCGGCGGGACCGCGATCCTGGCCCTCAGCGTCGTCGCCTCCGGCACGATCGGCGGCGGCGACCCGAACCTCGCGATCACGATCTACAACCTCGGCGTCCTCTTCACGGCCGCCGCCCACGCCCTCGTCGCCACCTCGCTCCGCTGGGCGGCGCGCGTGGTGGCGCGCCGCCGCCGCGCGGTGGTCTGGACGGCGGTCGTGGCGCTGTTCCTCGTCGCGGTCATCTCCGTGCTCGCCTGGGAAGGCGCGCTCCCGACGTTCTTCGTGAACGGGCGGGGCGGAACGCCGATCCGCCAGGTGGTGCTCGGGTCGGCGATCGCCGGGTTCGGCGTCGCGGCGGCGGGGCTCTCGCGCGGGAGCAGCCGCTCCCCGTTCCGCCACTGGTACGCGCTCGGGATGGGGCTCCTCGCGCTCGGCCTCTACGGCGTGCTCATCCAGGGCACGTTCAGCAGCGTGGTCGGCTGGCTCGGGCGCGGCACCCAGTACCTCGGCGCCCTGGCCCTGCTCGCGGCGGCGATCTCCTCGGTCCGGGAGAACCAGTCGTGGGCGCTGCCGCTCGGGGCGCTCCTCCGCCAGACCGAGGAGCGGTACCGGATCCTGTTCGAGAACATGAGCGAGGGGTTCCTGCTCGGCGAGGCGGGCCCCGTCGAAGCCGATCGCACGTACCGGCTCGTGGACATGAACCCCGCGGCCGAGCACCTGCTCGGGCTCACCCGCGCCCCGGCGCTGGGGCAGCGGCTCCGGGACCTCGTCCCGCCCTCGGCGAGCGACGTCGTCGAGCGCTGCAGGGCGGTCGTGGAGACGGGCGCGCCGGCGCGGTTCGCGATCACCTCTCGCGACGGCCACCGGCACCTCGCGGTGACCGCCTTCGCCCCGGAGCCGAACCGCCTCGCGCTCCTGTTCTCGGACGACTCCGAGCGCCACCGCGCCGAGCGGGCGCTCTCCGACGCCCACGCGCGCCTCGAGGAGGTCGACCGGAACAAGAGCCGGTTCCTGGCGGTGCTCTCCCACGAGCTGCGGAACCCGCTCGCGCCCATCCGGAACTCGGTCTACATCCTCGGGCGCAGCGACGCGGCGAGCGAGCAGTCCCGCCGCGCGAAGGAGATCCTCGCCCGCCAGGTGGACCACCTCGCGAAGCTCGTCGACGAGCTGCTCGACGTCACGCGGATCTCCAGCGGGCGGATCGAGCTCCACCGGACCGATCTCGACCTCGCGGCGCTCGTCCGCAGCGCGGTGGAGGATCGGCGCGCGTCCATCGAGGAGCGCGGGCTCGAGCTCCGGGTGGACGTCCCCGCGGGGCCCGTGCCGGCGAACGGCGATCCGACGCGGCTCTCCCAGGTGGTCGGGAACCTGCTCCAGAACGCCGCCAAGTTCACCCCCGCGGGCGGCGCCGTGACGCTCACCCTCACCGTGACCGGCGACGCGGCGGAGCTCTGCGTGCGCGACACCGGCGTGGGGATCGCGCCCGAGCTCCTGACCGGCATCTTCGAGCCGTTCACGCAGGGCCCGCAGACGCTGGCCCGCTCCGAGGGCGGCCTCGGCCTCGGGCTGTCGCTGGTGAAGGCGCTCGTGGAGCTGCACGGCGGCGCGGTCGAGGCGCGGAGCGCGGGGCCGGGCACCGGCGCCGAGGTGATCGTCCGGCTGCCGAGGTCCCCCGCGCCCGCGTGAGGCCGGGCCCTCGTTACACCGGGCTCCGCGCCGGCGGGGCCACCGGCACGTGCCCGTTCACCTGCGGGACGTGCCCGTTCCGGGACCCGCCGAACCGGACGCCGACGGGGTTGCCGTCGCCGCCGCGCAGCGCGTGCACCAGCAGGCGGACCGTGGTCGGATCGGCGTGGCCCGTGACCGTCTCGCGCACGAGCACGTCCACGGCGCCGCGCGCGTCGTACGGGCTCGAGCGGTAGGGGCGCGGCTGGGTGAGGGCGCAGAACGCGCTCGCGATCGAGATCACCTCGATCGACCGCGCCGGCGCGCCCGAGAGGCCCGGGTACCCCTGCCCGCACCGCCAGTGATGGCTCCGCGCCGCGGCGACCGCGGGGTGGTGCCCGAGCACGCTCGCGAGGTGGTACGCGCCCAGCAGCGGGTGCGCGGCGATGCGGTGGACCTGCTCCAGCGAGAGCCGGTCGCGGTTCGCCAGGAGGCGGGCCGGGATCTGCCGCATGCCGAGATCGTGGAGGAGGGCGGCGGCGGCGAGCTCGGTCAGCGTGCGGCTCGAGCCGGCCGCCGTCCGCAGGATCCGGACGGCCACCGCCGTGGTCATCACCGCGTGGCGGTAGAGCTCCGGCCGCGCCGCGCGCAGATCGAGCAGCTCCTCGACCAGCGGCTCCGGCAGCTCCACGGCGAGCACGGTCCGCTCGACCGCCTCGCGCGCGCCGGCGCGCCCGAACAGCGGCGCGTAGACGGAGCTCGCGAGCGGCTCCTCGAGATCGCGCGCGAGGTGCGTCTCGGAGAGCCGCGCCCGCGGGTGCTGCGGCGCGCCCTCGGCCGCCTCCTGGATCGTCTCCGGAGAGATGACGGCGCCACGCGGCGCGATCACGGCCCCGCGGCAATCGACCAGGTCCTCTTGCAGTGTCAGCCGGTCGAACACGCCCGGATCACGCTACCAGGACCGCCGGTGAGAAGGGAGGGTGCCCCCCGATCCAGTCCCGATACGCCCGAGCAGGAGACGCGCGCTGCGGGCGCACGTGGTGCGAGCCCTGGCTCGCCTCTCCGGGGGAAGGCGCGACGGGGGGGCGACGCCCACCCGCCGCGCCCGGGGCTCAGCGCCGGCGACCCTGCGCCATGGCGCGATCCATCTCTCGCTTCGACTCGCGCTCGGCGATCGCGTCGCGCCGGTCCTCGTGCGTGCGGCCCTTGCCGAGGCCGAGCTCCACCTTGGCCCAGCCCTGCTTGAAGTACAGCCGGAGCGGCACGAGCGTGTAGCCGCGCTGCTCGACCTTGCCGCGGATCCGGTCGAGCTCGGCGCGGTTCAGGAGGAGCTTGCGGTCGCGCAGCGGAGCGTGCCCGAAGTGGACCGCCTGCTTGTACTCGCCGATGCGGCAGTTGACGAGGAAGAGCTCGTCGCCCCGCGGGAGCGCGTAGGCGTCCGAGAGGTTGACGTTCCCCTCGCGGAGCGACTTCACCTCGCTCCCGGTGAGGGCGAGCCCCGCCTCCCACGCGTCCTCGATCGTGTAGTCGAACCGGGCGCGCTTGTTCTGGGCGACGAGCTTCGTGCCGTCCTCGCCCTTGCCGGGCTTCCCCTTCATGGCAGCCGCCCGTTGTCGATGAGCCGCGTCGTCCCGACGAACGCGGCGAGGAGCATGACGCTCCCGGGCGCGGCGACGTCGACGGGCGCGAGCGTCTCGGGGTGGACGATCTCGACGTAGTCGACCCGCGCGTCCGCCGCCTCGAGCCGCGCGCGGGCGCGGGCCCGCAGCTCGGCCGCGTCCCGCACGCCGGCCGCGGCGGCCTCGCGCGCCTCGGCGAGCGACCGGGAGAGCGCGAGCGCGCGCGCCCGCTCGCCGGGCGAGAGGTACGCGTTGCGCGAGGAGAGCGCGAGGCCGTCCCCCTCGCGCACGATCGGCATCCCGGCGATCTCGAGGCCGAACGCGAGGTCCCGCACCATCGCCCGGATCACCGCGAGCTGCTGCCAGTCCTTCTCGCCGAAGATCGCGACGTGCGGGCGGGTGAGGTTGAACAGCTTCGCCACCACCGTGGCCACGCCGCGGAAGTGGCCGGGCCGCGACGCGCCGCAGAGCCCCTGCGAGGCGCGCTCGACCGTCACCCACGTCTCGTGCCCGGGCGCGAAGACGAGCTCGGGGCGCTCGGGCGCGAGCACCCAGTCGATCCCCGCGGCGGCGCACTTCGCGAGATCGCCCGCGAGGTCCCGCGGGTAGCGCGAGAGGTCCTCGCTGGGCCCGAACTGCGTGGGGTTCACGAAGATCGTCGCGACCGCGAGCCCGCGCCGGCCGCCCTCGTCCGCCCGCCGCCGCGCCTCGCGCATGAGGGAGAGGTGCCCCTCGTGCAGGAAGCCCATCGTGGGCACGAGCGCGAGCCGCGCGCCGGCCTCGCGGGCGGCGAGGCACCGCGCTTGCCAAGGGGCGGGATCGGTGAAGAGCTCGGGGGTGGCCATGGTCAGACGCTCACACGGGGACGCCCGTCGCGTCCGGCGCGTCGTCCGCCGCGCTCGGCCCCTGGTCGGCGTGCGGCACGGGGACGAGCCGGACGGAGCTCGCGTGGAAGCTGTGCTCCTCGGCGGGGAAGATGCCCGCCTTCACCTCGGCCGCATAGGCGGCGACCGCGTCCCGCACCGCCCGGCCGACCTCGCCGAACCGCTTCACGAACTTGGGCGTGAACGCGTCGTCGAGGCCGAGGAGGTCGTTGAGCACGAGCACCTGGCCGTCGCAGTGCGGGCCGGCGCCGATGCCGATCGTCGGGATGGAGAGCTGGGAGGTGACGATCCGCGCGAGCTCGGTGGGGATGCACTCGAGGACGACCGCGTAGCAGCCCGCGCCCTCGAGGGCGCGCGCGTCGCGCAGCAGCTGCTGGGCCCGGTCCGCGTCCTTCCCCTGCACGACGTAGCCGCCGAGCTTGTGGACGGACTGCGGGGTGAGGCCGATGTGGCCCATCACCGGGACGCCGGCGCGAACGATCCGGCGCACGACCTCGGCGTAGTCGGCGCCGCCCTCGAGCTTCACCGCCTCGACGCCGCCCTCGGCCGCGAGCCGCGCCGCGGCGCGGACGGCGTCGTCGAGCGACGCCTGGTAGCTGCCGAACGGGAGATCGCCCACCAGGTGGGCGCGCCCGTCGCCGCGCGCGAGGCCGCGGCGCACGGCGGCGCAGTGGTAGACCATCTGATCGAGCGTGACCGGCAGCGTCGAGTCGTGCCCCTGCACGACCATGCCGAGCGAGTCGCCGACGAGGACGGCGTCCGCCCCCGCGGCGGCGACGAGCCGGGCGGCGGTGGCGTCGTAGGCGGTGACGACGGCGAAGCGCTCTCCCGCCTGCTTCATCCGGCGGAGCTCGTGGATGCTGACGTGCCTGGGGGCCCGAGGGGCCTGGGTGGACATCCGTGCATGACCTCCGGTGCAGGCCCGCGAGGGGTCCCGCCCGTCAACGAGGAGCCCGGAATCTAACCGGTTTCAGGCCGGCGTGGCAGCGAAAGCCGGGGCGCTCCAGCGCCGCACCCCGTCACTCGATCCACCCCGGGTTGTGGCTGGTCGCGTCATACCGGTCGGTGGTCTTGTAGCGCTCGTCGGCGCCGCTCTCCCCGGCGGGCGCCGTGCGCGCGAGCAGCGCCGCGACCTCGTCCTCGGACAACGGCTGGAACCCACGCGCGACGCGCAGCGCCTGCTCGACCCGCTCCATCGAGTCGCACCCCGTCACTGTCACGCTCACCGGGAGGCTCATCGCGTAGCGCAGCGCCTCCTCGGCGCCGGTGACGTTCACCTGCGGGATGCGCCCGTCGGCGAGCGGCTTCATCCCGATCACCCCCACGCCCTCCTCGACGAGGCGCGGCAGGAGCTGCCGCTCGAAGCTGTCGAAGTGGGCGTCGAGGACGTTGAGCGGCAGCTGCACGGCGTCCCAGGTGAAGCCGTGCGCCTGGGCGGCGTCGAGCATCGCCGCGTGGATCCGCGGCGACTTGTGGCCGGTGAACCCGAGGAAGCGCGCCTTGCCCGCCTCGCGCGCCTCGAGGAGGGCCTCGATCGCGCCGCCGGGCTCGAACGTCCGTGGAGGATCGTCGTCGCGGATGACCTCGTGGAGCTGGAGGAGGTCCACGCGCTCGACCTCGAGGCGCACGAGCGACTCGTCGATCTGCCGGGCGGCGTTCTCCTTCGAGCGGCCGTCGATCTTCGTCATGAGGAAGGCGCGGTCGCGGTAGCCGTCGCGGAGCGCCCGCCCCATGCGGCGCTCCGACTCGCCGCCGTGGTAGTCCCAGCAGTTGTCGAGGAACGTGATTTCGCCGTCGATCGCCGCGCGGATGATCCGGAGGCTCTCCTGCTCGTCCGGGATCGCCATGTGGTACCCGCCGAGGCCGACGATCGAGACCCGCGCGCCCGTCCGGCCGAGGACCCGCTGCGGGATCGCCGACGAGGCGCCGCCCGGGGAGCTCCCCCCGCCCCCGCAGCCGACGGCGGGCAAGACGGTGAGCGCCAGGGCGGCGCGCAGGAAGTCGCGGCGGTTCATGGAAACCCCCGCTCCAAACGTAGTCGCGCCCGTGGACGTTCGGCTCGCCCGGCCGGAGGGCGGGCGCGAGCGGCGAGGGAGCCCCGGGCCTCAGCCGGCCTTCGTGCCGAGCGGCACGTAGTGGCGCGTGCCCTTGCGGTGGCGGGCGATGACCGAGAGCAGGGTCTCGAGGTCCTCGGGGTTGGCCTCGAAGTCGATGTCGCTCGTGTTCACGACGAGCAACGGCGTGTCGTCGTAGTGGAAGAAGAAGTCCCGGTACGCCTTCGCGAGCGCGTCGAGGTACGCGGGGTCGATGCCGCGCTCGTACTCGCGGCCGCGCTTGCGGATGCGCGCGAGGAGCACCTCGGTGCGCGCCTGGAGGTAGACGACGAGGTCCGGCCGCACGACCCGCGGGTCGAGGTGGTCGTAGATCTGGTGGTAGAGCGCGAGCTCCGCCGGGTCGAGCGTCAGGGCGGCGAAGATCCGGTCCTTGGCGAACAGGTAATCGGCGACGGTGGACTGGTTGAAGAGATCCTGCTGGAGGAGGGCCTGCTGCTGCTGGTAGCGCGAGAGCAGGAAGAAGAGCTGCGTCTGGAACGCGTGCTTCTTCCGCTCCGCGTAGAAGCCCTGGAGGAAGGGGTTCTCCTCGGGCTGCTCGAGCACGAGCCGGCCCCCCGTGCGCTCGGCCAGGATCTGGGCGAGCGAGGTCTTGCCGACGCCGATGGGCCCTTCGATCGCGATGTGCCGGGGGCGGTCCATGCCGGAGGAACAGGCTCCGAGAGTGGCACGCCGGTCGGACCTTCGGCAACGCGCACGGCGGCGCGCGCCCGCCGCGCCGGGCGCACCGCGCCCACCTGGCGCTCACCCGGACGAACTGCCGCTCTGACAAACGGATCGTGCCCACCCTGATCGTGGGATCAGAGTTCCCATTGACAGTGCGTGTGGCGTCACGTATCGTCATTCGCGATTCTGCAGTGTGGACGCGGAGGTGCCGGATGGGTAGCCGGGTCGTCACCAGGCGGCAGGAGGCGGTCGAGGCTCCGGCGGTTCGCGGAGATCGCGGGTCGGAGACGATCGATCCCGCCTTCCAGCGCGCGATCCTCAAGATCGCCATCGAGCTCCGGAAGCCGAACGCGCCGAGCTACGAGACGATCGTCCAGGCGACGATCCAGTCCATGCGGCTCGACGAGGCCGCGTTCCGCCGGTACCTCGGCGAGAACGGCGCCCGGAGGATGAGCCTCCTCCTCGCGACCGCGCGCACCGGCGGCCTCTAGGCCGCCGCACGGTTCCACGGGCGCCCGTTCGACTGGTGGGCGGGCGGGCAGAGGGTTCTGCGGATGGGCGCCCGTGGTGTTCGACCTCTCCTCCCCTGAGCGCCTCCTCACGCCGGAGACGGCGCGCCGCCGCCCCGCGATCGCAGGCCGCCGGCTCCGGACCCGCCCGGCCCGGGGCAACCCGCACAGGTCCGCGCCTTCCGAGTGGCCTTACCACTTGACGACCTGACACGTGCGCTGTTAGGGATCGCGGCGCCACTCCGAAGCAGCCGAGCCGAGCCGCGTCCGGGCGGAGCGGGAGTGTTCCGCTCGACAATCACGAACGGTGAATACCGTCGCTGCATCTCGAGAAAGGATCCGCCCCATGTTCGAGACGAAGGCCCTGGGCCGCTGGCTGTCCGCGGCCGCACTCCTCGCGCTCCTCGCCGGACCGGCCGCCGCGCAGACCGCGCCGCCGACGCGCGCCGAGACCGTCGCGGCCATGAAGAAGGCCACCCGCTTCATGATGGACAAGGTCGCCTACCGGGCGGGGTTCCTCTGGAACTACACGCCCGACCTCTCGCGCGGCTGGGGCGAGATGGAGGCGTACCGGACGATGGTGTGGATGCAGAGCCCGGGCACCTCGACCGTCGGGCACATGCTCCTCGACGCCTACCACGCGACGGGGGACGAGTACTTCTACCACCAGGCGGTGCGGGTCGCCGAGACCGTGATCCGCGCGCAGCACAAGGCCGGCGGCTGGCACTACATGTACGACTACGCCGGCGAGAAGTCGATCAAGCGCTGGTACGAGACGATCGGGTCCAACGGCTGGCGCCTGGAGGAGTTCCTCCACTACTACGGCAACGCCACCTTCGACGACGCGGTCACCACCGAGGCGGCCACCTTCCTGCTCCGCATGTACCTCGAGAAGCGTGAGCACCGCTTCCGCAACGCCGTCCTGAAGGCCGCCGACTTCATCGTGCAGGCGCAGTATCACAACGGCGGCTGGCCGCAGCGCCACCCGTACGCCGGGTCGTGGTCGTACAAGGGGAAGCCGGACTACACCCGGTACATCACCCTCAACGACAACGTCGCCCAGGAGAACATCCAGTTCCTGGTCGAGGTGTACCAGACGATGGGGCTCTCGTACCTGCTCCCCACGATCCAGCGCGGCATGGACGTCTTCATCGAGATGCAGGGGCCGCCGGGCCAGCCGGCCTTCGCGCTCCAGTACACGCCGGCCCTCCAGCCCATCGGCGCGCGCACCTACGAGCCCGACTCCTACGCGACGCACACCACCCAGAGCGCGATCCAGAACCTGCTCGTCTTCTACGAGATCACCGCCGACCCGAAGTACCTCCAGCCGATCGACGAGGCCCTCGAGTGGCTCGATCGCGTGCGGCTCCCCGTGAACTACCCGAACAAGCCCGCGAACCGGACCCACGCGACCTTCATCGAGTTCGGCACCGACCACCCGATCTTCGTGAAGCGCAAGGGGACCAACATCGTCAACGGCGCGTACTTCGCCGAGGTGGACCCGAACTGGAAGAGCTGGCCGGACGGCCAGGACCCGACCGTCGTGCCCTCGGCCAGCTTCATCACCCACTACAACAGCTGGCGCGACATCAACACCGCCGCGCTCCGCACCCGCAAGGCCGCCCTCGAGGCGAGGACGCCCGAGGACCTCCGCGCCGCTTCGCCGCTGTACGCGACCGGGCTCCAGCTCCCCGCCTTCTTCAGCTTCAAGGACGTCGACCTGCTCGATCTCATCAACGCGGGCAACGGCATGCCGGCCGGCGACGTCTCCACCCCGGCGGCGCAGGCGATCGCCGAGATCTCCACGGCCGACTACTGGGCCATCGGGACCGCCACCCCGAACGAGATCAGCAACCCGTACATCGGGCCCGGGCCGTCGAGCTACGAGGGGGACCCGAACTACGCCGGCAACCCGCTGATGTACTCGCAGACGAAGGTCGGCGATCGCTGGGACACCTCGCCGTACGACAACGTCGTGGCGCCGGTCCAGCCGCTCATCTCCACGCGGCAGTTCATCACGAAGATGGGCGTGCTGATGCGGCACGTCTACAACCTGGACCACCCCGTCACGCCCTGACGGGATCGCGGTCCGGGGGGCCCGGAACACGGGCCGGGCGCCCCGGACCGCCCTTCCGGCGCAAGTGGCCTGGCCACTTGACAACCGGACCGGCGCCGCCTTACGCTGGGCGCAGCCCTCGGACATGGAGGAGGGGGCCCCAGCGAAGCCGGGGAGGGGCGCAGCCCCTCCGACGCGGGGCAGCCGCGCGCAGCCGCGAAGCGGCGCGCACGGCCCAGGGCCCCGCGCAGCAGGGGTGGGGCCCCGGAAGCTCCGCTTCCGGGGCGGGGCGGCACACCCCGTGAAAAGGAGCGACCGATGGAGACTCGCTACGCCTACCACCCGGACCACGTGCGGACGATGGACACGACCGCGCTGCGCCGGGCCTTCCTCGCCGAGGGGCTCTTCCGGCCGGACGCCCTGTCGTCGGTCTACAGCCACGTCGATCGCATCATCGCGGGCGGCGTGGTGCCGGTCTCGCGCGAGCTCGAGCTCCGCGCGGGCAAGGAGCTCGGCGTCGAGTTCTTCCTCCAGCGCCGGGAGCTCGGCGTCCTGAACCTCGGCGGCCCGGGCGTCGTCCGCGTGGACGGGAAGGACCTGCCCCTCGGGCGCCGCGACGCGGTCTACGTGGGGATGGGGGCGCAGGAGGTCGCGTTCCGCAGCGTCGAGCCGGCCCAGCCGGCCCAGTTCTACTTCAACAGCGCGCCCGCCCACCGGAGCTGCCCGACCCGCGTCGTGACGCAGGCCGACGCGAAGAAGCTCGAGCTCGGGAGCGCGGCCGAGGCCAACGTCCGCGTCATCCACCAGTACATCCACCCGGCGATCGTCGAGAGCTGCCAGCTCGTCATGGGCCTCACCCAGCTCGCGCCCGGTAGCCTGTGGAACACGATGCCGGCGCACACCCACGAACGGCGCATGGAGGTCTACCTCTACTTCGACGTCCCGGACGACGCGGTGGTGTTCCACTTCATGGGGACGCCCGACGAGACCCGGCACGTCGTGGTCCGCAACCTGGAGGCGGTGCTCTCGCCGAGCTGGTCGATCCACTCGGGCGTGGGCACGAAGGCGTACTCGTTCGTCTGGGGCATGGTGGGCGAGAACCAGACGTTCGGGGACATGGATCACGTGCCGGTGTCCGCGCTGCGTTGACCACGAGCGCGGCACGGGCGGACGGGACCGCTCACCCTGAGCTTGTCGGAGGGTGAGCGGATGACGGGTCGGAGGACGACGATGCGGATGGAGCACGTGGCGCTGCTGGTGAAGGAGCCGCTGGCGGTGGTGCGGTGGTACGAGCAGCACCTGGGGTTCCGGGTGGTCCGGTCGACGGGGGCGCCGTCGCTCACGCACTTCCTGGCGGACGACGGGGGGAGCCTCGTCGAGATCTACCGGAACGACCACCTGTTGGTCCCGGACTACGCGTCACTCGATCCGCTGGTGCTCCACCTCGCGTTCGAGACCGCGGACGTCGAGGCGGACCGCGCCCGGCTCCTGGCCGCGGGCGCGATGCCGGAGGGGGACGTCACGGTCACGCCGTTCGGCGATCGGATGGCGATGCTGCGGGACCCCTGGGGCCTCGCGATCCAGCTCGCGCAGCGGGCCAAGCGCATGGTCTAGCCGGGAGCACGCGCGGACGCGCATCCACCGCTCGCCCTGAGCCTGTGTCGAGGGTCGAGCGGTCGAACTGTCGGGGCGCGTGGGCCGGTGCGGCTTTGCTCGGCGTGCACGTTGCCGTACGCCTCGCCTGGGGGCGCGTTGCCGTGGGCGGCCGGCCGGGCCCGCCGGGCTCGCCGACCAGGTAGAATGCTCGGCGCCACAGGCTGTTGTAGGGCGCGCGCGTGCCGCCGTCGAGCTGGCAGGCGCGCCGCCGGAACTTGCCGGCCACCTCCGCTCGCTTCGCTCGCGGGTGGCCGGCTTCGGACAGCCGGCGGCGCGCGCGCTCGGTCCGGTACGCGCGCGTGCTCCGGTCGATCACCTTCGGGCGCCTGCGCCATGGTCGGCTCGCTCCGTCGGGCCCGGCCGACCGCCTGTGGGCGTTGCTTGTGGGCGGCTCGGCTGCGGGCGGGGAGCTCCCCGCGCCTGAACGCATCAACAAGTTAGCCGCAATACCGCACCAGCAGCCGAGCCGCCAAAAGCAACGCCGCCCAGCGGACGGCCGGCTCCGCCGCGGCGCCGACCGTCGGCGCAGGCGCACCTCACACCGAGAGTCATCGCGCGCGTGGTGGAGTGATCGCCCGCGGAGGCCATGTCCGAGCTCGGCCACCACGCGGCGCGAAGCGACGCGTGAGGTGGCCGAGCGAGTTTGGCCGCAGCGGCGAACGTCCCGAGCCCCTCCGCGCGCGGCCTCCGATCGCCTGTAGGCGCCGAGCATTCCTTCTCCGCGTCGGCGCCGCGGCGGAGCCGGCCGGCCGCCCACGGCAACGCGCCCCCAGGCGAGGCGTACGGCCAGCGCACGCGATGAACGAGACCTACCCGGGCGCGGGCACGGACACGCGAGGTGCGAAGGCTAGAGCCGGTTCTCCCCCGCCACGTACCCGAAGTTGGCGAGGATCCCCCCGTCCACGTAGAGGATCTGGCCGTTGATGTAGTCGCCCGCCTTCGAGGCGAGGAGGATGGCGGCGCCGACGAGGTCCTCGGGCTCGCCCCAGCGGCCCGCGGGCGTCCGGGTCATGACGAGGTCGTTGAACGGGTGGCCGTTCACGCGGATGGGTTCGGTCTGCGAGGTCGCGATGTAGCCCGGGCCGATCCCGTTCACCTGGATGCCGTACTTGGCCCACTCGCAGCACATGGTCTGCGTGAGCTGCTTGAGGCCGCCCTTCGCCGAGGCGTAGGCGCTCACCGAGTTGCGCCCGTAGACGCTCATCATCGAGCACATGTTGATGATCTTGCCGCTGCGGCGCTCGATCATGCGGCGCGCGACCCGCTTCCCCACGATGAGCGGCGCGACGAGGTCCACCTCGAGGACCTGCTTGTACTGCTCGACCTTCATCTCCTGGATCGGGACGCGGATGATGATCCCGGCGTTGTTCACGAGGATGTCCACCGGCCCGACGTCCCGCTCGATCTGCGAGATCCCCCGATCCACGTCGTCCTCGCGGGTCACGTCGAACACGAGCGTGTAGACCTCGGCGCCCTTCGCGCCGTAGGCGGCCTTCGCCGCGGCGAGCTTGTCCGGGGAGATGTCGTTCACGCACAGGCGCGCCCCGGCCTGGGCCAGGCCCGCGCCGATGGCCATGCCGATGCCGTGCGTGCCGCCGGTGACGAGCGCGGTCTTCCCGGTGAGATCGAACAGCCGGAGGGATGACATGTTCGCCTTTCGCGCGGCTCAGCGGGCCACGAGGTTGGGGAGCCAGAGGGAGATCGCCGGGACGTACGTGATGAGGAGGAGCGCGACGATCATCGCGGCGAAGAACGGGAGCATGGCGCGCGTGCCGGCGTTCACGGACACCTTGCCGATCGCGCACCCCACGAACAGCACCGTCCCGACCGGCGGGGTGAGGAGGCCCATGCCGGCGTTGAAGACGAGCAGGATCCCGAAGTGGACCGGGTCCATGCCCAGCTTCATGCAGATGGGCAGGAGGATCGGGGTGAGGATCAGGATCATCGGCGCCATGTCCATCGGCCCGCCGAGCAGGAGGAGCAGCACGTTGATGAGGAGGAGGATGATCCAGGGCTCGTTCGAGATGGCCAGGACCCACTGCGTGATGAGGTCCGGCAGGTGGAGCATGTTCATCGCATAGCCGAAGGCCTGCGACGCGCCGATGAGGAAGAAGACCATCAGCACCGTCCGGAACGTCCGGACCAGCACCGGCCAGAGCTGCCGCGGCTTGAGCTCGCGGTAGATGAGCCCCGCGAGGACGAGCGAGTACACCACCGCGAGCGCACCGCCCTCGGTGGGCGTCGCCCAGCCCGTCATCACGCTCCCCAGGATGATCACCGCCGGGGTGAGCGAGAGGAGCCCGTGCACGATGATGCCCGGGATCTCGGCGCGCGCCGTCGGCTCGCCCCGCGGGTACCGGCGCATCGCGGAGATGATCAGGCCGACCGCGATCAGCGTGGCGAGCAGCAGGAACCCGGGGACGACGCCGGCCAGGAAGACCCGCTCGATCGAGAGGCCGCCGGCGATGCCCGCCGCGGCGATCGAGTAGAGGATCAGGTTGTGGCTGGGCGGCACGATCACGCCCTGGATCGACGAGGAGATCGTGACCCCCACCGCGTACTCGGCGGAGTACCCCTTCTGCTTCATCACGGGGATCATGACCGAGCCGATCGCCGACGTGTCCGCGATGGCCGAGCCCGACAGGTTGCCGAAGAACATGCAGGCGACGCTGTTCACCACCGAGAGGCCGCCCGGCAGGCGCCCCACGAAAAGGTTCGCGAACCGCACGATCCGGTTGGCGAGCCCGCCCTCCCCGAGGATCTGTCCCGTGAGGATGAAGAAGGGGATGGCGAGCAGGGAGAACATGTTCACGCCCTGGAGCATCTGCTGCGCCACCACGCCCGCGTCGATGCCCATGTACGAGAGCGTCGCGATCGAGGAGAGGGCGAGCGTGAGCGCGACCGGGAACCGCAGCAGGAGCAGCAGCACGAAGCTGCCGCAGAGCACCCAGACCGCCGTCATGTCGTTCGACGTCATGACCGCTTGATCTCCTCGTCGACGTGCTGGAAACGACGGGTGTCCACGCCGGCGAGCTGGAGCGCGGCGTAGACGCACGTGAGGACGCCAGTGATCGGGATGACGGCGTACACGACGGAGTTGGGTAGGCCGGTCGCGGAGAGCGTCGAGAGGTGCGCGAGCTCGGTCCACGCCCACCCCTTCACGACGAGGTAGACGCCGAACGCGAAGATCGCGAGGTCGATGATCCGGTCGAGGACCCAGTTCACCTTCCGCGGGAGGAAGCCGGCGATGACGTCCATCGACAGATGGAGCTTCTCCCGGAACCCGATGGCGATCCCCGCGAAGGAGAACGTCGTCAGGCAGAGGAGGGTCACCTCCTCCGACCAGAAGAACACGAAGCTGAACAGCTTCCGGGTGACGACCGAGACGAAGACGATGACGATCATCGCCGCGAGGAGCCCGACCGCGACCGCCTCCACGGCCTTGTCCACCTGGAGGAGGAAGCGCCAGAGTGCGCCCCTCGGCGCGCGCCCGCGGGGCCTCGTCGGCCCGCTCGCAGGCGCGGGGAGCTGCGTCTGTTCCATCGGCATCGGCGTGCACCTCGGCCTGGGTCGAGCGATGCGGCGACGCGCCGGCGGCTCCGCTGGTGGCCGCCGGCGCGCCGTCCGCGGCGCTGCCGGGGAGACTAGATCTTCTTGCCGGGCTTGGCCTTCTCGATGGCCTTGAGCGCCTCGCCGAAGGTCTTCATCGCCTCGTCGATGACCGGCTTCACGGCCTTCTGGAACGGGGCGAAGTCCTTCACCTCGGTGACGGTCGAGCCGCCGTCCTTCACCTTCTGGAGCGTCTCCGCCTCGTACGCGTCCCACAGCTCGCGCTGCTTCTTCACGGAGTCCTGGGCCGCCTTCTTGAGGAGGGCCTGATCCTCCTTCGAGAGCTTGTCCCAGACGACCTTGCTCATCACCAGGATCTCCGGGAGCCGCTGGTGCCCGTCGAGCAGGAAGTGCTTCGCGACCTGGTAGTGGCTCCAGGTGAAGTAGGTGGGCGGGTTGTTCTCGGCGCCGTCGATGACGCCGGTCTGGAGCGAGCTGAAGACCTGGCCCATCGGCATCGGGGTCGCGCTCGCGCCGAACGCGGACACCATCTTCTGCGACCACTCGTTCTGGATGACCCGGAACTTGAGGCCCTTCAGGTCCTCGACCTTCGCGATGGGCTTGCTCGCGTAGAAGTTGCGCGAGCCGCCGTCGTAGTAGCAGAGCCCGACGAACCGGGACGGCTCGAGCGACTCGAGCAGCTTCTTGCCGTCGGGTCCGTCGAGGAACGCCCACATGTGCTCCTTGCTCTCGAAGATGTACGGCACGGCGAAGACGCCGAGCTGCTTCGAGAACTGGGCCATCGGGGCGGTGCTGACGCGCGTCATCGCCACCGCGCCGATCTGCACCTGCTCGATCACCGCCTTCTCCTCGCCGAGCTGCGAGCCGGGGTAGACCTCGACCTTGATGCGCCCGCTGGAGCGCTCGTTCACGAGGCGCGCGAACTCCTCGTCCGCGACCTCCGTCGGGTACCCCTTCGGGTGCGTCTCTCCCAGCTTGAGCACGATCTGGGGATCCGCCGAGAAGGCGGTCCCCGGCGCGGCGAACAGGGTGAGCGAGAGCGCGCTGCAGAACAGGATCCGGTTCCAATTCATGATTGCCTCCGCGTTCCTGCGGCGCCCGCCGCGGGCGGCCGAACCAGCTCGACCGGGGCAGGCCGCCCCGGGTCCTCGGTGTGCGCCGGTCTGGTCAACGAGGCGCGAGGTTACGGGACCGCGGTAAAGTCGTCAAGTGGTCAGACCAGGCAATCCGGGCGCGACCGGCCCGGGCCGCGGCGTGACCTCGGCGGGGCCCGCCGCGCGCGGCACCTCCCCCGCCGCGCGACCCGCCCCGTCCCGGGCGCTTTGGCCTGACCATCGGGCCACTTGACACTCGGGCCGCGCTTCTCTAGCGTCTCGGCCGAACCGGCGCCTCCGCGAACTCGGGCGCGGTCCGCGGCGCAAGGCCTTCCCTCCCTTGCGCCGCGGGTCGCCCTCGCGGCACGGGCGCCGGGGAGAGACGGATGGCCCTCGCAACCCTCAGCCTCGCCGGACGCGTCGCCGTGGTCGTCGGCGGCACCACGGGGATCGGCCGCACCCTCTCGCTCGCCCTCGCCGAGGCCGGCGCGGACGTCGTCGCCTCCGCCCGCCGCGCGGAGCAGGTGGACGCGGTGGCCGCGAGCATCGAGGCCCTGGGGCGGCGCACCGTCCGCGCGACCTGCGACGTCCGCGATCGCGCGTCGCTGGAGCGGCTCCGGGACGCCGTCCTCGGCGCGCTCGGCACGGTGGACGTGCTCGTCAACTGCGCCGGCCGGACGCGCCGGACGCCGACGCTCGAGGTGGACGAGGCGGAGTGGAACGCCATCCTCGACACCAACCTCACGGGCACGCTCCGCGCCTGCCAGGTCTTCGGCGCGGTCATGCTCGCGCGCGGCGCCGGCCGGATCGTGAACGTCGGCTCGCTCTCCTCGTTCGTGGGGCTGCACGAGGTGGCGGCGTACGGCGCGAGCAAGGCCGGGGTCGCCTCCCTCACCCGCACGCTCGCCGTCGAGTGGGGCCACCGCGGGGTCAACGTGAACGCCATCGCGCCCGGCCTGTTCCGCACCGAGCTCAACCAGGCGCTGCTCGACGGCACCGCGCGCGGCCGCGAGTTCCTGATCCGGTCTCCCATGCGGCGCTTCGGCCGGCTCGAGGAGCTGGCCGGCGCCGCGGTCTTCCTCTCGTCCGAGGCCGCCAGCTTCGTCAACGGCGAGGTGCTCGTCGTGGACGGCGGCTTCCTGGCGAGTGGCGTCAACCAGTGAAGGAGCCGAAGCGCAGCGATCCACCCGAGGAGAGACCCCGCACGTCGAGGGAGACACCATGACCGCGTCCATCCGAAGCTCGTTGGCTGTGCTGGCCTTGCTGCTCGCTCCCGCGGCGGGCCGCGCCCAGACCACCCCCGCCGCGGAGCCTGCGGCGCCGACCACCGCGCCGTCCCAGGCCGAGGCGAAGCCCACCCCGCCGCCGGAGGCGCCGAGGCCGCCGCCGCCGCCGTCGGTGACCTCGAAGTTCAACGTCTCGTTCTACGGGTTCGTCATCCTCGACGTGATCCACGACTCGACCCGGAGCTTCGACATCGGCATGGGCTCGGGCGCGATCGCCCGCGCAGGGACGCTCGCCGGCGACAACGGCCGGACCATCGTCACCGCGCGCGAGAGCCGGTTCGGCTTCCGGATCAACGCGCCCGAGTACCAGGGGATGAAGCTCACCGGCCAGCTCGAGGCCGACTTCGACGCCCGGGAGTCGAACGCCAGCGAGGCCAACCTCTACACGGTCGGCTTCCTGCGGCTCCGCCAGGCCAACATCAAGCTCGAGACCAAGGTCCTCGACGTCCTCTTCGGGCAGACGGCGTACGTGTTCGGGTGGCAGCCGTTCTTCTACCCGGCCACCGTCAGCAACTTCGCGCTCCCCGGCCAGCCCTTCAGCCGCAACGTGCAGCTCCGGCTCGGCAAGTTCATCAAGGGCGATGCGCTCAGCGCCGAGGTCGCCGTCGCCGCCCTCCGTCCGCCCCAGCGCGACGCCGAGATCCCGGAGTTCCAGGGCGGCGCCCGCTTCATGTTCAACAGGTGGAAGGGCATCCACACCCTCGGCACCGGCGGCACCGCGCCCTACCCGCTCTCGATCGGCGTCTCCGGCGCGTACCGCAAGTTCAAGGTGAGCTTCTCCGACGAGGGCCTCGAGCAGCACGAGGCCGACGGCCAGGCCCTCGCCGTCGACGCGCTCGTCCCGGTCCTCCCGGCGCGCGAGGGCAGCAAGGGGAACAGCCTCACGCTCACCGGCACCTTCGTCACCGGGAAGGGCTACGGCGACCTCATCGGCGGCCCCGGCGGCGGCAACGCCAGCGCCGCGCTCCCCGCCGGTCCGCCGGCCGTCACCTCGACCGCTCCGGGCGGGAACCTGGTCACCTTCGACGCGGCCCGGGAGCTGACGGCCGTCGAGTGGACCGGCTTCGTGGTCGGCGGCGACTACTACCTCCCGCCGAACGGCCGCGTCTTCGTCTCGGCGGTCTACGCGCAGGTCCAGTCCGACAACGTGGGCGACAACGTCCAGGCGGGCAACCTCGGCGCCGTCTACGACAGGATGACCCACTACGAAGGCAACGTGTTCTTCGACGTCACGCCTGCGCTCCGCCTCGGCCTCAACTACCAGCGGCGGGAGCAGGAGTTCCTCGACGGCGAGACGGCGAAGAACGACCGGTACCAGTTCAACGCGCTGTACTTCTTCTAGGAGAGACGTCCGTGGATCTCGTCATTCCCCCCCAGGCCCGGTTCGACCTCGTCGCGCTGGGCGAGGTCATGCTCCGGCTCGATCCGGGCGACCTGCGCATCACGACGGCCAGGCTCTTCCGAGCCTGGGAGGGGGGTGGCGAGTACAACGTCGCCCGCGGACTCAAGCGGTGCTTCGGGCTCTCGACGGCGATCGTGACCGCCCTGGCCGACAACCCCATCGGCCGGCTGGTGCAGGACCTCATGTACCAGGGCGGGGTCGATCAGCGGTTCGTACGCTGGGTGCCCTACGACGGCGTCGGGCGCGAGGTGCGGAACGGCCTCAACTTCACCGAACGTGGGTATGGGCTCCGCGGGGCGGTCGGGTGCTCCGACCGCGGCCACACCGCGGTGAGCCAGCTCGCCCCCGGCGCGGTGGACTGGGACGCGGTCTTCGGCGGGGGCGGCGCGCGCTGGTTCCACACCGGCGGCATCTTCGCCGCCCTCTCCGAGCGCACGGCCGCCGTCGCCGAGGAGGCGATGATCGCCGCCCGGCGGCACGGCGTCGTGGTGTCGTACGACCTGAACTACCGCGACTCGCTGTGGAAGGGGATCGGCGGCAAGGCGCGGGCGCAGGAGGTGAACCGCGCCCTCGCCCGCCACGTGGACGTGATGCTCGGGAACGAGGAGGACTTCACCGCGGCGCTCGGGCTGGAGGTGGACGCGGACGAGGGGTTCACCCGGCTCGAGACGGACTCGTACGTGCGGATGATCCAGGCGGGCCTCGAGCGGTTCCCGAGCTGGAAGGTCGTCGCCACCACCCTGCGCCGCGCACGGACCGCGAGCCGCAACGACTGGACGGCGCTCTGCTGGTGCGGCGGCCGGCTCCACCAGGCCCCCGAGCGCTCGGACCTGGAGATCCTCGACCGGGTGGGCGGCGGGGACTCCTTCGCCTCCGGGCTCATCTACGGGTTCCTCACGGGGCGCGGGCCGCAGTGGGCCGTGGAGTGCGGCGCCGCGCACGGCGCGCTGGCGATGACCACGCCGGGCGACACGTCGATGGCGACGCTCGCGGAGGTGGAGAAGGCGATGAAGGGGCTCGGCACGCGGGTGGAGCGGTGAAGGCGGCCACGAGAGGGCGGGCGCCGGACGCGCTGCGGTGGATCGCCGAGGTCGGGGTCGTCCCGGTGGTGCGGGCCTCCTCGGGCGAGGAGGCGCTCCAGCTCGTCGACGCGCTCCGCGCGGGCGGGCTCGACGTCGTCGAGCTCACGATGACCGTGCCCGGCGCCATCGAGGTCATGGCGTCCCTGCGGCGCCGGCTCGGGGACGAGGTCCTCCTGGGCGCCGGCACCGTGCTCGACGCGGAGACGGCGCGCGCCTGCATGCTCGCGGGCGCCCGGTTCGTCGTGAGCCCGGCGCTCGACGAGGCCACCATCACGTGCTGCCGCACCTACGCCGTCCCCGCCATCGCCGGCGCCCTCACCCCGACCGAGGTGGTCCGGGCGTGGCGCGCCGGCGCGGCCATGGTGAAGGTCTTCCCCTGCGGGGCCCTCGGCGGCGCGAGCTACGTGCGCGCGCTCAAGGCGCCGCTCCCGCAGATCCCGCTCGTCCCGACCGGCGGCGTCTCGCTGACCACCGTGGGCGACTTCATCCAGGCGGGCGCGAGCGCCGTCGGCGCCGGCGCGGACCTGGCCGACGTGGCGAAGATCCGCGCGGGGCAGCCCGACGTGGTCTCGGAGCGGGCGCGCCAGTACCTCGACGCGGTGACCCGGGCCCGGAATGCGGGCGCCGGATGACCCGGGCGGACCGGCGGTCCTGCCGGCATGACGAGGTGCGCTGGTCTGGCTTCTTGATGACCGGACCTTGGACCGTTACCGTTACGGCCGGGTGCAACCACGCCCGAGGAGCCCTATGCCGATTCAGACCGTCGATACCGATCGCCTCTACCGGAAGATCGCCCGCCAGCTCTCCGACCTGATCGCAGCCGGCGAGTTCGCTCCGGGTCAAAGGCTCCCCGCCGAGCGCGAGCTCGCCCAGCAGCTCGGCGTCTCGCGGCCGTCGGTGCGCGAGGCGCTCATCGCGCTGGAGATCGAGGGCAAGGTGGAGGTCCGTGTGGGCGCGGGCGTCTTCGTGGTCGCGCCCAAGCCCAAGGCGGTGATGGAGCCCGCCAACGAGGGCGAAGGGCCCTTCGAGCTGCTCGGGGCGCGCCGCGTCGTCGAGGGCGAGACCGCGGCCTGGGCGGCGCGCGAGGCGGAGGAGGCCGACATCGCCGAGATCCGCGCCGCGGTGGACGAGCTCGCGGCCCTCAAGAACGACGACCACGGCTGCGATCCCGCCGACCGGAACTTCCACCTCGCCATCGCCCGCGCCACGCACAACGGCCCACTCCTCTCGGTCATCGTCCACCTGTGGGATCAGGGGCGCGGCGCGATGTGGCGGCAGATGGAGAAGCACTTCGAGACGCCGTCGCTGCGCGCCGCCACGCTGCGCGACCACCGGGCGATCCTGAAGGCGATCGAGGCCCACGATCCGCGCGAGGCCCGCGCGGCGATGCACAAGCACCTCGACCGCGTCGCCCGCGACTACGGCCACGGCTGGGACCTCGTGAAGGAGCGGCGCGGGAAGAAGCCCGCGCCCGGCGCCCGCCGCGCGGCGCCCTGACGGCCCGACGAAACGCTCCGCTCGCCCTTCGACAGGCTCGGGGCGAGCGGCCGCTCTCGAACCGTACCGCTCGTGCTGAGCCTGTCGAAGCACGAGCGGGAAGGTGCCCGATGGCCCGCGCGCTCGCGCTGCACGAGGACCGGCTGTTCCCCTCGGATCCGGAGCGCCGGGCCATCGCGCGCCGCCTCTACGCCGAGGTCCGCGGGCTCCCGATCGTCAGCCCGCACGGCCACACCGATCCGCGCTGGTTCGCGACCGACGCGCCCTTCCCCGACCCCCACGCGCTCCTGGTCGTGCCGGACCACTACGTCTTCCGGCTCCTCTACAGCCAGGGGATCCCGCTCGAGGCGCTCGGCGTGCCGCGCCTCGACGGCGGGCCGGTCGAGCCCGATCCGCGGAAGAGCTTCCGCCTGTTCGCGCGGCACTGGCACCTGTTCCGCGGGACGCCGTCGCGCCTCTGGATGGACCACGTGCTCCACGAGGTGTTCGGGGTCCGTGAACGGCTCGACGCGGACTCGGCCGATCGGATCTACGACCAGATCGCGGCGTGCCTCGCCCTGCCCGCCTACCGGCCGCGCGCGCTCTTCGAGCGGTTCGGGATCGAGGTCCTCGCCACGACCGAGTCGCCGCTCGACGACCTCGCCCACCACCGCGCCATCCGCGCCTCCGGGTGGAGCGGGCGGGTCATCACCACCTTCCGCCCGGACCCCGTGGTGGACCCGGAGTTCCCCGGGTTCGCCGGGAACCTGGTCACGCTGGGCCGGCAGACCGGCGAGGACACCGCCACCTGGGACGGCTACCTCGCCGCGCTGCGGACCCGCCGCCGCTTCTTCGCGTCCATGGGCGCGACCGCGACCGACCACGGACACCCGAGCGCCGCGACCGCGGATCTGCCGCGGGCCGCGTGCGTGGCGCTGTTCGACCGCGTCCGCGGCGGGGGCGCCGCCCTCGGGGACGCGGAGCTCTTCCGCGCGCAGCTCCTGACCGAGCTCGCGGCGATGAGCGTCGAGGACGGGATGGTGATGCAGCTCCACCCCGGCTCCTACCGGAACCACAACCCGTGGCTCCACGGCGCGTTCGGGCGGGACAAGGGCGCGGACATCCCGATCCGCACCGAGTACGTGCGCGCGCTCAAGCCGCTCCTCGACCGGTTCGGCAACGAGCCGCGCCTGACGCTCATCCTGTTCACGCTCGACGAGTCCACCTACTCGCGCGAGCTCGCGCCGCTCGCGGGCCACTACCCGGCGCTGCGGCTCGGCCCGCCCTGGTGGTTCCACGACAGCCCGGAGGGCATGACGTTCTTCCGCCAGCGGATCACCGGGACGGCGGGCTTCGCCAGCACGGTCGGCTTCAACGACGACACGCGCGCGTTCTGCTCGATCCCGGCGCGGCACGACGTCGCCCGTCGCATGGACTGCGCGTTCCTCTCCGGGCTGGTCGCGGAGCACCAGCTCGACGAGGACGAGGCCCGCGAGGTGGCGGTGGACCTCGCGTACCGCCTCCCCAAGGCGGCGTACCGGCTCTGACGCATGACCGCCCCCGCGCCCTCCGCGACCGTCCTCCGCCTCCACCCCGACGACGACGTCGTCATCGCGCTCGAGGCGCTCGCGCCCGGCGCGGAGGTCGCGACGCCGGACGGTCCCGTCACGGTCGTCGCGGGCGTGCCGGCGGGCCACAAGCTCGCGGTGCGCGCCCTCGCGCCGGGCGCGCCCGTGCGGCGGTACGGCCACGTCATCGGCGCCGCGACGGCCCCGATCCGCCCGGGCGATCACGTCCACACCCACAACCTCTCGGCCGCGCTGGCCCCGCGCGCGGAGGACCTCGTCGCCGAGGCGGGCGCCGACCTCGGCGCGCCGCCGCCCGCGCCCGCGCCCCGGACGTTCGACGGCTTCCTCCGCGCGGACGGACGGGCGGGCACGCGCAACCACCTCGCCGTCCTCTCCACGGTCAACTGCTCCGCCTCGGTCTGCGGCATGGTCGCCGACCGCTTCCGCGACGTCGCGCGCCACCACCCCGGCGTGGACGGCGTGCTCGCCTTCACGCACCGGAGCGGCTGCGGGATGGTCGCGGACGGCGACGCCCACCGGCTGCTGGAGCGGGTCCTCGCCGGTCACGCCCTCCACCCCAACGTCGCGGGCTACGTGGTCGTGGGGCTCGGGTGCGAGGTGAACCAGCCGGTGGCGCTCGTCGACCGCCGCCTGGCGGGGCCCCGCGCGCCGCGCCCGCCGGTGATCACGATCCAGGAGGCGGGCGGCACGCTGCGGGCGGCGGAGGCCGCGGTCCGCGAGGTGGCGCGGCTCCTCCCGGCCGCGGCGGCGGCCCGCCGGACCCCGCTGCCGCTCTCGAAGCTGGTGCTCGCGACCAACTGCGGCGGCTCCGACGGCTACTCCGGCATCACCGCCAACCCGGCCCTGGGCGTCGCGGTCGATCTGCTGGTGCGCCACGGCGGCACGGCGATCCTCGGCGAGACGACCGAGATCCACGGCGCGGAGCGGCTGCTCGTGCGGCGCGCGGTCCGCCCCGACCTCGCCCGCCGGCTGCTCCAGCACGTCGCCTGGTGGCGCGCGCACCTCGGGGCCGCGTCCGCCAGCCTCGACGAGAACCCCTCGCCGGGCAACCGCGCCGGCGGGATCACCACCATCCTCGAGAAGGCGCTCGGCGGCGTCGCCAAGGGTGGCCGCGCCCCGCTCGTGGACGTGGTCGAGTACGGGGAGCCCGCCGTCGGACCGGGGCTCGTCTACATGGACACGCCCGGCTTCGACCCGGTGTCCGTGACCGGGATGATCGCGGGCGGCGCGAACCTCGTCGCATTCACCACGGGTCGAGGCTCCGTCTTCGGCACGCGGATCGTGCCGACCCTGAAGCTCGCCACCACCTCGGCGCTGTACCGCCGGATGCCGGACGACATGGACGTGGACTGCGGGGTCGTCCTCGAGGGCACGCCGCTCGAGGAGCTGGGCGCGGCGATCCTCGACCGGCTCGTCGAGGTCGCCTCGGGGCGGACGACCAAGAGCGAGGCGCTCGGGCTCGGCGCCGAGGAGTTCGCGCCCTGGCTCCCGGGGCCGGTGGTGTGAGCCGGCGGCGCGGCGCGACCGGTCAGCCGCGCGCCGGCCCCGGCTCGCCCAGCCCGCGCTCCAGCGCCGCCCACTCCGCGAGCGTGAGCGTCTCGCCCCGGCGGCGCGGGTCGATGCCGGCGGAGGCGAGAGCGGCCTCGATCCGCTCGGCGGGCGCGAGCCGCGCCGCCTCGAGCGCGTTCCGCAGCGTCTTCCGCCGCTGCCCGAACCCGGCCTTCACCAGCGCGCGGAGCCGCGCCTCGTCCACGACTGGGTCCGCGGGGAGCCGGAAGCGCGCCTCGAGCACGGCGCTCTCCACCCGCGGCGGCGGCCAGAACGCGCCGGCGGGCACGCGGCGCACGACCGCGACGTCGGCGTGACGCTGCAGCAGCACCGAGAGGAGGCCGTAGTTCTCGTCGCCCGGCCCGGCGGCGAGCCGCTCGGCCACCTCGCGCTGCAGCAGGAAGACCGCGCGGCAGATCGCGAGGGCGGCGTCGAGCAGCGTGAAGAGGATCGGGCTCGAGAGGTGGTACGGCAGGTTGCCGGCGACGGCGACGCGCGGCGCGCCGCCGCCGGCGTCCGGCGCACCGTACCGCGCCGCGAGGTCCGGCCAGTCGAGCCGCGCCGCGTCCGCCTCGAGGAGCGTGATCCGGTCGCCCAGCTCGCCGCGGAGCACCCGGACCATGTCCCGGTCCCGCTCGACCGCGACGACCCGGGCGCCGCGCGCGAGCAGGCGCGCGGAGAGGTGGCCGAGGCCGGCGCCGAGCTCGACGACCGTCTCGCCCGCCTGCGGCGCGGCGGCCCGGGCGATGTCGTCCAGCACCTCGGGGTCGCCCAGGAAGTTCTGGCCCCAGCTCTTCTTGGCGCGGAGGCCGTACTGATCGAGCAGGGCCCTAGGGGCCGGGTACGCGCTCACGGCGGGCGGGGGGTCGAGAGGCATGCGGGGCTCAGGATCGCACGACCGGGTGCGGGACCGGGAGCGGGTTCGGTGACGGAGGGTCGGAATGGCCGGTGGGCCGGGCACGGAAGGCGGGTACGGTGGAAGGGGCGTTCCCCGTTCACAACCTCCACGCCGGATCCGCGTTCAGGTCGGCGCCGGCGCGGACGCCGCGGGCGTACGCGTGCGTCCCGGCGACCGCGATCATCGCCGCGTTGTCGGTGCAGAGCTTCACCGGCGGGAGGAACGCGGTCATCCCCTCGTACTCGGCGGCGCGCGCGGCGACCGCGGCGCGCAGCCGGCTGTTGGCGGCGACGCCGCCGGAGAGGACGAGCCGGTCGAACGAGAGCCGGCGCGCCGCGCGGAAGGCCTTGTCCACCAGCGCCCGGACGATCGCCTCCTGGTAGCTCGCGCACAGGTCGGCGAGCGCCTTGCCCTCGGGCACGCCGTGCTTCTTCACGTGGTGGAGGAGCGCGGTCTTGAGCCCCGAGAAGCTGAAGTCGAGGTCCGAGCCCTTCACGATCGCCTTCGGGAACCGGATGGCGGCGCGATCGCCCTCCTTCGCCAGCTTGTCGATGGCGACGCCGCCGGGGTACGGGAGGCCGAGCAGCTTCGCCCCCTTGTCGAACGCCTCGCCCGCCGCGTCGTCCCGCGTGTGGCCGAGGAGCTCGTAGTCGCCGAACGCCTTCGCCGCGTACAGCGAGGTGTGGCCACCCGAGACGACCAGCCCGAGGTACGGGAAGGCCGGCGGCGCCTCGCCGAGGAACGCGGCCACGAGGTGGCCCTCGAGGTGGTTCACGCCGACGAGCGGCTTCCCCCAGGCGAGCGCGAGCGCCTTCGCCGCCTGTACGCCGACGAGGAGCGCGCCCACGAGCCCGGGCCCGCTCGTCACCGCCACCGCGTCGATCCCGTCGGGCCCGACGCCCGCGCGCGCGAGCGCCTCGTCGACGACGGGCATGATCTGGACCACGTGGTTCCGGCTGGCGAGCTCCGGCACGACGCCGCCCCACCGCCGGTGGATCTCGATCTGCGTCGAGACGACGTCCGAGAGCGCCCGCCGCCCGTCCTCCACCACGGCGGCCGCCGTCTCGTCGCAGCTCGTTTCGATGCCGAGGACTCTCATCGGGAACCCGTGAACGAGCCCGAGCCCGCGCCCGTGCCCGGCCTGAACGAACGTCCGCTCGCCCTGAGCCTGTCGAAGGGCGAGCGGCGAGCGGCTCTTCCTAACCCGCCCTTCGTCGCGACGCGAGCGCTACCTCGGCAGCCCCGGCATCCCGGCCTTCCACCACGCCGCGGCGGCCGCGGCGGCGGCGGCGGCGATCGCGCCGACGATGATGCCGGTCCGCGAGCGGCGCTCCTGCCCCGGAGGCTTCTCGGCCGCGGGCGCGGGGGCAGGGCGGGCGGGGGCACCGGGCGCCGCGGGCCGGCGGGCGGGCGCCGGCTCGGGCGCGGCCGCCACGGCGGGAGCTGCGGCGACCGGGTGCGGCGGCGAGACCGGGGCCGGCGCAGCCGCGGGCGCCGGGAACGCGTGGGCGGCGGCCGTGCGCGGGCCGCCGAGCGAGGGTGGCAGCGGGACGGTCCCGGGGGGCGGCACCGGGATCGAGAACTTGGTCGGGGGGCGCAGCCCAGGTGGCGGGGGCCGGAGCGGCGCGACCGGCGGCGGCGTGCGGAGCGGGGGCGGCGTGCGCGCGGGCTCGGGGCGCGGCGGAGGCGGCGGCTCGGCCCGCGCAGCGGGACCCGGCTCCTGCGCGGGCTCCTGCGCCGTGGTCGCGCCCCGCGCGCCGACCGGGCCCGCGAACCAGTCCACGTTCTCCGGCTCCCGCACCGCGACCGGGATCGGCGTGTGCGTGGGCGTCCGCTCGGAGGCCCCGAGCGCCGGGCCGGGCGGCGCCGGGTCCTCGACGGGCACGCCCGCCGTCTCGCGGATGATCCCCTCGAAGAAGAGCTTCGAGATCACGCCCGCCGCGGCGAGATCGTCGTAGTCCGCCTCCTCGATCACCTGCTCGAGCGTCCGGCGGCCGTCGAACAGCCGGAGGAGCGCGTTCACGTCGTCCGGGATCTCGGCGAGCCGCTCGGCGAGGAGGTCGTACTCGAGCTCGAACACGCGGTCGAGCGACGGGAGCTGCTCGACGATCCGCCCCCACTCGTCGATCCGCCGCATGCCCTCCATCAGGAGGCCCTGCGTCGAGACCGGGATCCGCTCCTCGCGCTCGATCGGCTTGAACTCGATCGCGAACTCGCCCTCCTGCCAGTTGAGCAGGCGGTAGAACGCGTTCTCGCCCGCGAGCTTGCCGCCGAGCTCGCAGTCGAGGATCCGGCCGTCGCGGAAGTAGGCCACCGCCTCGACGCCCTTCCTGTTCTTCACGTGGAGCGCGCCGGACTTCTTGCCCATCTCGAGCGTCTGGACGAGGTCCACGACGCCCATGTCGGCGAGGCTCCCGGCGAAGCTCGCCTTGAGGTCCTTCTTCTCGAGGCGCTCCTTCTCCTTCTTCTGGAGAAGGATGTTCACCCGGGTGACGATCTCCTTGATGTAGATGGGCTTCGTCAGGTAGTCCTCGACGCCCAGCTCGAGGCCCTTCACCTTGTACTCGACGGACTTCTGGCCGGTCAGGAAGATGAACGGCGTGCCCCGGTAGCGGTCGTCGTTCTTGAGACGGCGGCAGAGCTCGAACCCGTCCATCTCCGGCATCTTCGTGTCGGAGAGGATCAGGTCGGGTGGGGAGATCTCGCACTTCTCGAGCGCGTCGCGCCCGTTCACGGCGGTCGTGACCGAGAATCCCGCCTTCTTGAGCGAGACCTCCATCACGCGCAGCGACTTGGGATCGCCGTCGACGAGGAGCAGGTGCTGCTTCGCCAAAGATCCCTCTTTTCCCGGTGGGCGCCTGCGCTCGGGCTAAATCTCGCGTGTTCCCGCCGGGTTGATCTCGCCGCAGAATCCCGGTTTCGTCAAGGCGGAGACCGTGGGATGCGGCGCTACTTCCTCCGCCGCTCGAGCAGCCGGAGCTCGCGGACGGCGTCGGCGTTCCTGGGGTTCGCGGCCAACGCGGCGCGGAAGAGCCTCTCGGCCCGCGCGTCGTCCTTCTCGTCGCGGGCGATGAGCCCGGCGACGTAGGCGGCCCGGTCCGCAGCGGGATCCTGGAGCGCCTCCTCGGCGAGCGCCTTCGCCCGCGCGCGCTCGCGGGAGGCGGGATCGGAGAGGAGGGCGAGCGCGAGGGCCGCCTTGTGCTCGGCCCGCGGATCGGCGCGGACCGCCGCCTCGAAGAACCCGCGCGCCTTGGCCCAGTCGCGCGTCCGCAGGCACGCCTCGCCCTTCGCGTAGTCGATCCGGGCGGCCTCGGCCGCGGCCGCCCCGACCTGGGTCCCCTGGCTCCGCTGCGCGGCGTACGCGGCCCGCTTCCTGTCGTCGGAGAGCGTCTCGTAGGCCTCGTTCACGGCGGTGAAGAAGTCCTTCACCGTGCCGGCGAGATCGGCGAGGCCCGGGGCGGCGAAGCGGTCCGGGTGGAACTGGCGCGCGAGCGCCAGGAACGCCTGCTTCACCTCGTCCTTGCCGGCCGTGGGCGCCAGCCCGAGCCGGGCGAAGAGGTCCTGTTCGAGCGCGCGCGGCGCCGCCTCGAGCAGCGCCTTGCGCAGCTCCGCCTCCGCCGACGTGGGCGACGGCGTCGGCCGCGCAGCCCCCGCGGTCGCGGGGCCGGCGCGGTCGGTGGGCGACAGCGTCGCCGGGCGGCTCCCGCCCGCGAACGGCCCGATGCCCATGTTGCGCATCGCCTGCTGGAGCAGCTTCTGGCGTCGGGCCCGCGCCTCGGCCGGATCGCTCCGCCGCGCGGGGCCGGGCGGCGCCGCGGCGGGCGGCGATGCCGCCGGGGTCGCGCGCGGCGGCCCGGGCGACGGCGTGAACCCCGAGCGCGCCAGCTCGAGCTCGACGTCGAGCCCGGCCGCGGTCTCGCCCGTCGCCGCCGGCGCCTCGCCGGCGGACACCGCGAGGCCGAGGAGCAGGAGGGCGGCGACGATCGCCCGGGCGCGCTCGGGCGGGACGTCGGACGGCGCGAAGAACGCCTCGAGCGTGCTCGGGCTCTGGAGGCGCGCGACGAGCACCTGCTCCGCGCCCGTCCAGCGGAACGCGCTCGCCACGCTCCGGTACCCGGACGCGAGGCGGACCGTCCCACCGGCCACCGGCTGCAGCGCCGAGATCACGAGCGCGCCCGCCTGCGGCCGCTCGAGCGCATCCACGATCGTGCGGAGCGGCGAGAGCAGGCTCTTCCCCGCCCAGGCAGGGAGCTCGGCGGCCGGATCGAACGCGTATGCGCCCTCCTCCAGCGCCGCGATGAGGTTGAAGTAGCCCGCCTGCTGCTCCACGAGCGCCTGCTCGACCCGGTCCCGGGAGACGACGCCCATCTCCACCAGGATCTCGCCTTGCGGACGGCGCGTCTCGGCCATGAGCGCGAGGCTCTTCGAGAGCGCGTCGATGTCGATGGCCCCGGCCTGCAGGAGGATGTGCCCGAGCGGCCGCAGCCCGGCGACCACCTGCGCCCCCACCGGCCGGCCCTCGCGGATGAAGAGCCGCGACGTCCCGTCCCCGTGCTTCACCGTCAGCACGCCGGTGGCGCGCAGGTTCAGCGCCTCGAGCAGGATGGCGGCGAGGGGGGTCCGGGCCAGATCGCCTGGCTCGTGGAGGAAGGTCATTCCGGGGGCATCATACCCCGAGCCGGCCTTTTCCTCGGGCTCGGGCTCGGGCTCGTTCACGGGCTTGGGATGGACCGGCTCAGGCGTGCCAGCGCCCCATACACACCGACCCCCACCGCGACGGCGAGGTTCAGGCTCCGCTGGCCGGGGAGCATCGGCAGGCCGACCTGGCGCGCGGGCCAGGCGTCGAGCAGCGCCGGCGGGAGGCCGAGCTGCTCCTGGCCGAAGACGAGGTAGTCGCCGGGGGAGAACGCGACGTCGAACAGCGACCGCTCGGCGCGGGCGGTGAACAGGTGGAGCCGGTCGTGGAGCGGACGCCCATCCCCGTCCGGAGCGGCGGACACGCGCGCCTCGAACTCCGGCCAGTCGCGGTAGACTCCGGGCTGGACGTGCGGCCAGTAGTCGAGGCCCGCGCGGCGGAGCTTCTTGTCGTCGAGCGAGAACCCCAGCGGTCCGACGAGGTGGAGCCTCGCGCCGGTGACCGCGCAGGTGCGCATCACGTTGCC
The DNA here is from genome assembly GCA_035627135.1 of Anaeromyxobacter sp. Lineage (GTDB taxonomy): Bacteria > Myxococcota > Myxococcia > Myxococcales > Anaeromyxobacteraceae > Anaeromyxobacter. Next base: position 7,723 of record DASPMI010000020.1, on the reverse strand, counting down.
CGCGTTCGGCGGGATCTGCGGGGCGACCAGGACGACGTGGAGCGGGGACGCGAGAGGGAGAAGGACCGGCATGGGTGGGATCGGCATCGTGAACAACCCGCGGTCGCGGCGCAACCGCCTCCGCCCGGAGCTGGGCGACCGCCTGCGCGCGCGCCTCGACGGAGAGGGCCTGGTCCTCGACGCGTCGACGCACGAGGAGCTGGACGAGGCCGTCCGCCGGCTGCGCGCCGCCGAGATCGATCTCCTGGGGGTGAACGGGGGCGACGGGACCGGGCACGTGGTGCTCACCGCGTTCGCCCGGGCGTACGGCGATCGGCCGCTCCCGAAGCTCCTCCTCCTCCGCGGCGGCGCCATGAACACCGTCGCCCACGGCCACGGCGTCCGGGGCACCCCGGAGGGGATCCTGAAGGACGTCCTCGAGCACCGGCGCCGCGGCATCCCGCTGCGGACCGTCGAGCGCGACCTCCTGCGCGTCCAGGCCGACGAGGAGCCTCCGCGCTACGGCTTCATCTTCGGGACGGGCGCGGTCGTCGCCTTCCTCGAGGCGTACGACCGGACCCGAAACCCCTCCCCGCTGACGGCGGTCGGCCTCGTGTTCCGCGGCATCGGGTCGGCGCTGCGGAACGGGCCGTTCGCGCAGTCGCTCACGCGGCGGGAGCGGCTGCGCATCGAGACCGACGGCGAGGAGTGGCCGGACGGCAGCTACCTCACGCTCGTCGCCGGCTCGACGCCGGACATCGGCCTCGGCTTCCGCGCGTTCCACCGCTGCGCCGAGCAGCCCGGGTTCTTCCACGCCGTCGGCGTCACCTGCCCCATCCTGCACCTCGCCCTCACCCTGCCCCGGATCCGCGCCGGCCGGCCCTGGAGGCGGCGGCACGCGCTCGACGAGGTGGCCCGCGAGCTCGTGCTCACGACCGAGCGGCCGCGGTTCACCATCGACGGCGATCTGTACGCGGCGCGGGAGCAGGTGCGGGTGACGACGGGACCCGGGATCGAGATCGTGGTCCCGTGAGCGCCCCGCCCGGCAGAGCGCGGCCAACACCGAAGATCAGGGTTCGGTCAGGACGCCCCCGCCCCACGGAGCCATCCTCCGCTCGTCGCGCGCACATCGCGCGCCGAGGAGGAACGTGATGCGAACCGTCGAGGGGATCGCCGTCGAAGGGATGGACGTGGAGGAGCTGCGGGCCATGGGCGCGGGGCGCGGGAACCCGGTGCGAGGGCGGCTCAACGCCTGGCTGCTCCGGACGCTCGACGCGTACCAGCACCGCAAGCTCGGGCCGGTGAAGCGCGAGGCGTTCGGCGGGTTGCCGCGCACGGTCGTGGAGCTCGGCGCGGGCACGGGCGCGAACCTGCGCTACCTCGCCCCGGGGACGCGCGTCATCGCCATCGAGCCGAACCGGCACATGCACCCGCACCTCGCGGCGGCCGCGCGGCGCTGGGGCGTCCACCTCGACGTGCGGACCGCCGCCGCCGAGCGCCTGCCCCTGCCCGACGCGAGCGTCGAGGCCGTGATCTCCAGCCTCGTCCTCTGCACCGTCCGCGACCCCGCGGCGGTGCTCGCCGAGGTCCGCCGCGTGCTCCGGCCGGGCGGACGCCTCTGGTGCGTCGAGCACGTCCGCGCGCCGGAGGGGACCGCGATCGCGGCCATCCAGCGCGCGGTGGCCCGGCCGTGGCGCTGGCTGTTCGAGGGGTGCGAGCACCGGGACGTCGCCGGCCTGCTCCGCGCGGCGGGGTTCGCGTCGGTCGAGGTGGAGCCGCTCCGGATCTCCACCGCCTTCGTCCCGATCCGCACGGCCATCTCCGCCGTCGCGCTCAGGTGAGCGTGCGCGCCCGCGCGGCGGCGCGGTCCGTCCCCCCCGCGGCGGCGCGATCCATGAGCCGGTCCAGCTCCCGGAGGAGCACGCCGCGGCCGCCGAAGAGGAAGGCGTGGTCGTCCCCGGGGACCTCGACGAGGCGGGCCCCTGGGATCGCCGCGGCGAGCGCGCGGCCGTTGTCCGCCCCGATGACCCGGTCGCCCGCCGCGTGGAGCACGACGGCGGGGACGCGGAGCGCGCCGAGCTGCGATCGCACGTCGATGGCGAGGTTCATGTCGACGAGCTCGAGCGCCGCGCCCGGGCTCGCGCCCTCCTGCTCCGCGCGCGCGGCCCAGGCGCGGACGTCGTCGGAGCGGAGGCGCTCCGGGACGATGGCGAGCATCGTCGCGCCGCTGCCCCAGCCCGCCTGCACGTACGCCCGGAGCGCCGCGACCTGGCGCGGGCTCCATCCGGGCGGGTGGTCCGGCGCCGCCGCCATGCGGGCGAAGGCGCCCACCAGGGCCAGCCCGCGGGTGCGTGCGGGGTGGCGCGACGCGAACGTGATCGCCATCGGTCCCCCCTCCGAGAACCCGACCAGGATCGCGCCGGGCGAGCGGAGCGCGTCGAGCACCGCCTCCAGATCCTGCTCGCGCTGCGCGATCGAGGGGAGCGCCTTGACGCGGTCGCTCGCGCCGGTGCCGCGCTTGTCGAAGAGCACCACCCGCGCGCGCCGGGCGAGCGCGCCGACCAGGGCGCGCCCGGCGGGGAGCTCGAGGGCGGACCGCATCGAGAGCGACCACCCGAGCACCAGCACGACGTCCACCGGGCCGCGCCCGACCGTCCGGTAGGCGACGTGGACCGCGCCGCTCCGCGCGTACCGCGGCGGGCCGTCGAGCGCCGCGTCCGCCGGATCGGCGTCGAGCGCGCGCGCGGCGCCGACGAACCGGTAGCCGCGCCGGGCGTGGGTGCGCAGGAGGTCGCGATCCGCCGCCCGCAGCGCCCGGCGCGCCACGCTCACCGCGCGCTGCAGCGAGGCGTCGGTGACCACCGCGTCGCGCCAGACCTCGCGCAGGAGCTCCTCCTTCTCGACGACGCGGTCGCCGTGCGCCACGAGGTAGGCGAGCACGTCGAAGACCCGGGGCTGCAGCGGCCGGAGCGCGCCGGCGACGCGTAGCTCGCGGCGCGCCTCGTCCAGCTCGTACGGACCGAACCTCCAGCGCACCTCCCTCCTCTAGGGAGCCCGGTCCGACCGCGCCAGCGGCCGCCCCGTACGAAGCGTGCGCACGCTCGACCCGAACGCGATCCCGGGTTAGTTTCTCGCGCGATGCGCCTCAGCCACGCCGGTGCCAGCGACGTCGGTCGCAAGCGGACCCACAACGAGGACTCCTTCCTCCTCCTGCCCGAGGAGAGCCTCTACTGCGTCGCCGACGGGATGGGCGGCCACGCCTCCGGCGAGGTCGCGTCCCGCATCGCCGTCGAGGAGATGGCGGAGTTCTTCCGGCTCACCGGCCGCGACGAGGACGCGACCTGGCCCTTCAAGCTCGACCCGAAGCGCAGCTACGACGAGAACCGGCTCGTCACCGGGGTGAAGCTCGCGAACCTGCGCATCCACGAGCGCGCCCGGACGGACGAGCGCTTGCACGGCATGGGGACGACGATCGTCGCGGTCGCGTTCCCGCGCGAGGGGAACACCGCCCTCGTCGGCCACGTGGGCGACAGCCGCGCCTACGTCTTCCGCCGCGGCGCGCTCCAGCAGCTCACCGAGGATCACTCGCTGCTCAACGAGCACCTCAAGGCCCACAGCCTGTCGCCGGCCGAGGTGAAGGCGTTCCCGCACAAGAACGTCATCCTCCGCGCGCTCGGGATGAAGCCCGCGGTCGAGGTGGACGTGAACCGGGTGCAGCTCGAGCTGGGCGACGCGCTCATGCTCTGCTCCGACGGGCTCTCGAGCATGGTGCCCGACGCGCGCATCGCCGAGATCCTGCGCGGCGCCCACGGCGACCTGCGGCGCGCGGTGACCGAGTGCATCGAGGCCGCGAACGCCGCCGGCGGCGCGGACAACGTGACGGTGGTGCTCGTCCAGGCCGTGCGGTGAGCGCGGGGCGGCCGGGCGGACGCGGCACCAGCCGCGACCGCTCGGTCCTGTCGCCCGCGCATGGTGCACGCGCACGCCCCCACGGGGCCGGGCGCCCCCTCCCGGGCGGCATAAGGGGACGGGCATGCGCTCGCTCTCCCTCCCGCCGGCCTTCGGCCTCGCCGCCGTCCTCCTCCTCGCAGCGTGCGGCGGTGGCGGTGGCGGCGGCGGCGGCGACCCCGCCTGCTACACGGCGGGACCGTACACCGGAACCGCGGCCACCTTCGGCGCGCGGCTCCCGACGGCGTCGTGCTTCCCGGAGGAGCACGCGATGCCGGCGGAGCTGGGCCAGGTCGCGGTGCGGCCGGACTCGATCGCCGGCGGGCTCGCCTCCTGCGGCGCCTGCCTCGAGCTCACGGGGCCGGGGGGGACGCAGGTCGCGATCGTGGTCGAGGATTGCGAGGGCTGCGGGGCCTCGGTCGACCTCGACCTCGACGCCGCCACCTTCGCCGCGGTCACCGGCGCGGAGGAAGGGCTGGTCGAGGTCGAGGCGCGCGCCGTCCCGTGCCCGGTCACGGGGAACCTGCGCTGGGCGTCGTCGGTCGGGACGAACCCGTACTTCGTCCAGCTCTTCGCGCTCGACCACCGCCATCCGCTGGACGCGGTGGAGCTCCGCGTCGGCGGCGCCTTCGTCCCGCTCCAGCGAACGGACACGAACGGCTGGCAGTGGACCAGCTCGGGCGGCGGCGAGACCGCCCCGCCGCCCTACACGCTCCGTGTCACGGACGTCTTCGGGCACGCGGTCGAGGACACGGTCACCGTCGCCACGGGCGCGGTCGGGACGGGGATCGCCCAGCTGCCCGTGTGCCGCTGAGCGGCCGCGCAATGGCGCGCCGCGGCTCGGGCGGGGGTCAACGCTCGGTTCCCTTCACGAACGGCGGAGCCCGGCGTTCCACCTCTCCGGAGGAACGCCATGACCAAGCCCACCGGCACGCCGCCTCGGCCCCCGAGGCCTTCGCGCCCGACGCTCGACGAGGCGCTCGCCGCCCAGCCAGACTGGGTCCGCACCGAGCTCGACGCGCTCCGCAAGCACGAGGGGCGGATCCTGAAGGCGCTCGAGGATCCGGAGAAGCACGCGCTCTTCGTGCGCGACCCGGCCGCCCTCCTCCGCGCCCTCGACATCGCGGTGTCCGGCGCGCTGCGGCAGCGGCTCCGCGCCGACCTCACCCGCGCCGAGGCGATCCGGCCGGTGGCGTTCCGCCTCCCCGGCGGCGATCTCCTCCGGCCGCGCGTCCGCGTCCGCTTCGTCAAGGCGAGGGGGTGAGCCATGGCCGGTACGCAGACCGCAGGGTTCGACCTCGTCCTGCAGTTCTCCGAGGAGGCGTACCAGGAGCTCCTCGGCGTGTTCTTCGACACGAGCGGGCTCATCCCGCGCCTCGTCGACCTCGTGCCCGGTCTCGAGGCCGAGGACTTCTCGCTGACCGTCTCGCTCGATCGCCCCACCGACGTCCCGCTCACGCCGCCGGCGGAGAACCCGCTCGACCTCCGGCTCGTGCTCGGGCAGGGCGCCGCGGCGGCGACGTTCCGGATCGTGGTCGGCATCCGGGTGGATCGCTCCGCCAGCGACCGCGACACGGTGCGCATCGACTTCCCGGGCTCGATCTCCTTCGCCGAGGTGCGGGTGGGCGGGGTCGCCTTGCCCATCCCCAACCTCGCCGGGCGGATCGCCGACCTGCTCCCCGCGGTCCCGGTCCTCCCCGTCCCCGTCGACCGCGGCGCGACGGAGCCCACGACGATCACGCGCGCCGACTTCCGGATCGTCGACGACGTCTCCGCCGCGGATCGCGACGCGACCGCCGGCATGCTCACCTTCGGCGGCGGCGTCGTCGGGAACGCGGCGGCGCTGCGGAGCTTCGTCCCGGACGGTGGGCGCGGCGCCATCGGCATCTTCTTCAACTGGATCGCCCGCATGGCGGTCCCCTCGCTCGAGCGGGCGCTGAACCTCCCCGCCGGCTCGTTCGACATCGGGCCCGACTCCGCCTCCCTGAACCGCACCCTCCGGGTGGACGAGGAGGAGGACGTCGACCTCACGAAGCTCACGATCGCGCTCGACGACGGCTTCATCCGCATCGACGCGCGCGTGACGAAGAGCGGGTTCTGCTACGACGCCAGCGGCGACGTGGGCGCGAAGCTGCGGCTCGAGATCGTGCCCGAGCCCGATCCCGAGCGGCCGGGCCGCACCCGCGGGCGGCTGCAGGCGAGCGTCGAGATCGGCGACCCCGACGTCGACGTGGACGTCCCCTGGTACTGCTGGATCGCCGCGGGCGTGATCGGCGCCGCGCTGGGCGGGCTCCTCCTCGGGGTCATCGGCGCGGTGGTGGGGACGGTGCTCGTCCCGCTGATCCTCTGGATCGCGACCGACACGGTCGAGGGGACGATCGATCGGGTCGCCGACCGGATCGTCGAGGCGATCAACCAGGCGGTGCCCGACGTCGACGTGCCGGCCTTCGGCGTCGACATCCTGTTCCAGTCGGTGTTCATCGACGACGTGGTCATCCGCGCCTCGCTGGAGGTGCAGGACAAGGCGCCGATCCGCTGCGAGGGCACGGTCCGGCTCCAGCCCGGCCAGTCGCTCGACCTCGACCTCGGCCGGGTCGACGACGCGGCCTCGGCCCCCGGCGATCTCCGCTGGGTCGGCCAGAGCTGGGGCCGGCGGCTCGAGACCGGCTGCCAGGCCGCCCTGGCGCGGACGGGCTGCACCGACCTCGGCGCCGTCCAGCGGTTCCAGCTCTACGGCCTCCCGTACCGGACGCGCACCGGCCTCGGCGTGCTGGAGCTGGGGCGCATCGATCCGATGGGCATCTTCACCGGCGACTTCATCGACGAGAGCCGCGCGGTGCTCGCCGTGCGGACCAACGAGGGGCGCTACGCGCTGGCGCAGGCGACGCGCATCGACGAGGCGAGCTGGGTCGAGCTCCGCTACCGGACCTACGAGAAGAAGGTCCCCACCGTGAGCATCGCCGGCGAGTTCCAGTGCGCGTTCCCGCCGGTGCTCACGACGGACGCGACCGCCGTGTTCGAGCCGGCGCGCGCGGTCGAAGGAAGGCTGCCGCTGCGCCGCGTCACTGCGGCCGGGCCGGTGCGCCGCGGCCGCGAGGCGACCGCCGCGCCCTCGGGCGCCGTCGCCGTCGGACGGGAGCTCCCGGCGGGCGCGCGCGTGTTCACGCTGCCGCCGACCTACGCCGGCCGCTGGGTGTCCACGGTGCTCGGCGGCCTGCGCGCCGAGGCGCGGCTCCAGGCCGTCACGGCGAGCCTCACCGGCGAGGCGCAGTTCCGGTGGGCGGTGGGGGGCCAGGGCCTCGAGGACGGCGCGAGCGGCAAGCTCACCGTCTCCGGCGTCGAGGTGGGCTACACGGTGAAGGGGCCGAACCTGCTCCTCACGGTGGCGAGCGCGGCCGAGCTCGAGCTGTTCGTGCAGGTGACCGCCGTCGATCGCCACGGCTGCTCCGCCCAGGCGAGCCGCTGCGTCCGCCGCACCGGCCCGTGCCGCAAGCGTGTCCGCCAGCTGCCGACCTTCACCCAGTGGAAGGCCCTGCACCAGCTCCCGGAGCTCACGGTCGCGAGCGGCCTCGTCACGGCGCACGCGGGAGCGCTCCAGCTGCCGGGACAGGTCCCGTCCTCCGGCGGCGGCGGCGGCAACGACTGCGGCTGCGGGGGGTGAGCGGCCCAGGAGGCACCATGGCGCGACGCGAGCGGAAGACGTTCTACGAGCGGATCGTGACGGTGTTCGGGGACATCCTCGTGTACCCGTGGCCGCTCTTCCTCCTCTACAACCCGAAGGGCTACCGCGTGCGCG
>DASPMI010000019.1:0-56644 GCA_035627135.1 Anaeromyxobacter sp. | reverse complement strand
CATGCGGGCGACCCAGAAGAAGATGATGTCGTGGCCGGTCTCCATGACCGACGTCGGGTAGAAGGTCCGGAGCGTCGCCGTCTCGTCCGGCCAGCCCATGGTCGAGAACGGCCACAGGCCCGACGAGAACCAGGTGTCGAGCACGTCCTCGTCCTGGCGCAGCTCGCCCTTCCCGCACGTCCCGCACGCCTGCGGCGCCTGGCGGGCCACGGTGACGTGGCCGTCCGGGCAGTACCACGCCGGGATCTGGTGTCCCCACCAGAGCTGCCGGCTGATGCACCAGTCGTGGATGTTCCGCATCCACGCCATGTACGTGTTGGTCCACTGCTCCGGGATGAACCTCGTCCGGCCCTGCTCCACCGCCTCGATGGCCGGCTTCGCGAGCGGCTCGATCTTCACGAACCACTGGTGCGAGAGGAGCGGCTCGAGCACGGTCTCGCACCGCTGGCACTTCCCGAGCGGCAGGACGTGGGGCGTCGCCCCGCGCTCGAGGCCGGCCTCGGCGAGGAGCCGCTTCACCTCCTTGCGGGCGACGTACCGATCCTGCCCGGCGACGGGCCCGGCGGCGGCGGTCATCTTTCCGTCGAGGCCGATGACCGTGATCATCTCCAGCCCGTGGCGCTTGCCGACCTCAAAGTCGTTGAAGTCGTGGGCGGGGGTGACCTTCACCGCGCCGGTGCCGAAGGCGGGGTCGACGAGGATCGCGTCGCCGACGATCGGGATCTCACGGCCGGTGAGCGGGTGGCGGACCTTCTTCCCGAGGAGCGCCTTGTACCGTTCGTCGTCCGGATGCACCGCAACTGCGGTGTCGCCCAGCATCGTCTCGGGCCGGGTGGTCGCGACGACGATCTCCGTCCTGTCCCCCGCCGGCTCGACGAGCGGGTACGCGAACGACCAGAGCTCGCCCTTGTGCGCCTCCTCGTAGACGACCTCGAGGTCCGAGAGCGCGGTGTGGCAGCGCGGGCACCAGTTGATGAGCTTCCGCTCGCGGTAGATGAGCCCTTCCTCGTGGAGCCGGACGAACACCTCGCGAACGGCGCGCGAGAGCCCCTCGTCCATCGTGAACCGCTCGCGCTCCCAGTCGAGCGACGCGCCCAGCGCCTGGTGCTGCTCGCCGATGCGCGAGCCGAACCTCTCCTTCCACTCCCAGACGCGCTTCAGGAACTCCTCGCGGCCGAGGTCGTGGCGCGACTTCTTCTCGGTCTTCTGGAGCTCCTTCTCCACGATCATCTGCGTGGCGATGCCCGCGTGATCGGTGCCGGGGAGCCAGAGCGTGTTGAACCCGCTCATGCGCTTCCAGCGGATGAGGACGTCCTGGAGCGTGGCGGTGAGCGCGTGGCCGAGGTGGAGCGAGCCGGTGACGTTCGGCGGCGGGAGGACGATCGAGAACGGCGGCCGCGCGTGATCGTGCTCGTCGCCGTGGAAGTAGCCGCGCTTGCGCCAGAAGTCGTACCAGCGCGCCTCGACCTCCTTGTGCGCATAGCCCTTTGCGAGCCCGGTGCTCTTTTCGTCGTTCACGGTGGTCTCCAGAAAGCGCGAAGGCTACGGGAACGGCGTTCCCGGCGGAAGAAAAGAAACGGGGAACCGCTGCGCGGCGCCGAACGAGGACGTGCGGCACCCGGTCCTGCGGCCCGCTCACCCTGAGCCTGTGGAACGGCGCGCGGGGCCCCACCCCGCCTGCCGCCGCTACCCCTTCTGCCGCTTCACGAGCCGGTCGAGGTTCTCGCGGATGATGGTCTCGGCGAGCTGGGGCACGACCTCCCATACCACCCGCTCGATCACCTCGCGGGACGCCTTCGACAGCGCCTCGCGGAGCGCGGCCTCGCCCTGGCCACCCGCGGCGGGCTCGGGCTGGTGCCCGGTGGACGCGGCCGGCGGGATGAACGCGTGCGAACTCTCGAGCTCGGGCGCGGCGTCGTCGCCGTCGTCGGAGAGCTCGATGGCCTCGGGCGCCGTGACCGAGGCCGTCGCGGCGGGCGCGGGGCCGGCGTCGTCCATCGAGAGGTCGAGGCCGCCGCCGGGGAGGTCGGCGTCATCCCACGAGACGTCGGTCGCGGGCTCCGGCGCAGGGACAGGAGCCGGGGCCGGCGGCGGCGGGGCGTCGGCGAGGCCGAACGGATCCATCCGCGCGGCGGGCTTCGGCGCAGGGCGAGCGGCGGGCGCAGGCGCCGGGATGGGCACCGGCGTCGGCGTGGGGCGCGCGGCCGCGGGAGGCGGCGCCGCGGGGCGGAGCGGGGCTCCGGGCATCGGAGTCGGAGGGCGCGCGCCGGGAGGCACGGGGCCGGGCGGACGCGCACCTGGAGGCATTCCCGGCCCGGGCGGGCGCGCCGCGCCCGGAGGAACGGGACCAGGCCGCGGCGCGCCGGGCGGCGGCATGCCAGGCCCAGGAGGGCGCGCGCCGGGGGGCATCGCCGCACCGGGCGGACGCACCGCGCCGGGGGGAACACCAGGAGCGGGCCGCGGGGCGCCGGGAGGCATGCCAGGACCGGGCGGACGCGCGCCCGGGGGCATCGCGGGGCCGGGCGGGCGGCCAGGGACGGGAGCGGGACCAGGGCGCGCGGCGGCGGGCGGGGCGGCGGGACGCGGCGCCGGCGCAGGAGCCGGGGCGGCCGCGGGGCGCGGCGCGGGCGCGGCTGCGCCTGCGGCGGGCGCCTTCCCCTCCACGAGCTCCTTCACCTTGGTGATGAGCGCCTGGCTCTCGAAGGGCTTCGAGATGTGACCGTCGGCGCGGGCGGCCCGGGCGCGGGCCTCGTCGAACGCCTCGAAGGTCCCGGCGAGCAGCAGCACCGGGATGTGCTTCAGGCTGGGATCGCTCTTGACGGCCTCGCACACCTCGTAGCCGTTCTTCCGCGGCATCACGACGTCCGCGAGGATCACGTCGGGGCGGAGCTCGCGCGCGCGGGTGACCGCGTCCTCTCCGTTGTCCACCGAGGTGACCTTGAAGTCCTCGTTCGCGAACGTGATGCCCACGACCTTCTGGATGGTGATCGAGTCGTCCGCGAGGAGCAGGTTCTTGGGCATGGGCGTCTAGGACTTCGCGAGAGGAGAGAAGCCGTATCCAGTAACCCCGCGATTCCCCGAATGTCAAGATTTGCCGGGCGTTTGGGTGTTCCCCCGAGCCCGAGCCCCGACCCCGAGATCCGGCCCCCTTCACGCCCCGAAGAGCGTGTCCCACGGCGGACGTACGACGTCCGGCCCGCCCTCCCCCACCCCGAGCACCCGATCGGCGAGGACGCCGACGCCGGCACCGCCGGCGTCCACGAGCAGCACGGTCCGGGCCGGACCGGCGGGGGCGCCGTACACGGTCCCGAGATCGACCACCGAGTGCAACGATCGCGCGTGGTAGAGCAGGCCCCGGTGTGAGGCCGGCGTGAGCGGCACCGGCGCGAGCCGGGGCTCCTCGAGCACCTGCACGAGGAGCGAGAGCGGCACCGCGAACACCTTCCCCGCGCGCGAGAAGCGGAGCTCGCGCTCGGCGAAAGGACCGAGGTCGGGCGGCGGCTCGGGGTTCTCGACCGCGGGCTCGAGCGGCGCGAAGCCGAGGCTCGAGACGGCGAGCTCGAGCGCCACCGTGCCGCCCGCGACGACGGCGCCGGAGAAGGGCGAGGGCTGCGGCAGCGGCGTGGGGACGGGCAGCTGGAAGAACTCCGCGCCGGCGAGGTCGACGATCCCGTGGAGCGCCTCCACCCGCAGCGCGAGCCGCGGCGTCCCCTCCGTGAGCAGCGCGTAGGGGGTGGACCCACCCGGCAGGCCGAGGACCGTGGAGACGAAGGCCGTCGGATACGTCTCGCCCCGCGCGACGATCTCGCCCCCCTCCGCGGGCGCGGGCACGATCTCGCGCAGGTGGGAGAGGCGGAGCGCGAGTCGGACGCCGCCGGCCGAGAAGAGGAGCGCCTTGCGGTCCGACGGGAGGTCCACGGGGCCATGATATACACGTCGTGATGAGCGCGTCGGTGCTCCTCGTGGACGACGAGCGCTTCGCGCGCACCGTGTACTCGGACTACCTGCGCGCGAGCGGGTACGAGGTCGAGGTGGCGCCCGACGCCGAGGCCGCGCTCGCCCTCCTGAAGCGCCGCCGGTTCGACGTCCTCCTCACCGACGTGATCCTCCCCGGCTCGTCCGGCCTCGACCTCATGGGCATCGCCAAGGGGCTCGACCCGAACCTCGAGGTGGTGGTCATCACCGCGCTCGACAAGGTCGACCCCGCGGTGCGCGCCATGAAGTCGGGCGCGAGCGACTACCTCGTGAAGCCGGTGACGCCCGAGGGGCTCCAGCTCGCGGTCCAGCGCTGCCTGTCCACGCGCGCGCTGCTCGACGAGAACAAGGCCCTGCGGGCGCACCTGAAGCTGTTCGAGGCGGGGCAGCGCATCGCCGCGACGCTCGACCGCGACACGCTGGTGCCGGTGGCGCTCTCGGCGGTCGCGAGCGCCTGCCGGTCCACGGGGGCGGTGCTGTTCGAGAAGACCGCGGGCGGCGAGTGGGTGCTCTCCGGCGCGCACGGGCTCGCGTACGAGCTCGCCGCGGAGCTGCTCGGCCTCTGCCGGCCCGCGCTCGGCCGCCTCGGCGAGGCGCCGGAAGGGGTGGACCTCCTCCCCGGGACCGACACCGAGCTCGGGCCGCGCGCGCTCCTCCTGCCGGTGACGGGCGAGGGCAAGGCCGTCGCCGCCATCGCGGTCCTGGTGGCCGCCGCGCTCGACGCGGTGGAGGCGGAGGCGGCGGGCTTCCTCTGCCGGAACCTCGGGCTGGCGCTGCACAACCTCGGCCGGCTGAAGCAGGTCGAGCACCTCGCGTACCTCGACGACCTCACGCACCTCTACAACACCCGGTACCTCGACATGGTCCTCGACCGCGAGGTGCAGGGCGGCCGCCCGTTCACGGTCCTCTTCATGGACCTCGACCGGTTCAAGCGGGTGAACGACGAGCACGGGCACCTCTCCGGCTCGCGGCTCCTCGTGGAGGTGGCCCGGGTGCTCCGCTCCTGCGTGCGGGACGACGACATCCTCGTCCGCTACGGCGGCGACGAGTACGTGATGCTCCTCGTCGGGATCGACTCGGGCGGAGGGCTGAAGGTCGCCGAGCGGATCCGCCGGGCGGTCGAGGACCACCGCTTCCTCTCGCGCGAGGGCTCGCGCGTCCGGGTCACCTGCTCCATCGGCCTGGCGAGCTTCCCCGAGCATGCGGCGAGCAAGGCCGAGATCCTCGACATGGCCGACCGCGCCATGTACCGCGGCAAGCGGTCGAGCCGGAACGTGGTCTACATGGCGTCGAAGGACCTGCCGCCGGTGCCGCCCGGGGAGCGAGAGCGGGAGAAGTGAGGAGCGGCTCCCCGAAAGAACCGCGGGGCCAGGATCTTTCGACCCTGGCCCCGCTGACGACGACTGCCGGGTTCCGCCCGTCCTGACACGTAGTAGCGGCTGCCCTCGTCATCGACGGCACAGGTCCAGACCAGCCGAACCGCCCCGTCGTATGGAGGGAATCTAGCCCGGTCCCCGGCAAAAAATCAAGTCGCCCCGGGTACTTGGCCTTTTTCCGCGGGGTTGGAGCGGGCGCCTGTCCGGTCGCCCGCCCCTCGGGGGGCCTACTTCTTGGCCACGTACTTACGGACGTCGAAGGCGACGGCCGAGACGATGATGACCCCCTTGAGGATGAGCTGGATGTAGGGGTTCGCGCCGATGAACGTCAGGCCGTAGTTGATGACGCCGAAGATCAGCACGCCCACGACGATGCCCGGGACGGTCCCGATGCCGCCCGTGACCGAGACGCCGCCGACGACGCAGGAGGCGATCGCGTCGAGCTCGTACGAGGTGCCGTAGTTGTTGGTCGCGCCTCCGGTGCGGCTCGCCTCGAGCACGCCGCCGAGGCCGTAGAGCGCGCCGGCGATGGTGTACATGACGATCGTCGTCGCGAAGACGTTGATGCCCGAGACCTTGGCGGCGTTGACGTTCCCGCCGATCGCGTAGACGTTCTTGCCGAACGTCGTCTTGTTCATGAGCACCCACATGAACACCGCCACCGCGAGCGCGATGAGGACGATGTACGGCAGCGAGACGATGTCCCGCTCGAACAGCCGGATGTCGAACGCCCCCGTGCCGAGCGCCGTGAAGTCGTCGCGCAGGCCGCCGATCGGCTGGGAGTTGTTGGGCTCCATGTCGAAGTAGAGCCCGTTGATGCCGTAGATCCAGGCGAAGGCGCCCAGGGTGGCGATGAAGGGTGCGACCCCGAACTGCGCGATGATCCACCCGTTGAGCAGCCCGAACAGCGCGCAGACGGCCACCGCCCCGAGGATGGCGATCGCGAGGGTCGCCCACGGCGCGTGGACCCACAACCAGCTCTCGTACAGGTTCGGGTAGAAGAGGCGCAGGTACTCGGGCGACTGGAGCAGCGACGCCGAGAGCACGGCCGAGATGCCGACCATGCGGCCGGCGGACAGGTCCGCGCCGGCGGTCAGGATCGCGAACGAGGCGCCCAGCGCCACGATGAGCCGCGTCGAGTTGTGGATGAGGACGTTCTTGAAGTTGGCGAGCGTGAGGAACGAGCCGATGTCCTCGTACCAGGCGTAGGCGGCGATCGCGAGGACCACCACCACCATCGCCGCGAAGATCGCGTTGTCGGACAGCAGCTGCACGAGCCGGTCTCCGACCGGCCGGCCGGGCTCGGCGGGCCCGGGCGGGGGCGGCGGCGGCGGAGTGAGCTGGTTCTGGTTCGCGGCCATCGGGATCACACCCTCCGTTTCACATGAACTGGGCCGCGAGCCGCATGATCTCCTCCTGGCTCGCGTGCTTGCCTTCGAGGAAGCCGGACACCCGCCCCTCGCACATGACCATGATCCGATCCGACATGCCGATGAGCTCCGGCATCTCGGAGGAGATCATCACGATGCTCTTCCCTTGCTGCGCGAGCTCCGCGATGATCGTGTAGATCTCGTACTTGGCGCCCACGTCGATCCCGCGGGTGGGCTCGTCGAGCAGCAGGATGTCCGGCTCGGTGAGGAGCCAGCGCCCGAAGAGCACCTTCTGCTGGTTGCCGCCGGAGAGATCGCGGATGAGCGTGGAGAGCGAGGGGGTCTTGACGCGGAGCCGCTCGACCACCCGCGCCGCCGCCTTGCGCCGCGTCTCGTCGTCGAGGAGCCCGACGCGCACGTAGCGGCGCAGGTTGGCGATGAGGCTGTTCTCGAGGACCGAGAGCGACGGGAAGATGCCGGAGCCGCGCCGGTCCTCGGTGAGCAGCGCCATCCCCAGCCGCTTGGCGTCCGCGGGCGTCTCGATCCGCGCGGGCCGGCCCTGGAGCTCGATCGCGCCGCGCTCGATGGCGCGCATCCCGAAGAGCGCCTCGACGAGCTCGGTGCGCTGGGCGCCGACGAGGCCCCCGATGCCGAGGATCTCGCCGCGGCGCAGCTCGAAGGAGACGCCCTTGAACGACTTGGGCAGCGGCGAGGTGAGGTCCTTGACCCGGAGGATCACCTCGCCCGGCACGTTGCGGCGCTCGGGGAAGCGGTGGGTCAGGTCGCGCCCCACCATGTTGCGGATGATGAGGTCCTCGCTGAGCTCCGCGGCCGGCCAGGTCCCCACCCGGCGGCCGTCGCGCATGATGGTGACGTCGTCGGAGATCCGCAGGATCTCCTCCATCTTGTGCGAGATGTAGATGATCGCGACGCCGCGGCCCTTCAGGTCGCGGATGATCCGGAAGAGGTGCTCGACCTCGTGCTCGGTCAGGGACGAGGTCGGCTCGTCCATGATGATGACCTTGGAGTGATACGAGACCGCCTTCGCGATCTCGACCGACTGGATCTTCGAGACGGAGAGATCGCCGACCTTGGCCGCCGGGTCGATCGGCATCCCCAGGTCCTTGAACAGGGCCGCGGTCGCCCGGTGCATCGCCGCGTGATCGACGAAGGGGAACGGCCCGACCCGGCGGAGCGGGAACCGGCCGAGCCAGATGTTCTCCATCACGCTGCGGTGCGGGATCGGGTGCAGCTCCTGGTGGATCATCGAGATCCCGTGGCCGAGCGCCACCTTCGGCTCCGAGACCTCGATCCGCCGCCCCTCCAGGACGATCTCGCCCTGGTCCGGCGCGTACAGGCCGAAGAGGACCTTCATCAGCGTGGACTTGCCGGCCCCGTTCTCGCCCATGAGGGCGTGGACGGTGCCGGGCCGCACCTGCAGGCTCACGTCGTCGAGCGCCCGGACCCCCGGGAACGCCTTCGACACGTGCTTCATCTCCAGTAGGAAGCCGTTCGAGCTCACGGGGCCACCCCGTCGACCGTTCTTGCGAGCCGGGGGGGCGGCCGCCTTCGACCGCCCCCCCGGAAGTGTACCTCAGGGACCGTGACCGGTCCGGTCCATCGCTACTGCGCGTCCTGCATGTTCGCCTTGGTGATCGGCTTGTAGTCGACCCAGACGTACTTCCCGTCCTTGATCTCGTAGCCGACGTTGTCCTTGGTCGGCGCCTGGCCCTGCGCGAGCACCATCGAGAGCTTGGCCGTGGCCGCGCCCTGGTTCTTGGCGTCGTTCAGGACGGTGCCGAGCAGCGTGCCGTCCTTGAGCGCCTGGAGGGCCGGGGCGGTCGCGTCGACGCCGACGACCGGCATGAACTTGCCGGCCTTGAAGTAGCCGGCGGCCTTGAGCGCCTCGATCGCGCCGAGGGCCATGTCGTCGTTGTTGGCGAACACGAACTCGATGTTCTTGTGGGCGCCGAGGAACGCCGCCATCTTCTCCTGGCCGCGGACGCGGTCCCACATGCCGGTGTCCTCGGCGAGCTTCTGGACCTTGATGCCCGCGTCCTCGACCGCCTTGATCGAGAACTTGGTGCGGAGCTCGGCGTCCTGGTGGCCCGGCTCACCCTTCAGCATGACGTACTGCATGACGCCGTCCTTGTTGAGGTCGGCCTCGGGGTGCGCCTTCCAGTAGTCGACGGCGAGCTTGCCCTCCATCGTGCCGGACTGCTCGGCGATGGCGCCGACGTAGTAGGCCTTGTCGTACTTCTTCATGTCGTCCGCGAACGGCTCGCGGTTGAAGAACACGACCGGGATCTTGGCGGACTTGGCCTTCTGGATGATCACGCCCGCGGCGGCGCGATCGACCGGGTTGATGGCGAGGGCCTTCACCCGCTTCGTGATGAAGAGATCGACCTTGTCGTTCTGCGTGGCCTGGGAGTTCTGGCTGTCGACCATGTCGACCTTGGCCTTGCCCTCGGCCGTCTTGAGGATGGCGTTCCGCACGCCGGTCATGAAGGTGTCGTCGAACTTGTAGATCGCGACGCCGATGGTGGGCACGTCCGCGGCGACCGCGACGCCCGCGGCCGCGAGGACGGCGACGACACCGCAAAGAACGGTCTTCTTCATGTGTGAACCTCCACTGCGAAGCGCTGCTCGGAAAACCAGCTCCCTCACTTCACCCCGTGCTGCCTGCACTTCGTGCCGGCGTACTTTCGCTCGAAAGCCTGGACGGCAACAACCCGTTTCTGTTGCTTACGATTCCCTACGTAACCGCGGCGCCATCCGCGGCAGCCGTGATGAAAAGACGTGGCTTCTTGCCGACTTGCTTCTCGTACGTCCCGAGGACCTGGGCCTCGAAGTCTCTGACGGCCGAATGGGGGAGAAGATTCACCGTACAGCCTCCGAAGCCGCCGCCCGTGATCCGCGCCCCCGCGACGCCCCGGACGCGCCGGGCCAGGGTCACGAGGACGTCGATCTCCTCGCAGCTCACCTCGTAGTCGTCGCGCAGGGAGTCGTGGGAGGCGTTCATGAGCGCGCCGAAGCGGGCCAGGTCCCCGCGCCCGAGCGCCTCCTTGCTCTCCAGCACCCGCGCGCACTCGGTGATGACGTGCCGGCAGCGCCTGTACACGACCGGTGACAGGTCGCCGGCGCACGCGGCGAGCTGCTGCAGCGTCGCGTCGCGCAGCGCGGACACCTCCGGGAAGCGGGCGCGGAGCGCGGCGACGCCCGCGGCGCACTCCCCGCGCCTGGTGTTGTACTCCGAGCCCACGAGCGCGTGCTTCACCCCGCTGTCCACGATGGCGATGACGTGATCGCCGAGCGCGAGCGGCACGAGCTCGTGCGCCAGCGAGCGGCAGTCGAGGAAGAGCGCGTGGCCCGCCCGCCCCATGAGCGAGATGAACTGATCCATGATCCCGCACTTCATCCCGACGAAGTCGTTCTCCGCCTGCTGGCACAGCCGGGCGAGCCGCGGGCCGGGGATCGCGAGGCCGAGGAGCGCCCGCGCCACCTCGCCGGTCGCCACCTCGAGCGCCGCCGACGAGGAGAGCCCCGCGCCCTGGGGCACGTTCCCCGCGAAGGCGAGGTCCATGCCGGCGAGCGGCATGCCCGCGCCGGCGAGCGCCCAGAGCACGCCGCGGACGTAGTTGCTCCACGGGTGGGCGGGATCGCGCTCGATGGGGCGGTCCACCGCGAACGCGACGGTCTCGCCGAAGTCCGCGGAGTGGACGCGCACCTCGGCGCCGTCGCGCCGGCGGCCGGCCATCTCGATCCCGAACTCGAGCGCCACCGGCAGCACGAACCCGTCGTTGTAGTCGGTGTGCTCGCCGATGAGGTTCACCCGGCCGGGCGCCCGCCGCGTGAGGATGGGGCCGCCGCCGTCGCCGAACCGCTCGACGAGGACCTCTCGCATCGCGCGCATGTCACCCCTCCGCGTCCGCCCGGCGGACCTCGTCCACCGAGGCGGGCCCGGCCTTGCGGAGCTCGGCGGCGCTCTCCTCCGCGAGCTTGTCCATGATGAAGTTGCCCGCGCCGGCCTCGCAGCCGGCGAGGTACTTGAGCTTCGTGGCCGTGCGGAGCGGCGGGTAGAACTCGAAGTGCAGGTGCGACTCCGGGTGATCGGCGCCGTCGGTCGGCGCCTGGTGGCAGACCATGATGTAGGGGAACGGCTTCTGGAAGAGCGCGTCGTACTTGAGCAGCAGGCCCTTCAGCACCGCCGCCAGGTCCTCCACGTCCTCGCCCGACCAGTCGACCATGGTCGCCTGGTGGCGCTTGGACGCGAGGTAGACCTCGTACGGATACCGGGCGAAGAACGGGACGAAGGCGACGAACCGCTCGCCCTCGAGCACGATCCTGCGCCCGTCCGCGAGCTCGGCCTGGACCGTGTCGCAGAACAGGCACCGCCCGTGCTTGAGGTGGTGCGCCCGCGAGGCCTCGAGCTCCTTCTGCGGGACCGGGGGGACGAACGGGAAGGCGTAGATCTGGCCGTGCGGGTGGTGGAGCGTGACCCCGACCGCCTCGCCCTTGTTCTCGAAGACGAAGACGTACTCGATGCCCTCGCGCGCGCCGAGCACCGCGGTCCGGTCGCGCCAGACCCGCGCCAGGTTCGCGATGCGGCGCAGCGGCATGGTCGCGAGCGCCGCGCGGTGGTCGGGCGAGTAGAGCACCACCTCGCAGACGCCGCGGGCCTGCCCCACGGGGGAGACCGGCGTCGCCTCCACCGCGGGCGCGGGCGGCGTCGCCTGGAGCGACGGGAACTTGTTCTCGAACACGACGATGTCGTAGTCCGGGGCGGGCACCTCGGTCGGGAACCCGCCCGGCTTCGTCGGGCAGAGCGGGCAGTAGTCCTCCGGCGGGAGGAACGTCCGCTCCTGGCGGTGCGTCGCGGTGATCACCCACTGCGAGAGGAGCGGGTGCCAGCGGAGCTCGGACACGTCAGGGCTCCTTCCCGGCCGGGCGGGCCCGCGGCGGCGGCGCGGGGAAGCGGTAGTAGGTGAGCTCGCGCCCGTCGGGCAGGCGGATCACCTGCTTGTCGGGCGGCGGTTCGGCGGCGGGGCGGGCGGGGGGAGGCTCGCTGCTTCGGGTCACGTTCACTCCATGTCCAGGCATCTGGTGTATGCGCCGTCGCGGCGCCGCGCCTCAGACGACCTTCACCTCGAGGCCGCGCTCGCGCAGGGCGGCGAGCTCGCCTTCGTCGGCGCCCGCGTCGGTGATGAGCAGGTCGATCTCGTTCAGGTCCGCGAACTTGGCGAGCGCGATCTTGCCGATCTTGCTGGCGTCGGCGAGCACCACCCGCCGCCGCGCCGCCTTCACGAACAGCGCCTTCATCTCCGCCTCGGCCACGTTCACGTTCGTCACGCCCTGCTCGGCGTCCACGCCCGACACGCCGATCAGCGCCAGGTCCGCGTGGATGCGCGGCAGGATGAACTCGGCGAACGGGTTGACGAGGGAGTGCTGCTTGGGGCGGAGCGTGCCGCCCGTGACGATGGTGGTGATGTCGGGGTCGGCCTCGAGGATCGCCGCGATGTTGAGGCCGTTGGTGAAGACGGTCGGCTTCTTCTTCTGCTCGACGAGCTTGCGGGCCGCGGCGGTGACCGTCGTGCCCACGTCGAGGATCAGCGTGTCGCCGGAGGAGACGAGCTCGACGGCGGCGGCGGCGATCCGGTCCTTCTCCGCCATGTGCGAGCTCTCCTCGACCTGGAACGGCCGCTCGAGCCCGATCTTCTCGGCGAGGATGGCGCCGCCGTGCGTGCGCCGCAGCACGCCCTCCTTCTCGAGCGCGTCGAGATCCTGCCGGATCGTCACCTCGGAGACGTCGAGCCGGCGCGCGAGCTCGGCGACGAGGCACCGCCCCTCCCGCTTGAGCCCTGCCACGATCTCGCGCCGCCGTTCCTCGGGGAACATCGCGCCTCCTCGCCGCCTCGTTCTCCGCTCTTACATATACCTTCGAGTTCCACTCAATACCCTAAACGAAGGATGTCGTTTGTCTTCGTTTCGTGCGGCGGTCCCCTCGTCCATGAAGGTACCCACTCCTCCGCCGGGTGTACCCGGCCCGAAAAAAAGCGAGCCGCGCGAAGGCCTTGGAAGGCCGGCGCGCGGCTCGCGGACGTCCCCGAGGGACGGGGGAAGAGCCCTGGTTCCGGTCGCTCAGTAGTCCATGTCGTCCATGCCGCCCATGCCGCCGCCACCCGGCGCGGGCGGCGCCTTCTTCTTCGGCTTCTCGGCGACCATGGCCTCCGTGGTGAGGAGCAGGCTCGCCACGGACGCGGCGTTCTGGAGCGCGGTGCGCGCCACCTTGGTCGGGTCGATGACGCCCGCCTTGTCGAGATCCTCGAAGACCTCGGTCTGCGCGTTGAACCCGAACGCGCCCGCGCCCTCGACGATCTTGCTCACCACGACCGGGCCGTCCCAGCCGGCGTTCTCGGCGATCCGCTTCGCCGGCCACTCGAGCGCCTTGGCGACGATCTGGACGCCGAACTGCTGGTCACCGCCGGCCTGGAGGCCCTTGAGCGCCGCGAGGCTCCGAAGATACGCGACGCCGCCGCCCGGCACGATGCCCTCCTCGACCGCGGCGCGGGTGGCGTGGAGCGCGTCCTCGACCCGGGCCTTCTTCTCCTTCATCTCGGTCTCGGTGGCCGCGCCGACCTGGATCACGGCGACGCCGCCGGCGAGCTTCGCCAGGCGCTCCTGCAGCTTCTCGCGATCGTAGTCGCTCGTCGTCTCCTCGATCTGCGCACGGATCTGCTTGATGCGCCCCTCGATGTCGGCCTTCTTGCCCTCGCCGTCCACGATGGTGGTGTTGTCCTTGTCCACCGTGATCCGCTTGGCGCGGCCGAGGTCCTTGAGCGTGAGCTGCTCGAGCTTGATGCCGAGCTCCTCCGCGACGACGTTGCCGCCGGTGAGGACGGCGATGTCCTTCAGCATCTCCTTGCGGCGATCGCCGAAGCCCGGCGCCTTCACGGCGCAGACGTGGAGCGTGCCGCGGAGCTTGTTCACGACGAGCGTCGCGAGGGCCTCGCCCTCGACGTCCTCGGCGAGGATGAGCAGCGGCTTGCCCGCGCGCGCGACCTGCTCGAGCACGGGGATGAGGTCGGCCATGGCCGAGATCTTCTTCTCGGTGATGAGGATGTAGGGATCCTCGAGGACCGCCTCCATCCGGTCGGCGTTGGTGACGAAGTACGGCGAGACGTAGCCGCGGTCGAACTGCATGCCCTCGACCACCTCGAGCGTGGTCTCGAGCCCCTTCGCCTCCTCGACCGTGATGACGCCCTCCTTGCCGACCTTCTCCATCGCCTCGGCGATGATGTTGCCGATGGTCTCGTCGCCGTTCGCGGAGATGGTGCCGACCTGCGCGATCTCCTTCTTGCCCTGCGTCGGCTTCGACTGCTTCTTCAGCTCGGCGACCACGACCTCGACCGCCTTGTCGATGCCCCGCTTGAGATCCATCGGGTTGTTGCCCGCGGCGACGAGCTTGAGGCCCTCCTCGAAGATCGAGCGGGCGAGCACCGTCGCGGTGGTCGTGCCGTCGCCGGCCTTGTCGGAGGTGCGGGAGGCGACCTCGCGGACCATCTGCGCGCCCATGTTCTCGAAGCGCGCCTCGACCTCGATCTCCTTCGCCACGGTGACGCCGTCCTTCGTGACCGTCGGCGAGCCGAAGCTCTTCTCGATGACGACGTTGCGGCCCTTGGGCCCGAGCGTCACCGCGACGGCCTCCGCGAGCGTCTGGACGCCGCGCAGGATGGCCTCGCGGGCAGGCTGGTGAAATGCGATCTCCTTGGCCGGCATGCCGAGACTCCTTGTTCGAGAAAGGTTCGTGAAATCCCTGGGTTGAGCGGCGACTTTGCTTGGCAGTCGCCCGGAGCGAGCGCTAATGTAACCGTCCGAGGTGGGCGGTCAAGCGAGGTCGGGTCGCGGGACGGGACGGCCGTCCCGAACCCCCGAATGGGAGGCGGACGTGGAACCGAGGGAGGACGGCGGCGGACCGACCGGGGCGAGCCGGATCGAGCGGTTGCTCGAGGCCGCAGGCACGGCGCTCGAGGAGGGCCGGCCCGAGGACGCGCTCGCCCGGGCCGAGGAGGCCGCCGCTGCCGACCCCCGCTCCTCCGCGGCGCTGCACTACCGCGCCGCGGCGCTCGAGGAGCTCGGCCGGACCGAGGACGCCCGGCTCGCCTACGCGCGGGCGCTCTCCGTCGGCAAGGACGACCCCGAGCTCCTCCTGGGCGCCGCACGGTTCCTCGTCGAGGGTCTGCCCGACGGCGCGCAGGATCACGCCGATCTGGACGAGGGGCTCGCGCTCGCACGGCGCGGCGCGAAGCTCGCGGCGCGCGCGGGGGACGGCGAGCTCGAGATCGCGCTCCGCCTCGTGGAGGCGCGCGCCCTCGCCGCCGGCGGCCACGCGCGCGAGGCGCTGGCGGCGGTCGCGCAGGCCGAGCGCGCGGCTCCTGGCGATCCGGAGGTGCTCCTCGAGAAGGGGCTCGCGCTCTACGAGCTCTGCCGGTTCGAGGAGGCCGAGACGGCGCTGCTCGCCGCCGAGGCGGCCGCGCCGGACGATCCGCAGATCGTCCACGCGCTCGGGCTCGTGGCCGAGCGGCGCGGCGAGGACGACGAGGCCCGCCGCCGGTTCGCGCGCGCCCGCGCGCTCGCGCCCGAGGACTTCCCGCCGCCGGTGCGGCTCGCGGCGGCGGAGTTCGAGGCCGCGGTCGAGGCCGCGCTCGCGGCGCTCCCCGAGCCGGTCCGCGAGTACCTCGCGAACGTCGCCATCTCCGTGGAGGACCTGCCGGCGGTGGCGGACCTCCAGGGCGGCGATCCGCCGCTCTCGCCCGGCAGCCTCGGCCTGTTCCGCGGCGCGCCGTGGGGGCAGAAGTCCTCCATGGACCCGTGGAGCCACTTCCCGTCGTCGATCGTGCTCTACCAGCGCAACCTCGAGCGGTTCGCGCGCAGCAAGGAGGAGCTCGTCGAGGAGATCCGGATCACGCTCGTCCACGAGGTGGGGCACTTCCTCGGGCTGGACGAGGAGGAGCTGTATCAGCGGGGCCTCGATTGATCCTCCTGCTGAAGCTCCTCCTCGCCCCGACCCTCGTCGGCGCCGCCTCGCTCGTGGCGCGCCGGTTCGGCCCGCGCGCGGGCGGCCTCGCGGCGGCGCTCCCGATCGTGGCCGGCCCGACGCTCCTCTTCTTCACGCTCGAGCAGGGCGCCGCGTTCGGCGCCGCGGCCGCGCGGTCCACGCTCGTCGGGCTCGTCCCGCTCACGGTCTTCTGCCTCGCGCACGCCCACCTCGCCCGCGCGGTCCGCCTCCCGCGCCGCCTCGCGGCGCCGCTCTGCCTCGCGTGCGGCTGGGCGGCGTTCCTCGCCGCCGCGGCGCTCCTCCGGCCCTGGCACGTCCCGGCCTGGGCCGCGCCGCTCGCCGGCGCCGGCGCGCTCCTCGCGGGCCTGCTCCTCGTGCCGGAGATCCCCGCCGACGGGCACGCGCCGCTCCGGCACCATCCGCTCCTCGAGCTCGCGCTCCGGATGCTCGCCGCGGCGGGGCTCGTCGTCGGCCTGACCGCGCTCGCGGACCGGCTCGGGCCGACCTGGAGCGGGCTCCTCACGCCCTTCCCCGTGGCGTCGAGCGTGGTCGTGATCGGGACGCACCTCGCGGACGGCCCGGAGCACCTCGCGGGCACGCTCCGCGGGTTCCTGCTCGGGCTCCAGGGGTTCGTCTCGTTCCTGACGGCGCTCGCCTTCGGCCTGGTCCCGCTCGGGCTCGCCCCCGCGTTCGGGATCGGCCTCGCCGCGAGCCTCGCGATCTCCGCGCTCGCCGCGCGGCGACCCTGGGCAGCGCGCACGGCGCAGACCCTGGACGGCCCCGGCCGATCCGGCGCCTGAGCCCTGCCGGGGATCGTGCCCCTCGCGGTCCCGCCGGCCCGCGCACGAAAGGGCCACCCGCGCTGCACCTGCCGGTGCTATCGAACCGGGATGGTCCGCCCGCGACCCTGCTCCGGCTCACGCCTCGCGCGCGTCGCGCTGCCCCTGGCCGCCGTCCTCGCGAGCTCCGTCCCCGCCTCTGCAGAGGCGGGCGACGGCGCGGAGGCGCTCCTGGGGACGTACCGCCTGCACGGTCGCGCCTGGCTCGACGCGCGGCCGTTCCCGCCCCAGGACGACGAGGTGCACGCGGACGTGACCCTCCTGCCCGGCGCCGCCCCCGGGGCGGTGCGGGTCCGCCTCGCCGTCGTCGGGGCGCGCTGCGAGCTCGACGCCACGCTCGACCGCGCCGGGGTGTTCACGATCGCGCCCGGACAGCGGTGCCCCGTCGACCTCTCGGGCGAGACGACCCAGGGACAGGCGGAGGCGCGGGTGGTCACGGGCCGCGGCCGCGTCCGGGACGACGTCCTGGACCTCGAGCTCACCGCGGCGCTGAGCGGCACGGTGCAGCTCCGGAGCGCGGGGCGGCTCGGCTCCCTCGGCAAGGTCCTCTCGCTGCCCGGCTCCCGCGAGCGCCCGGTCGCGTTCGAGGGCGAGGCCCGCGGCCGCGCCGCGGGCCGGCGGGATCGATCGCGCGCGGCGCAGTGAGTAGCCGCGCCGCTCAGGGCAGGTACACGAAGGCTCCGATCTCCCAGCCGGCCCCGAGACCGTCCTGGCGCTCGGTCGCGGCGAGGAGCGGGTCGCTCGCGTCGGGGCGAAGGGCGTACTGCAGCTCCGGGTCGGCGAACGCCGCGCCGGCGTCGATGGCGGGCGATCCGGGGCCGAGGCGGTAGTCACGCGCGGCCGCGTCGACGAACAGCGGATCGGCCGTGGAGCTGTGGACATCGGCGCGGCCGCCGCGGGCGGCCCGCCAGTCCGCCAGCGTGGGGAAGGTCGTGGTGGTGCCGCCCCGCCAGTCCCGGGCGATCTGGCTGCACGCGAAGAAGACGTTGTGGTCGCTCGTCCCGGGCCACGCCCCGTACTGGCCGATCAGGATCGCCGTCCCGACGGTATGGGCGACGTTGTTCGCCAGGATCACGTCCGTCCGATCGGTGTCGATCATGAAGGCGGCGCGGTGGTCGTGGACGACGTTCCCGATCATGACGCCGCGGAGGTGCTCCTGGAGCGTGAACGCGTAGTTGTCGGCCCAGCCGTAGACCACGTTGTGGTGCAGGCCGACGAAGGACCGTTCGTGCTGCCCCGACATCTTGAAGTGCGCCGCGTGCGTCTCGCCCCGGGCGACGTTGTACCGGAAGACGCCGCGGGTGAAGTCCTCCCCGACCGCCGGGTCCGCGGGCGAGTCGGAGGCGTCGTACGTGGAGCCCTCGCGGCAGTCCCACGAGGCGTTCCGCTCGGCGAGGAAGTCGTGGCAGTTCTCGAAGTGGAGGTTGTCGGCGCTCTCGCCGAGGCGCGCGGTCCCTCCGTCGTGGAGCGTGCAGCCGCGCACGACCACGCCGTCGATCGCCGTGAGCAGCATGCCGGCGCCGGCCGTGGGGCCGACGTCGCACCGCTCGATGAGGACGTTCGAGCTCCGGTCGCCGCGCGACCAGACGATCCCGTGCATGCCGCTCGTCCCGCTCACCCGCTCCGTCGTGACCCGCAGGTCCTGGACCCGCACGTAGCTCGCGGACTGCGCGAGGATGGCGTGCTGGTCGACCGCCCGCACCACCGGCTTGTCGCCGGTGCCGTAGGCGCCGAGGGTGATCCACGCGCCGGGCGCGCCGCTCGTCAGGATCCGGATCCGGCCGGTGAACGTGGTCCCGCGCCGCTGCAGGTAGGTGCCGCCGGGCGCGAAGGCCACGTCGTCCCAGGAGTCGAACGGCCGCGCGAGGCTCCCGTCGCCGCCGGCCGCGGCGGAGGGATCGACGTGGTACGTGGCGACCGCCGCGGAGCACCCCTCGGGCTCGGGGGCCCCGTGGCAGCAGAACCCGGTCGTCACCGCGGCCCCGCCGCACGCGCAGACGGTGCTCACGAGCTCGCGGGGGCAGGGCGCGAGCCCGCCGTCCTCGGAGGCCTGGGACCCGCCGCACGCCGCCGCGAGCGCGAGCGCGGCGAGGAGCAGCGCTCCGCGAAGCGGCTGCCGCGCGCCGGGCGAGGACGATCCAGCGACGCCGTCGAGCATGCTCGACGCTCAGCTCCGCGGCTGCATCGCCGCCGCCTTCTTCGCCTTCCACGCGTCGATGGCGGCGCGGATCTTCGGCATGGACGCCCGCGCGGCCTCGATGCCGGCCTGCATCGTCTGCTTCTTCTTCGAGAAGTCGAGCATGCCCACCCCGCCGACCTTGGGGGCGATCACCACGTCGGCGTTCCCGCGCAGGTGCTTCATGCTCTCGGCGCACATGATGTTGGTGGTCTGGAGGAGCACGTCCATCACGTTCCGGATGTTCGGGTTCCCGACCTCCTCGGAGATGTCCACCGCGACGACGAGGTCGGCGCCCTTCTCGCGGGCGACGTCGCCGGCGAGGTTGTTCACCACGCCGCCGTCGACGAGGATCTTGCCGTAGTGGTGGACCGGCTCGAAGACGCCGGGGATGGCGGACGAGGCGTGCACGGCCTTCGCGACCGAGCCCTTGTCCATCACCACCTTGTGCCCCCAGTTCAGATCCGTCGCGACGGCGTAGAACGGGAGCTTGAGCTGCTCGATGTTCCTCGCCTTCACCTTCTCGGTGACCCAGGCCTCGAGCTTCTCCCCCTTGGCGTACCCCATGCCCATGACGGTGTTGAGCAGGCGGAAGTCGAAGATGTCGTCCTGGGTGAGCTGGAACGCGGTCCACTCCAGGTCGAACGAGTCGCGGTCGCTCGCGTAGACCGCGCCGATGAGGCTGCCCACGCTCGTGCCGACCACCATGTCGATCGGGATCCGCTCCTGCTCGAGCACGCGGATGACGCCGATGTGCGCGAACCCGCGGGCGGCGCCGCCGCCGAGCACGAGCGCGACCTTCGGCTCCGGGAGCTTCACCGGCTCCGGCGCGGGGGCCGCGGCCGGCACGGGCGTGGCGGCCGGCGTGGCGGCGGCCGCGGGCGGGGCCGCTGCGGGCGCGGTCGCGGGCGGCGCGACGGCCCCGGCGGTGGCGCAGGCGGCCGCGGCGGAGCTGGCGAGGAACAGGGCGGCGAGCGACGGGGACAGGCGCATGGTTCCCTTCCGATCGTTCGAGGGGCGCCCGAGTCTATCGCAAGGCGCCGGCGCCGTCCGCCGCGCCGCCCCGCCCCCGGCCCGCGCGCAGATCCTGCAGGATCAGCCGGAAAATTGACCCCTTGGACTCGATATCGCATCGTCGGACCGCATGTCCCACGTCATCGAGTCGATCGAGCTCCTGCAGGTCCTCACCGAGGCGGAGGACATCGCACGCAGCGTCAACCAGAAGCCGACCAGCGCCCACCAGCTCCTCGCCTTCTTCACCGTCCCGAACCGCGCGGAGATCCTGCTGCGCGAGCGCGGCATCGACGAGGACCGGATCCTCGAGGTGATGACGCACGCGCCCAAGGAGCCCGAGGGCGTCGCCCGGGACCTGCGCGACCGGGCCCGCGAGGTGGCGGCCGGCGTCGGCGCCGCCGAGGTGGACTGCCTGCACCTCCTCATCGCCATGAGCCGCGTCCGGTCCGCGGCGGCGCACCAGCTCCTCGGCGCCTGCGGCCTGCAGCTCGCGACGCTCCGCAACGTCGCCCTCTCCTACTTCACCGCCCGCATGCCGCGGCGGCTGAAGGAGGTGCAGCCCGTGCCCGTCGCGCGCGGGGCCGCGCCCCAGCCCACCCGCACCGCTCCACGCACACGACCCGTGAACGAGCCCGCGCCCGAGCCCGAGCCCGAGTCGCCCCCCGGACGCGAGCTCGACCCGGCCCGCCCCGCCGCCACGCCCGCAGCCTCCCCCGCCGCGAGGGAGAGCTCCCCTCCCCCCGCGAAGCCCGCGAAGGCCCCCTCCTCCCCGCACGCGCTCGATCCGCGCGAGTACCCCTGGCTCTCCTCGCTGGGGCGGAACCTCACCGCGCTCGCCGCGGAGGGCAAGCTCGACCCGCTCGTCGGCCGGGCCCACGAGGTGGAGCAGGTCATCGACATCCTCGGCAAGCGCCGCACGAACAACCCGCTCCTCCTCGGCGAGCCCGGCGTCGGCAAGACGGCGCTCGTCGAGGGCATCGCTCAGAAGCTGCTCGCCGGGCCCGAGACGCGCGGCCGGGTGGTGGTCGAGATCGACATGGCGAGCGTGGTCGCCGGCACCCAGCTCCGGGGCGCGTTCTCCGAGAAGCTCCTCGGCCTGAAGGAGGAGGTCCGGCGCGCCGGCGGCCGGGTCGTGGTCTTCATCGACGAGATCCACACGGTGATGGGCGCAGGCGCGACCGGCGAGGGGCCGCAGGACGCGGCCAACGAGCTCAAGGCGGCCCTGGCCCGCGGCGAGTTCCCCTGCATCGGCGCGACCACCCAGGACGAGTACCAGCAGCACATCCAGAAGGATCCCGCGCTCGAGCGGCGCTTCACGCCCGTCGTGGTGCGGGAGCCGAGCGTCCCCGAGGCGACGGAGATCCTCCGGGGGCTCGCCCCGCGGTACGAGCGGCACCACGGGGTCCGGTTCGAGCCCGAGGCGCTCGAGGCGGCGGCGGCCCTCACCGCGCGCCACGTCACCGACCGCGCCCTGCCCGACAAGGCGGTGGCCGCGCTCGACCTCGCCGGCTCGCGCGCGCGGCGGCGGGGCGCGGCCGCCGTGTCGGCCCAGGACGTCGCGCGGGTCGTCGCGCAGATGGCCGGGCTCCCCGAGTCGCGCCTCGTCGCGAGCGACGAGGAGCGGATCCTCGGCATCGAGGCGGCCCTCCGCGGGCGCGTCGTCGGCCACGACGCGGCGATCGCGCGGGTGGCGGCGGTCCTGAAGCGGAACTTCGCCGGCTTCTCCTCGCGGCGGCCGATGGGCTCGTTCCTCTTCCTCGGCCCGACCGGCGTCGGCAAGACCGAGCTCGGCCGCGCCCTCGCGGCGGCGCTCTACGGCACCCCGGACGCCCTCGTCCAGCTCGACATGAGCGAGTGCGCCGAGACCACCGGCGTCGCCCGGCTCGTCGGCGCGGCGCCGGGGTACGTGGGGCACGGCGAGGGCGGCCAGCTCACCGAGGCGGTCCGCCGGCGGCCGGCGTCGGTGGTGGTGCTCGACGAGATCGAGAAGGCGCACCGCGAGGTGCTCATGCTGCTCCTCCAGGTCCTCGAGGAGGGGCGGCTCACCGACGGCCGCGGGCGGCAGGTGGACTTCGCGGGGACGGTGGTGATCCTCACCTCGAACCTCGGCGCCGAGGCCGCGACCCGCCCGGCGGGCGCGCTCGGCTTCGGCGCCGCCGCCCGGACGCCGCCCGCCGAGGAGCGGGCGCTCGCGGCGGCGCGCGCGGCGCTGCCGCCCGAGCTCTGGAACCGGCTCGACGAGCGGCTCGTGTTCGAGCCGCTCTCCCGCGACGACCTCGCGCGCATCGCGCGCCTCCTCCTCGCCGCCTCGTCGAGGCGCCTCTCGGAGGAGCGGAAGATCTCGTTCACCGCGAGCGACGCCGCCGTGGCCCTCCTCCTCGACGAGGCCGGCGGCGATCCCGCCCTCGGCGCGCGTCCCCTGCGCGGCGCCGTCCAGCGGCTCGTCGAGGCGCCCCTCGCGGAGCGGATCCTCGCGGGTGGCGTCGCCGCGGGATCGTCGCTTGCCGTCGACGTCCACGACGGTAAGCTCGTCTTCGTTTGAACGAGGCCGCTCCGCCCGACGATCCCGCCCCGGGCTCCCGCCGCCTGCGCGAGCTGGCGCTGCTCTTCCTCCGGCTCGGCGCGACGAGCTTCGGCGGCCCCGCCGCGCACGTCGCCATGATGGAGGACGAGGTGGTCCGGCGCCGACGCTGGCTCACGCGCGAGGAGCTGCTCGATCTCCTCGGCGCCGCGAACCTCGTCCCGGGGCCCAACTCGACGGAGCTGGCCATCCACGTCGGCCACCGGCGCGCCGGGTTCCCCGGGCTGCTCGTCGCCGGCGCGTGCTTCATCCTGCCTGCGGCGCTGATCGTGACCGCCCTGGGATGGGGCTACGTCCGCTTCGGGGACCTGCCCGCGACGGAGGGCGTGCTCCGGGGCGTGAAGCCGGTGGTGCTGGCGATCGTGCTCCAGGCGCTCCTCGGGTTCGGCCGGACGGCCCTCAAGACCCGCGTGCTCTGGGCGCTGGGGATCGCCGCCGCCGCCGCGGCCGCGCTCGGCGTGAACGAGCTCCTCGTCCTCGCGGCGGCGGGCCTGGTCGCGCTCGGCGCGCGCGCAGCCCGGGGCGGCGCCGCGGCCGCCGCGGTCCTCCCGCTCCCCCCCGCCGCGGTCCCTTCCACCTTGGCGGCCGCGGCCGGCGCCGCCGCCGTCCCGTTCGCCCTCCCCCAGCTCTTCCTGTCCTTCCTGAAGATCGGCTCCGTGCTCTACGGGAGCGGGTACGTCCTCCTCGCCTTCCTCCGCGCCGAGCTGGTCGTCCGGCTCGGCTGGCTTTCGGAGGCGCAGCTCCTCGACGCGGTGGCCGTCGGCCAGGTGACGCCCGGGCCGGTGTTCACGACCGCCACGTTCGTCGGGTACGTCCTCGGGGGCGGCGCGGGCGCGGTGGCCGCGACCCTGGGCATCTTCCTCCCGGCGTTCTTCTTCGTCGCCGTGTCCGGCCCGCTCGTCCCGCGGCTGCGGCGCTCGCCGCTCGCGGGGGCGTTCCTCGACGGCGTCAACGTGGCCTCGCTCGCGCTCATGGCCGTGGTCACCGTCCAGCTCGGGGCCGGGGCCCTGCGGGACCTCCCCGGCGTCGTCCTCTTCGCGGCGAGCGCGCTGCTGCTGCTCCGCGCGCGCGTGAGCTCGAGCTGGCTCGTGCTCGCGGGCGCGGTCATCGGCGCCACGCTCGGCTGGCTCCGCGGCCCGTGACCGCGGGTCGCCGCCGCCCCGCTGGTGGCGCCGTCACCCACCGTGCCGTCCCGCCGGAGCACGGCTTGCCGGACCTGGGGGCGCGTGCGAGCGTCCCCGCATGAGCACGACTCCACTCGCTGCACGCTCGCTCCTCCGATCCGTCCTCCTGCCGCTGGCGCTGCTGGCCCTCGCCTGCGCGGGCGCCCAGAAGCCGCCGCCGCCCTACGTGGCCGGCCCGCCGGCCGCCGCCGCCGTCCTCGTGAACCAGGTCGGCTACCTTCCCGCGTTCCCCAAGATCGCGACCGTCCGGAGCGCGGCCGCAGCGCCGCTCGAGTGGGCGCTGCTCGACGCGGCCGGCAAGAAGGTCGCTGCGGGCAAGACGGCCGTCTTCGGCCCGGACGCCGCGTCCGGCGACACGGTCCACCTCGCGGACTTCAGCGCGTTCCGGACGCCGGGCGACGGGTACCGCCTCGCGGTGGGGAAGGACCTGAGCGCGCCGTTCGCGATCCGCGCCGACGTCTACGCGAAGCTCAAGTACGACGCGCTGGCGCTCTTCTACCAGAACCGCTCCGGCATCCCGATCGCGATGCCGTACGCGGGCGACCGGAGGTACGTCCGGCCCGCGGGGCACGCCTGGGACGCCAAGGTCGGCTGCCAGGACAAGCAGGTCTGCGACTACGAGCTCGACGTGACGGGCGGCTGGTACGACGCGGGCGATCACGGGAAGTACGTCGTGAACGGCGGCATCACCGTCTGGACGCTCCTCTCGCAGTGGGAGCGCGCCCGGGTCCTCGGGAAGTCGGCGGCCGACTTCGGCGACGGAAAGATGAACATCCCGGAGAACGAGAACGGCGCCCCCGACCTGCTCGACGAGGTCCGCTGGGAGCTCGAGTTCCTGCTCAGGATGCAGGTCCCGGCGGGCAAGAAGCTCGCCGGCATGGCGCACCACAAGATCCACGACGAGAAGTGGACCGGCCTCGGCGTCGCGCCCAACGAGGATCCGATGAACCGCTGGCTCCACCGGCCCTCCACCGCCGCGACGCTCAACCTGGCGGCGGTGGGCGCCCAGGCGGCGCGCGTGTGGAAGGAGCTCGACCCGCCGTTCGCGGCGCGCTGCCTCGCCGCCGCGGAGCGCGCCTGGGCGGCCGCGAAGGCCCACCCGGCGCTGTACGCCCCGCCCGAGGACAACGTGGGCGGCGGCGCGTACGACGACGACAAGGTGGACGACGAGCTCTACTGGGCCGCGGCGGAGCTCTTCGTGACCACGGGGAAGGCGGAGTACCGCGACTTCGCGGCCGCCTCGCCGTGGTTCCTGAAGGTCCCCGACGTGGACCAGCGGTTCCCGGCCCCGATGGACTGGCGGTCCGTCGCGTCGCTCGGGACGATCTCGCTCGCGGTGGTCCCGAGCGCGCTCCCCCAGGCGCAGCGCGACCAGGCCCGCGCCGCGGTGAAGGCCGCCGCCGACCGCTACGTGGCCGCGATGCAGCAGGAGGGGTACCGGACCCCGCTCCGCGCGCCGAAGTACCCGTGGGGCTCCAACTCCGGCGTGCTCAACAACCTGCTCGTGATGGCGCTCGCCGCGGATCTCACCGGGGAGGCGCGGTACGCCGACGCGGTCGCGATCGGGGTGGACTACCTGCTCGGCCGGAACCCGCTCGACCAGAGCTACGTCACCGGCTACGGCGACCGCCCGCTCAGGAACCCGCACCACCGGTTCTTCGCCTACCAGAAGAACGAGGCCTACCCGCCGCCGCCGCCCGGGATCGTCTCCGGCGGTCCCAACTCGTCGCTCCAGGATCCGCTCGCGCAGACCCGGCTCGCCGGCTGCGCCCCGGCCAAGTGCTGGATCGACGAGATCGAGGCCTGGTCCGTCAACGAGCTCGCCATCAACTGGAACGCGCCGCTCGCCTGGGTGACGGCGTGGCTGGACGAGGCGGCGAAGGCGCGGAGTCGATGACGAGGTGGGCGCGCGCCCGGGTCCGAGCGTCCCTCGGGCTCGGGCGCGGGCTCGTTCACGGGCCTGGCGAGTCCGGGGAGCCCCGATACAGCCCCCGCTCCCGCACGTAGGCCAGCACCTTCCGCGGCACGAGCCCGGCGACGTCCTCGCCGCGCGCGAGCCGCTCGCGGATGGCGCTCGACGCGATCGCCGGCAGCGTCGGCGCGCCCTCGATCGGCGGCCACCCCTCGCGGCCGATCACGATGACGCCGGCGAGCTCCCGGACCCGGTCCCAGCGGTACCACTTGGGCGTGTCCGGCAGGATGTCCGCCCCGACGACCAGCGAGAACCGGTGCCCCGGATGCTTCGCGACGAGGTGCTCGAGGGTGCGGGCGGTCTTCCCGGCGAGCGGATCGCCCGCGAGCTCCGCCTCGGCGGCGCAGACGAACGCGCCGCGAACGGCGCGGACCGCGAGCTCGCACATCCGCACGCGGTCCTCGAAGGGCGCGAGCGCCT
This sequence comes from Anaeromyxobacter sp., assembly GCA_035627135.1. Taxonomy (GTDB): domain Bacteria; phylum Myxococcota; class Myxococcia; order Myxococcales; family Anaeromyxobacteraceae; genus Anaeromyxobacter. The sequence continues at coordinate 30,682 of DASPMI010000019.1, read as the reverse complement.
TCCCGAACGGATGGACGTACGCCGGGAGGAGCCAGACCTCGTCCACCGGCTGCGTGGAGAGCGCCCACCACGCCGCCATCACGTGGGCCACGTGCGGCGGGTTGAACGAGCCGCCGAGGAGGGCGACGTGCCTGCCTCCCTGCGCGCCGCCGGCGGTCATCGCACCGAGACCCTGGCGCCCGGGGCGAGGGAGCCCCGCGCCCGCCGGAGCTCCGCGCCCTCGGCCGAGAAGACGACGAGCTCGAGCTCCGTGCCCTCGAGCTCGAGGAACGCGAACGTGGCCGGCCGGTCCGCGCCCGCCCGGGCCCGGAGGTGACCGGGCGTGACGAACGCCCGCGGCCCGATCTGGACGAGGGCGGCCGCGTCGCTCTTGCCGTGGAAGAGCAGCGCGGCGTTGGCGATGTCGTCGCGGCCCAGGTCCGCCTTGTCGTGCACGAGGAGGCAGACGTGGCCGTCGAGCATGTCGACCGTCATCGTGGGCGCGCCGAGCGCCGCCTCGGGGCACGCCCGGCTCGCGACGCGGGTGATCCGCCCGGCGAGCGGGTCCGGGCCCGCAGACCGCCGCCGCGCGAGGGCCGCGTCCACGTCGGCCGAGCAGCCGCCCAGGAAGAAGACCCGCTCCGCCCCGGCGCGCGCGAAGATGTCGAGCGCGAGGGCGAGCGCGTCGACGTTCCCCTGGCTGTCGCTGGCGAGGCCGATCCGGATCACGGCGCGATCTTAACCCGGGCGGCTCCCCGATCACTCTTCGTAGACGAGGAAGGGCCGCCGGCGGCGCGCGAACGCCCGCTCCTCCGGCGCGAACGGACGCGAGAGCTCCGCCAGGGTGGCCCCCGCCTCGATGGCCCGCCGCTCCCGCTCGGAGCCGCAGAGGAGGTCGAACGCGAGCACGTCGTCCACGAACTCGTACCGCTCCGTCCGCCAGGCGAACCGGTCCGGCGCCTGCCGGCGCGCGTGCAGCACGCAGGCGAGGCCGGCGCGGAACGGCCGGAACCGGGCCGGGTCGGTGACGAACAGCTCGACCCCGTGACAGCGCGTCCCCGCGTGCTTGTCCCAGGTCGGGACGAAGCTCGCCGGCCGGAAGGCGACCCCCGGGAGCCGCTCGCGGGCGAGGTCCTCCGCGAGCCGCGCGCCGTCGAGCCAGGGCGCGCCCATGAGCTCGAACGGGCGCGTCGTCCCGCGGCCCTCGGAGAGGTTGGTCCCCTCGAGCAGGCACATGCCGGGGTAGACGAGGGCGGTCTCCGGCGTCGGCATGTTGGGGGACGGGAACACCCACGGGAGGCCGGTCTCGCGGAAGGACTGGCCCCGCCGCCACCCCTCGCACTCCGCGACCGCGAGCTCGAGCTCCATCCGCCGCTCGGCGCGGAACAGCCGGGCGAGCTCCCCGACGGTCATCCCGTGGCGGACCGCCAGGTCGTGCAGCCCGCAGAAGCTCTCGAACCCGGGGCGGAGCGCGGGGCCCTCCACGAGCACGCCGCCGAGCGGGTTGGGCCGATCGAGCACGAGGAAGCCGATCCGCGCCGCGGCGGCCGCCTCCATGCAGAGCATCATCGTCGCCTGGTAGGTGTAATAGCGGGTGCCGACGTCCTGGATGTCGAAGACGAGGACGTCGAGCCCGGCGAGGAGCTCCGCGGCGGGCTTCAGCGAGGCGGCGGTCTCGCCGTACAGCGACGCCACGGGCACGCCGGTCCGCGGGTCGCGGCGCTCGCTCTCGACCGCGGCCATGTACTGCGCGTCGCCGCGGACGCCGTGCTCGGGCCCGAGGAGGAGCGCGAGGGTCACGCCGGGCGCCGCGGCGAGGAGATCGGCCGCGTGGACCAGGCCGCGCGTGACCGCGGTCGGGTTGCAGACGAGGCCGACGCGCTTGCCGCGCAGCGCGCGGAAGCGAGCGCCGGCGAGCGCGTCGAGGCCGGTCCGCACCGGCGGCCGGTCACCTGCGGAACGAGAAGACGAACGAGTAGCGGCCCGGGCGGTCCGGCGGGTACGTGGCATCGCGGAGGTTCCAGTAGGCGCAGGCCCTGACGTCGGGGTCGTGCACGGAGTCCTCGAGGACCTCGACCAGCGTCGCCGTGCCAGCGCCGTCCACGGTGACGCGGATGCGGAGGCTGCCGGAGAGCGACGGCGCCTCGGCGAGCCGCGTCCGGTAGACCTTGTCCACCCGGGCCTGCACGGCGCGCTGGAGCGCGTTCACGTCCGGCCGCGAGATCCTCTCGAGCTGGAGCCGCTGCTCGACGGCGGCGAGCTCGACGCGCGCCGGCTCCCCCGCCGCGCGCAGCGCCTCGATCCCGCGGACGGCGTCGCCGCGGGCGAGGTGGATCCGCCCCATCCCCAGGCTCGCGTCCGGATCCCGCGGCGCCGTCTCGAGCACGCGCCGCCAGGCCCGCTCCGCGCCGTCCCAGTCGCGCGCGTCCATGCGGAGCGCCGCGACCCGCTTCCACTGCTCGGCGGTGGGCTTCAGCTTCGCGAGCCGCTCGAGCGCCTGCTGCTCGGTCGCCGCGTCGCCGGCGGCGCGCGCCTCGGCGGCCACCTGGGTGAGGATCTCCGGGTCCTCCTGGCGCGCGGCGAGCGCCTGCCACTGCGCGAGCGCGCCGGCGTGATCGCCCTGCGCCGCGAGCAGCCGCGCCAGGGAGGCGCGCGCCCGCCGGTCGCCCGGCGCCTGCGCGACGGCGCCCTTCCAGAAGTCGATCGCCGCGCCCGGCTCGCCGAGCTCCTCGGCGATCTGGCCGAGGATCGCCCAGGCGCCGGGGAGGCTCTGCGCCTCCTCGAGCGCGGCCGCCGCCTGCGCGTGGGCCTCGTCGAGGTCGCCGCGCGCCCGCGCGAGGCGGGCGAGCCCGAACCGCGCCTCCGGGTTCTTCGGGTCCGACTTCAGGACGAGCTCGTAGTCCGCCCGGGCCGCGTCGGGCCTGCCCCGCTCCTCGTGGAGCTCCGCGCGCACGCGGACCGCGAGCCAGCACCCGGGATCGCGCCCCAGCGCCGTCGCGATCGCGCGCTCGGCCTGGTCCCAGGTCCGCCAGCCGACGTAGATCCGCGCCATGCCGACCCAGGGCAGCGCCGAGCGCGGGAACTCGAGGGAGAGGTCGCGGTAGCCGTCCCACCGGTCGTCGACGCCCTGCTGCGCCGCGACCGCCAGGAACTGCGCCGCGGCGTCCTCCGGGGCGCGCTCGGCGGCCTCGGCCCAGCGCAGCTCGTCGCGGAGCTCACCCTGACGCTCGGCGGCGTCGATCTCGGTCAGCGCGCGGCTGACCGCGAGGTAGTCGGTGGATGGATCCGCTGGGCCGCCGCTGCGCCCCGGCGCGGCCGCCGACGGGCCGGTCGAGGACGCGGCGCAGGCGGCGAGCGAGAGGGCGAGGGCGAGGCCGGTCGGTCGCATGAGGGGCGCTCCTGCCCTCTTGTACCGCGGATGCGTCCCGTGAACGAGCCCGCTCCCGCGCCGAGCCCGGGAGGAGAAGCCGGGCGCGTCTCGGGCTCGGGCTCGCGAGAGCTACCCCCGCACCCCGATGGACCGGTACAGGTTCAGGATCTCGCGCGCGACCCCGGGCCAGGCGTACCGCTGCACCGCGTTCCGCCCGCGCTCGCCGTACGCTGCGCCGCGGGCGGGCTCGCGCCCGAGCCGGACGAGGGCCCGCGCCCACGCGCCCGCGTCGGTGAGCGGCAGCAGCTCGCCCTCGCGCCCGTGCTGCAGGATCTCGCGGTGCGCCTCGACGTCGGCCGCGAGCACCGGGCGCCCCGCCGCCATCGCCTCGAGCAACGGCCGCGGCGTCGCCGCGACCGCGCAGCAGACGTCGGCGCTCGCGAGATAGTCCGGCAGCGCCTCCGCGGTGGGCTCCGCGAACACCACGTCGTTCTCCATGCCGCGCGGCACGAGCGCCCGGTACCGCGCGACGAGCGGGCCGCCGCCCAGCACGATGAGGCGCAGCTCCACCGCCCGCCAGACCCGCTGCGCCGCGGCGTAGAGGACCTCCAGATTTCCGCGCGGCTCGACCGCGCCCGCGCAGAGCACGTTGAGGCGGCCGTCCTGGAAGCGGCGGATCCGGCAGCCGCGGGCGAGCCGATCCACGTCGACGCCGGGCGGGATGAGCCGCAGATCTCCGCGGACCCGCTCCGGCAGGCTCGCCGCGCTCGCCTTCGAGGTCGCCACCACGGCGTCCAGGCGGTCGAGGTGGCGCTGGAGGGTGCCGCGGAGCAGCCGGCCGACGAGCCCGGGCCGGAACGGCTCGTGGAAGGTCCCGACGACGGGACCGGCGGCGTGGTGCACCGCGAGGAGCGGGAGGACGGGGGAGAGCGGCTCGTGCACGTGGACGACGTCGAACCGCTCGCGCGCCAGCGCGGACTGCAGGGCCGCGGGCGCCGAGGGCCCGCCGGAGACGCGGCGGAGCGCTCCGGCCCCGAGGAGCGGCCGGCTCCGCGCGAGGCGCAGCACGTCGGGCTCCCGCGCCGGCGACGGGGCGGCGGTCGAGGTCGCCTTCCCCCCGGCCCTCGAAGGAGCGCCGGCCGGCGGCGCCCGCACGAGGTCCGGCACGGCGCCGGTCAGCACTTTCACGGTGTGTCCGAGCCGCCGCGCTTCGCGCGCGAACTGGTGGACGTGATCCGCGAGCGGCCCGGCCGCCGGCGGATACTCCTCGGTGACGATCCCGATGCGCACGTGACCCGTCCCGGTCGAGGGCCCGGGGCCGCCGCGCCCGAGCCCGTCAGCTCACCGCTGTCCCACCCTGCGGCGCGGGTGGAACGGGATGACCCGCGCCTCCTGAAGTGGCCGCTGGCGCAACCGCCGCCCCACCGGCGCGGGGCGCACCAGCAGGGGAAGGAGCGCCCAGGTGGCTGCCCACCAGGCCTGAAGCGTGGACCAGAGCACTGCGAAGGTGGCGGCCATGGCCCGGAGCCGCAGCGCCAGGCGCCGCCCGGGACCGGGCACCGCCGGGGCGCTCGCCAGCCGCAGGTGCCCGCGCGCAAGGGTCGTTGTTCCCGAAGACACCACGCGATCGTCCTCCGCAGCCCAATCTAGGCACCCGCTCTGGACAACCAAGCGGGCGATCTAACGGGGGCTGTCGCCCCCGCCCCAGCCGGCGAAGCCGGCTGGGGCCCCACCCCTGCTCCGCGGGTCCCGTGCGCCGTGCTCGCCGCTTCGCGGCTGCGCGCGGCGCCCCGCGGGGAGGGGCGCTGCCCCTCCCCCGCGCTTCGCGCGGGGGCCCCACCCCGGTTCTGAATCTAGGTGCGGTCGCCGCGCTTGCCGCTTGGCGGCGCTCCGTGGCCGTGAACCGTCCCCGTTCCCGCGCCCGGTCGTTCTCGGTCGTTCCCCACCCCCACCGATCACGCTCGACCCTGGCATCCCGCCCCAGGACCGGGTATCGAGAGCCCGCATGCGCGCCCAAGACTCTCTCCGGGAGCTCGGCTGGTCCCACCTCCTTGACGCCCTCGCGGCCCGGTGCCGGCTGCCGGCGGGCCGGCGCGCCGCCCTGGCGCTGCCGTTCCTCCCGGACGCGGCCGCGGCGCGGGAGTCGCTCGCGCGCGTCGAGGAGGCGCGCTCCCTCTCCGAATCGGGCTTCTCGCTGCCGCTCTCGGGCGTCGGCGAAGTCGAGGACCACCTCGGGCGCGTGGGGAAGGGCGGCGTGCTCGAGCCGCTCGCGCTCCGCGAGTGCGCCGCGCTCGTCCGCGCCGCGGCCCGGACGCGCGCGGTGCTGGAGGAGCGCGCCGCGGAGCTGCCGCGGCTGTGGGCGCTCGCCGAGCCGATCACCGCCGATCCGCGCCTCGCCGATCGCATCGAGCGGGCCGTCGAGCCCTCGGGGGCCATCTCCGACCGCGCCAGCCCCACGCTCGCGGCGGCGCGCGAGCGTGCCCGCGGTCTCCACCGCGCGCTCAAGGTGCAGGTGGAGGGGCTCCTCGCGGACGCGGAGATGCAGCGCCACCTCCGGGACAACTACTTCACCATCCGCAACGAGCGGTACGTGCTCCCCGTGCTGGCGAGCGCCCGCGGCCAGGTCCCGGGCATCGTCCACAACGCCTCGCAGTCCGGCCAGACCCTGTTCGTCGAGCCCGAGTCCATGGTCGAGCTGGGGAACGAGCTCTCGATCGCCAACGCGATGGCGGCGGAGGAGGAGCAGCGCATCCTCCGGGAGCTGTCCGAGGCGCTGGCGGACGGGAGCGGGGCGCTCGCCCACGACCTCCGGGCGCTCGCCCGGCTCGACCTCTGCGAGGCCGAGGCCCTCCTCGCCTCCGACCTCGACGCCCACACCCCCGACGTCTGCCCGGCGCAGGACGGCTTCGAGCTCCTCTCCCTCCGCCACCCGATCCTCGTCCTCCAGGGGAAGAAGGTCGTCGCGAGCCACGTCCGGCTGGGGCCGCCGCGCCGGGCGCTCATCGTCTCCGGGCCGAACGGCGGCGGGAAGACCGTGGCCATCACCGCCGTGGGCGTCTCCGCCCTCCTGCTCCGCGCCGGCCTGCCCGTCCCGGCGGCCGCGGGCTCGCGCCTGCCCTTCTACCTGGAGGTGAACGCGGCGGTGGACGAGCGCGGCGACATGGCCAAGGACCTCTCCACCTTCACCGCCCACCTCACCTCGGTGAAGGACATGCTCGCCGGCGCGGTCCCGGGCTCGCTCGTGCTGGTGGACGAGATCGCGGCGGACACCGATCCGCGCGAGGGCGCGGCGCTCGCCGCGGCCATCCTCGAGACGCTCGTGGAGAAGGGCGCGACGGTCCTCGTCACCACCCACCTCGACGAGCTCAAGGCGCTCGCGCTCGTCGACGACCGGTTCGGGAACGCCCGCGTCGGCTTCGACGCCGAGAAGCTGGTGCCGACGTACCAGGTCCACCTCGGCACGCCCGGGAGCTCCTCGGCCATCGAGGTGGCGGCCCGGGTCGGGCTCCCCGCGGCGGTGATCGAGCGCGCCCGCGCGTCCAAGGCGGGCCAGGGCGGGGCGCTGGGAGAGGCGCTGCGCGCGCTCGACGCCGAGCGCGCCGCGCTCCAGACGCAGCGGCGCCTCGCGGAGGAGGCGGCGGGGCGCGCGCGCGCGGCCGAGGAGCGCGCCCGCGCGAGCGAGGAGGCGGCGCGCAAGGCCGAGCGCGAGGCGGCCGCCCGGATGGGCGCGGCGCTGGCCGAGGAGATCGAGGCGGCGCGCGGGCAGGTGGCGGACCTCATCGCGGAGCTCCAGGCCGCGCCGTCGCCGCGCAAGGCGGCCGAGGCGAAGCGGCAGCTCGACGAGTGGCACGCGACCGTGGCGCAGGCGGCGAAGGCGACCCAGGCGCGCGCCGACGCCGGCGCCGAGGCCCTGCCCGGCGGGACGGTGGCCCCGGGCGTCCGCGTACGGATCGCGTCGCTCGGCCAGGAGGGCGAGGTCGTCGAGGTGGACGGGAAGGAGGCGCTGATCCGGGCCGGCTCGCTCAAGATCCGGCGCCCCGTCGCCGATCTCGTCCCGCTCCAGGGCCGCGCGCGCGAGGCGGCGATGGCGCGGAGCCGCGGCGAGAAGCTCGCGGCCGCCGACGCCGCGAAGGCCGACGCCGTCTTCGTCCCGGAGCGACGGCTCGACGTGCGGGGCATGCGCGTAGAGGAGCTGCTCCGCGAGGTGGAGCGGTTCCTCGACCGGTTGTTCGGAAACGGCGAACCCTCTGCCGTGATCCTGCACGGGCACGGCACCGGCGCGCTCAAGCAGGCGCTGCGCGACCACCTGGCGGCGTCGCCCTACGTCGGCGACTTCCGGCCCGGCGACCGGCACGAGGGCGGCGACGCCGTCACCATCGTGACGTTCCGGCACTGACCGCCCGGAACGAGCCGCGCCCGCGCCCGATCCGGCGTGCCCGCCGCGCCGCGTCGCCCACATGAGTTCCCTGGACGGGGCGGATCTTGTTGCCGCATCGTGATTCCGCCAAAGATCGTTTTCTCCCGAAAGGAGCCGCCATGGCGCGACTCGCCCCCACCGCCGTCCTCGCCGCCCTGTCCCTCCTCCCGCTCTCCGCGGCGGGCGCGCCCGTGAAGCTCGGCTTCATCAACTCGATGACGGGCCCCGAGGCCCCGATCGGCGAGAACCTGACCAACGGGGCGGACCTCGCCGTCGAGGACCTGAAGGCGCGCGGGATCGACGTCGTGCTCCTCAAGCAGGACGACGGCGGGAAGCAGCAGAACGCGATGAGCGCGATCGAGCAGCTCGCCACCGGCGAGGAGGTCGCCGTGGTGGTGGGCCCGTACACGTCGGCGAGCTCCAACGCCGTCGCGCCGCTCGCGCAGCAGTACGAGGTGCCGCTCCTCATCCCCGCCGCCGCCAAGGAGGAGCTCACGCGCGCCGGCCGGTCGTACGTGTTCCGCCTCAACGCGCCCGCGCACGTCTACGCCGAGTCGCTGCTCGACGCCGTGCTCGCCCTGGGGCAGCCGAAGACCATCGCGTTCGTGTACGAGTCCACCGACTTCGGGACCTCGGTCTCGAACGCGGGCAAGCAGCTCGCGCAGAAGAAGGGGCTGAAGGTGGTCGCCGACGAGGCCTACCAGAAGGGCGCGCCCGACTACCGCTCCACGCTCTCCAAGATCAAGGCGCAGAGCCCGGACCTCGTCTTCATGGTCTCGTACGTCGCCGACGCCATCCTGCTCATGCGGCAGTCGCGCGAGGTGGGCCTGAAGCCCCAGGCCTTCCTGGGCGGCGGCGCCGGGTTCGACACCGCGCAGTTCGAGGCCGAGCGGACGATCAGCAACCTCGTCTACTCGGTCACGCAGTGGACCCCGGACACCGGCTGGCCCGGCGCGGCGGAGTTCGCCACGCGCTACCAGGCGCGGTTCAAGAAGAAGCCCACGTACCACGCGGCGTGCGCGTACGCGGCGGTCCTCGTCGCCGGCGAGGCCGCGGCGGGCGCGGGCGGCGATCCCAGGAAGACGCGCGAGGCGCTCGCGCGCGGGAGCTGGACCGGCGTCCTCGGGCCGGTGAAGTTCGAGAGCTTCGACGGCTTCACCAACCAGAACCGGCACGTCATGCCCGTCATCCAGTACCAGGACGGAAAGGCGCAGACGGTCTGGCCTGCGCAGTTCGCGAAGCGCAAGGCGGTGTATCCTTTCCCCGGGTGGAAATGACCGAACCAAGCTCGGCCGGTGCCCGTGCCCGAGGAGACACCGGTCTCGGGGACGGCAACCTCGACCGCGCCGACGTGGCCCCATGATCCTCTTCCTCCAATCGCTCCTGAGCGGCGTGCTGATCGGCGGCGTCTACGCGCTCATCGGCATCGGCCTGACGCTCATCTTCGGCGTCATGCGGGTCATCAACTTCGCCCACGGCGAGCTGGTGATGCTCGGCATGTACGCGACCTGGGTCCTCTTCGTGCAGCTCGGGTGGGATCCGTACCTCTCCATCCTCGCGGTGGCGCCCCTGCTCTTCGTCTGGGGCGCGCTCCTCCAGGTCGCCGTCGTGAACCGCGCGCTGAACGCGCTCCCGCAGAACCAGATCCTCCTCACGATCGGGCTCGGGCTCGTGATGTCGAACGCGGTCATGCTCGGGTTCACCTCGGACTACCGGATCCTCTCGACCTCGTACTCGTCGTCGAGCTTCGAGCTCGGCGGGCTCTCGGTGTCCTACCCGCTGCTCATGTCCTTCCTCGTGACCGCGGCGGTGACGGTCGCGCTCTCGCTGTTCCTCCTCCGGACCGACACCGGCCAGGCGATCCGGGCCACCGCCCAGGACCGGCTCGCGGCCCAGCTCATGGGCATCGACGTGCGCCGGATGTCGGTGCTCGCGTTCGGCCTCGGCGCGGCGCTGGCCGGCGTCGCCGGCGCGCTGGTCGCTCCCACCTACTACATCTACCCGCAGGTGGGCGGCGCCTTCACGCTCCGGGCGTTCGTGATCGTGGTGCTCGGCGGCATGGGGAGCGTCATGGGCGCGATCCTCGCCGGCGTCCTCATCGGCGTGACGGAGTCGCTCGCGGCCGTGTACGTCGCGAGCGGGCTCAAGGAGCTCGTCGTGTACGTCCTGTTCCTGGTGGTCCTGCTCGTGAAGCCCTCGGGGCTCCTCGGGAAGAGCCGGGCCTGAGGCGCCATGGCCGCGACCTCCGTCCGCCCGGCCGCGCGCGCGGCCCTGCGCTGCGCTCCCGCCGCGCTCGCCATCGTCCTCCTGGCGCTGTTCCCGATCTTCGTCACCAAGCCCTACCCGATCGGAATCGGGGTGAGCTTGTTCCTGGCCGTCCTCGTGGGATCCGCCTGGAACATCCTCGGCGGCTACGCCGGGCAGTACTCCGTCGGCCACGCCGCCTACTTCGGCGTGGGCGCGTACACGGCGGTGATGCTCTTCGAGCGGCTCCACGTTCCGCCCTGGTTCGGCCTGCCCGCGGCGATGCTGGCGGCCGTCCTCGTGGGCGTGGTGATCGGGACCATCACCTTCCGCCTGCGCGGCCCGTACTTCGTGCTGGCGTCGATCGCGGTGGCGGAGATCATCCGGCTCGCCGCCCTCCACTTCCGCGGGTTCACCAATGGTGCCGAGGGGTTCGTGGTCGCGGGCGCGCCCACCCTGCACCTCCTCGGCCTCGAGCTGTCCCTCGGCACCAAGCGATCGTTCTACTGGCTGACGCTCGCGCTCGCGGTGGGGGCCGTGCTCGTCTCGCGGGCCGTGCGGCGCGCGCGCCTGGGCTACCTCCTGCTCGCGATCCGCGAGGATCAGGACGCGGCCCACTCGCTCGGCATCGGGCTGGCCTGGAACAAGAACCTCGCCCTCGCCCTCTCCGCGGCGCTCACCGGGCTCGCCGGCGCCGTGTTCGCCGGGTACACGCGGTTCATCGACCCGAACACCGTCTTCAGCCTCACCGAGGTCTCCGTCCGCATGGTGCTGATCTGCCTGCTCGGCGGGATCGGGACGGTGCACGGCCCCATCATCGGCGCCGTCCTCCTCGTCCTGCTGGAGGCGGTCCTGGTGACCCCGCGCGGGCTCGTGACGATCGGGCTCCTGCCGTCCGACTCCGCGCTGGTCGCCTTCGTCGGGAAGTGGCTGTCCCCGGCGTATCTCCTGGTCGAGGGGGTGATCATGGTCCTCCTGATCCTGTTCGCGCCCGAAGGCGTCGCCGGGCTCCTCCGCCGCGTCCGCGCGCGCCGCCGGGAGACGGCGGCGGCAGCCCCCTCGCCCGCCCCCTGACCGCCATGGCGCTCCTCGAGATCCGGCACCTCTCGAAGTTCTTCGGCGGCCTCGCCGCCAACGCCGACGTCTCCTTCTCGGTCGAGCAGGGAGAGATCGTCGGCCTCATCGGCCCGAACGGCGCCGGGAAGACCACCCTCTTCGACTGCGTGACCGGCTTCCACCGCCCCGACCGCGGGGAGATCCGGTTCCGCGACGTGCGGCTCAACGGCAAGCCGCCGGAGAAGATCTGCAAGCTCGGCCTCGCGCGCACCTGGCACAAGGTGAAGCCGCTGGCGCGGCTCAGCGTGCTCGAGAACGTGATGGTCGGCGCGTTCGCGCGGACGCGGGACCCCGAGGCGGCCCGGGCCGAGGCGCTCGAGCAGCTCCGGGTGGTGGGCCTCCTCCCGCGCGCGGCGCAGGCGGCTGGCGGGCTGCCCATCGGCGAGCGGAAGAAGCTCGAGGTCGCGCGCGTGCTCGCCACCCGCCCCACCCTCGTCCTCCTCGACGAGGTGATGGGCGGGCTCAACCCCACGGAGAGCGACGAGGTGATCGAGCTCGTGCTGGCGCTCCGCGCCGCGGGGCTCACCTTCGTCGTGATCGAGCACGACATGCGGGCGATCATGCGGATCTCGGATCGCGTGGTGGTGCTCAACTCCGGAGAGAAGCTGGCCGAGGGCACGCCGGCGCAGGTGGTGGAGAACCGGGAGGTGGTCGCGGCCTACCTCGGGGAGGCCCCATGATGCTCCGGATCGAGGGGCTCTCGTTCGCCTACGGCGACCTGCGGGTCCTCTGGGACGTGGATCTCGAGGTGAAGGCCGGCGAGGTCGTCTCGGTCCTCGGGGCGAACGGCGCCGGCAAGTCCACGCTGCTGCGCAACGTCTCGCGCCTCGTGCGCCCCGGCGCCGGGCGGATCGAGTTCGAGGGGGCGGACCTCGGACGGCTCGCGGCGCACGAGGTGGTGGCGCTCGGGATCGTGCACGTCCCCGAGGGCCGGCGCATCTTCCCCGAGCTCACCGTGCTCGAGAACCTGCGCATGGGCTCGTTCCTGCCCGCGCTCCGGCGCGAGCGCGCCCGGAACCTCGAGAAGGCGTTCGCGCTGTTCCCGCGCCTCGCCGAGCGCCGCGGCCAGCTCGGCGGCACGCTCTCCGGCGGCGAGCAGCAGATGCTCGCCATCGCCCGCGGGCTCATGGGCAACCCGAAGCTCCTCCTCCTCGACGAGCCGTCGCTCGGGCTCTCGCCGCTCCTCACCCGCCACATCTTCGAGGTAATCGGCGAGATCAACCGCCAGGGGACGACGGTGCTGCTCGTCGAGCAGAACGCGCACCAGTCGCTCCGGATCTCGAGCCGGGCCTACGTGCTCGAGCGCGGGCGCGTCGCCCTCACCGGCACCGGCGCGGCGCTGCTCGCCGACGCGCACGTGAAGAAGGCCTACCTGGGGATGTGACCATGCCGACGAAGAAGCTGACCGTGGGCGACTGGATGACGCCGAACCCGGTGACCGTGGAGGAGGACGCCACGGTGCTGGAGGCGATTCACCTCCTCAAGGAGAGGAACATCCGCCGCCTCCCCGTGATGCGGGCCGGCCGCCTCGTCGGGCTCGTCACCGAGAAGATGCTCCTCGGCTACATGCCCGCGAAGGCGACCTCGCTCGATCAGTGGGAGCTGCACTACCTCCTGTCGCGCACGCCGGTGAAGGCGGCGATGAACCGGGACCCGCACACGGTCACGCCCGCGACCCCGCTCGCCGACGCGGCGCGCCTGCTCCACGACCGGAAGCTCGACGGCGTGCTCGTGCTGAACGACAAGGGCGACCTCGTCGGCCTGCTCACGACGACCAACGCGCTCGAGGCGCTCATCGAGCTCGCGACGACGGCGGGGCGGGGCGGGTAGCTCGTCGTCGAACAACGCGCTTCGCGTTCCCTGTCGCCCTGAGCGATCACGCCGAAGTCGGCAGAGTCGAAGGGCGCCGGAGCTCGGCATCCGGCAGCCCGTCTCGACCCATCCTCCAGCGCGGGCGGGGTGTAACGACCGACGAGGCCGGACGAACCGTCGAAGCCGAATGCGTGAGGGTCTCTCCCAGGGGGAGCGATCGTCCAGGGCTCACCGTCCGCGTACCATTGCTGGGCGAGCCGTCGTCCTCCGGGCAGCTCGGCGGCCACGGGCCGGCCGGCCCCGTCGAACTCGATCGTGGTCGACCGCCCGATGGGATCGGTCAGCGTCGCGCGTCGCGACGAGTCGGCATAGGTGATCGTCCACTGCCGGTTCGCTTGAGCGACACCGCTGATCCGCCCCGAGGAGTCGTAAGAAAGGACGACGGGATGACGCCCCACGCTCGTCACCTCCACCGGACGCCCGAGTCCGTCGAGGTGGGCTGTGACCTGGCGCCCTCCGGCGCTCGTCGTGGTCGCCACGGCTTCCAGCGAGTCTGCTGACGCGCGGGACCAAACGTTCGTCGTGACGCTCGTCGCTCGGCTCGCCCCGGAGGTCCAGGTCGCAGTGGTGGTCGTCGTCAGCCTGGTCTTCCTCAGAGGGTCGGCTCACGCCGGTTCCGCGCTCCTCGCTTCGCTGACCGCGTACGAGCGCCCGGCGGGCGTCGTGATCGTGACGCTCGGGACAGGCCCGAGCAGGAAACCCGCGACGTCCTCCATCGTCGCGGTCGTGGTCGGGTCGAGCGGCGGCGCGATGGCGCTGGGGTCCGGCGGAGGAGGAGCCGAGCAGAGGCACAGTGGCGGCCCGCTCGTTCGGGGCCCGCTGCACGTCACGGGACCAAGGCACGGCGCATCCGAGCACGGGGTCCCGGCGGGCAAGGGCGTGATCCCGAGCGTCGCGGGCTGCTCGGGCGCCCGCTCCGCGCCTCCCTCGCCGCCGGGAAGGCGCTCCATTCGACGTCGGCGCCATCGGTCCCCCCCGGGCGCCACTCTAGCGGGCGTGCGCCGCACCGGTGGTCCCGACTACGATCAGGTGATGCCCCCCGCACCCGGCGAGAACCCGCGCCTCGGCATCTCCCGCTTCGTATACGGCACCACGCGCCTCGGCGACGCGCAGCTCCCGCGCGCGGACCGCGTGCGGATGGCGCGCGCCGCCATGGAGGCGGGCGTCTGGTTCCACACCAGCCACACCTACGGCGACGCCCTCGCCGTGCTGCGCGAGGCGTTCGACGCGGATCGCGCCCGGGTCCCGAAGCTCGTCTACAAGATCGGCTGGAGCAGCATGGCCGAGCTCCGCGATCAGGTCCGGCTCCAGCTCGACGCGCTCGGCCTCGATCACATGGACATGGGCCAGCTCTGCCTGGGCGGACCGCTCGCCGACGAGCTCTGGAGGGGCGGGCCGTGCCGCGGCGAGCTCCGGCGGCTCCGGGAGGAGGGGCTCGTGCGGAGCCTCGTCCTCGAGGTCTTCCCCTGGACGAGCGCCGGACCGCTCGACGCCCTGCGGCATGGGCACCTCGACGGCGTCGTGGACGGCTTCATCTTCTACCTGAACCCGCTCCAGCGGTTCGCGAGCAACGCGCTCTGGGACGAGCTCCTCGCCCGCGGCACGCCGATCCTGGCGCTGCGGACGGTGGGCGGGGGCGACGTCCACCGCCTGCGGGACGTGCCCGGCGCGGCGTGGAAGCCGTACCTCCAGGAGCGCGCGGCCGAGGTGGCGCCGCTCTTCGAGCGCTCCGGCTGCGCGAGCTGGCCGGAGTTCTGCGCCCGCTACGCGCTCGGCTTCCCGCAGGTCCAAGCGACGATCGGGGCGACGATCCGCCCCGAGCACCTGCGGGCCCTCCTCGCGGCGGTTCAGGGCGCCACGCGGCCGCTGCCTGCCGACCTCCGGGACGAGCTCCTCGCGCTCCAGCGGCGCTGGTCCGACGAGACCGACGTGCACGCGGAGCCGTGGTCCATGTGACCCGGAAATCCGGCGCCGCGCCCCTTGCCGGATGACGGTCGCCATGCCAGTCTACGCCCCCGATTTTCCAACCCGCGGTCACCGGAAGCCGCAACAGGAGAGCCACAGATGGCGATCATCGACTTTGGCGGAGTGAAGGAAGAGGTCATCACCCGCGACGAGTTCCCGATGGCGAAGGCGCGCGAGGTCCTCAAGGACGAGGTCATCGCGGTCATCGGCTACGGCGTCCAGGGGCCCGCCCAGGCGCTCAACATGAAGGACAACGGCTTCAAGGTGATCATCGGCCAGTCCAAGAAGTTCCAGAAGGACTGGGATCGGGCCGTCGAGGACGGCTGGGTGCCGGGCGAGACGCTCTTCGACGTGGAGGAGGCCGCGAAGAAGGCCACGATCATCCAGATGCTGGTGTCCGACGCCGCCCAGCGGATCATCTGGCCGAAGATCAAGAAGTGCCTCGCGCCCGGCAAGGCGCTGTACTTCAGCCACGGCTTCTCGATCGTCTACAAGGACCAGACCAAGGTCATCCCGCCGAAGAACGTCGACGTGATCATGGTCGCGCCCAAGGGCTCGGGCCTCAACGTGCGGCGCAACTTCCTCTCCGGCGCCGGCATCAACTCGAGCTTCGCCGTCGCCCAGGACTTCACCGGGCGCGCCCGCGAGCGGTGCCTCGCGCTCGGCATCGCGGTCGGCTCGGGCTACCTGTTCCCGACGACGTTCCAGCAGGAGGTCTACAGCGACCTCACCGGCGAGCGCGGCGTGCTCATGGGCGCCCTGGCCGGCATCATGGATGCGCAGTACGAGGTGCTCCGGAAGAACGGCCACTCGCCCAGCGAGGCGTTCAACGAGACGGTCGAGGAGCTGACCCAGAGCCTCATCCGCCTCGTGGACGAGAACGGCATGGACTGGATGTACTCGAACTGCTCCGCCACCGCGCAGCGCGGCGCGCTCGACTGGCGCCCGAAGTTCAAGGAGGCCGTCCTCCCGGTCTTCAAGAACCTCTACAGCCGGGTGAAGACGGGCAAGGAGACCGCCCGCGTCCTCAAGGTCTGCGGCGCGCCCGACTACCAGCAGAAGCTCCAGAAGGAGCTCAAGACGCTCGGCGAGTCCGAGCTGTGGCTCGCCGGCAAGGCCACCCGCGCGCTCCGCCCGAAGGAGCCCGCCAAGGCGCTCTCCGCCAACGTCAAGGGCGTGCGCGGGCGCGGCGAGAACTAGGCGCTTCGAAGCAACCCGCTGGTTTCCTGCGGGGCGGCGCGAGCCGCCCCGCGGTCGTTTGGAACGGGCTGCGCCTCAGAGCTCGATCTGGAGCAGCTCCCGCGCCGCGGCGCGGAGCTTCTCGAGCTTCACAGGATCGTCCGGCGAGTCCGGCTTGACGAACGCGAGCAGCATCCCCGACCTGAGCGAGAGCTTTCCCTTCACCTCGGCCGCGTTCAGCCCGCGCTCCGCGATGACCTGCTCCACCTTGCGCTTGGCCTCGTAGGTCAGGCCCATCGTCAGCTCCCCCGGCCCGCGCGCTCGTCCCTGGAGCGCTCCTCGCCCTGCGTCTGCTCCAGCAGGGCCACGAAGAGGACCCGGAACTGCTCGAAGAGCGTCTCGAACGCGCCGATCTCGTCGCCCGCGGCGGGGACCACCTCGAGGTCGAACTCGCCGCCCACGACGCGCGTCGCCACCCTGGTCATCCGCTCGAGCCGGCGGACCACCAGCGCCTGGAAGACGCCGATGAGCACGAGCGCCAGGACGGCCATGAGCACGACCATCGTGACGATGGCGTGCTGGCGGGACTCGCTCATCTCGGACTGGAGCGCCGTGAGGTCGTGCAGGACGAAGATCGCCCCGATCCTCCGGCCGGCCATGTCCGAGATCGGGAACACGCCGCGAGAGTACGTGCGCCCGTTCCGCTCCCGGACCTCGAGCGCCTCCCCGTCCTCGGGCACGTCCGCGATCGTCCCCTCGTGCTGGAAGATGGTCGGGTCCTGGGCCGTGTCCTGGACGAGGAGGAGGTCCTTCATGTCGTCCCAGTTGTCGCGATCGCCGAGGTGCTTCCTGGTCGAGGCCCACTGCTCGCGGTTCATGGCCCACTTCTCGACGACGAGGCCGTACTCGTCGCCGGAGAGCTTCTTCATCCGCTCGAGGAACGTCTTGAGCTCCAGGCCCCACTCGACGTAGCCGACGATCCTCCCGTCCTGCTCGACCGGGAGCAGCGCCCGGAGCGCCAGCCCCGTGAACCCGAGATCGAGCCCCGTCACGAGCTTCTTCTCGGCCGCGATCCGCTGGGTGGCGGTCCGCTCGACCAGGTCGCCGAATTTCTCGGGCCGCTGGACGCGGGCGATGTTCCGCAGCGCCCGGGGCGCGGCCTCACCGTCCGGCTCCTTCTCCCACCAGTTCCAGTTGGTCAGGCCGTAGCGGGCCTTGTAGTCCACGAACGTCGGGGTCGAGATCGCGACGAGCCTGTCGTGATCCTTCGCCGCGACCGCAGGCGCGATCGCAGGGTCGCGCAGGAAGGCCGTCAGCGACGCGACCATCAGATCGGTGCTCGTCCGCTCGAGATCCCCGAACGCCGCCGCCGCGCTCCGGATCGACTCGCGCGAGAGCAGCCGCACGTTGTCCTCGTACACGCGCTGGAACCGCCAGGTGACCGCGAGCGCGCCGAGCCCGACGGTGATCGCGATGACGACGATCATCTTGAACTTGATCGTTCCGAGCATCTGGGCTCCTCGCCGCGGCCGGGGACCGACCGGCCACCCATACACCGTCCGTTCGGGCGCAGTCGACGTCGCTCGTTCGCACCCGCGGCCTCGGTCCTCGCAGACCCACTGCGCCGAGGGCCCACACCGCCCCCGCGGGTGGGCGCAGGGAGGCGACGGGGCTTGGAGTCGAGAGCGCATCGCGAGCAGCCGTCCCCGTCCGCGCACGGGGAGTCACGCACCGCGATGTGGGCGGTTCTCCCCACGTGGACGGCTCCGATCCGTGGACCTATGCTCGACGCCACCGCGGCACGGGCGAGCGCCTCGCGTCCGACGAGGCCTGCGCCGCTGGTTTTCTCCTGGAGCCCCGAGACGCATGAGCCTCCCCGCCCCGACGCCATGCGCTCGCCCCCGCGTTCGGGCTCTCCCTCGCGGCCGCCGCGGCGGCGCTCGTCCTCCTCGGCGCCGGCGTGAGCTGGCGCCTCGCGCACGAGGTGCGGACCGGGGTCGAGGCGGTGGCGCGGCTGAGCGCCGGGGAGCTCGCGAACCCCGAGGCGCCGCCCGACGAAAGCTGCGCGCGCGCCGTCGCCGAGCTGCGCGGGCGCCTCCGGTCGCTCGCCGCGGCGATGCGGGCGCTGGCGCGCGGCGAGGCGAGCGAGGCGACCTCGCTCGTCGGCGGCGATCTCGGCGCCGCGTGAGCCTCCAGGGCACGTCGAGCCAGCTCTCCTCCGCCACGACCGAGCAGCTCGCCGCCGTCACGGAGACCGCGAACACGATGACCGAGATGGCCCAGACGTCGGCCCTCTCGGCCGACCGCGCGGCCGAGCTCATCAAGCAGGGCGAGTGACGGCGGCGGTCGTCGAGGAGGGCGGGCACGCCGCCGAGGCGGCCGTGAACGCGATGACCACCATCTGCGGCTCGCTCGACCGGGCCGCCCAGGCGACGAGCTCGCTCGGCGAGAAGGTCCGCCGCATCGACGGCAGCTCGGCGTGACCGTCCACGACGCGGTCGGGCTCATGCGCCGGGTGGAGGGCTCGGCGCGGCAGCACCAGGCCGGCGTGAGCCAGGTCTCCCAGGCGCTCCACAACCTCCAGCGCGCCACCGAGTCCAACCGGGACGCCGCGCAGCTGCTGAACGACCTCTCGGCGCAGGCGCACGAGCTCGCCATCAGCCTCGCCAAGGCGGCCGGGAGCTACACGCTGGGTGAGCAGACGCTCGCCGGATCGTCGCCCGGCCCCTGACCCGTCGACGTTCGCGTCCCCGTCGCCCCGTCGCCGGTCTCCGAGGCCGCGCCCGCTCCCGATTTCGCATCCGGCTTCACGCTCGGCGCCAACGACGTACCATGGGGAGGCGCGGCGGAAGCGCGGACCGGCTCCGGCGCCAGCGTGAGCTCCCTCGCGTCGAGCGCGATCTCGTAGTACCCGTGCTCGTCCCACGGCACCTCGGCGCCCGCCTGCGTGAGCGTCCCGCCGTCCACGCGCACGCGCAGGAACTTCCCCTCCGGGAACCTCGCGGGCAGCTCCCAGCGCCACGTGGTCCGCCCGTCCGCGACCGCGGGCACGAGCGCCGCGAACAGCTTCTGCGCGCGCCAGTACGCGGCGACGTTCACGACCGAGTCGGCCCACACGTCGCCCGCGGCCTTCACCCGCCCGACGTTCCCGAGGAGCTCGCGCACGTCCAGGAGGCCGTACCAGCTCTGGCTCGTCGGGCCGAGGCTGTGCAGCACGAGGATGGCCCACTTCCCCCCGGCGCGCGCCTCGTCCACCACGGCGTCGAGCGCCGCCTGCGTCGCGGGGATCCCGCCGTGCTCCGGCGGGCCGGGCATGTAGGCCGGGAGGTGGAACGGATCCGTCGCGTCGCCCGGGGCGACCATGCCCCGGAACACGTCGCGGTTGGCGAGGAAGCGGTGCGCGGCGTGCGCGTCCCAGTTCGCGTCGCCGTACGGCGACGCCATGGTCCAGACGCCCCGCTGGCCGGCGACGCCGGTGATGAACGCCGAGACGTCGTCGAGCTCGGAGTCCACGGTGGCCTCCGCCGGCAGCGCCCCGAAGGCGCAGCCGGTGAGGACCGGATCCTCGCCGAACGAGGCGTGGCAGTGGTGCGCGGTGTGGTTGCCGAGCTCGTGGCCGTCGGCGACCACGCGGCGCCAGAACGCGGGCGCGCCCGCCGCGGTCACGTTGCTCACGTAGAAGGTCATCCGGACGCCGGTCGCCTGGAGCGCGTCGTAGTGCTCGAGGTGCGAGGGTTGCGCGTCGTCGAGCGTGTAGGAGAGCGCGGCCCGGAACCCGGCCCAGTCGAGCACGCGGAGCCCGCCGGGCGCGCCGGCCGGCCGCGCCGCGCCGCCGGCGCCCGGCGCGGGGAGGCCGGAGCGCGCGCTCACGGACGCGGGCTTCGACCGGGCGGCGATGGGCTCCTCCTCGCTGCGCGCCTGCGCGGGCGCGGAAGGCGCCGTGGCGCAGGCCAGCGCGACGGAGAGGAATGTAGCGGCCGACGCGGAGCGGACGCCAGCGTAGGTGCGGTCCATGCGGCGACCATTCCAGCCCGGGCGAGCTCCGTCAACGCCGGCGACCCGGGCCGCGCCGGGATGTGCTACGGAGACGGACCCCGCCCCGGGGTGGACGGAAGGAGACGCGGTGCTCTCGATCGTGTGCCTCGCCATCGCCCTGGTCGGAAACGCCTTGTGGACGGCGCGCTGCATCGGCGACGCGGCCCGGCTGCCCAGCCTCTCCGCGGGCGCGCGGCGCGCCTGGATCCTGGCGCTCCTGCTGGCGCCCTGGATCGCGGGCGCCGTCGCGGCGGTGTCCCTCGGCGCCGGCGCGGGCGGGTGGGTCTGGCTCGGCACGTTCCTCGCCGTCCCCTGGCTGTTCGTGCTCGCCGCGCGGCACCGGCGCGAAGGATGGCAGCTCGGGCCGGCCCTCCTCTCGTCGTGGCGCGCGACCGCACGGCGCTCGGCGCGCGCCTGGATCGGCCACGGCGCGCTCGTCCTCGTCCTCGTCGTCGCCCTGTGGTGGCTCGTGCCCATGCTGGAGAAGGCGCTCAAGGACGTCGGCGGCGCCTTGCCCGGTCCGACGCAGCTCCTCGTCGATCTCTCGCACGATCTCCGGAGGGGACCGCTGCTGGCGCTGGCCTGGGTCGCGCTCGCGTACGTCCTCCACCGGTGGTTCGCCGCCCTCGCCCAGCTCGGCCGTGAGCCGGGCCGGGCGGCGCGCGCGTTCCCCATCCTCGTCAACGCCGCGCTCGCGCTCTGCGTGCTCCTGGTGGGCCTCGCCGCCCTGCTCTCCGTGACGATGGGAGGAACCATCCGCTGAGCTGGTGTCCTGTGGTGATGTGGCTCCCCCTCGCCCCTTTCTGGTCTACGATGTGCGGGGATGCCCGAGTACCTCGACAATCCACGCCGAGTCCCTCGGGACCCGGTCCGCTGCCGGGCGCACGTGGCCTCTCCCACCGGCAAGGTGGAGACCACGACCGAGGACATCGGCGCGCGCGGGTGCCAGGTGGTGCTGCCCACGGCGCCGGAGCGGGGCGCGGCGGTCGCGCTGACGCTCTCGGCGCCGCGCGTCGGGTCGAGCCTGCGCATCGGGGGACGAGTCGCCTGGGTCAGCCCTCGCCCTCCATGGCGCGTGGGCATCGCGTTCACGCCCGAGTGCCTCGGCGAGGCCGCGCGCTGGATGGAGACGCTCCGGCAGACGACGCCCGAGCTGTTCGGCACCGGCCGCCGCCTCCACGAGAAGGTGGCGGTGGACGCGATGGTCTTCCTCGGGGCGCCGCCGCGCCTCGCCGACTTCGGCGACGACGAGATCGCGGTCCTGCGCAAGGTGTGGGCGGGGATCAAGGTCGCCGAGCTCCGGGCGTCGTTCGCCGGCCGCTGGCCCCGCATGCAGCGGAGCTTCTTCGCGCTCCTGGCGCAGGGCTACCTCACGCTCTCGCGCGCGGCGTCCGCGCACCCGGTGCGGTGGCGGGAGATCCTGGGCGAGCCGCGCCCGATGGCGCCGCCCACGATCCTGACGGCGGCGGACCTCGAGCCCGACCCGGAGCCCCTCCCCGTCGGTGCGCCCGCACGGGCGCAGACGCCCCCGCCCGACCGCACCGCGGCCGCCGTCCCGCCGCCCCTCCCGACCCGCGCCGCACCGCCCCCGAGCTGGAGCGGGGTCGACCCCGCCCGCCGGACCAGCACCCCCGTCCCCGACTTCGTCGGCGCGGGCGTCGGCTGGCGCGGCGCGACGGCGCGCCCGCGCTCGGCCGAGGCCGACACGCTGTTCCAGCTCGCGCTGGTCGAGCTCCAGGAAAAGAACCACCACCAGGCGCTGAAGCTCCTGCGCAGCGCGCTCACGCTCGCGCCCGGCGATTCGGAGATCGCCGACGCGATCGCGCGCGCGATGGCGACCGGGCGCTGAGCGGCCGATCTACCGCCGGCCGCGCCGCCCGCCCGCCTTCCCTCCGCGCTTCGCGCCGCGCGGCGGCGGGCCCTTCGGACCGCGCCCCTTGCGCTGCGCCTTCCGGGGCTCCGGCCTCCCCGCGCGCCGCTCCGGACGCTTCCCGCGCCCGGCGCGCTCGTCCCGCGCCGCGCCGCGCCGCGACCGCCGCCGCGGCGCCGGCGCGCCGGCGGCGTCCCCCGCGGCCTGCCCCGCCGCGGAGAGGAGCCGGAGCGTCACCTGCCGGCGCGCCGGGCTCGCGTTCGCGACCTCGACCCGGACGTCGTCGCCGACGCGGAACGCGGCGCCGCCCGCGACGTCCACGAGCGCGTGCCGGACCGGATCGAGCTCGAACGCACCCCCGAGGTCCTCGGCCCGGACCAGGCCCTCCACGAACATCGGCCGGAGCTCCACGAAGAAGCCGAACTCGGTCACCGCCGACACGACGCCGTCGAACGCCTCGCCGATCCGGTCGTTCATGAGCAGCGCCGCGTAGTACCCGGCGATCTCGCGCTCGGCCTCCATCGCCGCGCGCTCGCGCTCCGAGGAGAGCGCCGCGATCTCCTCGAGCGCCTGCGCCGGCGTCCGCTTCACCGTCCTCCCCTGGCGTGCGGCCCACTCCTCCTTCAAGAGCCGGTGGACCACGAGGTCCGGGTAGCGGCGGATCGGCGAGGTGAAGTGGAGGTAGTGCTCGGCGGCCAGCCCGTAGTGGCCGATGTTCTCCGGCGCGTAGACCGCCTGCATCATCGCGCGGAGGAGGAGCTGGTTGAGGGCGCGCTGCTGGGCGTGGCCCTGGAGCTGCCCGAGCAGCGCGTTCAGCTCCCGCGGATCCGGCGGGAGCTCGGGGACGCCGAACCCGTGCTGCGCCGCGAGCTCCAGGAACGCGGCCAGCTTCTCCTCGTCGGGGAGGCCGTGCACGCGGTAGATGGTCGGCAGCTCGCGCGCCCCGAACCACCGCGCGACCGCCTCGTTGGCCGCGAGCATGAACTCCTCGACCACGCGGTGGGCCTGGTTGCGCGGGCGCTTCTCGATGTTCGTGATCCGGCCCTCGGCGTCGAGGACGATCTTCGCCTCGGGCAGGTCGAAGTCGAGCGCGCCGCGCGCGCGCCGCATCGCCGTCAGCTTCTGCTGGAGCTGGCCCATGAGCTCGAACATGGGCCGGAACGCCTCGCGGCCGGGCACGCGCTCCCCCGCGAGCACCCGCGCGACCTCGGTGTACGTGCAGCGCGCCGCGCTCCGCATCACGCCCTCGTACACCTCCGTCGCGGTGGTGTGGCCGTGCGCGTCGAGGGTGAGGTCGGCGACCATGCAGAGGCGGTCGACCTCGGGGTTGAGCGAGCAGATCCCGTTCGAGAGCCGCTCCGGGAGCATGGGCAGGACCTGCGCCGGGAAGTAGACGCTGGTCCCGCGCCGCGCCGCCTCGACGTCGAGCGGCCGGCCCGTGCGCACGTAGTGGGCGACGTCGGCGATCGCGACCACCAGGCGGAAGGCCCCCTTGCCCTTGCCGGGCGGGAGCCGCTCCACGTAGACCGCGTCGTCGAAGTCGCGCGCGTCCTCGCCGTCGATCGTGACGAGCGGCAGGTGGGTGAGATCGCGGCGCCCGGCGCGGTCGTCGGCGGTCACGTGGTCGGGCGTCGCCTCGGCCTCCGCGCGGACCTCGTCGGGGAAGACGTCGCCGAACCCCCGCGCGTACGCGACGCGCAGCACCTCGACGCGCGGCTCGCCCGGCCGCCCGATGGCCTCCACCACTTCGCCCACGAGGCGCGCGGACCCCGGATCGAGCGCCACCTTCACCACCTCTCCGTCGCGCGCGCGGTCGGTCTCCGGCACGGGGACCTGCTCCGAGAGCTCGGCGTCCGCCGGCACGACGAAGCTCGCGCGACCGCGCGCGTGGTACGTGCCGATGAGGAGGCGCCGCCGCCGCTCGACCACCTCGACGAGCCGCCCTGCGGTGCGCCCGCCGCGCGCCGGGACGATCTCGACCCGCACCAGATCGCCGTCGAGCGCGCGCGCCGCCTCGTCGGGCGGGAGGAACACGTCGTCGCCCTTGCGATCGAGGCGCGCCACGAACCCGAACCCGTCCCGGTGCTTCTTGAGCGTCCCCAGCACCTCGCCCTTCTTGCCGCCGCGGAGCAGCGGCCGGGCGCCGAGCCGCGGGCCCTGGCGCTCCGGCGCGCCGTCGGCGCGCCCGGGGCCGCCCTGGCTCGCGCCCGGAGCGCCCGGGAGCCGAAACCGCTTGGCGTCGCGGAGGAGGATGCCCTCGCGCGCCAGGTCGCGGAGGGCGCGCTTCACCGCCGTCCGCTCGCCCGGGTGGATGTGCGCGCGCGACATGATCTCCTGGACCGAGATCGGCCTGCCCGGGGCGCGGCGCAGCTCGGTGAGGAGGACGGTGCGGAGCTCGGAGGCTTGGTCTCGGGCCATGGGGGGCGGAGTGTACACGCGGGGCGCGCGCGCGCACGTGCTTCTCGCGGGTCGGGGCGGCGGGCGCTATCTTCCCCGGGTGCTCACCCCTGCGTCCGCGCGCGCGCGGTTGCTGGCCGCCGTGGCCCGCCTCGCGCCGCTCCCCATCGAGCGCGTCGCCCCGGCCGACGCCCTCGGCCGCGCCCTCGCCGCGGATCTCGTGGCGGGGGAGGACCTCCCGCCGTTCGCCGCCTCGACGATGGACGGCTTCGCCGTCCGCGCCGCCGACGCGTCGGCGCCGGGCGTGGCGCTCCCCGTCGCGTTCGAGGTGTTCGCCGGCCGAGGCCTGCCGCCGCCGCTCCCGCGCGGCGCGTGCTGCCGGATCACCACGGGCGCGCCCCTGCCGGCCGGCGCCGACGCGGTCGAGATGCAGGAGGAGACGCGCGCGCGCGGCGGGACGGTCCGCTTCGGGCGCGCCGTCGCGCCGGGCCAGTTCGTACGCGCCGCCGGCTCCGATCTGCGGGCCGGCGCCGTCGCGCTCCCCGCCGGTGCGCCCGTGGACCCCGCCGCCGTGGGGCTCGCCGCCGCCCTCGGCCTCCGGTCGGTCCCCGTCCGCCGCCGGCCGCGGGTCGCCATCCTGCCGACCGGCGACGAGCTCGCGCCGCCGGGTCGGCGCCCGGGGCCCGGCCAGATCCGCGAGTCCAACGCGGCCGCCCTGGCGGCGGCGGTGCGGGACGCGGGGGGCGACCCCCGGGTGCTGGCCATCGCGCCCGACGCCCCGGCCGCCCTGGCGCGCGCGCTCCGCGCAGCGCGCGGGGCGGACGTGCTCCTCACCATCGGCGGTGTCTCCGTCGGCCCCCGCGACCACGTCCGGCGCGCGCTCCAGCGCGCCGGCGCACGCCTCGCCTTCTGGCGCGTCGCGATGCGGCCCGGGAAGCCGTTCACGTTCGGTACATGGGGCGAGGTCGCGGTGTTCGGGCTCCCCGGAAACCCCGCGAGCGCGCTCGTGACGTTCGAGCTGTTCGTCCGCCCCGCCCTGCGGGCCCGCGCCGGGCTCGCGGGGGACGGCCGCGTGCACGCATGGGTCCGGCTGGCGGAGGCGCAGGAGAAGCCACCCGCGCTGGAGGCGTACCAACGCGTACGCCTCGGCCCACCCCCCGAGGTTGCGGGCTTGCCGTGGGCGACTCCGCTGCACACACAGCGAAGTGGTGATCTCTCCTCGCTCTCCGGCGCCGACGCCCTCGCCGTGCTCCCTGCAGGCACGGCCCGCGTGCGGCGCGGCGCCCCGGTGCGGGCGGTGCTCCTGCGGGCGGGCGGCGATCTCACGAGCCGTGAATGAGGGACGTCGCGTCTCCGGCGTCACGCGCGCCGCGACCGCCACGGCAAACGATTTAGACAGGCCTTTCACGCATCGCCGCCGCCGGCGCACCGCGGGCGTCGCTCCGCACCTCCACCGATGGTCGGATGAACACGGGACATTCTGCCCACGCTCGAAGTGCTATCTCTCTCAGTGCAGGAGGCACTCGTAGTGAGATTGCTCTCCTATCACCAACCGTGAAGCAGCAGGGAGTCACCATGGCCGGTCTCGCCGACAAGTTCGCTTCGAACCTCAAGAGCGAGCGTCTCCGTCGCAAGCTCTCGCAGGAAGCGCTCGCCGCCAAGGCGGGCCTCTCCGTCTCGTACATCTCCATGCTCGAGCGCGGGCAGCGCACACCGCCGCTCGACACCCTGGAGTCCCTGGCCAAGGCGCTGGCCGTCTCGCCGACCTCGCTCCTGTCCTGAGGACGGGGGCTGCGCCCCCGGCTGCGTGGGCGCCCCCAGGGGGCGCGCGGCTCCGCGGCGCCGCGCGCTCCGCCCCCGCCCGCCTCCCCACGCGAAGAGCCGCGTGCGCGGGGCCCCGGTTTCGCATATGTTTCCGGCGCGCCGGCTCTCCCTCCCCGGCGCAAGGAGATCGGGATGGCGCGGATGGTCCACTGCAAGAAGCTCGGCCGCGAGCTGCCCGCCCTGACCTTCAAGCCGTTCCCCAACGAGCTCGGGCAGCGGATCTACGACTCCATCTCCGCGGACGCGTGGAAGATGTGGCTCGACCACTTCAAGATGGTGCTGAACGAGTACCGGCTCGCGCCGGGCGATCCGCGCACGACCGCGATCCTCTACGCCCAGGCGGAGCAGTTCTTCTTCGGCGAGGACGCGCGCCCGCCGGCCGAGTACCGGCCGCCCGGCGACGAGTGACGGCGCGCGGGCCCGATCTCACCTGAAGTCAAGCCCCCTCGGCGCCGCGCTCCCGGCCGGCTCCTGGGGTCCGCGCCCATCCGGGCAACTCCTCCCCCACGCCCCGGTGACTACTAGTCCTCGCGGCGGGAGGAGGACGGGTGCGGGGCAGGCGGGACATCGAGGCCGCATTCGCGGGGGCGCCGCTCGGGGAGGTCCTCGCGGGCGCGTCGAGCGCGACCGATCTCGTCCAGCGCGTCGTGCACCACCTCGCCGGAGCCGGCGCGGACGGCGCGGCGTTCGCGGTCCCCACCGACGACGGCCGGCACCTGCTGCTCACCTCGGAGGGGCCGCCCGGCGCGGCGCCGTCGAGCCTCACCACGTTCCCGCTGTCGGACCCCTTCCCCGCCGCCCGCGCCATCCGGTGCGGGGAGCCGCTCTACCTCACCGAGGCCGGCCCGGGCGCCGGCCCCGCGGCGCTGGCGTGCCTCCCCGTGCCCGCAGGCGCCGGGATCGGCGGCGCGCTCCTCCTGCGGTTCCAGGAGGCCGGGAGCTTCGACGAGCAGGAGCGGAGCGCGCTCGCGGGGCTGGCGCGCGAGGTGGGGCAGGCCCTCGAGCGGACCCGGCTCGTGGACGCGGCCCTCACCGCGCGCAAGCGCCTCGTGACGCTCGCGGAGGCCAGCGCCCGGCTCCTCGAGGCGGGGCCCGATCGGACCGCGCTCCTCGTCGCCGCGGCGCGCACCGTGACCGAGGCGCTCGGCGATCCGTGCTTCCTGGATCTGCTGCCCGTCGACGGCGAGGCCGGTCTCTGGACGCACCTCCACCACCCCGATCCGGCCGCGCGCGCCATGCTCGCGGAGCTCCCCGACGCGGGCCGCGCGCTCGCGGAGCGGATCCGGGCGGACGTGCTGGCCTCGGACGACACCCTGTTCCACGCCGTGCTCGAGCCCGCCGCCGTCGAGGCCCGCACGCCGGCGGCGGCCGCATGGCTGCGCGCGCACCCGGTGCACGCGCTGCTGGCCGCGCCCCTGCGCGTCGCGGGCGCGCCGTTCGGGGTGCTGGCCGTCCTCCGCCACCGCGCGCACTCGCCCTACTCCGCCGACGATCGCCTGCTCCTCGAGGGCCTGGCCGACCGCGTCGCGGTCTCCCTCGCCTATCAGCGGCTCGCGGCGCAGGAGCGCCGCGCGGCCCGCCGCCACGCGCAGCTCGCCGACGCGGCGCGGGCCTTCTCGGAGGCGCAGGGCGATCTCGCGGAGGTGCGGCGCGCGGTGGCGCAGCGCGGGGCCGCGACGCTCGAGTCGCGGTTCACCATGTGGGATCTGAGCGCCGGCGGCGTGCTGGCGCCGGTCGCCGCCCACCCGGCGCCGCGCGCCGGCGGCGCCGAGGATCCGCGCACGGCGGAGGCCGACGCCGCGGCCGAGGCAGTCCGCACGGGGCACCCGGCGGGGAGGGAGCCCGCGGACGGCCCGGACGGGCAGGCCCGTCGCGCCGTCATCGCGGTGCCCCTCCGGATCGAGGGTCGGGTGGAGGGTGCGCTCACCGCCTCGCGGCGCGCGGGCCGCCGCCCGTTCGAGGCCGCCGAGCGGGAGACGCTCGCGGATCTGGCGGCCCACGCGGGCCTCGCGCTCTGCCACGCGCGCAAGCGGAGCGAGCTCGAGGCGGAGCGGCGGCGGCTCGCCGACGTCCTCGCGAGCGCCGAGGGCGTGAGCCGGGCGAAGGACGAGTTCATCGCCATGCTCTCGCACGAGCTGCGCAATCCGCTCTCGCCGATCGTGACCGCGCTCGAGCTCATGAAGGCGCACGCGCCCGCCGCGATCCAGCGCGAGCGGGTGGTGATCGAGCGGCAGGTGGCGCACCTCGTCCGGCTCGTGGACGACCTCCTCGACGTGTCGCGCGTGATCCGCGGGAAGGTGCGCCTCGAGCGGAGGCCGGTGGCGCTCGCCGACGTCATCTCGAACGCCGTGGAGCAGGCGAGCCCGCTGCTCGAGGAGCGCCGCCACGCCCTCGACGTGGACGCCGCCGAGGGGCTCCTGCTGGACGGCGACGCCCACAGGCTCGCGCAGGTCGTGGCGAACCTGCTCACCAACGCGGCCAAGTACACGGACCCGGGCGGCCGCATCGTGCTGCGCGCGGTGGGCGAGGAGCGCGAGGTGCGGCTGTCCGTGACGGACGACGGCATCGGCATCTCGCCGGCCCTCCTTCCGAGGATCTTCGACCTGTTCGTGCAGGGCGAGCGGAACCTCGACCGCGCCCCCGGCGGGCTCGGGATCGGGCTCACCATCGTGCGGAGCCTCGTGGATCTGCACGGCGGGCGCATCTCGGCGGAGAGCGCGGGGCGCGGCCGGGGCAGCACCTTCACGGTCTGGCTCCCGATGGCCCTCGCGCCCCGCACGCGCCTCCCGTCCCCCTCGAGCGAGCGCGCCCGCCGCGCCGGGTCCCGCGTCCCGGTGCTCGTGGTGGACGACAACGTGGACGCCGCCGAGCTGCTCGCCGAGGTGCTCCGCTCCCGCGGCCACGAGGTCCAGGTGGCGTACGACGGGCCGTCGGCGCTCGCCGTCGTCGAGGAGGCGCCGCCGCGGGTCGCGCTGCTCGATCTGGGCCTGCCGGTCATGGACGGCTACGAGCTGGCGCGGCGGCTCCGCGAGCGGCTCGGCGCCCTCCGGCTCGTCGCGGTCACCGGCTACGGGCAGGAGCCCGACCGGCGCGCGTCCGCCCAGGCCGGGTTCGACGCACACCTCGTGAAGCCGGTGGACCTCGACGCGATCTGCGAGGTGGTCGACCGGCTCGCTCCTGCCGCGCCGGAGAGCCCCGCCGCGGCGCCGCCGTGACGACGCGGACGCCCCTCCCGGCACCGCGACTTAGCACTCGCAACATCTGTTGGCGGCGCGCCGGCGAGCCGCTGTAGAATGGAGAGATGCCGCCCCGCGAGAACGTCGACGCACCGACCCGTGAGCGGATCAGGGCCTGGCTCTGGCACTACAAGCGGACGCGCGACTGGACGAACCAGCAGCTCGCGGACGCGCTCGCGATGAAGAACCCCACCATCACGAACGTGCTCAACGGGAAGCGGACCGCTGGCCTCGATCTCGTGATCGCGATGCACCGCAGGCTGCACCGCTCCGCAGACGACCTCCTCGACGTCGACCCGCCCGCCGAGCCAAGGCGAGCCGGTCCGCGTTCGCCGGCTTGACCCCGCCACCTGCACGGGCTGTCAGATCCGCGCCGTAGAATCGTCCTCGCGCGCGCGGGGGCAACGGACAACACGCACCTGGACGTCTTCCTGTACCGGAATCGTCCTCGCGCGCGCGGGGGCAACGTTCAGGACGGGGTTGGGTGAGGCCCGGCGCGCAGGATTGGAGCCATGACCTCGAGGACCGCTCGAGGGTCCGCTGCCGCCACGCTCGGCGTGGTGCCCGAATCAGCGGGAGTGACGAGCAGCAGGTTCTTGCAGCGTGATCTGATCCGCCGCGTGCTCGACTACGAGCGCGCGCGGCGAGCGGCCGAAACGGCCCTTACCGCGGCGGCCCAGGCGCTCCGGACGTCCGACCTCGCCCGGGCCGAGCTCCTCGCGAATCGCGCCGCCGCCGCGTACCGGCAGCTCGCGACGGCCGCGTGGGAGCTCGCCCGCGCGAGGGCCCAGGTCGAGTAGCGGAGCTCCAGCGCGG
The DNA here is from genome assembly GCA_035627135.1 of Anaeromyxobacter sp. Classification (GTDB taxonomy): domain Bacteria; phylum Myxococcota; class Myxococcia; order Myxococcales; family Anaeromyxobacteraceae; genus Anaeromyxobacter. The sequence continues at coordinate 362 of DASPMI010000019.1, read as the reverse complement.
CCAGCCGCTTTGGCTGGGACCGGATGAGCACTTGCAAATACCATTAGCGCCTGCCAAACCGGCGGACCACGGAACGAACGCGCCTCGGCCGGTGGCGCCAGGGAGGGGAGGATGAACCCAGCCAACGACGAGCACGACGGCCTGGAGGACGCCGAGCGGCACGGCGAGGTCGTGTACCGGTGCCTCCGGTGCGCCAGCATCGAGGCCGGGGAGCTCCTCACGGCCGAGTGCGATCCCCGGTGGAGACCCACGCGCACGATCGGCGAGCGGCAGCGCGCGATCGACGTGATGCGGCTCGTCCTCGCGCGGGCCCAGACGCGGATCGCGCGGGACGCGGAACGGCCCGCGGCCGTGAGAGCGAG
>DASPMI010000018.1:0-5969 GCA_035627135.1 Anaeromyxobacter sp. | reverse complement strand
CCGATCGTCTGCTGCACCGCCGAGATCCTCATGAACCTCGCCGTCCGCGAGGCCGCGCCGCGGGTGGACGCGGTCGTGATGGACGAGTTCCACTACTACGGCGACCGCGACCGAGGAGTGGCCTGGCAGGTGCCGCTCCTCACGCTGCCGCGGACCCGGTTCCTCCTCATGTCGGCCACGCTCGGCGACACCGAGCTCATCGAGGCGTCGCTCGGCCAGCTCACCGGCCGCCCGATCGCGTCGGTCCGCGGCGCCGTCCGGCCGGTGCCCCTCGAGTTCGAGTACCGGGAGACGCCGCTGCACGAGACGATCGACGACCTGGTCCAGGCGAACAAGGCGCCCATCTACCTCGTCAACTTCACCCAGCGCGCCGCGGCGGAGCAGGCGCAGAACCTCATGAGCGCGAACTTCTCCTCGAAGGAGGAGAAGGCCCGCATCGCCGAGGCGCTCGCCGGCGTCAAGTTCGACTCGCCGTACGGCAAGGACCTCCAGCGCCACCTCCGCCACGGGATCGGGCTCCACCACGCGGGCCTGCTCCCGCGGTACCGGCTGCTCGTCGAGAAGCTCGCGCAGGGCGGGCTCCTCAAGGTGGTCTCGGGCACCGACACGCTCGGCATGGGCGTGAACATCCCCATCCGCACCGTGCTCTTCACCCAGCTCTGCAAGTTCGACGGGGAGAAGACCGCCCTCCTCTCGGCCCGCGACTTCCACCAGATCTCCGGGCGGGCGGGGCGCAAGGGGTTCGACGATCGCGGGTACGTCGTCGCCCAGGCCCCCGAGCACGTCATCGAGAACAAGAAGCTCTCGGAGAAGGCGGCGGCGGGGAAGAAGGTCGTCAAGAAGCAGCCCCCGGCGAAGGGGTACGTCCACTGGGACCGGAGCACCTTCGAGCGGCTGCGCGAGAAGGTCCCGGAGGCCATGGAGAGCCGGTTCGAGGTGACGTTCGGCCTCCTCGTGAACCTGCTCCAGAGCGAGACGACCCAGGTCGGCGGCGGCTACGGACGGCTGGTGGAGATCATCGGCCGCTCGCACGGCAACGACTACGTCCGCTCCCGCCACCGGCGCACCGCCGCCCAGCGGTTCCGGACGCTCCGCGCGGCGGGGCTCCTGACGGTGAACCGGATCGAGGGCTACCCCGGCGCGTACGTCCGGACCGCGCCCGGGCTCCAGCGAGACTTCTCGCTGTTCCACACGCTGGCGCTCTACCTGCTCGACACGCTGCCGAAGATCCCCGTCGAGCGGGAGACCTACGCGCTCGACGTGCTCTCGATGGTCGAGTCGATCCTCGAGGACCCGGACACGATCCTGTGGAAGCAGCTCGACCGCGCGAAGGGGCAGGCGGTCGCGGAGATGAAGGCGCAGGGCATGGAGTACGACGAGCGGATGGCGGAGCTCGAGAAGGTGGAGTACCCGAAGCCGAACCGGGACTTCGTCTACGCGACCTTCGACGAGTTCGCGGCGAAGCACCCCTGGGTCGGGCACGAGAACATCCGGCCGAAGTCGGTCGCGCGCGACATGATCGAGCGGTTCATGACGTTCGCCGACTACGTGCGCGAGTACGAGCTGCAGCGCTCCGAGGGCCTGCTCCTGCGCTATCTCTCGGAGACGTACAAGACGCTGGTGCAGACCGTGCCGGAGAGCTACCGGACCGACGAGCTCCTCGACGTCATCGCCTTCCTCCGGGCGACGGTCCGCGGCGTGGACTCGTCGCTCATCGACGAGTGGGAGAAGCTGCGCGACCCGGCGTACCAGGCCCGGGCGTTCGATCCACGCGCGGCCGTGGCCGAGACGCTGGGCCCGCCGCCGCCCTGGGCCGACGCCCGGGCGTTCGCGGCGCGGCTGCGGAACGAGCTGCACGCGCTGCTCGTGGCGCTGGCGCGCAAGGACCACGCCGCGGCGGCCGCGGCGCTGGCGCCGGGCTCCCCCTGGACGCCCGACGACCTCGCGAAGGCGATGGAGCCGTACTGGGCGGCGCACCCGAAGATCGACGTCACGCCCGCCGCGCGCCGGCCGCACAACACCTTCGTCCGGGAGGTCGAGCCCCGCCGGTGGGAGGCGGTGCAACGGATCGTCGACGAGGCCGGCGAGGTGGACTGGGCCCTCCACTGCGAGGTCGACCTCACGGGCGAGTTCGACCGCGACGCGCCGTTCATCCGGCTCGTGCGGATCGGAGAGTAGCTGCCCGCGCCCGCGCGCTCATCGGACAGCCGCGCTACGGCTCGAAGACCCCCTCCGCCACCTCGTCGAGGAGCTCGACCGCGCTCAGCACCACGTCCCCGGTCGCCTCGCCGTTGGCGTAGCCCTCCTCCCGGAACGGCACGAGGATCCCGTCCACCGTCCGGAAGTCGCGGAAGACGGTGAAGAGCTCGAGCTCGCGCGGACCGGTCTGCGCGAGGCCGCGCGCGTACAGGATCCGGCCCGTCTTCGGATCGATCCCCGCCTCGATCCGCGCGCCGCCGGCGAGCTCGAGCCCGAGCACGCGGAGCTTGTGGCCCTCGTGCTCGACCTCGCCCTGATCCTGCACCTCGGCCTCGCGGTCCTCGAGCAGGGCCGGGAGGTCGAGGCGCGCGGCCTCGAGGTGCAGCGCTGCGGAGACCGGCTTCGGCGCGGGCTCGCCGTAGCGGAACGCGCGGGCCCCGTCGAGCACCTGCACCTCGGGCGCGCTGCCCGCGAACGCCACCTCGATCCGTACCCCCCGCCCGCGGACGAACGTGCGGGAGAACGCGCCCGTCTCCCCCGGGTGAAGGCGCGAGGAGAGCTTCCCGGTGGCGCGCACGCGTCCGAGCCGGACCCGCGCGCGGCTCCCACCGTAAGCGTTCATGCACCTCCGGAGGAGCACCTCCGTCGTCTCCCGCTCCGGCGCCGGCGCCTTCGGCTCCTGGGCGGGCGGCGGCGCACCGGGGAGGGGTTCGGCCTGGGGGACGGGCGACGTCTCCCCGGCTGCGAGGGCGACGGCGAGCGCGAGCGCGACGGGCAGGGAGGCCATGGGAGCCCCTAGTTTCGCGGGCCCCGGCCCGGAAGGCAAACGCGCGGGCGAGCGGGCGCCCTCCGCCTCGCCTCCCGCCGCTGCGCCCCGCGAGCCACGTTGACAATGCGGCCGGATCGGGCGGATATCAGCGCATGTTTTCAGGCAGGAACGACGGGCCGCGCTGGCCGCGCGGACAGAAGTTCTCGCTGTCGCTCGCCGGCCGGGAGGCGCAGGCGGCCTACCAGACGGCCGTGCTCTCCGCGCGCGGGCAGAGCCGCGCCGCGCTCGACGCAGCGCTCACCGCCTGGGCGGCGCCCCGGCAGGTGGAGCCTGCGGACGGAGTGCTGCTCGGCGAGCTGATCGAGCGGCCGCGCGGGCTGCCCGACCTCACCCGCGCCCTCGAGGACGCCGGTACGTCGGGCGCCGAGGTCCGGACGGCGCTCGCGCGCCTCATCGCCGCCGGGCTCGTCGACGCCGCCCCCGCCCGCCCTGCGGTCGAGGAGCCGGTGCGGCGCTGGTACGGGAACTGAGGGGAGAGGGACGGGGCCTCAGGCCTCGGGCTTCGGGCCTCTGGGGAACGCAACCGGCGATGGAGACGGCTTCGCAGACGCCCGAGGAGCTGCGCCGCGCCCTCGCGCGCCGCGCGCTCGCGCTCCCCGACGACGAGCTCCTCCGCGAGTGCGAGGAGACCTTCTTCGTCGGCGGCGGCCCGGGCGGCCAGCACCGGAACAAGACGGCGAGCGCGGTGCGGCTCGTCCACCGCGCCACCGGCGTGACCGTCACGGCCACCGAGCGGCGCAGCCAGGCGCAGAACCGCGGAGCCGCGCTGGAGCGGCTCCGGGCGGCGCTCGCGCCCCTCTCGCGCAAGCCCAAGGTCCGCCGCCCGACCCGCCCCGGGCGCGCGGCCAAGGAGCGCCGGATCTCCGAGAAGAAGCGCCACGCGCAGAAGAAGGCGACGAGGCGAGGCTTCGACTGACGCGCTCGGGCCGGGGCCCGGCGCCCGCGGCCTCCGGCGGCGCACGCGTTCCTGTCGTACACTCTCGCCCCTTGTCCCGCCGCGCCGGCATCTCCCCCGAAGACGACCGCCGCTGGGTCTTCAACCGGCTGGAGGAGGACTACCGCGCGCGGCCTGCCTACCCAGCCGCGCTCGTGGATCGGCTGACCGTGCTCGCCGGCGGGCCCGGCGCGCGGGTCGCGGACCTCGGCGCCGGCGTCGGCCACCTCGCGGTCCCGCTCGCCGCGCGCGGCCTCCGCGTCGCTGCGGTCGAGCCTGCGCGCGCGATGCTCGCGGCGCTCTCGGAGGCGGCCGGCACGGCGAGCGTCGAGGTCGACCCGGCCCACGCCGCCGCCGAGGCGACGGGGCTCCCGGACCGGAGCTTCGCCCTCGTCGTGATCGCCGACGCGCTGCAGTGGATCGACCCCGAGGCCGGGGCCGCCGAGGTCCGGCGGCTCCTCGCGCCCGGCGGCGTCCTGGCGGTCGTGACCGCGCGGCCGGCGGGCACGCCGTTCCTCGACGCGCTCGGCACGCGCATCGCCGCGCGGAACCCGAAGGCCCGGCCGCACCCTCCGCCCGTCGCCCTCTTCTTCTCGCTCGCCGGGCTGCCGCCACCGTGCGTGGAGGCGATCGACGATCCGGAGCTCCCGCTCGATCCCGCGGCGCTCGAGGCCGTGCTCCGCTCGCTGTCCTACGTCGGCCCCGCGCTCGGGCCCGCCTCGCTCGCGACCCTGCTCGAGGAGGCCCGCGCCCTCGCCGCGGAGCACGGGGGCGCCACGTGGCGGCGCGAGCTGCGGGTGGCGTGGGCGCGCGGAGGCTCGTCGCCAACGACGCTCGAGCGAAGCCGCACGCCGTCGCGGATCGCGCGGCGAAGAGGCCCGACACCTCGGTCCGCCGCACGGCATCAGCGCGTGAAGTAGGCCCGGACCACCCGGAGGTCCGTCTTCGCCAACTCGGCCTCCCAGCATGGACAGGGACCGGGAGCGCACCCCCGGTGACGCAGCGAGGGCGCCGGGGCGAGCGAGGGCGCCGGATCCAGAGAGGTAGTCGAGTTGGTGAACGAGACCACCAGCAGGTCCTTCAGCTCGAAGACGTGGATCCGGCAGGCCTCGAGGTAGCGCTTCTGGCGCGAGGCCTCCTTCGCCGCCGCCTGGATCGCCAGGAACGCCCTCCACTCCATCCCGTAGGTGCCGCCGACGAGCTCGCGGATGGCGGGCGGCTCCGGGGGTTGCGGCCTGTGCGCGAGGGGCCGCGAGGAGGGCAGGACGACGGCGGCGAAGGTCATCGCCACGACGAGCACTCTCGAGGTGGTCATCCGTGTTCTCGTCGCGCGTGAAGAGGGGATCGGAAGCTCGAACCGCGGATGGATCGCGTCCAATAACGCGGATCGGCGTCCGATAGCGTTCGTTCTGGAGACCAGCGACACAGACGCGCCTCGCACGCGCGTGCCGCCGCCGCAACAAGCACTCCCTCGCGGCCACACCTCGCCTGGGCGCCAGCTCGGCCCTCGCCCCTGCCGCCGAGTCGTCGTAGCTCGGGTTACGCAGTCGGGTGATCGATGTGCTCGGCGTGGGGAGCGCGGTCACGACGGGCTACGGCGAGGATTTACGCCCTTTCGAGAAGCGCTCGCTCACTTCCGAGCTCTTCCCGAGCCGCAGAGCGCGGTCATGGCTGCCCTCGTCGCGAAGGTCGTCGAGCGCAAGGTGGAGCGGCAGGCCGAGGACGTGCGGCTCGTGCGCGACTGGAAGCTCACCCAGCACGAGAACGGTGACGCGACCCTCTGGGCCGAGGCCGCTTCGTCGCGCCCGTAGCGCAGGACCCGCGGCGAGCACTTCAAGCGGGGCGCGGCGAGGACTTACGAACGAGTGATAGCGCCGATCACTCGGGTTGAGCCGAGTACCCGCAATGCTCGAACCAGCCGCGAGCGTCTTCCGGCGTGATGAGCTCGGTTGCCTTGGCGATGGCGGCGTCGAGGGCGGCGACGGTGAGCGCCTCGAACTTCTTGAG
>DASPMI010000017.1:0-9767 GCA_035627135.1 Anaeromyxobacter sp. | reverse complement strand
CGCCGACCGGGCCGCGTCGCCGAGGTGCGCGTCGCTCGAGGGATCGTCGCGGACGTCGGCGTAGACGCGGGCGGCCTTCTCGAACTCGAGGGCGTTGTAGAGGCAGTCGGCCCACTGGTACTTGAGCTCGTGCGCCTGCTTCGAGTGCGGGAAGCGGGTGACGTGATCGCCGTACGCCCGGGCGGCGATCCGGTACTCGGTGACCGCGGCGTCGAGCTTGCCCTCGGACTTGTACTGCTGCGCCTGCGCGTGGTGGAAGCTCGCCGTCCGGAGGAGGCTGCGCTCGGAGAGATCGCGGACCGCGGTGGTGAGCTCGGGGTCGCCCCGATTCTTCTCGAACCAGGGCGTCCCCTGATCGTACGACGCGACGAGCCGCTCGCGCTCGGCGGCCTCGAGGTCGAAGCGGCGGTCCTTGGAGAAGCAGAGGACGATCTTGGCGTGGTACTTCGGCGCGTCCCGCGACAGCGGATCCGCCTCGAGCACCGCCCGGTACGCCTGCACGGCGAGCGCGTACTTCGTCTCCTCGAAATAGACGTCGCCCATCCGCCCGTAGATCTCCGCCTCGTACGGCCGCCCGCCGATCGACGCGAAGTAGGCGCGCGCCTTCTCCACCCCGCCCCAGAGCTCGTCGGTGAAGCTGATCGAGGCGTACTGGATCGCCTCTGGCCAGACCTCGCCGCCCGGCTTCGCGCCGCCGCCGGCGCGCTGCGCCTCGGCCACGTAGTGGTCGAGCAGCTTCACGAACGCGTCCACCGACGGCCCGAAGTCGTCCATCCGGTAGTGCGTCCACCCGAGCTTGTAGAGGGCGCGCGGGTAGAGCGGGTGATCCGGGTACCGCTCGAGCTGCTGGTACGCCTCGGCCGCGTGGGCGAGCGAGTTCGCCTCCACCGCGTCGAAGTGCCAGTCGCCCATGCGCACCCAGGCCTCGGGCACGTAGGGGCTCTCCGGGAACCGCTGGATGAGGGCGGCGTAGACCTGCTGCGCCTCGTCGCCCTGGTCCATCTCGCCGAGCGAGTACGCGAGGAGGTAGTAGATGCCGTGCAGGAACCGGTAGTCCGGGAAGCCCGTGATGATCTTCTGGTAGAGCGCGATCGACCTCGCGTAGCTCTTCACCGGAGCCGGCGGCGGCTCGCGCCCGTCCTCGAGCGCCGCGCGCGCCTCCTCCGCGTGCTGCGCGACCGCGACCTGGAAGTCCTCGTTGGCCTGCTCGTAGTAGAGCTCGGCCAGCCGGAACATGGTCTCGGGCGTGTAGCTCGGATCCTCGGGGTAGCGCTTCAGGAACTCCTCGAACCGCGCGATGGCCGCGTCGCGCTCCTCCTGCTCCAGCCCCTCGACCTCCTCGAGGGCGCGGTCGAAGTGGTCCGCGAGCGCCTGCCGGCGCGCGTCGTAGGCCTCGCGGATCTCGCGCTGCAGCTCCGCGCGGTACGCCGTCCCCTCCTCCTCGAACCGCGCGATGGCCTCGGCGAGCTCCGCGCGGTCGAGGTCCACGTCCCCAGGCCCGTTCGCGGGCGCGGTCGCCGGCGGCGCGCCGGGCGCCGCCGCGGCGGGCGCGGGCGCGGGCGCGGCCGGCGCCGTGCGCGGGCCGCGGAGCTTGCACGAGGTGTAGCCGGTGCGCGGCGCTGCGGCGCGCGCCGGCGAGACCTGCGCGGCGAGCACGAGCCCGGCGCCGAGGAGCGCCGCGAGCACCCGGGCGGACGGCCCGCCCCGCATCACTCCTCCTCCTGCAGGGCAGGCCGGTACTTCGCGTCGAGGGCCTCGAGCTCGGCGGCCTTCTGCATCGAGAGCTTGTGGATCCGGTCCACCCGGTCGCGCTTGCGCGTCCAGACCACGTCGTTCAGCCCCACGTCGGCGCGGAGCACGAGCGCGTAGAGATCCTGGCGCACGGCCCCGAACGCGCGGTAGGCGATCTGGCCCACGGTCCGGCGCGCCTCGCCGCGCAGGCCGTCGAGCGCGGCCGCCTGCTGCGCGAGCGACGCCTCCTCGGCGGCGACCACCGCGCGCAGGGCGTCCGCCCGCCGGCGCGCCTCGCCCGCGATCCAGCCCGCGAGCTCCCGCGCCTGGGCGCCCACCGCGCCGAGCCGGTCCCCGGCCGCCGCGGCGCGCTCGAACCGCTCACGGGCGCCGCCCTCGAGCCGGCCGCGCGCGCCGTCGAGCAGCCGGCGCTCGGCGGCGAGGAGCGCGAGGTGCTCGGCGCGGAGCTTCGCCTCCTCGTCGAGCGTCTCCTCGCCGGCGGCGGCGTCGCGCGCGAGCGCCACCTCGCGCCGGAGCGCGCCCAGCTCGCGCTCGTACGCGTCGACCACCTCGCGGTGCTTGCGGAGCTCCGCCTCGAACGCCTCGCGCTGCTCGCGGCCGCCCCGGAGCTCGCGCGGGTGCGCCGAGAGCCACACCTCGGTGCCGGCGATCGAGGCCCGCGCCGCCTCCACGCCGTACCCGAGGCCGAAGAGCTGCCGATCGAGCTCGTCCACCCGGTCGCGCCGGCGATCGCGCCGCGCGCGCGCCGCCTCGACGGTCCGGGGGAGCGCCTCGAGGCGCGCCTCGAGGACGAGCCGCTCCGCGTGCACCCGGGCCAGCTCGGCCTGCGCGTCGGCCTCCAGCGCCGCGCCCGCCGCCTCCGCCGCGGCGCTCGCGGCGGCACCCTGGAGGATCGCCACCGCGTTCTCCACGGCCTGCACGCCCGCGTACGCCTCGCGCAGGCGCGGGAACGCGTCCACGCCGTCGCCGCGCGAGAGCACCGCGGCGAGCCGCGCCGCGACCGCGCGCGTCTCGTCGAGCGCGCGCCCCTCCGCCTCGAGCGCCGTCATGAGGCCTGCGGCCCGCGCCAGCTCGGGCCGGGCCAGCGCCGCCTGCAGCGCCTCGTGCGGCACCGGCGAGGCCACCTCGTACGGCTTCGCGCGCTGCGAGAGCAGGTCGGCGAAGTAGCGGATGGGGTCGCGGTGGAGCGTGAGCACCGCGTCGAGCCCGTCGCGCACGCGCGCGGACTCGTCGATGACGCGCCCGTAGAGCTGGCTCGCGGCCTCGTACTTGCCCTGCGCGAGCAGGAGCTGGGCCTGGAGCAGCCGCGCCCGCGTCGCGAGCGGCGAGCCGCCGGAGACCTCGACGAGGGTCTCGGCCGCGCGGAGCGCGGGCTCGAGCTGTCCGGCGCGGCCCAGGACCGAGGCGACCTCGTAGAGCGACTCGTCGAACCAGGGCGAATCGATCGGGAGCTGGCCGTACGCGGCGACGGCGCCCGGGACGTCGCCCAGCTCCGCCCGGACGCGCGCCAGCCCGAGCGCGCAGAGGTCCTGGGCGTCGCGCTGGCGGGCGTCGCCCGCCGGGAGCGCGGCGCAGGCCGCGAACCGCTCCGCGGCGCCCGCGAGATCGCCCCGCCGGACGCGCAACACCGCCTGGTGGTACGCGGCCTGCTGGGCGAAGGGCGCGCCCACGGCGGCGAACGCGGCGTCGGCCTGCTGGAAGTGGTCCTCCGGCGGGAGATCCGTCCGCGCGAAGATGGCCTTCGCGGAGAGGTAGCGGAGCTCCGGGGGGAGCTGGCCCTGGTGGTAGGCGTCGGCCTCGGCGAGCAGCGGCGGAATCCGGTCGGGCCGGCCGCCGCGGACGGCGCAGTCGAGCGCGGCCGCGATCGCCCCGCCCCGGTGGGCGAGCTCCCCGCCGGCGAGGTACGCGTCGAGGTACGGCCGGGCGGCGCCGCAGGCGCCGGACTGGCGGAGGGCGTCGCCGAGGTAGAACGTGGCGGTGGCGGCGTGCGGGCCGGCGCGGAACGTCGGGTCGTCGAGCGCGTCGCCGAGGAGGAGCGCGGCGCCCGGCCAGTCGCCGAGCAGGTACTGCGTCTCGCCGCTCCCGAACCGCCGCGTCGCGCGATCGGCCTGGTCCTCCTCCGGCTGGCGCGCGCCCTCCTCGAGCGAGCGGAGCAGCGCCTCGACGCGGGGCGCGCCCTGCTCGGCCTCGGCCAGCGGGTCGCCCCGTGCCGGACCGGAGGCCAGGGCGGCGACCACGAGCGTGACCGCCGCGGCGCGTGCGCCCGCGCGGGTCACTTCGCGGCGCCTTCCTTCGAGGCCGCGGGGACGACCGCGGGGCCGCCCTCCTCGCGCCGGACGTCGATGTCGTAGCGGATCGCGGGGCGGTCCTTGAGCTCGGCGGTGATGCCGCCCTTCTCGAACCCGACCACGCGGATGGAGATCACCTTGCCCGCCTCGGCGGTGAAGGTGTTCGAGGACTGGACGCGGAACTTGTAGCCCTCGAGGTAGCTGAAGATCCCGTAGCCGTGGCCGCGGTAGACGAGCTGGACGGAGATCTGGTGCTCGCCGGGCGAGACGCGGCCGTTGAAGATCTCGAACTCCTCGCGCTTCTCGAGATCGCCTTCGACGTCCACCTTGGTGAAGATGGGCGCGCCGTCGAGCGCGTACGAGGCGGACTCGAGGTAGAACGACGACCCCATCTCGTTCCGGTGGACGAGGATCGCCTTGGCGCCGGTGGTGATGTCGCCGCCGATCACCATCTCCTGGAGCGACTGCAGGCGGGCCTTCGTCCGGAAGATCTTCTCCTTGAGGTCGGAGACGCGCTCCTCGAGCGCCCGGACCTGGAGCTCGGACTTGTCGGCGGCGGACTGCGGCGCGGCGGGCGCCTGCGCGGGCGCGGCGGAGGGTTCGGCGGCGGGCGCGGCGGGTTGCGCGGCGGCGGGCGCGGCGACCGGATCGGCGGCGCCGTCGACCGCCGCGGCGACACCCGGCGCCAGCGCGCACCAGAGAGCGACGATCCAGACGGAGCGAACCACGGTCAGCCTCGCTTGCGGTCGGGAAAACCCACGTCAATCCAGGGGCAAGGACGACCCGTTCTAACACACCCCCCAGCGGAACCCCAGGACCCGTCCCGGATGCGCGAAGCCTACCGTCACCCACCCTTCTTCAGCTCGGTGAGCACCAGCTTCGCGACCGCCTTGAGCGTGTCGAACACGCCGACGCCGGTGGGCGCCACGGCCTGGAACTCCGGCACGGACCGCGGGTTGATGAGGCGGTGCAGCTCCTCGACCGTGGCGATGTTGGGAAGGTCCCGCTTGTTGTACTGGACGACGTACGGGATCTTGTTGAGGTCGTAGCCCTGCTCGGCGAGGTTCACGCGCAGGTTCTCGACCGACTCGAGGTTCGCCTCCATGCGCTCGATCTGGGAGTCGGCGACGAAGACCACTCCGTCCACGCCCTTGAGGATGAGCTTGCGGGAGGCGTCGTAGAACACCTGGCCCGGCACCGTGTAGAGGTGGAACCGGGTCTTGAAGCCGCGGATCTCGCCCAGGGACAGGGGCAGGAAGTCGAAGAAGAGCGTGCGCTCGGTCTCGGTCGCGAGGGAGATCATCTTGCCCTTCGCGTCGGGGTTCGTCTTCGCGTACACGTACTGCAGGTTCGTGGTCTTCCCGCACAGGCCGGGACCGTAGTACACGATCTTGCAGTTGATCTCGCGCGAGCTGTAGTTGATGAAGCTCATCGATCGATCACTCGCTCACTCGCTGAACAGGTTGTCGATGTCGTCGTCGGTGATCTCGGCGAAGGGGCTCGCCGCGCCGGGCGCCGCCTGCTTCTTGGCGAGCGCGTCGAACACCTTGGCGAGCTCCTCTCCGGCCTTCTTCACCCGCAGGCGCACGAGCCCCAGCGAGCTCTTCGCGTCGAAGATCACCACCAGGACGACGCGGCCCCCCACGATGCTCATGTGCAGGGACTCGCGCTCGCCCTCGTGGAACTGGTTCGGGAACTCCTTCTCGCCGATCAGCTTGGCGAGGCCGCCCATCGCGGCGACGTTGCCGGCCGTCAGCGACGCGAGGGAGGTCGTGTCCAGGTTCTGGGCCTGTCCGCTCGAGGCGATGAGCTGCCCGTTCTTGTCGACGAGGAAGACGACCTTGGCGTTCGCATCGCGCGTGAGCCGATCGCAGATCCCGGCGATGAGCCGGAACTCCTCCTCGTACATCACCAAGCCGGAATTCATGAGCTCTGGCTCTCCCGCACTCGGATGCGAGTCCTTGGCCGAATACCAGGGATATGGGCCGTTTTCAATCCCGCCGCCCACGGTGTAGCGCGATATCGTACCGGAAGTCAGAGCTCCCGGCGCCCGGCCAGCGCGCGTGCCAGCGTGACCTGATCAGCGTATTCGAGATCCCCGCCCATGGGAACACCTTGGGCGATGCGGGTCACCTTCACGCCGAGCGGCTTCAGGAGCTTCACCAGGTAGAGCGCCGTGGCCTCGCCCTCCACGTCGGGGTTGGTGGCCACGACCACCTCGGCGGCGGGCTCCCGCTCGAGCCGCAGGAGCAGCTCGCGGATCTTGAGGTCGGACGGGCCGACGCCGTCGAGCGGCGAGAGGGCGCCGTGGAGGACGTGGTAGCGGCCGCGGAACTCGTGGGTGCGCTCGACGGCGAGGAGGTCGGGCACCGTCTCCACCACGCAGAGGAGCGCCGCGTCGCGCTCCGGGTCGCGGCAGATGGGACAGGGGTCCTGGTCGGTGAGCGTCTGACACCCGGAGCAGAGGCGCACGTCGCGCACGACGCCGGTGATCGCGGCCGCGAGCTCGCCGGCGTACGCGGGCCCCGCCTCGAGGACGTGGAAGGCGAGCCGCTGGGCGGTCTTCTCGCCGATGCCGGGGAGCTTCGCGAGCTCCTTCACCAGGCGGGCGATGGGATCGGCGACGGCCATGGGCTCCTCGGGCGCGGGCGCGGGCTCGGGGTCAACCGATGCCGGGGATCTTGATGCCGCCGGTGGCCTGCTGCATGTGCTCGTCGGCGGCGGCGCGCGCCTTCTCGGCCGCGGCGTTGACCGCTGCGGTGACGAGGTCCTCGAGCATCGCCAGGTCGGTCTCTCCCCCGACGGCCTTCGGATCGATGGAGAGCTTCGCGATCTCGCACTTCCCGTTCATGCGGACCTTCACGAGCCCGCCGCCGCTCTCGGCCTCGACGAAGACCTCGGTGAGCTTCTCCTTGGCGTCGGCCATCGCCTTCTCGAGCTTCTTGGCCTGCTTCATCAGGAACTGGATGTCCAAGGCGGCGCGTCTCCCTTCTAGAGCTCTTCGATGTCTTCGATGCTGGCGTCCAGGACCCTGGCCGCTTCCTGGATGTTCGGGTGGGCCCGCGCCGCCTCGCGGACGCGCTTCGAGCGCGCGAGCCGCTCGGCCGCCTCGGTCGCGGCGAGCGACGGCGCGACCGCCGCGGGCGCCTCGCCGGCGGCGGCGGGGGCCGGGGCGGCGCCGATCGTGAGCGCGAGGCGCGTCGGGTGGCCGAAGAACCTCGCGAAGCTCGCCTCGATCTCGCCGCGCCGCTTCTCGAGCGTCTGCGCGTGCATGCCCGGCGGGAGCTGGACCGCCACCTGGCCCTGGGTCAGGCCGAGCAAGGCCGCCTGCTTGAGCGCGATGGCGGCCATCGGGCTCTCCTGCTCGACCGCCTCGACGGCGCCGCGCCAGGCGGCGTCGGAGGGCGGGACCGCGCCGGGCGGAGCGGGAGCCGGAGGCGGGCTCGATGGGGCCTCGGGCTTCGGGCTTCGGGCCTCGGGGAGAGAAGCGTCCGCCGGGCGCGCGGCAGGGTTGGCGCCGCGATCGGGCGCCAGGGCGCGAGCAGGAGCGTGCGGTGCAGCGGCACGCACCTCCGGCACCGAGGACGCTCCCCCCGAGGCCTGAGGCCTGTGGCCCGAGGCCCCTGCGGACGGCTTCGGGCCGGCGACCTGACCAGCACGAGCGACCGGCGCCCCCCGCGCCAGCCCCTCCACCCGCGCGATGAGCTCCCCGATCGCGGCGCCCGGCGCGAGGAACACGCCCGCGAGGAGCGCCACCTCGAGCACGTACCGCGGCTGCTCGGAGGTCTTCACCTCGACGAGCGCCTTCTGGCAGAGATCGAACAGCCGCGTGAGCTGCGCCGGGTCGGCCTCGGCCGCCTGCGCGCGCACCTCCGCGAGCTCGGCGTCCGGGAGATCGATCGGCGCGTCCGGCACGAGCCGGGCGACGACGACGTTGCGCAGGTGGCGCACGAGCTCCTCGCCCACCCGCCGCACCTCGAGCCCGCGCTCGTGCAGCGCGCCCACCTCGGCGAGCACCGCCGCGCCGTCCCGCCGGACGAGCGCCGCGCAGATGCGCGACACGGCCGCCGCGTCCACCGCCCCGAGCGCCTCGGCCACCGCGGCGTCGTCGGGCGCCTCGCCCGCCGCCGCGCGCACCTGATCGAGGAGCGAGAGCGCGTCGCGCATCCCGCCCTCGGCCTGCCGGGCGACGAGGCCGAGCGCGGCCGGGGAGAGCTTCATCCCCTCCTCCGCCGCGACCGTCTGGAGCCGCTCGACGATCTGCTGGAGCGTGAGCCGCCGGAAGTCGAACCGCTGGCACCGCGAGACGATGGTCTCCGGGACGCGGTGCACGTCGGTCGTCGCGAGCACGAACTTCACGTGCGGCGGCGGCTCCTCGAGCGTCTTGAGCAGGGCGTTGAACGCGCCCTGCGAGAGCATGTGGACCTCGTCGACGACGAAGACCTTGTAGCGGTCGCGGGCCGGCCGGTACTTCACGCCCTCGACGATGTCGCGGACGTTGTCGACGCCGTTGTTCGACGCGGCGTCGATCTCCACCACGTCGACCGCGCGGCCCTCGGCGATCTCCACGCACGGCGTGCAGGCGCCGCAGGGCTCGGCCGTCGGGCCCTTCTCGCAGTTGAGGGCCTTCGCCACGAGGCGCGCGGAGGTGGTCTTGCCCACGCCGCGCGGGCCGGTGAACAGGAAGGCGTGCGCGAGCTGGCCCGTCCGGAGCGCGTTGGAGAGCGTCCGGACCACGTGCTCCTGGCCCGACATCTCGCCGAAGCGCTGGGGCCGGTACTTGCGGGCGAGGACGAGGTAACTCATGGCGCGGGACGGCCGGATCAGGGGCTCCTCCACGGGAACCCCGGAACGGGCCGGCGAATGCGTAGGACCTCAGGATACTGGAGCCGGCCCACAATCCCCGGGCGCACGGAGAACCACCTACCGTTGCTCCCTTCCGGGCCTGGCGGGGTTCGACGGCCCCCACGTCGCCCGAGGATTCTGGGCCGGCTCTGCAGCTACCTTCTAATCAGCAGCGTCCGATGAAACAGCGGAGAGGGTGGGATTCGAACCCACGGTACCGTTCCCGGTACACATGATTTCCAGTCATGCCAGTTAAACCGCTCCTGCACCTCTCCGGGACTGCTCACCCTGCGCTGAACCGGCCGCTCCTCGGGCTCGGGCCCGGGTTCGGGCTCGTTCACGCGGAGCGGTGCGACATCCACTGAAGCGGAGAGCGAGGGATTCGAACCCCCGGTACCGTTGCCGGTACACCTGATTTCGAGTCAGGCGCCTTCGACCAGCTCGGCCAGCTCTCCAGACCGACGCGCGGATTTAACCGATCTCGCCGGACGTGCCAAGGGGGAAGGCTGCGGCGCGCCGCGCGGGCGTCCGCGGCATCACGCCCCGGGCTCGCGCTGGTCAGGGTGCGGCGCGCCGCGCCCGGAAGAACTCCTTCAGCAGCGCGGAGGCCTCCTCGGACCGGAGCCCCTGCTGGACCGGGAAGCGGTGGTTGAGGCGCGGATCGTTGCAGAGGTCCTGGAGCGAGCCGGCCGCGCCGGCCTTGGGGTCGGCGGCGGCGTAGACCAGCCGGTCGATCCGCGCGAGGACCATCGCCCCCGCGCACATCGCGCACGGCTCGAGCGTCACGACGAGCGTCACCCCGCTGAGCCGCCACCGCCCGAGCGTGCGCGCGGCCTCCTGGATCGCGAGCAGCTCCGCGTGCGCCGTCGGATCGCGGGCGCC
>DASPMI010000016.1:0-38054 GCA_035627135.1 Anaeromyxobacter sp. | reverse complement strand
GAGGATGTGGTGGCGCGCGGCCGCGGCCGCCAGGACGAACTTGAAGACGAGGTTCGTGAGCGCCGACGGAGACAGGAGGAACTCGCGCTGGGAGCAGCGGCGGGTGACGAGGTACGTCGCGTCGTTGACGATGCGTCGGGGTGCGGTCACGGGCGCCGGAATGGCACGGGGCGTGCCAGCTCCAAGCGCGCGGAAGCTCAGGCGCCGACGTTCCGGCGATGGTCCGCGCCTCGAACCCACGTCCGTCTGGCGGACCTCTGGGTCCGGGTGCTCACTCGCTGCTGGCCCGGCTGCGAAGCCGGTCGAGCAGCACCGCCACGATGATGAAGCACCCGACGAACGTGCCCTGCCAGAACGTGCTGATCCGCAGGAGGGTCAGGCTGTTCCGGATGAGCTCGATGAGGGCGGCGCCGACCACGCCGCCGAGCGCGGTGCCCACGCCGCCCATCAGGTTGGCGCCCCCGATGACCGAGGCGGCGATCACCGTGAGCTCCATGCCCTGGCCGAGGCTGGTGGTGATGGTCCCGAGCCAGCCCACCTCGAGGATCCCGGCGATCCCGGCGGTCAGCGCGGAGAACATGTAGACGCCCATCTTCACGCGCCGAACGGGCACGCCGGTGAGGGTCGCGGCCCGCTCGTTGCCGCCGATCGCGAACAGGTGCCGGCCCCACCGCGTCCACCGGAACACGAAGCCGGTGACGAGCGCCGTCGCGATCAGGAACAGCACCGGGTTCGGGACCCGGACGGCCCCGATCCCCACGTTCCCGCCGCCCAGCGTGAGCAGGCGCGCCTGGTCGGGCCCGAACTCGTACACCATCCGGTTGTTGGAGAGCACCATCGCCATGCTGCGCGCGATCGAGAGCATCCCCAGGGTCACCACGAAGGGCGGGACGCCCACGTACGCGATCAGGAGTCCGTTCACCGCCCCGACGAGCAGCGCCACCCCGAGCGCCATCGCCGACGCGAGCCAGAACGACGTCCCGCCGTTCATCGCCATGCCGACGACCATGCCCGAGAGCACCAGCACGGCCCCGACGGACAGGTCGATGCCGCCGGTGACGATCACCGCCGTCATCCCGCACGCGACGATGGCGACGAACGCGAAGTTGCGCGTCACGTTGAACAGGTTGTGCGGCGTGGCGAAGGAGTCGGTCAGCGCGGTCAGGAGCAGGAACGCGAGCACCGCCGCGACGAACACCCAGAACGTCTGGCGCGTGGCGAGCCACGTCCACCACGCAGTCCGGCGACGTCCCTCGGCCCCGACGAGGATCTCCTCCACGACGCGTGTCGCCATGCCCGCCTCCGCCGCCGATCCTCAGGCGGACTCGATCGCCCCCGTGATGAGCCCGGTGACCTCCTCCGGAGAGCTCGCGGAGATGGGCTTGTCGGCCACCTTCCTCCCGCGCCGCAGCACGACGATCCGGTCCGAGACGGCGAACACGTCCGGCATCCGGTGGCTGATCAGCACGACGGCGATCCCGCGGTCGCGGAGCCGGCGGATGAGGTTCAGGACCTCCACGACCTGGCGCACGCTGATCGCGGCGGTCGGCTCGTCCATGAGGACGATCCGCGGCTCGGAGAGGCGGGTGCGCGCGATCGCGACGGCCTGTCGCTGGCCGCCGGACATCTTGCGGACCAGATCGCGCGGCCGAGTCTCGGACTTGAGCTCCCCAAACAGGGCGGACGCGCGACGGATCATCCCCCGGTAGTCCACCACGCCGACCGGCCCGAACCCCCGCACGAGCTCGCGCCCGAGGAACACGTTCTCGGCGGCCGTCAGGTTGTCGCACAGCGCGAGGTCCTGGTAGACGATCTCGATCCCGGCCGCCTGGGCGTCCGTCGGCGAGTGGAAGTGGACCGGGCGTCCCAGCAGCGACAGCTCCCCGTGGGTGGGCGCGAAGTTCCCGGCGATGATCTTGACGAGCGTGGACTTGCCCGCCCCATTGTCGCCCATGATCCCGACCACCTCGCCGGCCGTCAGCGTCAGCGATACGTCGATGAGCGCCTGGATGCCTCCGAAGTGCTTGGAGATCGCCGAGAGCTGGAGCATCCACCATTCCTCCAAGGGGCGGGGGCCCGGCGGGCCCCCGCGCGGCCGGCTCGCGCGAGCCGGTCCCCTCACTTCGTCTTCGTGGCGAGGCAGGTGTTCGCGTTCTCCTGCGTGCATTCGTCGAGGCCCGTGTAGAGCGGGTCCGGGACCGGCTTGGCCGCCGTCGCGGTGCCCGCACCCGTGGAGGAGTCCTCCTCGGTCCCGGCCGCGGCGGTGGTCGTGCCGCCGGCCTGGGCCCTGATGAGGTCGAGCATCACCGACGGCGCCCGATAGCCCATCTCGAACGGGCGCTGCCCGATCTGCACGTGGCTCCGGCCCGCCTTGAGCGCCTCGATCTGCGGCGGCAGGGTGTCGCCCGCGATGATGACGAGCTCCTTCGACTTGAGCTTGGGCATCACCTGATCGGTGACCTGCGCGTACGCCTGCGGGCCGAACTGCGCCCACCCGCCGACGAGGATGAACGCGTCCAGCTTCGCGTTGGCGGTGAACGTGTCCGCCATCTGCTGGTTCGCGAGGTCGATCTGATCGTTGGTGAAGAGCGGGCAGCCCTGGATCTCTCGCCAGCCTCCCTCGCCCTTCAGGCGCGCGATCCCCGTCTTGCCGGCGATCGTGTCGCGGAACCCCTGGGCGCGCGCGTTGATGTTGTCCGCGGCGGGGTTGCCGAGCTGGAGGCACACGCTGCCGCCCCGCGGCTTGAGGCGCTTGAGGTGCTTCGCCATCAGCACGCCCATGTCGTAGTTGTTCGTCCCCAGGTACGTCTTGCGCAGGGCGCGGTCGGTCGCCGGCAGGTCGGCGTCGATCGTCATGATCGGCATCGATGGCTTCCGGGCGCGGAGCATGTTGGCCATGGCGGGCGCGTTGGACGGCGAGATGGCGATCGCGGCCGCCCCCGAGTTGATGAGGTCCTCGACGAGGCGGATCTCGCCCGTCTCGTCCGCGCTCGAGGCCGGCCCGGTGTACAGGCACCGGTACTCGGAGTCGGGGTTCTCCTTGTTCCACTGTTCGCAGCCATTGCCGAGCACCGTGAAGAACGGGTTGTCGAGGCCCTTCACGACGACGGCGAGCGTCTTCTTCTCCTGCCCCGTGGCCGGGCTGTCGATCGCGATCGCGAGCAGCGCGGCCAGGGCCAGCGGCGTTCTCTTCATGGGATCTCCCCCTTCCCGCTGAACATAGGAGGCCCGCGATCGCCGGCCCACGACAGGCGCGCGCCCGCGCGGGGCGAGCGTCCTCCGCCACCCGCGCGAGCGTTCGAGTTCAACCGGGCGTGAATCAGGCGGACGGCCGAGGGCGAGGGGAGGAGGCGTGGCGCCGCCACGCGCGCCCGCCAGCGCCCGCCAGCGCCCGCGCTCACTCACGCCGCAGCGCGAACCGGCGCCCCGTCGCGGGCCCGACCGCGCTCGCGCAGCGCGTCGAGGCTCAGGGCGCCTGGCCCCGCGGCGAGGATCGCGACCACCCCGCCCGCAATGCTGAGGTTCTTGAGGAACTGGATCATCTCCTGCTGCGCCTGGCCGGCCGGCATCGCCCAGAACGCGTGGAACACGAGCGTGACCGGGACGAGGAACGCGAGGAGTGCCACCGCGCCGAGCCGCGTCTTCCAGCCGAGGAGGAGCGAGAGCCCTCCCGCGAGCTCCAGCCCGATCGCGACCGCGAGGAGGACCTCCGGCACACCCCTGCTCCCTGCGCCGTGCGCGCCGGTCCGCTCGGCGACTCCTCCCTCCTCGCGCGGAGGCTGGGGGACACCGAGCACGGCTTCTTCGCCGCGCGCGACTACCTCGCCGGCGCGGGCCGTCCGCGGCGCCTCGCCGATCGCTCCCGCCACGAATGCGTGCTCTACCGGACGGCGAGCGGGACTGCCGTGTGGCAGGTGGACGGCCCCGCGGGGCCGGAGGAGGTGACGGTCCGCGGGCGCAGCGCTGCCGACGACCACGAGTTCGTGAGCGCCGTCGTGCAGGCGGGGGTCGAGATCGGGCTCGGCCCGGAGCCGGTGTTCGCCCCGGCGGTGCAGGCCGGACTGCTCGAGCGCGTGCTGCCGCGGTACGCCAAGCGGATCGCACCGCTGCACATCGTCTGGCCAAGCCGCCAGTTCGAGCCCGCAGCGGTGACGATGCTCCGCGACGCGCTCGCCGAGGCGATCCCGCGCTGGATCGGAGGGCACACGTCGCGGGTCGGCTGACCAGCTCCCGCGCGGGCCGGCCCACCTCACGTCCGCACGCCGAGCCACACGGTCCCCGCCTCGGCGCTCGTCCCGGGCGACGTCGTCCTCCTCGCCGCGGGCGATCGGGTGCCGGCCGACCTGCGCCTCCTCTCCGCGCGCGGGCTCCGCGCCGAGGAGGCGGCCGTCACCGGCGAGTCGGTGCCGTCGGCGAAGGACGCCCCGCCGCGCCGGTGGACGCCGCGCCCGGCGGTCGATGCTGTTCGGCGGAACGCACGTGGTGGCGGGCGCGGGCTCGGCCGTGGTCGTCGCCACGGGTGACGGGACCGAGCTCGGGCGGATCTCGGCGATGCTGGGCTCCGTCGCCGAGCTGCAGACTCCGCTCACCCGCTCGCTCGCGCGCCTCGGCGGGTGGCTCACGCTGGCCGTCGTCGTGGTGGCCGCCGTGCTCCTCGCGGTCGGCCTCGTCCGCGGCTACGGCGTCGCCGACGGCCTGCTCGTCGCCGTCACGATCGCGGTCGCCGCCATTCCCGAGGGGCTCCCCCGATCATCACCATCGCCCTCGCGATCGGCGTGCAGCGCGCGGGCCTCCTCGTGAACGACGCCGCCCTGCGCAAAACGCCGGAGGGCTGGTCCATCACCGGCGATCCCACCGAGGCGGCGCCCGTGACGGTCGCCGCCACGGCGCCCCCGTGGCGTTTCCTGGGGTGCGAGTTCTCGGTTCCGAGTTCCGTGCGGCGCGGCCCTGGACCTCGGGTGAATGCAACGGCCTCCGGGCGGGATCGGTGACGGGGTACTGGTCGCCGCCGGACGGCCTCCGCATCGCGTGGAGAAGACGACGGTGGCTGCATGGGATACCGGGACGAGAGCCTTCCGCTCCAGGCGGCCGGCCCCTCGGTCCAGCTCCCTCGCCGACAGGGCGGTGACGCCCGCGCAGCTCGACGCCGCCAGCGCCGCCCTCGAGAAGGCGGGGCTCCCGCCGATGGCTGTCGGCCCGACCTGCAACCCGCGCACGCGCACGGTCGTCTACCACGACGAGGGGAACGAGGCGCTCGCCGCCGCGCGGCCAAGGCGCTCCCCGGCGCGACGGTCGAGCCGCTCACGTGGAAGTCGCCGCATACGCTGGTGGTCGCGCTCGCCCCCCGTGAGGCGACCGGCCGCTCCCTGCGAGAGCCTGCTCGCCGTGACCCCCCGGTGACACGCCCTCCGCATCTCTACGGGAACGATGCTCTCCCAGTCACCGCCCGTCCGGTTCTCGCCCTCCAGCCCCTTCCACCAGCAGCTCAAGCGCGCGGTGGACGAGTACTTCCGCCGCACTGGCCAGTCCCGGCACGGCGGCTGGCGCCTGCTCCTCCACGCGGCCATCCTCCTCGCCTGGCTGGCGGCCTCCTGGTCCGCCCTGATGTTCGCCGATCCGGGGCCGGTGGGGGTCGTGGTCCTCACGGTCTCGATCGGCCTCGCGATGGCCGGGATCGGGTTCGGGGTGATGCACGACGCGAACCACGGCAGCCTCTCCTCGAACCCGCGCGTGAACCGCGTGCTCGGGCTCACGATGGAGCTCCTCGGCGGCAGCTCGCACCTCTGGCGGCAGAAGCACAACGTGCTGCATCACGGGTTCACCAACGTCGCGGGCACGGACGCCGACATCGAGCCCGGGCCGCTCCTCCGCTTCGCCCCGTGGCAGCCCTGGCGCCCATACCACCGCCTCCAGCACGTGTACGTGTGGGCCCTGTACGCCTTCTTCCCGATCCGCTGGTTCTTCTGGGACGACTACCGCGAGCTCGTCACCGGCCGCATCGGGGGTCGGAGCTTCGCGCCCGCTCGCGGCCGGACGCTCGCGGTGGCGCTCGCCGGGAAGGTCGTCTTCAACCTGTGGGCGGTGGTCCTGCCGCTGGCGCTCCACCCGACCTGGTGGCTCGTCCCGATCTGGCTCCTCGCCTCGTTCACGCTCGGGACCGTGCTCGCCTCCGTGTTCCAGCTCGCGCACTGCGTGGGCGAGGCCCGCTTCCACGACCTCCCCGACGGCGCCCAGGTGTCCACCGACTGGGCGGAGCACCAGGTGACCACGACCGTGGACTTCGGGCGCGAGAACCGGCTCCTCGGCTGGTACATCGGCGGGCTCAACTTCCAGGTCGAGCACCACCTGTTCCCGCGGATCTCGCACATCCACTACCCCGCGATCTCACGGATCGTGGAGGCGACCTGTCACGCGCACGGCGTCCGCTACCACGCGGAACCCACCCTCCGCAGCGCCGTCGCGGCGAACATGCGCTGGCTCCGCGCGATGGGGCGCCCGCCCGTCGGGACCTCCGCCCGGGAAGCGGCGAACGAGGCGGCGGCCGGGCCTGCCCTCCCGGCCCCGGGCCTGAGCCCTCCGCGCGCGCCCGAAACACCGCGCCATTCGGGAACGGGTCGTTGCGGCGGGGTGGGGCCCAGGCGCTTTGCCCCTGGGGCTAGGGCTGGGGCGCGGCCTCCGGTAGACTGACCGCGTGCAGCGGCGCGCGCTCGGTGCCCAGGGGCTGGAGGTCTCGGCGATCGGCCTGGGCTGCATGGCGATGAGCGAGTTCTACGGCGTCGCCGACGAGCGGGAATCGGTGGCGACGCTGCACCGCGCCCTCGAGCTCGGCGTCACCCTGCTCGACACCGCCGACATGTACGGTCCGTTCACGAACGAGGAGCTGATCGGCCGCGCGGTCCGCGGCCGGCGCGAGGCCGTGGTGCTCGCCACGAAGTTCGGGCAGGTGCGGGGGCCCGGGGGCGCGCGCGGCGTGTGCGGCAGGCCGGCCTACGTCCGCGAGGCCTGCGAGGCGTCGCTGCGCCGGCTCGGCGTCGATCGCATCGACCTGTACTACCAGCACCGCGTCGATCCCGCGGTGCCGATCGAGGAGACCGTCGGCGCCATGGCGGACCTCGTCCGGGAAGGAAAGGTCCGGTGGCTCGGGCTGTCCGAGGCCGCGCCCGCCACGATCCGCCGCGCGCACGCCGTCCACCCCATCTCCGCGCTCCAGACCGAGTTCTCGCTCTGGAGCCGCGATCCGGAGGACGAGCTCCTGCCGCTCGTGCGCGCGCTCCGGATCGGCTTCGTCGCCTACGCCCCGCTCGGCCGCGGGTTCCTGACCGGCCGCTTCCGGACCCCCGAGGACCTGCCGCCCGACGACTACCGCCGGACGTCCCCCCGGTTCCAGGGCGAGAACTTCGCCCGCAACCTGCGGCTCGTCGATCGGATCCGGGAGCTCGCCGCGGCGCGCGGCGTCGCCGCCGGGCAGCTCGCGCTGGCCTGGGTCCTCGCGCAGGGCGCGGACGTGGTGCCGATCCCGGGCACCACCTCGCGGCGGCACCTCGAGGAGAACGTCGCGGCGGCGGCGCTCCGGCTCGCGCCGGAGGAGCTCGCGCGCCTGGACGAGGTCGCGCCGAAGGGCGCCGCCGCCGGCGAGCGGTACCCGCCGCGGAGCATGGCGCTCCTCGATCGATGAGACCCGGAGCTCAGCGCGAGAACGAGTCGTCGAAGGCGACCGCCGAGGGCGCGAAGTCCGTCCTGCGGACGAAGGCGAGCGACTCCTGCGCCCCGAACTCGCGCTCCATGCCCGAGTCCTCCCACTCCACCGACAGCGGGCCGGCGTAGCGGGCGGCGTTCAGCTCGCGGATGATGGCGTCGAAGTCGATGTCGCCGTGGCCCAGCGAGCGGAAGTTCCACCCGCGGCGGAGGTCGCCCCAGGGGAGGTGCGAGCCGAAGATGCCGGAGCGCCCGTCCAGCGTGAGGGCGCAGTCCTTCATGTGCACGTGGAGGATCCGGTCGGCGAAGTCGCGGATGAAGAGGTGCGGCTTCATCCCCTGCCAGTAGAGGTGGCTCGGATCGAAGTTGAAGCCGAGCGTGGGCCGGCCGCGGAACGCCTCGAGGAGCCGGCGCGTGGTGTGGTGGTCGTAGGCGATCTCGGTCGGGTGGACCTCGAGCGCGAACCGGACGCCGCAGCGGTCGAACTCGTCCAGGATCGGCGTCCAGAGCTCGACGATGCGCGCGTAGGCGTCGTCGATCATCTTCTCGGTCGTCGGCGGGAACGAGTACCAGGCGTGCCAGATCGGCGACCCCATGAACCCGGTCACGACCTTGCAGCCCATGTGCTTCGCCGCCTGGGCGGTGTACTTCATCTCCTGGATGCCCCAGGCGCGGATCTTCTCGGGGTCGCCGCGGCACTCGGGCGGCACGAAGGCGTCGAGGCGTGCGTCGGGCGGATCCCCGACGCACTGGCCGGCCAGGTGGGCGCCGAGCGCCCATGTCTGGAGGCGGTTGTCGGACAGCGCGCGCTTCAGGCTCTCCACGTACGCCGGCTCCGTCGCGCCCCGCCGCGGATCCATGTGCGCGCCCCAGCATGCGATCTCCGCGCCGTCGTAGCCCCAGGCGCCGAGTTTGCGGCAGATCGTCTCGAAGGGCAGGTCCGCCCACTGCGCGGTGAAGAGGGTGACGGGACGGGCCATGGGTGCGCCTCCTCGGTGGGCCGGGGCCGGCGCGGGCCGGCTGCCGGACTTTGTTGCTGATATGGGCCAAAACGTCGACGCCCGTCAAGTCGGCCCGCGCGAGCGGGGCCGGCCCGCTTGATCTCCGCGGGTTATGCTGCGACCATCAACAAATGTCGGCCCGCTCCCCGGGCGACGAACCAGGAGGTCCGCGATGGAGAAGCTCGGGATCCACGCCTTCGTGTGGACGGGAAGCTCGCTGGAGAAGGATCTGGAGGCCGCCACGCTGAAGGCGAAGGAGTGCGGCTACTCGCTCATCGAGTTCCCGCGGCTCGATCCCCGCAAGTTCAGCGTCGCGTCGTTCGCGAAGCGGCTCCGGGAGCTCGAGATGAAGGTGGTGGTCACGATGGGCCTCGGCCCCGACGCCGACGTCTCGAGCGAGGACCCGGCGGTCGTGAAGCGCGGCGAGGCCGCCCTGGACGAGGCAGTGGCCGTGACCCGCGATCTCGGCGGCACGAAGCTCGGCGGGATCATCTTCTCTGCGCACGCCAAGTACCGCAGCCTGCCGACGAAGAAGGGCTGGGACCACAGCGTGGGCGTGCTCGGGCGCGTGGCGGACCGGGCCAAGGCCGCCGGCGTGAGCTTGAACCTCGAGCTCGTGAACCGGTTCGAGAGCAACCTGCTCAACACCACGGCCCAGGGCCTCGCGTACATCCGCGACACGGGGTCCGACAACGTCTTCCTCCACCTCGACACCTTCCACATGAACATCGAGGAGCCCGATCCCGCGGCGGCGATCCGCATGGCGGGGAAGAAGCTCGGGTACTTTCACGTGGGCGAGAGCAACCGCGGCTACCTCGGCTCGGGGACGAACCGCTTCCCGGAGCTCTTCGACGCGCTGGTCGACATCGGCTACGACGACTACCTCACCTTCGAGTCGTTCTCGTCCGAGGTGGTGGACAAGGACCTGTCGATCACCTGCGCGATCTGGCGGAACCCCTGGGGCGACGCCGACAACGTGAAGCTCGCGAAGCACGCGCGCGGCTTCATCGAGTCCCGGCTCGCCGAGGCGCGCCGGAAGGCGCGGGCGGCCCAGGCGGTCTGAGGGTGTCGCGCCTCACGATTCGCCGACATGGGGGGTTGGCCCGCGCCTCGCCTTCCGCCATCGGCGTACGCCTCGCCTGGGGTCGCGTTGCCGAGGGGCGGCCGTCCGGGCCCGCCGGGCTCGCCGACCAGGTCGATGCTCGGCGCCCACAGGCTGATCGTAGGGCGCGCGCGGGCCGTGCTCACGGTGTGCGGGCGCTCGGGGCAAACTCGCCGGCCACTTCGCGCTGCGCGCGGTGGCCGGCTTCGGACATGCCCCTCGCGCGCGAGCGGTCGATGACGCGCGCGGTCCTCGTCCGCTCGCGTGCGGCGCCTGCGCTGATGGTCGGCTCGCTCCGCCGGTCCCGGCCGGCCACCCGGGCGGCGTTGCTTTGGGCGGCTCGGCTGCTGGCGCCTGGTTGGACCACGACCGCGCCATAGCCGAGCCCAAACCAGCCGCATCACCCCAGCGGACGGCCGGGCGCGCCGCGGCGCCGACCGTCAGCGCAGGCGCACCACACACTCCAAGTCAAGGCGCGCGTCCCGGATCGATCGCCCGCGGAGGCCGTGTCCGAGCTCGGCCACCACGCGAGCGCCAGCGAGCGTGAGGGGCCGAGCGAGTTCGGCCGGAGCGGCGAGCGCGCCACCTGATCTCCCGCGCGCGGCCTACGATCGCCTGTGGGCGCCGAGCACTACCTTCTCCGCGTCGGCGCCGCGGCGCGCCCGGCCGGCCGCCCCTCGGGGCGATCGCCCATCACCACCCGAGGCGTGCGGCCCCGGATGGCCCTCACCCCCGACGCGTGCGACCCCGGATCGGCCCTCACCCCTGCCGCAAGCTGCATGCTTCTCGATACCGGCGCAGCACCCGCTGCACCGCCGCCACGACGAGGTCCCTGGGCGCCGAAGGGCCGGGGCCTCCCTCCGCGGCGAGGCCGCCGAGGTACTGTCGCCCGAGCGGGGCCGGGATCCTGCGCCCCTCGAGCGCCGCGAGGAGCCGCTCCACCGCCGCGGCCACCTCGGGGTCGGGCCAGTAGTAGCGGACGCGGTCGCTGTAGCCGAAGTGGCGCAGCACGCGCTGCTCCTCCGGCGCATCCCCGCAGTACCCGCGCCAGTGCTCCGGGCGCCGGACCATGACGCGCTCCACGACGCCGCGGAGCGTCTCCGGCTCGGGCGTGCCGAGGAGCGCCGCGGCGACCGCGTCGAGCGCGTACAGCGCCTCCCGCAGGGCGAAGGTGAGCTCGGGGCCGACCTTGAGGATCGCGAACCCGTCCTCGACGAGCGCCGCCAGCGCGCGGCCGGACTGGTAGTCGGTCGAGTGCGCCTCGAAGGCGAGCGCGGGGAGCCGCTGCAGCACGGGGGCGAGGGCGCGCCCGCCGGCGCCGTCGTACGCGAACACCTCGTCGTTCCCGAACTCCACCCCGGGCTGCACGACGAGGGCGACGGCGCGCCCGAACGCCGCGTCGAGCCCCGCGGCGGCGAACGCGTCGCGGTGACGCTCGACGGTGGCGATGGCGGCGTCGGGCGCGGTGGGCGCCGGGCCGGCGTGGGCGCCCCGGATCCCGCCCGGCGTCGGCACCTCGGTCCCGATCACGTAGGCCACGCGGCCGGGGTCGGGCGCCGCCGCCTCCGCGACCGCCGCGAGCCGCGCCGCGCGCGCCGCGGCGACGTCCTCGGCGAGCGCCGGCGGATCGCCGCCGCACGCCATGCTGGTGTCGAGGTGGAGCTTCAGGAAGCCGGCGCGCGCGTAGGCCTCGACGAGCCGCTCCGCCCGGACCAGCGCCTCCTCGGCGGGGAGGTGCCGCCACGGGTTCGGCCCGAGGTGATCACCCCCGAGCACCACCGCGCCGGGCGCGAGCCCCACGCGCGCGGCGAGCTCCTCGACGGAGCGCCGGAACGCCGCCGGCGTCATCCCCGTGTACCCGCCCTCCTGGTTGACCTGATTGCAGGTCGCCTCGACGAGGACCTCCTCGCCGCGCTCCCGCGCGAGGCGCAGCGCCGCCTCGAGCACGAGCGGGTGCGCCGAGCAGACCGAGGGCACCGCCGCGGCGCCCGCGCGCGCGAGGCGGGGGCAGAGCGCGGCGACGGCGGCGCGGCTCATGCCCGGCCCCCCTGCGCCGCGCGCGCGAGGAAGGCCTCCAGCTCGGCGCGCGTGGAGGCGCCCTCCATCGGGCCCTTCCGGCAGACCGCGAGCGCGCCGCTGGCGTTGGCGAGCGCGAGCGCGCGCGCGGGACCGAGCCCTTCGAGCCAGCAGGTGACGAACGTGGCGCCGAAGCAGTCGCCCGCGCCGGTCGGATCGATCTCCTCCACGGCGTGGCCGGCGACGGAGAGGTCCCCCTCCGGGCCGTGGTAGCTCGCCCCCGCGGCGCCGCGCTTCAGCACGACGGCGCGCACGCCGCGGTCGAGGAGCTCCCGGATGGCGGCGCGCTCCTCCTGCGCCTTCGTGAAGAGGAGCAGCTCGGGCCCGCTGGGCAGGAAGAGATCGGCGCGGGCGAGCACCTCGTCGAGGGCCTCCCGCATCCCGGGCAGGCCCATGATCTCCTTGCGGCAGTTGGGGTCGAACGAGACGGTGCCGCCGCGCCCCTTCACGCGCGCGATCGCGGCGCGGTTCATGTCCACCAGGGAGGGGGAGGAGAGGGACGAGCCCATCACGTGCAGGTGGCGCGCGCGGTCGAGCAGCGCCTCGGCGGCGGCGTCGAGCGCGATCGCCCCGCAGGCGCTGTGCTTGATGTTGAAGACGAAGTCCCGCTGGCCGTCGGGGCGGTAGCGCACGAAGGCGCTTCCGGTCGGCACCTCCGGGTGGACGCGCACCGCGGAGACGTCCACCCCGTCGGCGCGGAGCCGGTCCAGGTTGACGCGCCCGAAGTCGTCCGCGCCCACGCAGCTCACGATGCCGCACGGGTGGCCCAGCCTGCCGACCTGGTCGATGAAGATCGCGGGGGCGCCCGAGGGGAACGGGCCGACGAGGCGGATGGGCGCGCGGAACCCCTCGCCCGGGTCGACCGCCATGATCTCCACCAGCACTTCACCAATCGTGACGATCGGACCCGAGGTCATCGCTCTGGCTCCTTCTTCGGGGGCGGGCGCCGCGCGCGGACGGCGCGGAGGCGGGCGCGGCCGCGGCCGCCCGCGGGCCGCTCCCGCGCGTGGACGCGCCCCTCGTCCACGGCGAAGAGGGACTGGTGGAGCAGGCACGCGCCGCCGAACGCGGCGCCCTCGGGGCCGAGCCTCGACACCTCGACGCGAGGCACCGGCAGGCCCTCGAGGAGCTCCCCGCGCATCGCGGCCTCGACCCGGTCCGCGACGTGGGGGAAGAGCGGGGCGACCGACCCGCCGAGCACGATCCGCCCGGGGGCGAGGACGTCGGTGATGGCCACGAGGCCGCGCGCCAGGTGATCGCCCCACTCGCGCGCCGTCCGGAGCGCGGCCGGCTCCCGCGCGCGGAGCGCGGCCAGGAGGTGCGGCAGGTCCGCCGAGCGCGGCGCGCCGTGGGCGCGATAGCGGGCGAGCACCGCGTCCTTCCCGATGTGGCGCTCGAGGTGCCCGCGGCCGTCGGCGCCCGCGACCGGCAGCTGGCCGAACTCGCCGGCGAAGCCCGAGGCACCGCGGTGGAGCTGGCCGCCGATCACCACGCCGCCCCCGGCGCCGTTCTCGACGAGCAGGAACGCGACCGTGTCCGCGCGCGCCGCGGCGCCGGCGTACGTCTCGCCGAACGCGAAGGCGTTCGCGTCGTTCTCCACGCGGATCGGCACGACGCCGAGGCGACGGCGCAGGAGCGCCTGGACCGGGACGTTCCGCCAGCCGAGCATCAGGGCGTTCCGCACCACGCCGTCGCGCACCAGCGCCGGAACGGCCACGCACACGCCCCGGAGCCGCGTCCGCGGCAGGCGGAGCCCGCCGACGGCCTCCTCGACGAGCGCCGCCGCGCGGGCGAGCCCGGCGGCGGCGGGCCGGTCGCGCGTGGGGTAGGCGACGGTGCGGCGCACGCGCTCGCGGGCGGAGAGGTCCACCGCGACGACGGTGAGGTGGTCGACCCCGATCTCCACCCCGAGGAACGCGGCGCCGTCGGGATCGAGCTCGACGACGATGCCGGGGCGTCCGCTCCGGCGCGCCGCGCCGGGCCCGGGCGTCGCCGCCCGCTCGCGGGCGAGCCCGTCGGCGAGGAGGTCCTCGACGATGAACCCGATGCTCGAGCGGTTCATCCCGAGGTGCCGCGCGAGGTCGGCGCGGCTCATCCCGCCGGCGCGGAGCAGGGCGTTGAGCGCCCGGATCTCGTTCAGGTAGCGGATCGAGCGGGGCGTGGCCAACGCGGGACCTCGGCGGCGCGGACTTTGTTGGCTATACCAGCGGAAAACGCGCACCGTCAACACGCCGGCCCATGCAGAGAGGGGAAGGGGGCACGCCCCCTTCCCCTCGGATGCTGCGGGCTGCGACCGGCGCGGCCTAGTACGCGTC
Source organism: Anaeromyxobacter sp. (assembly GCA_035627135.1). GTDB lineage: Bacteria > Myxococcota > Myxococcia > Myxococcales > Anaeromyxobacteraceae > Anaeromyxobacter. The sequence goes on along the minus strand of DASPMI010000016.1, from coordinate 23,865 downwards.
CTTCATGTACTTCTGGACGTTCTCGGCCGTGACGACGATCGTCGGCTCGATGTTGGTCTTCTCGAACTTCTCGCCCTGCAGGATCTTCTTGGCGAGCGCCACGGCGCGGCCGCCCATCGTGGGCAGGTAGGACATGGACGCGCCGTAGAGCGGATCCTTGGCGGCCATCCGCGCGTAGGCGGACTTGGAGCCGCCCATCCCGGTGACGAACTGGATGTCCTTGCGGTTGGCGTTCTTGATCGCGGTGAGGGCGCCGACGGCGGACTCGTCGTCCTGCGAGAAGACGGCGTCGATCTTCGGGTAGGCGGGGAGGATGTTGGACATCGCCTTGAGGCCCGCCTGCTGGTTGAACTCGCCGTCACCCTCCACGAGCACCTTGATGCCCGGGTAGTCCTTCTTCAGGACCTCCATGAAGCCGTTGTACCGCTGGAGGTCGATCGGGATGCCGACGTAGCTGCGGAGCACGGCGATCTGGCCCTTGCCCTTGAGCCGATCGCCGATGTACTTCGCCGCGTTCCGGCCGCACTGGGCGTTGTCGCCGCCGTAGAAGACGGTGAACTGGTCGCCCTCGACCGGCCGGTCGATGACCATGACCTTCGTGCCGGCCTTGTAGACGTCCCGCACGATCGGCGTCATCAGCGTGCCGTTGCCCGGGAGGATGGCGATGAGGTCGTACCCGCCGGCCTTGAACGTCTGCATGATGTTGAGCTGGTCGGCGTCGTCGACCGCGTTCTTCACCACGATCTCGAAGTTCTGCTTGTCCTTCGCGATCTCCTCGTTGATCGAGTCGAGCATCTTCGCCTGCCACGCGTTGTTGGCGGGCGGCAGGGAAACGGCGATGCGGAACTTCTTGTCGGCGGCCCGGGCCTGGGGGACGAGCACGAGGGCTGCGACCAGCGCGAGAACCATCTTCCTCATCATCTCTGGTTCCTCCTCGACAGGTTGTGCTGCGACTACGTTCCGACCAGCGCAGAGACCGTTTCGGAACTCGTACGACGACTCTCCCTCACGGCCCCGAGGGTTGCATCGTTCCTCGCGCGCCGCAATGGTGCGACCGGCGGAGAGGACCCTTCATTCACCGTGCACCCACCCTCAGTGGAGGTGGGTTCACACCGAACCCGGTCCTCCCACCTCCGGACCGCCGGGTGGACGCACGGTTCACCGCTCGCGACGCTGCAGCAGCACCGCGAAGAGGATGACCGCTCCCTTCACGGCCCCCGCCAGGTACGGCGAGATGTTCAGCATGATCATCATGTTGCTGACGATTCCGAGGATGATGCACCCGACCACCGTGCCGATGATCCGCCCGCGACCGCCGGACAGTGAAGTCCCGCCCACCACGACGGCGGTGATCGCCTCGAACTCGTACAGGTAACCCTGGGTGGCTGCGGCCACCGCCTGCATGCGCGAGACCTCGATGATCGCGGCGATCGCGGTGCAGAGCCCGACCAGCATGTACGTGACGACCCGGATCCGATCGACCTTGATCCCGGAGTAGCGCGCCGCGTTCTCGTTCCCGCCCACGGCGAAGACGTACGACCCGAACTTGGAGCGCGTCAGCAGGACGTGGAACGCGACGGCGAGCACCACCAGGATGACGAACGGGATGGGGAGCCGGAAGAGGGTCTCGTTCCCGAGGAACTGTGGGAAGTCGTTCCCCATGATGGTCGCGCCCCGGCAGAAGTACATGACCAGCGACCGGGCGATGATCCCGACCGCCAGGGTCACGATGAACGGTGGGAGCAGCGCCTTGGTGATGAGCATCCCGTTCACGAACCCGAACGCCACCGCCACCGCGACGCAGGCGAGGATGGCGACCGGCAGCGGCACGACGGCCGATCCGTCGGGGTGCGTCATACGCTGGAGCTGGACCAGGGCGGCGGCCGCCGTGGCGAGCACTGGCCCGGAGGAGAGGTCGATCCCTCCCCCGATGACCACGAAGGTCATGCCCAGGGCGATGATGCCGACGATCGACGCGTTCAGCAGGACCGCGGAGATGTTGCCGAAGCCCAGGAACCGCGGCGCGACGATGCCGCACACGGCGATGATCGTCGCGAAGACGACCAGGATGCTGTACTCGCGCCAGACCCGCCGGGCGAGATCGTTCCAGGGGCGGCTCTCCGCCCCGACCTCAAGCGTCTCCATGCTCGCCTCCCGCGCGGACGTCCGTCGCGCAGTACATGATCTTGGCCTCGGTCATCTCCGACGCGGCCAGCTCGCCGGTGATCCGGCCCTCGTGCATCACCAGGACCCGCTGGCAGACGCTCAGCACCTCGGGCAGGTCGGACGAGACCACCACCACCCCGACGCCCTCGGCCGCGAGCTCCCGGATGATGTCGTAGATCTCCTGCCGCGCCCCGACGTCCACGCCGCGCGTGGGCTCGTCGAGGATCAGCACCTTCGCGCCCGCCATGAGCCACTTCGCCAGGGCGACCTTCTGCTGGTTGCCGCCCGAGAGGCTGCTCACGAGCTGGTTCGCGCCCTGGCAGCGGATCCGGAGGCGCTCGATCATCCGCCGGCTGGCGTTGGCCGTCCGCCGCTTGCCCTTGAAGAAGCCGCCGGTCTTCTGCCACCGGACGTAGTTCGCGTTCTCGCTGATGTCGCGGCAGAGGACGAGCCCGGTGTCCTTCCGGTCCTCGGTGACGAACCCGAGGCCCGCGCGGATCGCGTCCATCGCGTTCCGGACCGTGACCTGCGCGCCGTCCACGAGGACCGTCCCGGTCCGCGGCTTGCGGATGCCGAAGAGGATCTCCATCACCTCGGTCCGCCCGGCGCCGACGAGGCCCGCGAACCCGAGGATCTCGCCCTTGCGGACCTGGAAGGAGACGTCCTTGAGCAGGCCGTCCGACACGCCTCGCGCCTCGAGGACCACGGCCGCGGGATCGCCCGAGAAGTCGGCGGCGCGCGTGTCCTTCACCTCCCGCCCCACCATCAGCGTGGCGATCTCGTGGGGGGTGACCTCCGAGACCTTCCGCGTGGCGACCAGGTGCCCGTCGCGGAGGACGGTCACCCGGTGACAGACGTCCCCGATCTCCTTCAGGCGGTGGGAGATGTAGACCATCGAGATCCCCCGCGCGCTCAGGCTCGCGATGAGATCGAAGAGGATCCGCGTCTCCTTGCCCGTGAGCACGGCGGTGGGCTCGTCGAGGATGAGGAGCCCGACGTCGAAGGAGGTCGCCTTGGCGATCTCCACCATCTGCTTCTGCGCGATCTTGAGCTCGCGCACCTTGCGCCGCGGGTCGATCTTCTCGCCCAGCTTCTCGAGCTGCGCGGCGGCGGCCTCGTTCATCCGCCTGAAGTCGATGAGGCCGGACCGCCCGCGCGGCTCGCGGCAGAGGAAGATGTTCTGGGCGACGGTGAGCTCGTCGAGGAGGTTGAGCTCCTGGTGGATCATGGAGACGCCCAGCGCCTGCATCTCGCGCGGGTTGGCGCCGGCGGGCACGCGCGTCCCCTTCACCTCCACCGTCCCGGCGTCCTGCTCGTGGATGCCGGCCAGGATCTTCATCAGCGTGGACTTGCCCGCGCCGTTCTCGCCGCAGAGGCCCATCACCTCCCCCCGGTCGACGGAGAAGTCGACCCCGTGGAGGACCTCGACCCCGAAGAAGCTCTTCCGGATCCCCTGCATCCGCAGGGTGGGCGCCCTCGCCGGGGCGAGGGCGCGCTCGTCGATGGTGGCCGGTTCGTTCATGGCGACACCGTGCGTGATGGGCGGGGCCGGCGTGGAGAGGTCCACTTGGGGCTCAGGTGTGCTTCTCCGCCTCCGCCAGCTTCCCCTTCTCCAGCCGGATCTGCTTCAGCTCCAGCGTGTATTCCTTCTCGTGCGTGGCGCACCCGACCGGCCTCTGCCGGATCAGGAACTCGATGCAGTTGTCGCAGCACGTGCACCAGTCGATCTCCGCGTCCTTGCCCGCCTCGAGCTTCGCGGGCACGTACGGGTCGGCGAGCGACTGCCGGCCGAGCGCGACCATGTCGCAGACGCCGGCGCGGATGTTCTTCGCCGCCCAGTAGGTGAAGGAGGACTCCTCCCGCTTCACGCCGCGGAACGGGTTCTTGCCGTCGCGGAACATCGAGTACGCCGAGCCGATGACGACGGTCTCCGGCTTCAGGACCTTGCGCAGCTCCTTCTGGAACCAGAAGTGGAGGTACGCGTAGTCGGGGATGCGCTTGTCCGGCTGGGTGAGCGCCAGGGTCAAGGACGGGTTGCCCGCCGACTGGATGATGTACTTCGCGCCGCGCGCCTCGAGGTTCTTCACGAGATCGTGGATCTCGGTGAGGTCGATGACCGGCGAGTCCGGCGCCATCGTGCCCATGCCGCCCGGCAGGCCCTCCCAGACGGAGATCTTGGAGCCGACGATGAACTTCGGGTCCTTGATCTCCTTGGCGACGCGCTCGTAGTACTCGTACGCGAAGCGGGTGCGGTTGCCCCAGGAGCCGCCGTACTTCCACTTGCGATCGTTGAACGGCCGGAGGAGCTGCGAGCCGAAGTAGCCGTGGCAGATCTTGAAGTCCACGCCGTCGGCGCCGCAGTCGTGCGCCATCTTCGTCGCGAAGACGAACCGGTCGAGGATGAAGTCCACCTCCTCCTCGCTGAGGAGCCGGCCCTCGTAGCCCGGGAAGGGCTTCACGCAGACGCGCTCGGAGAACTCGGGGTTCGAGAGCTCGCCGGAGTGCGTGAGCTGCCACAGCAGGAGCGGCTTCGGGTTGATCGCCTTCACGTGCTTGACGAGGTCCGTGAGGGCCTTCTGGTTCTGGGGGAGGGCGGTGAGCTGGTGATCGCGGCCGCGGTTCTCGTCGACGACCGAGAGGGCCTCCACCACGATGACGCCCGCGTTCCCGCGCGCCAGCCGCTCGTAGCGGCGGTAGGTGGTCGGCGTCGGGTTCCCGGAGGTGTCGGCGTCACAGCCCTCCATCGCGTTGATGGCGATCCGGTTCGGAGCGGTGAGGGCGCCGAGCTTCAGGGGGGTGAAGAGGATGGGGTCCGTTGCCATTGCGATCGCTCCTTGCTCCGAGTGCTCCGTCCTACGCGTGATCCAGCTTCTCGCAGAATTCCAGGGTGACGCCGTTCGGGTCCTGGAAGAGGAGGACCCGGACCCCGAGCTCCGGGAGCTCGGTCGTGGGGAGCACGAAGGGCACGCCCTTCGCCCGGAGCTCCTTCTCCGCCGCGGCCACGCCGTCCACCTCGAACGCGAGGTGGCGCAGCCCGACGTCGGTCTCGCCGCGCCCGGGCCTGGGGCTCCGGCCGCGGTAGTCGAACAGCTCGAGGCGGCGCCCGTCGGGGAGCGCGAAGTACACGATCGTGAACCCGTTCTCCGGCACCGCGTCGAGCCGCCGGAACCCGAGGGTGCGCTCGTAGAAGTCCACGGACGCCGGCAGGTCGGCGACGTTGATCGAGACGTGCTCGATGCCCAGGATCTTCATGGCGCGTCCCTCGCTCGGCACGCCGCCCGCCGTCGGCGAGCGGCGTGCCGTCCATCGCCTACAGCACCTCGCGCTTCTTGGCCTCGGGGCTCACGAACACCTTGATGAGCTCCTTGTTCGTGCGGAGCTCCTGGAGGGCCCACTCCAGGTCCTCGAGCGGGACCACCATCGAGAACATCGGCTTCGGGTCGATCCGGCCGTGCTCGATGAGGGTGATGGCGTCGCTCCAGTCGTTGCCGACGCCGGCGCAGGAGGCGGTGACCTTCTTCTCCTTGAGGACGAGGTCGAACGGCGCGAGCGCCATCTTCTCCTGGTCGCCGGTGATGCCGAACGCGGAGACCTGGCCGCCGGGGCGGACCATCTGGAACGCCTGCTCGTAGGTGGCGATCGTCCCCACCGACTCGAGCACGTAGTCGGCGCCGCGCCCGCCGGTGAGCCGCTTCACCTCGGCGACCGGATCGACCTTCTTCGGGTTGACGACGTGGTCGGCGCCCATCCTCTTCGCGATCTCGAGCCGCTTCTCGTTGGTGCCGATCACGATGACCGGGGCGCAGGCGCGGAGCCGCGCCAGCGCGCCGTGGAGGATGCCCAGCCCGCAGCCGAGGATGGCGACGGAGCTGCCCAGCTCGGCGTTCATCGCCTTCGCCGAGTGGACGCAGCAGGACACCGGCTCGATGAACGCGCCCTCCATGAAGCTCAGCTTCTCGGGGATCTTGTGGACCTGGGCCCACGGCGCCTTGACGTACTCCGCGTAGGTGCCGTGGATGTGGATGCCGAGCTGCAGGAAGTCGGGGCAGAGGAGCTTCTGCCCCTTCTTGCAGTAGAAGCAGTGGCCGCAGCTCATGTTGATGTCGGCGGTGACCTTGTCGCCGACCTTGAGCCCCTTGGCGTTCTTGCCCACCTGCTCGAGCGTCCCGCAGAACTCGTGGCCCGGGATGAGCGGGAGCCGGTCGGCCGAGTACTTCCCGGTGAAGATCGACCAGTCGGTCCCGCAGATGCCGGTGAGCTTCACCTTGATGAGCACGTCGTCGTCGCCGATCTCGGGGACCGGGACCGACGTGATCTTCATCGACTCGGGCTTCTCGAGGACCGCGGCCTTCATCGTCCTGGACATGGCTTCACTCTCCGTTCAGTTGAACAGGACGTCGTTGCGTCCCTCGTACGGCTTCTCGATCATGAGCGGCTTGAGGAACTTGATCGTCTTCGTGATGCCGTCCTGGCGGCTCATCGTGACGTCCTCGTGCTCGTAGCTCATGACGTAGTCGTACCCAATCATCGACAGCTCGGTGATGACCTTCTTCCACGGCACCGTGCCCCAGCCCGGGATCCGGAACCGGAACCCGCGGTCGAGCCGCTGCCAGTCGCCCTGGGGGATCATCCCGGAGCGCTTGATGTTGTGGCTGACGAGCTCGCCGTCCTTGGCGTGCACGTGGAAGATCTTCCCGCGCAGCGTGTCGATGAAGTTCTCGACGTCGATGCCCAGGTAGATCAGGTTGGCCGGGTCGAAGTTGAACCCGAACTCCTTGCGGTTGCCCATCAGCTCGACCGCGCGCACGGCGGTGCCGATGTCGTAGACGAGCTGGTTGGGGTGCGGCTCGTGCGCGAACTTCACGCCGTACTCGCCGAACCGGTCGAGGATCTTGCCCCAGCGCTCCACGAACTCCTGCTCCATGTCGGCCCAGCCCTTGGAGTAGGGGAACGGGAAGAAGCGGCCGAAGTTCTCGCAACCGATGAAGCCGCACACCACCGGGACGCCGAGGGCGTTGGCCGCCTGGGCGGTCTTGATCATCCGCTCCGTGCCGAAGCGGATCTTCTCCTCCTTCGTCCCCTTGCAGAAGGCGTCGGTGTCCTTGCCGTAGGGCCCGAGCACGAGCTGGCTCTCGGTGTGGTTGGACAGGGCCGAGATGATGAGGCCGTTGTCCTTGATCATCTTCTGCAGCTTGGCGGCGTTCCCGCCCTTCACGATCTCGTCGATGTCGAGGTGCGGGTTGGCGGAGAAGGCGGGCAGCTCGACCGCCTCGTAGCCGAGCGAAGCGGCCATCTTGCAGACGTCCTCCAGCTTCTGGTCGAGGTACGTTGCGGCGAACAATCCGATCTTCATGGTTTTCTCCCTCTTCCTTGGCGCGCCCCGGCTCAGAGCCCGGAGTCGAGGAGCATCTGACACACGACCGACTGGTCCACCCGGATCCGCTCGAACACCGGCATCAGGTGGGCGTAGGCCTGGACGGCCTCGGCCCGGGGCGCGTGCGTCGCCTCCACGACGTGCACGGCGTCCACGCGCGAGAAGTCCTTCCACAGGCCCACGCCGACCGCGGCCACGGCCGCGGCGCCGAGCGAGGCCGCGTCCTGGTCCACGTTCGTCTTCACCACCCGCATGCCGTAGACGTCGGCGAAGATCTGCCGCCAGAGCGCGCTCCGCGCGCCGCCGCCGACGAGCAGCATCTCGTCGTCGAGCCGCACGTACCCCCGGAGCACCGCGAGCACCGCGCCGAGGTTCAGGGCCACGCCCTCCATCACCGCGCGGACGAGGTCGTCGCGCCCGTGGCGGAGGTCGAGACCGAAGAAGCCGCCGCGCAGGTTCGGGCTGGGCTCCTGCGAGCTCCCGCCGGCGAGGCTGGGGTTGAAGAGGAGCCGGTTCGCGCCGATCGGCGACCGCGCCGCCATCTCGTTCATGACGGCGTACGGATCGCGCCCGCCGAGCGCCTTCGCGTCGAGCCCCAGGAGCACGTCGCGGGCCCAGCGGAAGGAGCTCCCGCCGGCGAAGATGCTCACCGCCGACGTGAAGAGCTCGGGCACGACGTGCGTGAAGACGTACGGCTTCTTCGCCGGGTCGAGCACCGGCTCGCGCGAGGAGACCGCGATCCAGGAGGACGAGCCGAGCGAGGTGTACACGCGGCCGTCGGCCAGGTTCTTCGCCCCGAGGGCCATGCAGGAGTTGTCGACGCCCCCGCACGCGACCGGCAGGCCCTGGCGCAGCCCGAGGAGCGCGGCGGCCTCGGCGGTGAGGCCGCCGACGATCGCGGTCGAGGGCAGGATCTCCGGGAAGATGCGCCGCGGCAGGCCGCTCGCGGCGATGAACTCCTCGTCGTACCGCCAGCGGCGGAGATCGTAGACCCCCGAGCCCGACGCGTACGAGAAGTCCGTGACGGCGCGCCCGGTGAGCCGCAGGTTGACGTAGTCCTTCGAGCCGAGCAGCCACCGGACGCGGCCGAACAGCGCCGGCTCCTCGTCGCGGTACCACATCGCCTTGAAGACCGCGTAGCACTCGGCCGGGAAGCCGTTGCCCGTGGTCATGTACCAGCGCGTGGGATCGACCCGGGCGAAGAACGCCCGCGTCTGGGCGGTGGCGCGGGTGTCGGACCAGATCGGCGTCCATTCCCGGAGGAGCGCGCCCGCGTCGTCCACCGGCACGACGCCGAGGCTCTGGCCGGAGATGGCGAGGCCCTCGACGGCGCCCGCGTCCTGGCCCTCGAGGAGCTGGCGCGTGGCCCGGACGATCGCGTCCCACCAGTCGTCGGGGCGCTGCTCGTGCCACCCGCCGGCGGGGTAGCGCGTCTCGTACGGGAGGAAGGCGCTGCGGAGGCAGGCGCCGTCCTCGCCGTAGAGCGACGCCTTCGCGCCGCCTGTTCCGAGATCGTAAGCGATGATCCGCCGCATGAGCGCTCCCTACGCCACGCCCTGCGCGCGCTTCGCCGGCCGCGCCTCGGGCTCGGAGAGCTCCACGCCGCCGCCGGGCCGGGCGCCGCAGTCGCGCAGGATCTCGATCGAGGAGTCGAGGTTGATGCCGAAGCGCGTCACGCCCATCCGCATCATCGCCACGACCGTCTCGAGGTCGCGGATCGAGCCCGCGGCCTTGACCTGGATGGCCGAGCCGACGAAGGAGGTGATCAGCCGGACCGTGCCCAGGGTCGCCCCCGAGGGCGCCCAGCCGGTCGAGGTCTTCACGAACGCGGCCCCGCCGGCGATCGCCAGCTCGCACGCGCGCCGGATCTCGTCGGGCGTGAGGTGGTGGACCTCCAGGATGACCTTCACCGGGCGATCCCCGGCGGCCTCGACCACGGCCTTGATCTCGTCCCGCACGTACGCGTCGGCGCCCGACTTGAGCTTGCCGACGTTGATCACCATGTCGAGCTCCTGGACGCCGTCGGCGACGAGGCCCTTCGCCTCGGCGACCTTGATCGCCGTCGTGTGCCCGCCGGACGGGAAGCCGACCGGCGCGCCGACGAGGATGTCCTGCTCGCCCTCGAGCTGCGCCTTGAGGAAGGGGACCCAGGCCGGGAGGACGTGCACCGCGATGAAGCGGTGCTGCTTCGCCCGCTCGACCATCTCGGTGATCTCCCGCTGGCCGTGCTGCGCGCGCACGGCGCTGATGTCGACGATCCGGGCCAGCTTCTGTGGGGTCAGCAGCATCGGTTCCTCCAGGCTTCAGCCCGCACGGCTGGGGCGCTGCAGCGTGCGGACGCTGTACTCGTACCGGCTCGCCACGATGTGGAGCTCCGCGCGCTCGGCGGGCCGCCCGCGGGCGAACGTGATCCGCCGCACGAGCAGGAGCGGCGTCCCGGCGGCGACGCAGAGGCTCTTGCCCTCCTCGCGCGTGGCGGCGCGGGCGGAGATGTAGTCGGTGGCCGCCTCGATGCGGAGGCCGTACTCGGACTCGAGGAAGGCGTAGAGCGACCGGATCTTCGCCACCTTCTGCTCGATGCCGGGCGCGAGCTCCGGCAGGAGGTGGTTGTCCATGATCGCGATCGGCTTCCCGTTGGCGAGGGCGAGGCGGTGGACGTGGACGAGGCGGCTCCCCTCCGGAACGTCGAGGTCGGCGGCCAGCGCCGGGGAGGCGGAGACCGCGCCGACGCGCACGTCGCGGTAGCCGACCTCGAACCCCTGCTCCCGCAGCGTCTCGGAGAACGAGGTGACGAAGTGCAGCCGCTGGATGGCGCGGAAGTCGAGGATCTCGGTCCCGCGCCCGCGCCGCACCACCAGGAAGCCGTCGTCGATCAGCATCTCGACGGCCTTGCGGACGGTGGTCCGGCTCACGCCCATGAGGCGCCCCAGCTCCGGCTCGGGCGGGAGGAACGAGCCGACGGGGTACTCGTGATCCTCGATGCGGCGCCGGAGCACCTCGTAGACCCGGAGGTACTGCGGCAGGCGCGTCGCGACCGCCGTGGCGGTGAGGGGGCGCTGCGGGAGGGTCTGGGAGGATGACGTCATGATGTCTAGACGTCGCGAACTCTACCGTTCCCTGCGGCACGGTGTCAACCCCGGAGGAGGCAGAGGGGAGGGCGGCCGGCTGGCCTCGCGGCCGCCCCCGGGAGATCAGCCGAGCTGGACCCGCGCGCCGGTCGTGGCCGAGCGGATCCCGGCGTCGAGCACCTCGGCGTTCTTCATGCCGTCGTAGAGCGTCGGGTCGATCTTCTTCCCGTTCACGATCGCGTCGAGGAAGTCCACGACCCCGTGCACGAACTCGTGCTCGTAGCCGATGGTGTGGCCCGGCGGCCACCAGTTCGCGATGTAGTCGTGCGCCGCCTCGGTGGCGAGGATCGTGCGGAAGCCCTGCGCGTACTCGGGATCGCCGGCCGAGAAGAACTGCAGCTCGTTCATCCGCTCGAAGTCGAACGCGATGCTGCCCTTCTCGCCGTAGATCTCGAACGTGTTGTAGTTCTTCCGTCCGGGGGCGAAGCGCGTCGTCTCGAACGAGCCCAGCGCGCCGTTCGCGAACTCGGCCACCATGAACGACGCGTCCTCGACCGTCACCTTGCCCCGGCCGGCGGCCTCGCCCGCCTTGGCGGTGAACGTCCCCGCGGCGGCGCCCGGGAGCGGCCGCTCGGCGACGAACTGGCTCGTCATGCCGGTGATCGACCGGATCTCGCCCACCAGGTAGCGCGCGAGGTCGACGCTGTGCGAGCCGAGATCCGCGTGCGGCCCGTAGCCGGCGGCCTCCGCCTGCAGGTGCCAGGTGAGCGGGAAGCTCGGATCGACGATCCACGACTGGAGGTAGGCCCCGCGCCAGTGGAAGATGCGCCCGATCTTGCCCTCGTCGATGAGCCGCCGGGCGAGGCGGACCGCCGGGACGCGCCGGTAGTTGTGGTTGAGGAAGTGCTTCACCCCGGCCTTCTCGGCGGCCTCGTACATCTCCTTCGCCTGGGCGAAGGTGAGGGCGACCGGCTTCTCGCAGAAGATGTGCTTCCCGGCCTTCGCGGCCTCGAGGACGATCGGATGGTGCAGGTAGGTCGGCGTGGAGACGTCGACGATGTCGACGTCGTCGCTCCGGACCGCCTTCCTCCAGTCGGTCTCCGTCCGCTCCCACCCCCAGCGCGCCGCGAACTCCTTCAGGGAGGCCTCGTTGCGGCCGCAGGCGACCTTGAGCACGGGCTCGGCGGCGACGTCGAAGAAGTACTTCGCCTGGCGCCACGCGTTGCTGTGGGCCTTGCCCATGAAGTTGTGCCCGATGAGGGCGACGTTGAGCTTCTTCATCGCGCCCTCCTCGCTATCCGACGATCGCCGCGATCCGCTTCAGCTCCTGGACGCTCTTCGCGACGGCCGCGTCCTCGTCGTCGCCGTAGTCCGGGTGCAGGAAGTCGATCTCCATCGCGAGGAAGCCCTTGTAGCCGGCCTCCTTCAGGAGCTTCGCCAGCGCCAGGTTGTCGACGTAGCCGTCACCCGTCGGCGTCGAGGCGAAGAAGTGCCAGTTCTTCACCGACACGCCCTTCATCGGCTTCAGGTCCTTCACGTGCGTCGCGTACGTGTACTTCGCGAGCTTCTTCATCCCCTCCACCGGATCGTCCTGCACCCGCATGAAGTTGCCGGTGTCGAAGTTGATGCCGAAGTAGGGGGAGTCGACCTCCTGGATGAGCGCCAGCATCTCGTCCGAGTCGAAGTCGATGTGGTTCTCGTCGGCGATCTTGACGCCCGCCTTCTCCGCGACCTTCACCGCCTTCTGGAACATGCGCGCGAGCTTCTCGAGCATCGGTCCGTGCGGCTCGTTCCGGAACATCAGGCTCGCGCCGCACACGCGCATCACGTCCGCGCCGATCGCCTTCGCGTACTCGATCGACCGCAGCATGTCGTCGAACGCCTTCTCGTTCCGGCCGCCCTCGAGGCCGTCGGGGTGGCCCCAGGCGTAGACGCGATCGAACTTGGCGGCGTCGAGCCGGCCCTTGATCTCCGAGAGGTAGCTCGCGTCGAACCGGGGGATGAAGCACGACTCCAGCGAGACGCCGTCGACGCCGAGCTCCTTCGCACGGTCGATGAACTGCTCCAGCGTCATGGTCCGCGGCGGCTTCTTCTGATCCGGGTACACCTCGCCGAACATGCGGTGGTAGCAGTAGCTGTCGATCCCGACCTTCATTGCGGTCCTCCTCTGGTTCCGTTCCGCACGTCTCTCGCGCGGGCGAACGCGTCCGGCAGGGAGCTTATCCCATCGCCTGCGGCATTCTATCCGGAATGCGACAATAAACCGATACGACCCGACAGTATAAGGCTGGATGTGCGATCGAACGGGCGAGCGTCCGCTCTCGCTTCGAAAGCATGCTCTGCCGCCGGATTTGGTCGAGTTCGCGCGGTCGACCAGAGCAGGAGAGTCTCGCTGCACCCATCGGGGCAGCTCGGCGCGAAGGCCGTCCGCTGCAACCTCCCGTGATCACGGTCTGCCGGTCGCCCCCGGGGCGGTATGTGACGTGCAGTGCGAGCGCCCGGGAGAGACGACATGCCGAGAGCATTGCGGATCCGGACGAAGATCCTCGTCGCCTGCGCCGTTGCGCTCGCGCTCATGATGGTCATCGGCGCCGTCGGGTACCGGACCGCGGCCGGCCTCACGCGCCACCTCGAGGAGTTCAGCGCCGACCGGCTGCCGAGCCTGGACGCGCTCTGGTCCGCGAACGAGGCGGTGACCGACGCCGCCCGCCACCTCAACGCGATGCTGCTCCCGACGCCCGACGCGGAGGTCCGGCAGCGGTCGAAGGCTGCGTTCTCCGAGGCGCTGCAGCGGGTGGACGACGCATCCTACCGGTTCGACTCGCTGTCGCACGACGAGCAGACGCTCGCGCTCTGGAGGGAGGCGACCCTGAAGATCGCCGCCTGGCGCGACCTCTCGATGCGCATCGTGGTGATCGCCGCGTCCGACTCGTCGGAGGAGTTCCTGCAGCCGGGGACGCGGAAGGCGGCCCTGCTGGCCGAGACGCGCGCCGCCGGCGCGGCGCTCGACGAGATCCTGCGCAAGGTCCGGGAGGAGACGGCGGCGGACGGCGCGCGCAGCACGGCGGCGGGGAACGCCGCCAGCCGCCGCGCGAGCTGGACGGTGCTCGCCGCCATCCTCGCCGGCGCGCTCGCGATGGGGATCTACGGCATCGTGCTGGCGCGCGGGATCGGCCGCGCCCTGGCCCGGCTCTCCGACGAGGCGACCCGGCTCCGCGACGCGGTCGCCGCGGGCGACCTCCGCGTCCGCGGCGACGTGGGCGCGATCGATCCGGAGTTCCGGCCCATCGTCGAGGGCATGAACGCGACCATGGACGCGTTCGAGGAGCCGATCCGCCTGACCGTGGAGTGCGTGACCCGCATCGGCAAGGGCGACATCCCCGACCGGCTCCAGGGCGAGTCCCGCGGCGACTTCGGGAGCATCCAGGCGAGCCTCAACGAGTGCATCGACGCGGTGCACGCGCTGCTCGAGGACGTGGCGACGCTCGCGCAGGCGGGCACGGCGGGGCAGCTCGGCGTGCGGGCAGATCCCGCCCGCCACCAGGGGGACTTCCGCAACGTGATCGCGGGGGTGAACGCGACGCTCGACGCCGTGGTCGGCCCGCTCGACCGGGCCGCCGACGCCGTGGCCCGGATCGCGCGCGGCGAGATCCCGCCCCCCATCTCCGACGCGTGGCAGGGGAGCTTCGCGGCGCTGCGCGACAACCTCAACACCGCCTGCGCGTCCCTGCACGGGGTCATCGAGGAGACCAACGCGATGACGAGCGCCCAGGCGGCCGGGGACCTCGAGGCGTTCATCCCGGTCGAGCGGTTCCAGGGCGCGTACCGGACCCTCGCCGAGGGCGTGAACGCCGGCGTGCGGATCCACGTGACGAACCTCCTCACGATCCTGGACATCCTCGCCGCCTACGCGAACGGCGACTTCGGGCCCGTGCTCCGGCCGCTGCCGGGGAAGCAGGTCGTCGCCAACGAACGCATGAACCTGCTCCGGGAGAACCTCCGGAAGATCTCCGCGGAGGTCCAGGGGCTCGTCACCTCCGCGCAGGCGGGCGACCTCGGCGCCCGCGCCAACGCCGGCGCGCTGGGCGGCGACTGGGCCCGCATCGCGGAGGGGTTGAACGCCACGCTCGCCGCGCTGGCGGCGCCGGTCGAGGAGGCGAGCTCCGTCCTGCAGGCGCTGGCCGAGCGCGACCTCCGCGCGCGCGTCACCGGCGCGTACCAGGGTGATCACGCGCGCATCCGCGACGCCGTCAACGCGACCGCCGAGGCCCTGGAGGATGCGATGATCCAGGTCTCGTCGGCCGTCGAGCAGGTCTCCGGCGCCGCCACCCAGATCGCCTCTTCCTCGCAGGCCGTCGCCTCCGGCGCGTCCGAGCAGGCGTCCTCGCTCGCCGAGACCGCCTCCTCGCTCGAGTCGGTGTCCGGGATCATCCAGCAGTCGGCGGGCAACGCGCAGCAGGCCAGCCTCCTCGCCCTCACCGCCCGTTCGGCCGCCACCGACGGCTCGTCGGCCGTGGACCAGCTCCAGGCGACGATGGCCAAGATCAAGCGCTCCGCCGAGGGGACCGGCCAGATCATCCGGGACGTCTCGGACATCGCGTTCCAGACCAACCTGCTCGCGCTCAACGCGGCCGTGGAGGCGGCCCGCGCCGGCGAGGCGGGGCGCGGCTTCGCGGTCGTGGCCGAGGAGGTCCGCTCGCTGGCGCTGCGCGCCAAGGAGGCCGCGACCAAGACCGAGGCCCTCATCCACCAGTCGGTGAAGGAGGCGGGCGAGGGCGAGCAGGCGGCGCACCACGTCGAGGGCAAGCTCGCCGAGATCGTCGGCGGGGTCTCGAAGGTGGCGGACATCGTGGCGGAGATCGCCGCCGCGGCGAAGGCGCAGGCCACGGGCATCGGGCAGGTGACCGCGGCGGTCGGCGAGATGGATCGGGTGACCCAGCAGAACGCCGCGAGCGCCGAGGAGTCCTCCTCCGCGGCCTCCGAGCTCTCGGGGCAGGCGGAGGAGCTCGCCGCGATGGTCGCCACCTTCCAGCTCTCGCAGCGCGCGCAGGAGGGCGCTCCGCACGTCGCTCCGGGCCTCGCCCCTCGGCGCGAGGGGACGCCGTCGCGGCCTCCCGCGGCGCCCGCGTTCCCGCGGCTCGGGGGCGGTCTACCCGCGCCGACGACTCCGTCCCTGCCTCCGTCCGCGCCGAGCGCGGAGGAGCTGATGCCGTTCGACGAGCCGCGCGCGTTCCGCGACTTCTGAGCGCGCGGCGCCGCGGATCGCGCCACGCTTCTCCGGGGTTCCCCCGGGCCGGGTGTGCTGGTACACCCGACCCCGGAGGCCGGCCCGCGCGCCCCGTCCCTCCCGGCGGGCGGCGACGGCATGGAGGACGCGCCGGTGAAGACGATCCGCCTCGCCACCCCTGCAGACGCCGCCCCGATCGCCGGCATCTACGCGCCGATCGTCGCCGGTACGCCGATCTCGTTCGAGCTCGAGGCGCCCACCGCGCGCGAGATGGCCCGGCGCATCGCGGCGGTCCTCGCGTTCGCCCCCTGGCTCGTGTGCGTCGAGGACGGCGCCGTGACCGGCTACGCGTACGCCGGGCGGCACCACGAGCGCGCCGCCTACCGCTGGTCCGTGGATCTGAGCGTGTACGTGCGGGAGGGCGGCCGGCGGACCGGCGTGGGGACGGCCCTGTACCGCGCGCTCCTCGCGCTCCTCCGCCTGCAGCGCTTCCGCGCCGCCCACGCGGGCATCACGCTGCCCAACGCCGCGAGCGTCGGGTTCCACGAAGCGCTGGGATTCCGGCCGGTCGGCGTCTTCCCGCGCGTCGGGTGGAAGGGCGGGGCCTGGTACGACGTCGGGTACTGGCAGCTCGAGCTCGGAGACCGGACCGGCGTGCCGTCCGAGCCGCTCGGGATGGAGGCGCTGCGGCGGCTGCCCGGGGTCGCGGCGGCGCTCGCCGGCGCGTAGACCCGGGTCGACCCGGACTCCGGGTCGGCCCCGGCGGCGTGCGCACGCGCGCGACCGCAGATCCGTCGCGCACTCTACGCGCGCTCCGGGCGGGAGGGACCGGCACGCGGCGTGCTTCGGGGAGGGGAGGGGTCGGCAACGTTTTCGCCAGCGCTCCAGGGGTGCCTCGATGTCGTTCGCCGCCGCACTCCACCGGCAGCTGACGCGGGTGGAGCTCGCCACCGCCGCCGTGGGCGTCACGTACGCCGTCTACTTCTCGTCGGTCGCGAACCAGATGGCGCGCGCCAAGATCGTGGTCACGGCGGTCGCGACGCTGGTGGTCACCAGCGTGAGCCTGCTCGTCATGTCGCGGACGACGCGCCGGAGGCTCGACGCGATCGACCGCGCGATGGCCGAGGGCGAGGACGGGCGCCGGCGGGCCAAGGCGCGCCTGCTCTCGCTGCCGTGGTTCGTGCTCTGGTCGGCGGTCTGGCGATGGCTCGCCGGCTTCGCGGCGCTGACCGTGCTCTGGTCGCTCCGGACGCACCTCACCGGCCCGCAGCTCGCCGCCATCGGCGCGGGGGTGGTCATCGTCGTCCCGTACTCCTGCATCCAGGTGTACCTCGCGACGGACAACGTGGTCGCCGCGTTCGCCAACGGCTCCGCGCTCGCCTCGGTGCCCGTGGATCGCGGCGCGGTGCCGGCGCTCGGGAGCGGCGCGCGCCAGCTCTGGACCGTGGCGGCCGTCGCGCTCATGCCCTCGACGGTCCTCGCGTTCCTGCTCTGGCGGGTGTCGCAGGGCGCGCAGCTCGCGCACCTCGGCCTGCACCTCGCGGCCATCGCGGCGCTGACGGCGCTCGCGGTGGGCGGGACGCTCCACGAGTCGCGCAAGGGCGAGCGGCGGTCGGTGGCGGCGCTCGTCCGCGGGATGGAGGCGGTCACCGCGGGCGACGTGTCCGTGCCGCTGGTCCCGATCTCGAGCACGACCGAGGTGGGCTACCTCGCGCAGAACCTGAACCAGCTCGTGGCGACGGTGCGGCGGCTGCTCGCGGACCTCGGCGCGATGAGCCGGGCGCAGGAGGCGGGCGACGTCGACGCCGCCCTCGACGCGGAGGCGTTCCCGGGCTCCTACCGCGAGCTCGCGCGCCAGCTCAACGAGCTGGTCGCGAAACGCGTCGCGCTCACGCGCAAGGCGATCGGGGTCGTCGCCGCGTTCGCGCAGGGGGACTTCGACGCCGATCTCCCGCCGCTCCCGGGCAAGGAACGGTTCGTCAACGAGAGCCTCGACCAGGTCCGGGAGAACCTCCGCGGGCTCGTGGAGGCCGTCGACCGCATGAGCCGCGCGCACGCCGCCGGCGAGGTGGACGCGGCGATCGACGTCGAGCGGTTCCCGGGCGGGTTCCGCGCCATCGCGACGGGCGTGAACGGCATGGCCGCCGACAACCTCGCGCTCTCGCGCAAGGCGATGGCCTGCGTCGCCGAGTTCGGCCGCGGGAACTTCGAGGCCCCGCTCGAGCGGTTCCCCGGCAAGAAGGCGACGGTCAACGAGACGGTGGAGCAGGTGCGCGCCCGGCTCCGGGCGCTCGTCGCCGACGCGCGGATGCTGTCCGAGGCAGCCGTCGCGGGGCGGCTCGACGTGCGCGCGGACGCGGGCCGCCACGCGGGCGACTGGCGCCGGATCGTCGAGGGCGTGAACGCGACGCTCGACGCCGTCGTGGCCCCGACGCGCGAGGTGGCGGAGGTGCTCGGGCGCCTCGCGGCGGGCGACCTCTCGGCGCGGACCGATCCCGCGCGCTTCCAGCACGACGCCCGCGTCATCCTCGAGGGCGTGAACGGCACGCTCGACGCGCTGCTCGCGCCCATGAACGAGGCGGGCCGGGTGCTCGCGCGGCTCGCCGAGCGCGACCTCCGCGCGCGGATGATCGGGACGTACCGGGGCGAGCACGCGCGGCTCCGGGAGGCGGTCAACGCGACCGCCGTCGCCCTGCACGCGGCCCTGGAGCAGGTGTCCCGCGCGGCCGCGCAGGTCTCGTCCGCCGCCTCCCAGATCGCGGCGACCTCGCAGGCGGTGGCCGGGGGCACCTCGGAGCAGGCGGCCGCGCTCGCGGAGACGAACGCGACGGTCGGCGAGGTCGCGGGCACCACCCGCCAGACCGCCGACAGCGCCGAGCGGGCGCGGCGCCTCGCGGACCAGGCGCGGGCGTCCGCCGGCAAGGGCGCCGTGGGCGTCGAGGAGATGCAGCGCACGATGGCCGGGATCCGGCGGAGCGCGGAGGGCACCTCGCAGATCATCCGCGACATCAACGACATCGCGTTCCAGACCAACCTCCTCGCGCTCAACGCCGCCGTCGAGGCGGCGCGGGCCGGCGACGCCGGGCGGGGCTTCGCCGTCGTGGCCGAGGAGGTGCGGTCGCTCGCCCAGCGGTCCAAGGAGGCCGCGCAGCGCACGGAGCGGCTCATCCAGCAGGCCGTGCACGAGGCGGGCGAGGGCGAGGCGCGCGCCACGAACCTCGCCGGGCAGCTCGCGGAGATCGTCGAGGCGGTGACCGGGGCGACCGCGCTCGTGGGGGAGATCGCCGGCGCCGCGCGGTCGCAGGCCGGCGCCGTCGAGCAGGTGTCGCGCGCGGTCGGCGAGCTCGACCGGAGCGTCCAGCAGAACGCGGCCAGCGCGGAGGAGTCGTCGTCGGCGGCGGCCGAGCTCAAGGCGCAGGCCGACGCGCTGGCCGCGCTCGTCGCGGAGTTCCGGATCGAGGCGGACGGGGCGCCGCCGTCGCGGCGCGCGCGCGGGCCGGACCTCCTCCCCGGCGGCCAGCCGGGCGCGCGCGGCCGGGTGTGACGCCGCGGAGGCCCTCGAGCGAGGACCTGGCCGCGGCGCTCGCCGGGTGAGCGGCGGGTTCGATGCGGCGCGCTTCGACAGGCCCCGCGCGAGCCGCTACAGTCGAGGCCGTGACCCTGCTCCGCTCGACGCTCCTCGCCTGCGCCGTGTTCGCGGTCCTCGCCCCCGCGGCGGTGCTGTTCTGGACGATCGTGCTCGGGCCCGGCATGGAGCGGGTGTGGCCGCGGTTGCCGGACGGATGGCGGGCTCCCGTCGGGACCGCGCTGCTCGCCGTCGCCGTGCTCTCGGGCCTCGGCGCGTACTTCCTCGCGCTGGCGCGCACGCTCGGGTCCCGGCTCGAGCTCTCGGGCGCCGCGCTCGCGCTGCACCTCGCCACCGCCGGGCTCGTCCCGCTGGTCGCCGCCGCGATCGTCGTCTGGATCGCGATCGCCACGATGCGCATCGGCTGGTGACCGCGCCCCGGGAGGAACCGTGGCGTCGGCCCGGGCCCTCCGTAATGAGGAGGCACCATGCCCGATCCCGCCACCCCTGCCGGGAGCAGGCTCGACGCCTGGCTGCGCCGGGTGGTCCTCGTCGAGCGGCACGAGGTCCGCGCGCTGCTCTGGGCGTTCGCCTACTTCTTCTGCGTGCTCTCGGGGTACTACGTCGTCCGGCCGATGCGCGAGACGCTGGGGATCGCCGCCGGGGTGGAGAACCTGCACTGGCTGTTCACGGCCACGTTCGTGGCGATGCTCGCGGTCGTCCCGCTCTTCGGCTGGGTGACCTCGCGCTTCCCGCGCCGGCGGTTCCTCCCCTGGGTCTACGCCTTCTTCATCCTCCACCTGCTCGCCTTCTGGGCGCTGCTCCGGGTGGAGCGGTTCGAGCTCGTCACGGCGCGGGTGTTCTACGTCTGGGTGAGCGTCTTCAACCTGTTCGTCGTGTCCGTCTTCTGGAGCTTCATGGCGGACCTGTTCACCACGGCGCAGGCGGGCCGGCTGTTCGGGTTCGTCGCCGCGGGCGGCACCGCCGGCGCGCTCGCGGGGCCTGCGCTGGCCGCGTCGCTCACCCGCCCGCTCGGGCAGGAGAGCCTGCTGCTCGTCTCCGCAGCGCTCCTCGGCGTCGCGATCGTGTGCATCGCGCGGCTCGGCGCGTGGCACGACGCGCAGCCCGGGGACGCGCACGCCGGGCGCCGCGCCGCGGCGGCGCGCCCGCTCGGCGGCGGCGTGTTCTCGGCCATCCCCCTCGTGCTGCGCTCGCCCTACCTCCTGGGGATCGCCGCGTTCGTGCTGCTCTTCACCACCGCCTCGACCCTCCTGTACTTCCAGCAGGCCGAGATCGTCCGCGACGCGATCCAGGGCGAGGAGGCGCGGACGGTGCTGTTCGCGGCGGTGGACCTCGCGGTGAACGCGCTCACCCTCGCGACGCAGGTGTTCCTCACCGGACGGCTCGTGCGCGCGCTCGGCGTCGCCTGGACGCTCGCGCTCGTGCCCGGGCTGCTCGGGCTCGGGTTCCTCGCCATCGGGCTCGCGCCCGTCCTCCCGGCCATCCTCGCCGTGCAGATCCTCCGCCGCGCCGGCGAGTACGCGGTCACCCGGCCGGCGCGGGAGCTGCTCTACGTCGTGCTCGGGCGCGAGGAGAAGTACAAGGCCAAGAACTTCGTGGACACCGCCGTCTACCGGGGCGGTGACACGCTGAGCGCGTGGGCGTTCGCGGGCCTGCGGGCGCTCGGGCTGCAGCTGGGGACGATCGCGCTCGTGGCCGTGCCGGTCGTGGCGCTCTGGACGTGGCTCGCCGTCCGGCTGGGCCGGCGCCAGGAGGCGCTCGCCGCGCAGGAGCACGAAGGAGGACGAGAGAGATGGAACGTGGAGACCGGCCGCTGACGCGGCGAACCTTCCTCGGCTGGCTCGGCGCCGCCGTCGCGGCGCCGGCGATCGGGACGCCGCGGGCGGCCGCCGCCCCGGACGCCGCGGGCTCCGTCCTCCAGAAGAAGATCCCGTCGAGCGGGGAGGGCATCCCGGTGATCGGGCTCGGGACCTCCCGCACCTTCGCCGCGCCGCCGGGGCCGGAGCGCGCGGCCCTGCTCCCCGTGCTCCAGGCGTTCTTCGCGCGCGGCGGCGCGCTCGTCGACTCCTCGCCGATGTACGACGAGGCCGAGGAGGTCCTGGGCGAGCTGCTCCCGAAGGTGCGCCCCGCGCGCCTGTTCGCGGCGACGAAGGTCTGGACCGACGGGGCCAGGGCCGGCGTCGCGCAGATGGAGCGCTCGCGCGAGCTCTGGGGCGTGCCGCGCTTCGACCTCATGCAGATCCACAACCTGCGCGACTGGGAGGTCCACCTCCCGACGCTCCAGGAGTGGAAGGCGCGGGGGCGGATCCGCTACCTCGGCATCACGACCTCGCACGGCAGGATGCACGACGAGCTCGAGCGCGCGCTCACGCGCGAGCGGTTCGACTTCGTGCAGCTCACCTACAACCTCGAGGACCGCGAGGCGGAGGCCCGGCTCCTCCCGCTCGCCGCGGAGCGGGGCGTGGCCGTGCTGGTGAACCGCCCGTTCCAGCTCGGCGGGCTGTTCGAGCGCGTCCGCGGGAAGGCGCTCCCGCCGTGGGCGGCGGAGCTCGGGATCGCGAGCTGGGCGCAGTACTTCCTCAAGTTCGCGGTCTCCCACCCCGCGGTCACGTGCGCGATCCCGGCGACGTCGAAGGTGAAGCACCTGGAGGACAACATGGCGGCGGGGCGCGGGCGGCTGCCCGACGCGGGGGAGCGGGCACGGATGATCCGGTACGTGGCCGAGGGGTGAGTGCCGGGCTCACGGCCCTCCCGCCGGCGCGGCGCTCGCGCGCGCCGCGAGCGGCTCCGCCGCGGTGACGGCCCGGACGGCGGGCCGATCGCCGTCGAGCTCCGCGAGGTGCTCGTGGACGTACTGCACGGCGACGGAGCCCTCGCCGACCGCGGAGGCGACGCGCTTCGCCGCCTCGTGGCGCACGTCGCCGACGGCGAACACGCCGGGCATGCTCGTCTCGTACCGCCTCGGCCGCCGCTCGAGCGGCCAGGCGCCGTCGATCAGGTGCTTGCCCGCGAGCAAGTAGCCCCGCTCGTCGCGCGCCACCGTGCCGGCGAGCCAGTCGGTGTGCGGGCGCGCGCCGACGAGCGCGAACAGGATCCGGGCCGGGAGGGTCTCGAGCGCGCCGGTGCGCCGGTCGCGCACGGTGATGGACTCGAGCCGGTGCTCGCCGCCGCCGTCCACCAGCTCGGTCCCGAGGCGGACCTCGATGTTCGGTGAGCGCCGCACGTACTGGACGAGGTAGTCGGACATGCCCTGCTCGAGCGACGCGGCGCGCACGAGGAGGGTCACGCGGCGCGCCTGCACCGCGAGGTGGACGGCGGCCTGCCCGGCGGAGTTGCCGCCCCCCGCGACGAACACGTCCTGGTCGCGCGCGAGCCGGGCGTCGAACGGGGTGTAGTAGACGCCGACGCCGACGAGCGCCTCCAGCCGAGGAATCCCGAGCCGCCGGTACCGCACGCCGGTGGCGATGATCACCGCGCGGGCGGACACCTCGCGCCCGTCCGAGAGGGTCAGCAGGCGCCGGTCGCCCTCCGCGCGCAGGCGCGTGGCCTCGCGGCCGAGGACGTACTTCGCGCCGAAGAGCCACGCCTGCTGGTACGCGCGCTGCGCGAGCTCCGCCCCGCTGACGCCGCGGGGGAACCCGAGGTAGTTCCGGATGAGCGAGCTCGATCCTGCCTGGCCGCCGATGGTCTCCCGCTCGACGACGAGCGTGCGCAGCCCCTCCGACGCGCCGTACACGGCCGCCGCGAGCCCCGCCGGCCCGGCGCCGACGACGGCCAGGTCGCCGTCGAGCTCGGGCGGTGCGCCGTCCGAGAGGACGTCGGCGAGCTCGGTGTTCGTCGGCGCGACGAGCGCGCTCCCGTCCCGCAGGAGGACGACCGGGAGCGCTCGGTCGGAGAGGCCGCGCTCCGAGAGGAGCCGCCGCCCCTCGTCGCTCGTGGAGGAGTAGAAGCCGTGCGGCAGGCCGCTCCGGGCCAGGAGCTCGCAGACGAGGTGCGAGCGGGGCACCTCGTCGTCGCCGATGACCCGGAGGATCTCGAGGCTGGGGCGGTTCGCGCGCGTCCACTCCGCGAGGAACTCGCTGACGGGCGGGTAGAGGTGGACCTCGGCGGGCGTCCACGGCTTCGTGAGGTAGTAGTCGAGCTGCCCGTAGGCGCAGCCCCGCAGGATCTCCTGCGCCGCAGGGCGGTCACCCCAGGGCACGAGCAGCGCGCGCTTCGCGAGCGGGACCAGGGCGCGGACCTGCCCGAGCAGCTCGCGGCCCGTCTGCGCCGGCATCCACTGATCGGCGATCACGAGGGCGACGTCCTCGCCGGCGGCCTTCGCGCGCGCCACCTCGTCGAGCGCGCTCCCGGGCGTGAGGAACGGCGCGATCCGGTAGTCGGCGCCGAAGCGGCGCTGGATGGCCTCGAGGAGCGAGCTCAGCGCGGCGGGCTCGTCGTCCAC
>DASPMI010000015.1:0-15701 GCA_035627135.1 Anaeromyxobacter sp. | reverse complement strand
CACGCCCGGGATCGAGAAGCCGCTCGCCCCGGCGCGGCGGCGCCCACGCCCCGCGGCGGCCCAGCTCGAACGCGGCGGCGATCGCCGCGGCGCGCGCCGGGCCGATGCCGGGCCAGGCGGCGATGGCGTCGGGCGGGGCCCAGGCCAGCTCCTGCACCGGGATCTCCTGCACGAGCGACAGCGCCACCTCGCGCGCCGAGACCCGGGCGGTGCCGGTGCCGAGCACGAGGGCGAGGAGCTCGGCGTCCGAGAGGGCGCGCGGGCCGGCGGCCAGGAGCCGCTCGCGGGGGAGATCGGGTGCGGCCGCCGCGCCGCTGGAGGCGTCGTCCATGGCGGCCCTTCGAGCAAGAGGCGTGCCCCGCGCGGCGGCCCGCCTGCGCGGGTTCCGGCGCGCGCCGCGGGACGTGACGCGGCCCTCCGTCCGCGGTTCGACCGCCGCGGGCGCGCGCGCCTACTCCGGATCGGCGAGCCCGAGCGCGGCCGCGAGCTCCGGTGTCCACGCACCCTCGCACGACTCGTGGAGCCTCGTGCCGGCGTCGGAGCACAGGGTCCAGAAGGACCAGGGGATCCCCTGCGCCTCGAGCTCGCGCCGGACCGCCGAGATCCACCGGGCCCGCGAGGCGAGGTCCGCGCCGTTCTGCGCGGTGAACTCGCTCATCCAGAGCGGCCGGCCGTGCGATTCGCCCCAGGCGGCGGCGCCGCGGAGCTCGCGCTGCACCATGGCCTCGCTGGCGGGGTTCGAATCGCCCGGCGTCTCGTTGTACGCGCGGATCCAGTCCCGCACCCACGCGCCGACGCCCGTCGCGAGCGCGACCGGCGCCGGGGGCGGCCCGGGCCAGGTGATGCCGGTCGTGGCCCAGTCCGGGCCCATCCACTCCTTGCCCTGGAACGTGAAGAGGGACGGGGCGTAGTAGTGGAACGTGACGATCGCGTTCGTCTCCTCCGCGGGGACGACGAGCCCGTCGAGGCCGGACGGATTGCCCCAGTCATTGCATCCGACGACGACGGTGTGGTGCGGGTCGACGGCGCGGATGGCTCGGAGCGCGTCCTCCAGGACGTCGTTCCAGACCGCGTCCGTGAGCGCGCCGTTCGGCTCGTTCAGGAGCTCGTAGTACACGCCGTCCGGCGCGTCCCGGAACCGGGTGGCGATCTGCGTCCAGAGCGCCGCGAAGCGCCGCCGATGCGCCCGGGGATCCCGGTGGATCTCGTCGTAGTGGTGCATGGTGATGACGACCCGGAGGTCGTGCGCGACGCCCCAGCCCACCACCTGCGCGACGCGATCCAGGAAGGCGGCGTCGATCGTGTACGGCGCGCCGGCGCGCGCGTGACCGGAGAACTTCACCGGGAGCCGGACCGAGTCGAAGCCGGCCGCGGCGGCGAGCGCGAAGTGCGACTCCTGGATGACGAGCCCGCCCGACCAGTCCCCCTCGTTCGGCGCGTCGAGGAGGTTCCCGAAGTTGACGCCCCGCCCCAGCGCATCGTTCTGGACGTGGGGATCGAGGAGCCCGTCGGGCGGAGGATACGGCCCGTCGCCGGGCGGCTCGCCGTTCGAGGTGCAGCCGGCCGCGAGCAGGACCGCGGCGACGAGCAACGTGCGGAGGACGAGACGCCCTGCGTGTACGTCGCCCATGAGCTCCTCCTGCGCTTCGAGGTCAGCTCAAGCTAGCAGCGCAGACCGGGCGAGTCGCGCATGAGATCGAGGGTCCCCGGGGGCGCGGCGCCCGGGGACGAGGACACCGGGCGGTTACCGGCCACCTCACCCCGCCCCGCGCGCGAGCACGACGTGCGTGGCCGCCTGCGACGGCACGTGCTCCATGACGCGGTACCCGAGCGCGAGCAGGTCCAGCCCGGACGTGAGGTGCTCGCCCGAGCCGAGTAGCACGGGAGAGATCGCGAGGTGCAGCTCGTCCACGAGCCCCGCGCGGAGGTACTGGCGGATCGTCTCCACGCCGCCGCCGAGGCGCACGTCCCTCGCCCCCGCGGCGTCCTTCGCGCGCCGCAGCGCCTCCTCGATCCCGCCGGTGACGAAGTGGAACGTCGTCCCGCCCGCCATCTCGATGGGCGCCCGCGGATGGTGGGTGAGGACGAACACGGGGACGTGGTACGGCGGCTCCTCGCCCCACCAGCCCTTCCATTCCTCGTCGGGCCACGGCCCGCGGATCGGGCCGAACATGTTCCGGCCCAGGATCCACGCGCCGAGGCCGTCCATCCCGCGCCGGGCGAAGTCGTCGTCCACGCCCGTCGTGCCACCCGTTCCGCCGTGCGTCGCGGCGAACGTGCGCGTCGGGAGGATCCAGCCGTGGAGCCCCATGCCCCCGACGCCGAGCGGGTTCTGCCGGTCCTGACGAGGACCGGCGCCGTATCCGTCGAGTGAGATCGCGAAGCAGTTGACGCGGAGCTTGCCCACGGCCGTCCCTCCTTCGGACCCGCGTCGAATAGCGAGGACGCGGTGCGCGCGCCCATGAACCGACCGCGCTGCTCTCTGCGGCGCCTCGCGAGGAACATGGGTGGGGCGATTCGTGCGCCCTCGAAAGGTCGTCATGATGCGCGCCCGCAGCTCGAACACCGGCGGCGGTCTCCCGGTCGAATCGGCTACGCCGGGCCACGCAGGCCGTGCGGGGCACTCCGAATTTCACCACTTGTCCACCCCACGAATCCGCTGTGATTCGCCCCCGTCGCTTGCGTCGATCCGGAACCTCACGCATCCAGGAGTTCCTCGATGCCCGCGCCTACCCTCATTCTTGCTCGAGCGACTGTGCCGATGCGCGCCGTCCTCTTCCTGTTCGCCATCCTCCCGGCGATTCCCGTGCCGGTCGCTGCGCAGCCGGAGACGGGAGCGATGACCGTGCGGCTCACGTCGACCCCCGCTGCGCGCGCCCTGCGCGAGCAGATGCTCTCGGGGATGGAGCGTGCGCGGCGGCAGAAGCTCTCGCCGGAAGAGCCGCTGGACCCCCTCCAGCTCCGCGCGGCGGTTCGCGAGACCTACGCCGCCCAGCTCACCCTCGAGCGGTGGTACGCGGGCCTCACGCCGGCATCCAGGAGGCGGTTCCAGCAACTCGTCGCGAGCGTCCGTCCGGAAGGCCTCCCCTCGTTCCCGGCGTTCTATGCGGCCCACCGTAAGCACACGGTCGCCGCCATCCGCGACGGGTACGCCAGCGCGGCGTTCTCGATCCGTGGTCGACCCGCGGAACGGCCCGCAACCGTGTCTCCCGGGGCGCCCGTGCTGCCGCTGCCGAGCCCCCAGGCAAACGCGCCGAACCCTCACGCCGGCATCGCAGGGAGCAAGCTCGTCCTCGAGAGGACGTACTCCGACGCCCGCCGGTACCACCTCACCACGCCGTCGCAGTCGATCTTCCTGCGCGGGTTTCCGCCCGCCTCCGCCGAATCGGGGTGCGGGGGCTCGGGCGCATCGACCGTGTACCCGGACTACTGCAACCGCTACTGCGACAAGTGCTGCGGCCCGCCGGCAGGACAGAGCCTCCTCGCCTGGTTCAACGTCCCTGTCCGGCGAGACAATGGTCAGCTCGCCACGACGACGTGGGAGATCCAGCGCCGGCTCGCCAACCTGATGGAGACGAAGGCGGGCATCGACTACACCGACCCGGACGACTTCGGGCGCGTGCTCGGTCGGAGCGAGTTCCGCGGTGACCGCGGATACTGCAACCAGAAGGGCGGCGGCGAGCGCGGCCAGCTCCACTACATGCTCGCGCGCGGAACGCCGGTCGTCCTGCTGCTGGCCTGGGGGGACAACGCGCACTACACCACGGTCTACAGCTACGACGTCGACGCGGACCTCTACGATCTGGCGAACGCATCGTCGCTCCACTGGAGCACGCTCCGGCATCGCTGGTCATTCGACGCCGCAGAGGACGACACGGCCTTCGGGCTGTGGCTCGTCGGAGCGAAGGGCTGGTCGCTCTGGTCGTACTCGGACGACGGGTGTGAGACCCCGTGGACCTGGCGTCTTCCGCTCGCACCGCAGCCCGGATTCCCCTCGATGGCGGCGCTGTATCTCGCGACCTTCTCCCAGACGTTCAGCTCGCCGTCGGCCGATCCGCCCGAGCTCAACTTCTACGGCCTTCTGACCTGGAAGCTGTTCCCGCCGATGCCGCTCGCGCTGGTCACCAGCTCGGGCGAGGCCCTCGGACTCGCGCCGCCGCACACGCGCGTGCTGGTGAGCGCCGCGCCAGCGGGAGGTGCGGTGAGAAACCTCAGCGTAAGCCAGCCAGTGGAGGTCTCCGTCGAGATCGACGGCTCCTTCGCGAGCCGCTTCCCGGATGTGCAGTGTGCGTTCACCCTCACCGGCGTGAACGGGACCGTCCTCAAGGACCTACAGAGGCGATGCGTGAATGGCGCCCCCTCCGCAGACGGCACGTCCTATCGTCACCGATTCACGATCCCGTACGCGCCCGAGCAGCGTCAGATCCGATTCGCGCTGCACGGCGGGTTGCGTTCCACGACCTGGACGCTCGCGGGCTGCGTGCTCGACAACGATCTGGACGGCACGTGCGACGAGAGAGATCCGGATGACGATCAAGACGGGATCGCGGATGTCCGAGACGTGTGCCCGCTCCGGGCGGATCCGGACCAGACCGACAACGACCATGACGGCGTCGGCCTGGCGTGCGATCCGTGCGAGGCGTGCGCCGCGGCCCACCCGCAGGAACTGCTCGTCTGCGCCTGCGCGGACAAGTGCTTCACGCACGCATGCATTGACGACCTCCTCGCCGTCAAGCCGCTACGGCTCGGGGAACGGTTTCTCGAGGCCGCGAGCCGTTTCCAGGCAGTCTGGTGGAAGGACCAGGATACCGCCGCGCCGGCCGCCGACGACCCCGCAGTGCGCGTCCCGCCCCGCGTGGTTCAGGACGTCACGGCCGTCTTCCACCTCGACGGGCATCCCCCGGGATCCGTCGATGCGGCGGTCCACCAGGCGTTCGCCGGAGTGCCGGCGCCCGCCCGCCCGGACGGGGCCGCGAAGGTGGGTAAGTAGGAGCGGCGCGCCGCGTCGCCGGGCGCCCGTCGCCGGTCCGCTCACCCCGCGCCCTGCGCCTCCAGCGCGAAGACCTTCGCGCGGAGCTCCTCGCCCACCGGGACCTTCCGCCCGTCCCGGTAGTCGAACACCACGACCACGTCCTCCGCCGTGGCGACGTCCGCGTCCTGGGCGGCGCTCCGGATCCGGTAGTCGAGCGTCATGGAGGTCCGGCCGATGGCGCGGACCGTCGCGGACACGCGGACCGTGTCCGGGTACGTGAGGGCGCGGAGGTAGTTCACGCAGAGGCGCGCGACGATCGGGCCGACCCCGTCCTTGCCGGGCGGCACGGGCATCCCGATCCGCTCGAAGTACGCGACCCGCGCCGACTCGATCCAGCGCGCGTAGACCACGTTGTTCACGTGCAGGTTCGCGTCCATGTCGCCCCAGAGGACGGGGATCGTGAGCGTGAGCGGGAACCGGCCGAGGGTCTCTTCCATGCCGCCATCATACGGCGGCGCGCGCTCCGGCGGTGACCCGGCGCGGCTTCGACGCCGAGCCCAGCCCGTACGCGCGAGCCCGGATCCGGCGTGGCCGGACCCGGGCTCGGAGGAAGCCGACGGAGAGGCTACTTGGCGCTCGAGGTCTTCGGCGCCTGCTGGATGAGCTCGCCCTCGATCTCGATCTTGATCTCGTCGCCGACGACCGGACCGGCCTCGACGGCCTTGTTCCACTTGAGCCCGTAGTCCTGCCGGTTCACCTTCGTGGTCGCGACGAACCCCTTCCGCGTGTTGCCCCAGGGGTCCTTCACGACGGCGGCCGGGAGCTCGACCTCGAGTACGACCGGCTTGGTGACCCCGCGCATCGTCAGGTTGCCGCTCACCTTGAGCTTGTCCTCGCCGGCCTTCTCGACCTTGGTGGACTTGAAGGTGATGGTCGGGTGGTTGGCGACGTCGAAGAAGTCCGCGGCGCGCAGGTGCTCGTCGCGCTTGGCGTCGCGGGTGTTGATGGTCTTCGCGTCGATGGTCGCCTCGACGGACGACTTCGTCACGTCCTTGTCGTCCAGCGTGACCGTCCCGGTGGTCTTGTCGAACTGGCCGCGCACGTTCGAGACCACGAGGTGGCGGACGGTGAACATCGACTGGGTGTGCGAGGTGTCGATCGCCCAGGTGGTGGGCTCGGCCAGGGCGGCCAGGGGGGCGAGGCTCAGGCTCAGGACGACTGCGAGGCGCTTCATCGTGTGGCTCCTTTCAATGCTGCTTGCGCTGGAAGTAGCTCGGCGTCACCGCCGCCCTCCGTCGATGCTCCGGAGGCGCGGAGGTTTCTGGACCGGGAGGGGCGCGAGGCGCGCGACGGCGGCGCCGTGCGCGGCGAACGCCGCCGGCACGGGCCGGTACCAGTGGAACGATCCCTCCTTGCGCGCGACCACGAGACCGGCCTGGGAGAGGATCTTGAGGTGGTGGGAGACGGTCGCCTGGGCGAGCCCGATGCGCCGGGTCAGCTCCTGGCAGGAGATCTCGCCCTTCGCGATGAGGCGCACGAGCCGGACCCGGGTCGGGTCGCCGAGGGCGCGGGCCACGCGGGCCATGTCTCTGGGGTTCGGAGGCATCGACGTATCGAAGTACGTCGATGCGTAATAACGGCGGCGCGCGGCGGCGCAAGCGAGCACCGCGCGCCCGCGCGGGGGCCCGGCCCTCGACCCGGAGGAGCAAGCGTCCGTTTAACCGCGGCGGCTCAGCTCGTTGGCCGTGATCTGCTCGAGCGTCTGCGGCTTGCGGACGACGCGGAGCGCGCCGTCGGCGCAGAGGAGGACCTCCGGCGCCTGGAGGTGCGAGTTGTAGTTGAACGGCGACATCGCCGCGCAGTACGCGCCCGCGCCGCCGACGACGAGCAGATCGCCCACCGCCGGATCGGCCATCCGCCGCGGCACCACGTGCCCGTGCTCGTCCAGGCTCTGCGAGTCCCCGCTCTCGCAGCAGCGGCCCGCGACGACGCGCGGCGCGAGGCCGTCGCCGGAGAGGTCCCACTCCGCGGAGCGGAGCGCGCCGTCCCGCGCGACCACGTAGAACGGGTGGCGCGAGCCGTAGAGCAGCGGCCGCGTGTTGGCCTCCATCCCGCCGTCCGCGACGACGAAGTCGAAGCCGTCCGGCCCCGAGGACTTGCGATCGATGACGCGGGTGACGAGGTAGCCGGAGTTCGCCACGACGTACGTGCCCGGCTCGACGATCGTCCGGAGCCGCCGCCCGGTGCGCTCCGCGAACGCCTCGAAGCGGGTCTTCGCGTGCGCCCCGAGCGCCGCCACGTCGGCCGGCTTCTCGTCCGGCATGCGGGCCTCCTTGAAGCCGCCGCCGAGGTTGAGCGCGGTCGCGTCCGGGAACCAGCGCTCCACGATGCCGAGCATCCGGTCCACGTTCTCGGCCCACGCCGCGGGGTCGCCCCCCGAGCCGATGTGCACGTGCACGGCGCCGATCGTGACGCCCGCCTCGCGCGCCGCCGCGGTGAGCCGCGGGAGGTCGTTCTGGTGCACGCCGAACGAGGAGTACTTGTCGCCGGTGTTCCGGGTGACGCTCTCGCCGGAGCCGACGCCGGGGTTCACGCGCACGGAGATGGCGATCCGCTTCGCCTTCGCGAACGGCGCGACGAGCTCGAGCTGGCGGAGCGAGCAGGCGTTGTACTTCATCCCCTCGAGCATCATCGCCTCGAGGTCGCGCCGGTCCTGCCCCTCCGGCACCTCCTGCGTCGTGAGCATGATCCGGTCGGCGGGGATGCCCGCCCGCCGCGCCCGGCGTGCCTCGTTGAGCGAGCTCGCGTCGATGCCCATCCCCTCCCCGGCGACGATCTCCAGGATCGCCCGGGTCGAGTTGGCCTTCATCGCGTAGCCGGCCGAGAGGCCGAAGGCGCTGGGCATCGCCAGCACCTCGCGGCAGCGCTCGACGACGAGCGCCTCGTCGTAGAGGTAGTGGGGCGTGCCGGCGAGGGCCGCCGAGTCCACGACGTGCCTGGGCGTCACGCGCCCGAACGGTGCGAGGGGGGTCATCGTGTTCACCTCTTGCTGAGCGCGGTCTGGATCCGCGCGACCGCCTGCTCGGTGTCCTTCCGCTTCCCGAAGGCGGAGAGCCGGATGTACCCCTCACCGCTCGGGCCGAAGCCGGAGCCGGGCGTGGTCACGACGTTCGCCTCGCGGAGGAGGAGGTCGAAGAAGTCCCACGACGACATCCCGCCGGGCGTCTTCGCCCAGACGTACGGCGCGTTGGTCCCGCCGTGGCAGCCGAGCCCCGCCTTCGTGAGCCCCTCGCGGATGATGCGCGCGTTGCCGAGGTACTCGTCGACGACCGCCTTGCACTCCGCGCGGCCCTTCGGCGAGAGCGCGGCGACGCCGCCGGCCTGGACCACGTTGGACGGGCCGTTGAAGAACGTGCTCTGCCGCCGGTACCACATGGCGTTGAGCTTCCCGGGCGGGCAGTCCTCGGCGACGAGCTCCTTCGGCACGACCGCCCAGCCGAGCCGCACGCCGGTGAAGCCGGCCGACTTGGAGAAGCTGTTGAGCTCGATCGCGCAGCTCTTCGCGCCGGGCACCTCGTAGATCGAGTGCGGGAGCCCGGGCTCGCGGATGAAGGTCGCGTAGGCGGCGTCGAAGAGGATGACGGCCTTGTGCTGCTGCGCGTACGCGACGAAGGCGGCGAGCTGCGCGTGGGTCGCCACGGCGCCGGTCGGGTTGTTGGGGCTGCAGAGATAGACGAGGTCCACCTTCTCCTTGGGGACCTCCGGGATGAACCCGTTCTTCTCGTTGCAGGGCATGTAGACGATGCCCCGGTACTGCTGCCAGTCCGGGTCCCAGGTGCCGGTCCGCCCCGCCATCACGTTGGAGTCGACGTAGACCGGGTACGCGGGATCCTGGATGGCGATCACCGCGTCGGCGGAGAAGATCGACTGGAGGTTGGAGGAGTCGGACTTCGCGCCGTCGGAGACGAAGATCTCGGAGAGGTCGAGCGAGACGCCGTGCTCCCGGTACTCGGCGGCGATCGCCTCGCGCATCCACTTCTCGCCCTCGTAGTCCCCGTAGCCGGTGTACGTGGCCGGGTCGCCGAGCTTCCGCGCGCCGGCGACGAGCCCCTCGACCACCGTGGGGCCGAGCGGCAGCGTCGTGTCGCCGATGCCGAGCCGGAGGAGCTGCACGCCGGGGTTCGCCTCGGCGAACGCCTTGGCGCGCCGGGCGATCTCCGGGAACAGGTACCCTGCCGCGAGCTTGTCGTAGTGCTGGTTGATGCGTGCCATCTCGAGCTTTCTCCTATCGCTCCGGGAACGCCTCGAACGCCTCGGGATCGACGGTCCCCTCGCCCACCCGGGCGACGGGGCCGGTCATGTCGATCTGGAACCCCTCGCCGATCGTGATCGCGAGCGTGCCGCCCGGCATGTGGACGGTGATCTCCCGATCGCAGAGCCCGAGCCGGTGCGCCACCGCCGCCGCCGCGCTGCTGGAGCTGCCGGACGCGAGCGTGTAGCCGGCGCCGCGCTCCCAGATCTCGATCTGGATGTTCCTGCGGTCGAGGACCTTCAGGAACTGCACGTTGGTCCGGTTCGGGAACCGCGGCTCGCGCTCGATGAGCGGGCCGAACTCGCGGGCCAGCGCCTCGGAGATCTCGGGCAGCGGCAGCACGCAGTGCGGGTTGCCGATGGTGGCGGCGGAGAAGGAGAACGTCCGCCCGCCCACGGTCATCGACTCGTTCAGCACCTCGCGCGCGCCGCCGGCGACGGGGATCTTCGCGCCGTCGAACGACACCTTCCCCATCTCCACCTCGACCATCTTCCCGCCGGGGTGGACCCGCGAGCGGACGAGGCCGCCGGCGGTCTGGATCGTGAACGGGTCGCTCCGGACGAGCCCGCGGTCGTAGAGGTACCGCGAGAAGATGCGCAGGCCGTTCCCGCTCTTCTCGGCCTCGCTCGCGTCGGGGTTGTAGATGCGCACCCGGAAGTCGGCGCCCTCCGCAGGCAGGGGGCCCCACAGGATGCCGTCCGAGCCGGCGCCGTAGTTCCGGTGGCAGATGAGCCGGACCTCGCGCGGCGTGAGCTCGCGGCCGAGCTCCTTCGGGTCCATCACGAGGTAGTCGTTGCCGAGGCCGTGGTACTTGGAGAACCGCATAGGGGTCGGAACTTATATCGAATTCCGCCCTGGACCGCATTATGCCCCTGCGTCGCGGGGGTGCGCCGATGCTGAGCTACGACGTCGTCGTGATCGGGTCCGGGCCGGCCGGCGAGAACGGCGCCGTCCAGGCCGGATGGCTGGGCAAGAAGGTCGCGCTCGTCGAGAAGGAGGCCGTGCCCGGGGGCGCGGCGGCCAACACCGGCACCATCCCCTCCAAGGCCCTGCGCGAAACTGCGCTGGGCATCCAGCAGGCCCGGAGCCGTGGCGCCCACGGCATCGAGCTGCGCCTCTCCGGCCAGGTCACCGTCCCCGAGCTGATGGGCCGCCGCGGGCTCGTGACCGGGCGCGAGCACTCCCGCATCCGCAACGCGCTGCACCGCGCCGGGGTCGAGCAGTTCCGCGGGGTGGCGAGCTTCGTGGACCCGCACACGGTCCGCGTCGAGGGGCCGGAGGGCGGGTCCCAGGACCTCCACGCCGAGGTGGTGCTCCTCGCGACGGGCACCCGCCCCTTCCACCCGCCGCAGTACGCGTTCGATCACGTCCGCATCTACGACTCGGACTCCATCCTCCTCCTCGACCGCATCCCCCGCTCGCTCGCGATCCTCGGCGGCGGCGTGGCGGGGTGCGAGTACGCGTCGATCTTCGCCGGCCTCGGCGTCAACGTCTCGATCATCGACTCGAAGGAGCGGCTCCTCCCCTGGCTCGACGCCGAGCTCTCGCTCGCCATGCAGGACCTGTTCGCCATGGCGGGGATCGAGATGTGGCAGCGGACCCGGGCGGTGAAGCTCGAGCCCGGAGAGCGCGACGTGCTGGTCACGCTCTCCGACGGCGCGCGGCTCGTGGCCGAGAAGGTGCTCGTCGCCGCCGGGCGGGTGGGCACCGTCGAGAGCCTGAACCTCCCGGCGGCCGGCCTCAAGGCCACGGACAAGGGTCTGCTCGACGTGAACGAGCACTTCCAGACCGCGGTCCCGCACATCTACGCGGCCGGCGACCTGGTCGGCTTCCCCGGGCTCGCCTCGACGTCCATGGAGCAGGGCCGGGTCGCGATGCAGCACGCGTTCGGCGAGGGCCGGCACCGCCTCTCGAACCTCCTCCCGGTGGGCATCTACACCATCCCCGAGATCTCCTCGATCGGCGAGACCGAGGAGTCGCTGCGGGCGAAGGGGCGCGACTACGTGGTGGGGAAGGCGTCGCTCGAGAACAACGCCCGCGCGAACCTGATCGGCGAGGCGGTCGGGTTCCTGAAGCTCCTGGCCGACGCCAAGGAGGGGCGCATCCTCGGCGTGCACTGCATCGGCCCGCACGCCTCCGAGCTCGTGCACCTCGGGCAGGCGGTGATGAGCCACCAGGGCGACCTGCACTACTTCGTCGAGGCGGTGTTCAACTACCCGACCCTCGGCGACGCGTACAAGTACGCCGCCTTCGACGCGCTGGAGCAGCTCCGCGAGGGCAAGGTGGCGCGGCTCGGGCGGGCGGCGGCGAAGTAGCGCGTCAGAGCAGGTCCGTCACCTCCGCCTCCTCGAGCGCGACCTGCAGCATGCGCCCGTTGGGCAGCATGTTCCGCGGCACCGGGTGCCCGTGGAGCGCGAGCTTGAGCCGCTCGCAACGGCCGAAGTCGCTCTCGCAGTACTGGGCGACCCAGACGCGCAGCGCGGCCTTGATCGAGAACTGCTGGAACAGCGGGCAACGCTGGATGCGCTCGCATGCGGCCATGTGACCCCCCAACGCTCGGTTGCACCGGCATCATAGACCCGGAGTGCAGGAGGTCACGATCCGAGGTTCTCCTGTGGGGGAAACTCGCTGTGTGCGCGGCGCGCCACCCCCGGAAGGGGACGGCTCGCGCGGCGCTCGGCTCCGACCAGGTGGGCGCCGTTCCCTCGACAGACGCCGCGGAGTCGGGCAAAGAAACGCGCCATGCTCGAGCTCCTCTCGCAGCCGGACACCTGGGTCGCGCTGGGCACGCTCTCCGCCATGGAGATCGTGCTCGGGATCGACAACGTCGTCTTCCTCACGATCCTCGCCGGGCGCCTTCCGGTCCCGCAGCAGCCCCTCGCGCGCAAGCTCGGCCTCGCGTTCGCGCTCCTCACCCGGCTCGCGCTCCTCTTCGCGATCTCGTGGGTGATGCGCCTCACGGAGCCGCTCTTCTCGGTCCTGGGTCACGCCATCTCCGGGCGCGACCTCATCCTGCTCGTCGGCGGCCTCTTCCTCATCGGCAAGGCGACGCACGAGATCCACGACAAGCTCGAGGTGGAGCACGCGACCGATCGCGCGCCCCGCGCGGCGGGCGTGTTCTGGGCGGTGATCATCCAGATCGGCATCCTCGACATCGTCTTCTCGCTCGACTCGGTGATCACCGCGGTCGGGATGGCCCGTCACCTCGCCGTCATGGTCGCCGCGATGATCATCGCCGTCGCGGTGATGCTCGTGTTCGCGAACCGGATCGGCACGTTCGTCGAGCGCCACCCGACGATGAAGATGCTGGCCCTCTCCTTCCTCATCCTCATCGGCGTGATGCTCGTCGCCGAGTCGTTCGGGAAGCACATCGAGAAGGGCTACATCTACTTCGCGATGGCGTTCTCCCTCGTGGTCGAGCTGCTCAACATGCGCATGCGGAAGGCGAAGCAGGCGCCGGTCCACCTGCACTACAAGCACGAGGCCCAGGGCGCCGGCGCGGCGTCCCCGCCGGCCGCGCCGCCGGGGACGTGAGGGACGGCTAGAGGTCCTCGCTGGCGGGCACGCCGGCCTGCTTCGCGAGCGGAAGGTTCCCGCCCATGAACAGGGCGCGCTTCCCCTTCGCCAGGACGGCGGGCGTGAGCGCGAGCA
The DNA here is from genome assembly GCA_035627135.1 of Anaeromyxobacter sp. Classification (GTDB taxonomy): domain Bacteria; phylum Myxococcota; class Myxococcia; order Myxococcales; family Anaeromyxobacteraceae; genus Anaeromyxobacter. Next base: position 2,766 of record DASPMI010000015.1, on the reverse strand, counting down.
CGGACTTCTCCGTCTGCTCGACGGCGCGCCCTCCCTCCGCGAGGAGCTTCACCGCCTCGGCGCCGACGATGTGCGTGGGGACGACCAGCGTCGGCGACACCTGCGCGAGGACCTTGAACCCCTTGCGGTTCAGGACGTCGGCCTCGGCGTACAGGTTCTCGAACTGGCCCACCATCAAGTCCACCCGGCCGATGCGGGCGAGCTGCTCGGGGGTGAGCCGCTCCTGGCCGCAGTCGCCGAAGTGCGCGATGCGCACGCCGGCCACCTCCAACACCACGATGTGGTTCGTACCGTCGAGCTGGTCGTCGAGGTGCGAGGACTTCACCACCTCGACCCTCACGTCGCCGCTCTCGAGCCGCCCCTCCTCGGCGATGAGGCGCTTCCCCTGGAAGCGGTGCGCGAGGGTGTAGGCCAGGTGATCCGGGTGACGGTGCGTGACGACGAACAGGCTCCGCGGATCGTCGAGCGCCTCCTGGAGGTCGTTCGGAACCGAGACCACGTCGAGGAACACCCGCACGCCCAGCGGGCTCGTGACGACGAAGCTGTTCACGTCGGGCGGCGGGGCGGGCAGGTTCCGGACGAGGACCGGCGTGGCGCGGACGCTCTGGCGCACGAAGAGGGCCGCCGCGATCGCCCCCGCGACGCACACGGCGAGGAACAGCGCGGCCGACGCGAGGAAGAGCTTCTTCGAGCGGGTCATGGGGCCTCCGGGCGAGGGTCAGCAGATGATCCAGCCCTCCGCCAGGCGCCGCAAGCGGTTCCCTGGAGGTTCCCCGGGAACGGGTCCGGCGCGACGCCGCACGCGGACCCGGGATCAGCCCAGCTTGGCGCGCGCCTGCGCGAGCGCCGCGTGCACCTGCTCGAGGGCCCGCTTGGCGGCCCCGAGCTCGTCGCGCTCCGTCCGGGTGCGATCGAGCTCGGCGGCGAGCTGATCGCGCTCGCGGGCGAGCTCGCCCACGGCGGTCCGGAGCCGCGCGCCGTCCGCGGCCGAGTTGCGCAGCTCCTCGCCCAGCCGCTCCACCTCGGCCTCGCGATCCGAGCGCAGGCGCGCCTCCTCCTCGGCGCGGCGCGACAGGTCCTCGAGCAGCTTCGCGCGCTCCTCGTCGATGGCCGCGAGCGCCTGGGCGCGACGGACCGACTCGTCCCGCTCCTGCTCCAGCGCCTCCATCTCGGCGAGCAGCTCGGCGAGCACCCCGCGCTTCTCGGCGAGCTCCCCCTCCGCCGCGGCGAGCCGCTCGGTGGCCCCGCGCGCCTCGCTCGCCGCGCGCGCCAGCTCCCCGCGGGCGCCGTCGAGATCGCTCCGGAGCGCCTCCTCGCGCTCGCGGCTCCGCGCGAGCTCCGCCTCGAGCTCGCCCACGAGCGCGAGCACGCTCTCGGCCGCGCGCGCAGGATCCGCGGGGACCGGCTCGACGCGCGGCGCCGGCCGGGCGGCCTCGGCGACGCGACGCTTGATCTTCTCCAGGCGATCGCGGCGGTCCGTCACGTCGCCCGACTTCGTCGTACGCGCCTCGGCGACTCCCGTGCTCGAGCCCGAGCCCGAGCCCGGTCTCTCGCTCCGGGTCACCGGCGCGGGCACCGGAGCGCCGGCGGGCTCCCGCGCCACGTCCGCCACGACCGGCACCGGGGCAGGCGCCACCACCGCCGCGCTCTCCTCCACCTCCGCGGCCGCGCTCGGCGCGAGCTCCGCCTGCGCAGGGGTCGCGGTCCGCAGGCGCGGCTTCAACCGCGGGACGTTGGTCTCGAAGGCCTTGCGCATGTCCTAGGCTCCCGCCGCGCCGGCGGCGCGCGCCGCCTTGCGGATCCGTCCGAGGATCTCGAGCTGCATGTCCTCGATGTCGTTGGCGCCCTTGGAGTCGGGGTCGTAGCCGAAGATCGGGCACCCCTCGCTCGACGCCTGCGCGAACTTCGTGCACTGCCGGACGACGGAGTCGAGCAGGTACTCGGAGTAGTGCGTCCTGAGGGCGTCGAGCGCCTCGCGGGCGATCTTGAACGTCTGGTTGTACGCGTTCACGACGATGAAGATGTTCTCGAGCTGGTGCGCGAGGTCCTGCTCGAGCCCCTGGATCGTCTCGAAGAGGAGCCGCAGCCCGTCGTAGGAGAGGAAGTCCGCCAGCACCGGGATGACGAGATCGCTGGCCGCCATGAGCGCGTTCAGGTTGAGGAGCCCGAACGACGGCGGCGCGTCCATCACGATGAAGTCGTACTGCCCCTCGACCTCCTTGAGCGCGTTCCGGAGCCGGTACTCGCGCCCGGCGAGCGGCATGAGCGCGAGGTCGATGGTGCTCATCGAGAGGTTCGCGGGGACGAGCGCGAGGTTCGGCATCCGCGTCGCCACCGTCACCTCGGCGACGGGCTTCTTGCGGATGAGCACGTCGAGGAGCGTGTGCGCGAAGGACGAGCCCTCCTGGCCGAGGCACTTGGTGGCGTGGCCCTGGCTGTCGAGGTCGATCATGAGCACGCGGTAGCCGCGCTCGGCGAGCCGGTACGCGTACGACGACGAGACGCTCGTCTTGCCGGTGCCCCCCTTGAAGTTGAGGAAGAGCTGGGTCCGGGCCGGGAACGGCTCGGGCAGGCGCTTCAGCTTCTCGCGCAGCACCGGCAGGTCCTCGGGGCCGTACTCGGACCTCTTGCCCAGGACGCTCAGCACCTGCTTCTCCGTCGCGGAGACCACCTCCGCGAGGCGCTTGGTCGTGTATCGGACGTTGTCCATCGATCGTTCCTAGGCGGTGAACCAGCGTGAGCCGCGCTGCACGAGCGTGCCGCGCG
>DASPMI010000014.1:0-36034 GCA_035627135.1 Anaeromyxobacter sp. | reverse complement strand
ACCCCGGAGTCCACCGAGATCCAGGCGCTGCTTGCGGAGATGTGTCGCGCCGGGACGAAGGCGGTCGTGATGGAGGTTTCCTCCCATGCCCTCGCCCAGGAGCGCGTGGCCGGCATGCGCTTCGCGGCCGCGGGCTTCACGAACCTCACGCGCGATCACCTCGACTACCACGGCGACATGGACTCCTACTTCGACGCCAAGCGCCGGCTCTTCACCGAGCACCTCGCGCCGGGCGGCGTCGCGGTGGTGAACGCCCAGGACGCCTGGGGCGCGAAGCTCGCGGACCAGCTCGGCCCCGGCCGCGAGGTCTGGCGCTTCGGCTGGCGGTCCGACGACGCGCTCCGGCCGTCCGGCGTGCGGATGGGGATGGGCGGGATCGAGACCGTGATCGAGACGCCGCGCGGGAAGGTGCCGGTCCGCTCGCCGCTCGTCGGCACCCACAACCTCGAGAACCTGCTCTGCGCCGCCGGCCTCGCCCTCGCGCTCGGGATCCCGCCGGAGGCGGTCTCGCGCGGGCTCTCGCGCTCGCAGGGCGCGCCCGGCCGGCTCCAGCGCGTCGAGGGCAAGGAGCGCCCCGGCGTCGTCGCCTTCGTGGACTACGCGCACACCGACGACGCGCTCCGGAACGCGCTCTCCGCGCTGCGCGGGCTGCAGCCCCGCCGGATCGTCTGCGTCTTCGGCTGCGGCGGTGATCGCGACCGCGGGAAGCGGCCGCTCATGGGCCGCGCCGCGGGCGAGGGCGCGGAGCTCGCCGTCGTCACGAGCGACAACCCGCGCACGGAGGACCCGCAGGCGATCATCGCGGACATCCTGCCGGGCCTCGCCGACAAGGTCCGGCGCGAGGCGCAGGAGGCCGTGCGAGGCGCCGAGGGGTACGTGGTGGAGCCGGACCGGGCCGCCGCGATCGCCCTCGCGATCCGGTGCGCGGCGCCCGGCGACGTCGTGCTCATCGCCGGCAAGGGGCACGAGAACTACCAGATCGTGGGCACCGAGAAGCGGCACTTCTCGGATCTCGAGCAGGCGCGCAAGGCGCTGGGAGCCGCATGACCGCGAAGTTCAACCCGGACGAGCTCGCCGCGGCCACGGGCGGGCGCTGGCTGGGCGCGCCCCCGCGAGAGCTCGCGGGCGTCTCCACCGACACGCGCACGCTCGGCCCCGGCAGCCTGTTCGTCGCGCTCAAGGGCGACCGGTTCGACGCGCACGACTTCCTCGCCGACGCGGCGAAGCACGGCGCGGCGGCGGCCATCGTCTCCGAGACGCGCGCCGCCGACCCCGCGCCGTTCCCCCGCCTCGCCGTGAAGGACACGCTCGCCGCGCTCGGCGCGGTGGCGCGCCACCACCGCCGGCGGTTCGCACTCCCGGTCGTCGGCGTGACCGGCTCCAACGGGAAGACGACCACGCGCGAGATGATCGCCGAGATCCTCGCGCTCTCCGGGCCGGTGCTCCGGACCGAGGGCAACCTCAACAACGAGGTGGGCGTCCCGCTGACGCTCTTCGGGCTCGACGAGTCGCATGTCCGCGCCGTGATCGAGATGGGGATGAACCACCCCGGCGAGATCGCCCGGCTCGCGGCGATCGCCGAGCCGCAGGTCGGCGTCGTGACCCTCGCCGCCCCGGCCCACCTCGAGGGGCTGGGCTCGGTGGACGCCGTCGCCGACGCCAAGGCCGAGCTCTACCAGGGGCTGCCGCCGAGCGGCATCGCCGTCGCCAACGCCGACGACCCGCGCATGCTGAAGCGCGCGGAGGCCTCGGGGCGGCGGATGATCACCTTCACGGCGAGCAAGGAGCGGAGGGGCGACGTCGTCGTCCTGGAGCTCCTCTCGCAGGGCGCCGACGGGCTCCGGTTCGTGCTCGGCATCGGGAACCGCGAGGTGCCGGTGCACATCCCGGCGCTCGTCGGGACGCACAACGCGATGAACGCGGCCGCCGCCGCCGCCGCCGCGGTGGCGCTCGGCTGCACGGACCGGGAGATCGCCCGCGGGCTCGCGCAGGTGAAGCCGGTCGGCCGGCGCCTCCGGCTGGACACGCTCCCCTCCGGCCTCCGGGTGGTGGACGACTGCTACAACGCCAACCCGTCGTCGATGAGCGCCGCCCTGACGACGCTCGTCGCGCTCAAGGGCGAGGGCCGCGCCTCGGCGGTGCTGGGCGACATGCTCGAGCTCGGCGCCGTCGAGGAGGAGGCGCACCGCGCGCTGGGCGGGGAGGCCGCCCGCGCGGGCCTGCACCGGCTCGCCACCTTCGGCCCGCGGAGCCGCGCGACCGCCGAGGCGGCGCGCGCCGCCGGGCTCGACGCCTTCCACACCGAGGACCTCGACGCGCTCGTCCGCTGGGCCCGCGCCGAGGTCGCCCCGCCCGACGTCCTCCTCGTGAAGGGGAGCCGCGGGATGAAGCTCGAACGCCTCGTCGAGGCCCTGCGCCAGCCCTGAGATGCTCTACCACCTCCTCTATCCCCTGGCCGACCGGTTCGGGCTCTTCAACGTCCTCCGGTACCCGTCCTTCCGGATCGTCGCCGCCGGCCTCACCGCCATGCTCCTGGGGCTCCTCCTCGGGCCCATCTTCATCGAGCGGATGCGGATCCTGCAGTACGGCCACACCAACGTCCGCGAGGACACGCCGGAGACCCACAAGAAGAAGGCGGGCACGCCGTCGATGGGCGGCGCGCTCATCCTCCTCGCGGTGACCGTCGCGACGCTGCTGTTCGCCGACCTCCGCAACCGCTACGTCTGGGCGGCGCTCCTCGTCACGATCGGCTTCGGCGCGATCGGGTTCGCCGACGACTGGCTCAAGATCTCGAAGCGGAACTCCAAGGGCCTCGCCGGGAAGAAGAAGCTCGTGTTCCAGGCGGCGGTGATCCTGCTCGTCTACTACGCCGTCCTCACCGACTGGCAGCTCCGCACCGACGCGCGGTTCCCCTGGCTCTTCGTGGGGAGCGCCCTCGACCTGCACGTCACGTTCCCGTTCGTCCCCACTCGCCTGTTCCAGCCGGACCTGGGCTGGCTCTACCTCCCGTTCATGGTCGTGTTCGTGGTCGGGACCTCGAACGCGGTCAACCTGACGGACGGCCTCGACGGGCTGGCGATCGGCCCGACCATCGTCGCGGCGATGACCTTCCTCGCGCTCTCGTACGTGGCCGGCGCGACCATCGCCGGGTTCAGCCTCGCCGAGTACCTGCGCATCGCGTACATCCCGGGCGCCGAGGAGCTGGGCGTCCTCTGCTCGGCCATGTTCGGCGCGGGGGTTGCGTTCCTCTGGTACAACACGTACCCCGCGTCCGTGTTCATGGGGGACGTCGGCTCGCTCGCGCTCGGCGGCGGGCTGGGCATGCTGGCCGTGCTCACCAAGAACGAGCTCGTGAGCGGGATCCTCCACGGCGTGTTCTGGGCCGAGGCGGTGAGCGTCATCCTCCAGGTCTGGTCCTTCAAGACCACCGGGAAGCGCATCTTCAAGATGGCCCCGATCCACCACCACTACGAGCTCAAGGGCTGGGCCGAGCCGAAGATCATCGTCCGGTTCTGGATCATCTCGGTGATGCTCGCGCTCGTGGCGCTGCTCTCCATCAAGCTGAGGTAGGACCCGTGCATTCCCCCGCCCCCGCCCTGTCGGGCAAGAAGGTCACCGTCGTCGGCCTCGCGAAGAGCGGCCTCGCCGCCGCCCGCCTCTGCCTGCGCGAGGGCGCGGTGGTCACCGTCACCGACGCCCGCACGGAGGACGCGCTGCGCGGCGCGCTGGCGCCGCTGGTGGAGGCGGGCGCGCGCCGCACGCTCGGCGGGCACGACCTCGCCGACTTCGAGGGCGCGGACCTCGTCGTGGTCTCGCCCGGCGTGCCGATGGCGATGCCGGAGATCCAGGCCGCGCGCCGCAAGGGAGTGCCGGTGTGGGGCGAGATCGAGCTCGGCTGGCGCTTCCTCCCGCCGGGCACGCAGGTCGTCGGCATCACGGGGACGAACGGGAAGTCGACCACGACCGCGCTCACGGGCGCGCTCGTCGGGGCCCACCGCGCGACCTTCACCGGCGGGAACCTCGGAACGCCGCTCTGCCAGCACGTCCTCGAGGGCGACCTCCGCGCAGCGGTCGTCCTCGAGCTCTCCTCGTTCCAGCTCGAGGGCGTCGAGCGGTTCCGCGCGCAGGTCGCGGCCATCCTCAACGTCACCCCGGACCACCTCGACCGCTACCCGTCGTTCGACGCCTACGCCGCCGCCAAGGGCGCGCTCTTCGCCACGCAGCAGCCCGGCGACTTCGCCGTGGCCAACGCCCGCGACGAGCGCGCGATGGGCCTCGCCGGCGCCACGCGCGGCGCGCGGCTCACCTTCGGGTTCGGGCCCGCGGTCGAGGAGGCGGCCCGGTGCCCCGACGGCGATCCCGGCGCGTCCGGCACGCCGATCTCGTTCCGGCGCGCGGGCGGCGGGCGCGAGAGCTACCTCCTCAAGAACGTCGCGCTCCGCGGCCGCCACAACCGCGAGAACGCGATGGCCGCGATCCTCTGCGCGCGCCTCGCGGGCACGCCCGCGGCGGTGGTGCAGGCCGGGCTCGACGACTTCCCCGGGCTGCCGCACCGGCTCGAGCGGGTGGCGGTGGGGCGCGGCGTCGAGTGGGTGAACGACTCCAAGGCGACCAACGTGGACTCGACGTCGGTCGGCCTCGCGGCGTTCCCCCCGGGCGAGCCCCGCGTCGTCCTCATCATGGGCGGGCGCGGCAAGGGCTCCCCGTACGCGCCGCTGCGGCCCCTCTTCTCCGGCAGGGTGAAGGCGCTCCTCACCATCGGCGAGGACGCCCCCGCGGTGGAGCGGGAGCTCGGCGAGCTCGCGCCGACCGAGTCGTGCCACACCCTCGCCGGGGCGGCGCAGCGCGCCGCGACCCTCGCCGGGCCCGGCGACGTGGTGCTGCTCTCGCCCGCCTGCGCGAGTTACGATCAGTTCTCCAACTACGAGGAGCGCGGCGAGGCGTTCCGGCGCCTCGCCGCGGAGCTGGCGCGATGAAGGAGCGGGCAGAGAGCCTCGCGGAGGTGCGCCATCGGCCGGAGGAGGCGGGCTCCGCCCGCCGACGGCGCGAGGGCGAAGCCCGAGCAACGGGAGACGGCGAAGCCCGAGCCGTCGCTGCCCGGCCGCAGGTCGATCCGCTGCTCCTCGGCCCGATCCTCCTCCTCGTCGCGATCGGCCTCGTCTTCGTCTACTCCGCGAGCGCGGTCCGGCAGGCAGCCCACGGCGACGAGTACCACAACCTCGCACGCCAGCTCCTCGCGGCCGGCCTGGGGCTCGGCCTCCTGTTCGCCGCCGTGCGGCTCGGGACCGAGCGGCTCGCGCGCCTCGCCTACCCGCTCATGGGCGCGACGGTGATCCTCCTCCTGCTGGTGCCGCTCGTCGGCAAGACCGCGGGCGGCGCCCAGCGCTGGATCCCCCTCGGCCCGCTGCACCTCCAGCCCTCGGAGCTCGCCAAGGTCGCGCTCGTGCTCTACCTCGCCCGCTCGCTGGCGCGGAAGCGGGACAAGGTGCGCCTGTTCTCGATCGGGCTCCTCCCGCACCTCATCGTCACCGGCGTGGTGGCGGCGCTCTGCCTGCGGCAGAAGGACCTCGGGACAGGCGTGGTCCTCTTCGCCATCCTGCTCGCCATGCTCTTCGTCGCCGGGGCCCGCGTGGTGTACCTGCTCGGCGCCGTCGCCGCGGCGCTGCCGGTCCTCTACCACTACGTGCTCGGCGTCGAGTGGCGGCGGAACCGCGTCCTCGCCTTCCTCGACCCCGAGCGGTACAAGGACGAGCGGTTCGGCCAGCAGCTCTGGGAGTCACTGTCGGTGATCTCGAACGGCGGCTGGTTCGGGCAGGGGCTGGGGCAGGGGCGCACGCGGTTCTTCCACCTGCCCGCGCCCGACACCGACTTCATCGCCGCGTCGATCGCCGAGCAGGTCGGCTTCGTCGGCCTTGCGGTGGTCATCGGGCTGTTCGCGGTCGTGGTCTGGCGCGGGCTGCGCGCCTCGCGCAACGCCGCCGACGCGTTCGGCTGCTACGCCGCGGTCGGCCTCACGACGCTCGTCGGCGGCCAGGCGCTCTTCAACCTCGCGGTGGTCCTGGGGATGGTGCCGACCAAGGGCCTCACCCTCCCCTTCGTCTCGTACGGCGGGAGCTCCCTCCTGACGCTGCTCGGCGGCGCCGGGGTGCTCCTCGCCGTCAGCGCCGAGCGCGGCGGCTTCCTCTCCCGCGCACCGGGCGCGGTCCGGGTCGCGCGGCACGCTCCCGACGAGCGGGCTTCGGGGCCGACGGTCGCGCGGCTCGGAACGGCTCGCGCCGAGGAGGCGCCCTGATGCGGGTCTTGATCGCCGGCGGCGGCACCGGGGGCCACGTCTTCCCCGGGATCGCGCTCGCCGAGGAGGTGGTGACGCGCCACCCCGACAACGACGTGGTGTTCGTGGGCACCGCCCGCGGGCTCGAGGCGAAGGTGGTCCCGGAGGCCGGGTTCCCCATCGAGCTCGTCGACGTGCAGGGGATGAAGGGCAAGGGGCTCTGGAAGCTCCTCTGGAGCGCGCTCCTCCTCCCGCGCGCGCTCCTCCAGTCGTGGCGCATCCTCCGGCGCTGGCGGCCGGACATCGTGGTGGGCGTGGGCGGGTACGCGAGCGGGCCGGTGGTGCTCGTCGCGTGGATGATGCGCATCCCCACCGCCGTGCAGGAGCAGAACGCGGTCGCCGGCTTCACCAACCGGATGCTGGGGAGGGTCGTCGACGCGGCGTTCACCGCGTTCCCCGAGGCGGCGCGCCACTTCCGACGGCAGAAGGTCTTCCAGCTCGGGAACCCCATCCGCCGCAAGCTGATGGAGAACTTCATGCGGCCGCAGGTGGAGCACGATCGGCCGCGGGTGCTCGTCTTCGGCGGCTCGCAGGGCGCGCACGCGCTCAACATGCGCGTCATCGAGTCGCTCCCGCACCTCGCCGACCTGCGCGAGACGATCCGGATCACCCACCAGACCGGCGCACGCGACCGGGACTACGTCGAGCGCGGCTATCGCGCGGTCGGGTTCGTGCCCGACGTCCGCGAGTTCATCACCGACATGAGCACCGCCTACGCCGAGGCGGACCTCGTCGTCTGCCGCGCCGGGGCGACCACGCTCTCCGAGCTCACCGTCTGCAAGAAGCCCGCGATCCTCATCCCGTTCCCCGCCGCGGCCGACAACCACCAGGTGATGAACGCGCGCAGCCTCGTGGACGCCGGAGCCGCGGTGATGATCGAGGAGAAGGACCTCACCGGCGAGCTCCTCGCGCACGAGATCCAGCGGATCCTCGCGAGCGCCGAGGTCCGCGAGAACATGGCCCGCTCCGCCGGCCGGCTCGGCAGCCCGCAGGCGGCGAAGGAGATCGCCGACGTCTGCGCCGAGCTCGTGCGGCGCCGGTGGGGCAGCCCGTCGGGCCGCATGGTCGAGCTGGACCGGAAGCCGGTGCGGCCGCCGGATTTGGCGTCGTAGAGGAACCGTGCTCGTGAAGCTCCTTCCCGCGCCCGCACCCGAGCCCGCGCCCGGCTCTTCCTCGGGCTCGGGCCCGGGCTCGTTCACGGGGAGGAACCGCCCTCCCCACACCGCGAGGACCCCTTGACCCTCTTCCGTTCCCGCCCCGCCAAGATCCACTTCGTCGGCATCGGGGGCATCGGCATGAGCGGCATCGCCGAGGTGCTGCTCAACCTCGGGTACCGTGTCTCCGGCTCCGACCTCAAGGCGTCCGAGACCACGCGGCGCCTCGAGGCGCTGGGCGGCCGGATCGTCTGCGGCCACGCCGCGCAGAACCTCGAGGACGCGGACGTGGTGGTGATCTCCTCCGCGGTGCGCCGCGACAACCCCGAGGTGGTCGAGGCCGCGCGCCGGAAGATCCCGGTCATCCCGCGCGCCGCCATGCTCGCCGAGCTCATGCGCCTCAAGTACGGCGTCGCCATCGCGGGCTCGCACGGCAAGACGACCACCACCTCGCTCGCCGCCCACCTCCTGGCCCACGCCGGCCTGGATCCGACGGCCGTGGTCGGCGGAAAGGTGAACGGCTTCGGCTCCAACGCCAAGCTGGGCAAGGGCGACTACATGGTCGTGGAGGCGGACGAGTCCGACGGCTCGTTCCTGCGCATCCCGCCGACGATCGCCATCGTCACCAACATCGACCCCGAGCACCTCGACCACTGGAAGACGCCGGAGGCGCTGCGACAGGGGTTCGTGGACTTCGTGAACCGCGTCCCGTTCTACGGGCGGGCCATCCTCTGCATCGACCACCCCACCGTGCAGTCCACGCTGCCCGACATCGAGGCGCGCGTCGCGACGTACGGCGAGAGCCAGACCGCCGACTACCGCGCCGAGGGCATCGAGGTGTCCGGCCACTCGGTGAAGTTCGAGGCGTTCCGGCGCGGCGAGCCGCTCGGCAGGTTCGAGGTGGCGATGGTCGGCCGCCACAACGCGCTCAACGCGCTCGCCGTGATCGCGCTCGGCGACGAGATGGGCATCCCGGCGGACACGACCCGCGCCGCGCTCGCCTCCTTCCAGGGCGTGCAGCGCCGGTTCACCGTCCGTGGCGAGGCGGCAGGCGTGACGGTCGTGGACGACTACGGGCACCACCCGGCCGAGGTCCGCGCCACGCTGCGCGGCGCGCGGGACGCCTTCCGCCGGCGCGTGGTGTGCCTCTTCCAGCCCCACCGCTACACGCGCACGCGCGACCTCATGCCGGAGTTCGCGACCGCCTTCAACGACGCCGACGTGCTGCTCCTCACCGACGTGTACGCGGCCGGCGAGGAGCCCATCGTGGGCGCCGACTCCGCCCACCTCGCGGAGGCGATCCGCGCCTTCGGGCACCGGGACGTGACGCTCGCGCCCCGGGCGGAGCTCGCCCGCGCCGCCCGGGAGCGGGTGCGCCCCGGCGATCTCGTGCTCACCCTCGGCGCCGGCGACATCACGCAGGTCGGACCGGAGCTGCTCGAGCTGCTGGGGAGATAGTGGCCGCTTCTTGGCGGGACGAGATCGAACGCCGCGTCCGCGGCGAGCTCGTGCGCGACGCGCCGCTCGCGCCGCGGACGGCGATCCGCGTCGGCGGGCCGGCGGACCTCCTCGTCCGCCCCGCCGATCCCGACGCGCTGGGGGCCCTGCTGCGCGCGGTGCGCGAGCTGGGCGTGCCGCTCTCGGTGCTGGGCGGCGGCGCCAACACGCTCGCCGCCGACGCCGGCGTGCGGGGCGTCGTCCTCAAGCTCCCGCAGGACTTCCCCGGCGAGGTCCTCGAGGGGACGCGGATGGTCCTCTCCGCCGGCGCGCCCACGTCGCGCCTCCCCGCGCGGGCCCACGCGCACGGCCTCACCGGCATGGAGTTCATCGCCGGGATCCCCGGCACGCTCGGCGGCGCGACCGCGATGAACGCCGGCACGCGCCTCGGCGAGATGAAGGACGTGCTCGAGCGCGTGGAGCTCGCGACCGCCGAAGGCGCGGGGTGGGTCCCCGCGGCGGCGCTCGGCTTCGCGTACCGCACCTGCCGCCTCCCACCGGGCGCCGTCGTCACGCGGCTCGAGCTCCGCCTGCGACCCGGCGACGTCGCCGCGATACAGCTCAGCCGCGCGACGATGCGCGAGGATCGCGAGCAGCGGCGGCGGACGCAGCCGCTCGACCGGCCGACGTTCGGCTCCACCTTCCGGAACCCGCCCGGCGACTACGCCGGGCGGCTCATCGAGGCCGTGGGCCTCAAGGGGCACCGCGTCGGAAACGCCACGTGGTCGGACGTCCACGCCAACTTCGTCGTGAACCTCGGCGGGGCGAGCGCCGCGGACGTCCTCGCCCTCATCCGGCTCGCGCGGACGCGCGTGCGCGAGCAGTTCGGGATCGCGCTCGAGACCGAGGTGCGGTTCCTGGGCGAGTTTCTTGCAAACGAGCTGGATGGCCTGAGGCCTGACGCCTGAGGCCCGAAGCCCTCGAGGAGAAGAAATGGCGAAGTGGCGTGGAAAGAAGGTGGCGGTGCTGTACGGCGGGCTCTCCACGGAGCGTGAGGTCTCGCTCAAGACCGGCGCCGCCTGCGCCGAGGGGCTCCGCGCCCGGGGGTACGACGTCGCCCTCGTCGACGTGGACCACGACGTCGCCGCGAAGCTGCGCGCGGAGAAGGTCGACGTCGCCTTCGTCGCCCTGCACGGCCGCTGGGGCGAGGACGGGTGCATCCAGGGACTGCTCGAGAGCCTGGCCATCCCGTACACGGGCTCGGGCGTGCTCGCCTCCGCGGTGGGCATGGACAAGGTCATGTCCAAGATCCTGTTCCGGACCCTCGGCCTCAAGGTCGTCGACTACGTCGTCTTCCCGCGGGAGCGGGTGCCGACCATCACCGTGGGTGACCTGCCCTTCGGGCTCCCCTGCGTCGTGAAGCCGTCGGGCGAGGGCTCGTCGGTCGGGGTGCACCTGGTGAAGGAGGCGGCCGCGCTGCCGGCGGCGTGCAAGGACGCCGCGTCGTACCAGGGCGAGGTGCTCGTCGAGCGGTACGTGAGGGGCAAGGAGATCCAGGTCGCGGTGCTCGACGGGAAGGCCCTCGGCACGATCGAGGTCGTCCCCGCGAACGAGTTCTACGACTACGCCGCCAAGTACACGGCCGGCACGACCCAGTACTTCTACCCGGCGCGGATCCCCGAGGGTCACAAGCGCAAGGTCGAGGAGGCGGCGGTGATCGCGCACCGCGGCCTGGGCTGCGCCGGCGTCACGCGGACCGACTTCATCCTCACCGACGACGGCATTCCCTACATCCTCGAGACCAACACCCTGCCGGGCATGACCGCGACCTCCATCGTGCCCAAGATCGCCTCCGGGAACGGGATCTCGTTCGCCGAGCTGTGCGAGCGACTGCTCGAGACGGCGGCCCTGAAGGCCTGAGTTGCCCCCGGCGCCCGCGGTTCGCGCCGGCCGGCGCGAACCGCCCTCCAGCCGAAGCCGAACGGAGCGTCGCCGCGGAACGTACGTTCGTTGGACCATTTACGCGGGGGGTGGAGCCCCGTGGACCATCGTCGAACGAAGCGTCTTCGTCCGAGAGGGCGCGCTCGCGCTCGGTGAACCCGCGCCGTTGCCCCAGATGAGGCCCGCGCGGTGACGGGTCTGACCTTGCGGACCCCTGTGCACCATGCAACGCTACCCGCGCCTTGAATGAAGGCGCTCGATGCCGAGTCGACTCCCTGCTCGGTCCGTGCGCGGGTGGAGCCTGCCGGGGAGGCGCCCTCGCAAACCAACGCGGACCGCCGCGCGGCTCTGCTCCCCGTGTCGTGCGAAGTGAACCATCACCAAGGAGGCACACGTGAAGCGGCTTACTCTCCTCTCGCTCGGCCTGGCGGCCCTCGCCGGGTTCGCGGCTCCTACCCGCGCTGCGGACAAGATCAAGATCGGCCTCTCGTTCTCCGACTTCGCGACCGAGCGCTGGTCCGGCGAGAAGGACCAGATGACGAAGCTCCTCACGGCCAAGGGCTTCGACGTCGTTTGGCAGGAGGCGAACCACGACCCGAAGCTCCAGAATGACCAGATCGCGAACATGATCACGCAAGGCGCGAAGGTCATCATCGTCGTCGCCGAGGACGGCGACGCCGCCGCCGCGGCCGTCGAGGACGCCGCCGCCAAGGGCGTGAAGGTCATCGCGTACGACCGCCTGATCAAGTCGCCGAAGATCGCCGCCTACGTGTCCTTCGACAACGTGGACGTCGGCCGGAACCAGGCGCAGGGCGTCCTCGCCAAGGTCAAGAAGGGCAACTTCGTGCTCCTCGGCGGCAGCCCCACCGACAACAACGCGCACCTGTTCCGCGCCGGCCAGATGGAGGTCCTGAAGCCGCTCATCGACAAGGGCGACATCAAGATCGTGGCCGATCAGTGGGTGGAGAACTGGGACGCCGCCAAGGCCCGCGACGTCATGTCGAACATCCTGACCTCCACCGGCGGCAAGTTCGACGCCGTGGTCGCCTCCAACGACGGCACCGCCCTCGGCGCCCTCGAGGCGATGAAGCCGGCGGGCCTCGCCGGCAAGGTCCCGATCTCGGGCCAGGACGCCACCGCCGCCGGCTGCAACTCGATCGTCCGCAACGAGCTGACGGTCACGATCCTGAAGGACACCCGCAAGCTGACGCCGCTCGCGACGGAGATCGCGGCCGCGCTCGCCAAGGGCCAGAAGATCGCCGGGCTCCAGAACTACAAGCTGTCCGACCTGACCGGCGACAAGAAGTTCACCGGCACGGTGCCCTGCAAGTTCCTGCAGGTCTACCAGGTCACCAAGGACAACGTGAAGAAGCTGGTGGTCGACTCGGGCTTCCAGTCCTACGAGGACGTCTACAAGGACGTCGCGAACGCGCCCAAGAAGTGAGTCGTCACCCGTTCGTGTAACATCGAGAAGCCCGGCCCCTCGGGGCCGGGCTTCTCTGGATGGGAAGAGCAGAAAGGAAGCGCCCGGTGGCCGAGGACCTCATCCTCCACTTCTCCCACGTGACGAAGCAGTTCCCCGGCGTCACGGCGCTGAAGGACGTGACGATCCCGATCAAGCGCGGGGAGATCCACGGGCTCTGCGGCGAGAACGGCGCCGGCAAGTCCACGCTGATGAAGATCCTCTGCGGCGTCTATCCGTTCGGCACCTACGAGGGCGACGTCACCTACGACGGCAAGCCGCTCGCGCTGGGCGAGGGCTCGATCCACCAGGCCATCGAGAAGGGCATCGCCATCGTCTACCAGGAGATGACGCTCGTCCCCAAGCTGACGGTGGGCGAGAACGTGTTCCTGGGGAAGGAGCCGCGCAACCGGGTCGGCGGAATCGACTGGGACAAGCTCTACGCCGACACGGCGGCGGTGCTGAAGCGGTACAAGCTGCCCATCTCGCCGCTCGACGTGGTCGAGCACCTGGGCGTCGGCCAGATGCAGATGACGGAGATCGCCAAGGCCCTGGCCGAGAACGCCCGGGTCCTGATCCTGGACGAGCCGACCTCCGCGCTGTCCGAGGCCGAGGTCGACCAGCTCATGGAGATCCTCCGCGGCCTGAAGGCGGACGGCGTCACCTGCATCTACATCACGCACAAGCTGGAGGAGTTCTTCCGGATCACCGACTCGGTCTCGGTGCTGCGCGACGGCAAGCTGGTGACCACGCGGCCCACCGCGGAGCTCGACGCGGACGGGAAAGGCGTCGAGAAGCTCGTGAGCCTGATGGTCGGCCGGGAGATGAAGGAGCGCTTCCCCAGGCGGAGGCGGACGCCGGCCGAGGTCTTCCTCCGCGTCGAGGACCTGCACGCCGTCGACCCGAACAACCCGAGGAAGGAAGTGCTGAAGGGGGTCAGCTTCGACCTGCGCAAGGGCGAGATCCTGGGGATCGCCGGCCTGATGGGGTCCGGGCGCACCGAGCTGGTCACGACCCTGTTCGGCGAGTACGGGCAGGTGACGCGGGGCCGGGTCACCCTCGAGGGCAAGGCCATCACCATCCGGAGCTCCAGGGATGCCATGGCGCACGGCATCAGCCTGGTGCCCGAGGACCGCAAGCGGTCCGGCCTCGTGCTCATGCAGACGATCCTCCAGAACATGAGCCTGCCCAACCTCAATCGGTTCGCGAGCTTCATGCGGATCGATCAGGACGCCGAGCTCGCCGCCGTGCTGAAGTACTGGAAGAGCCTCTCGATCAAGGCGCCCAACGTCAACGTGGCGGTCGAGTCGCTCTCCGGCGGCAACCAGCAGAAGGTCGTCATCTCCAAGTGGCTCATGTCCGAGCCGAAGATCCTGATCCTCGACGATCCGACCCGCGGCATCGACGTCGGCGCGAAGTACGAGATCTACAAGCTCATGAACCAGCTCGCGGAGAGCGGGTTCGCGATCATCATGATCTCCTCGGAGCTGGAGGAGGTGCTCGGCATGAGCGACCGCGTCATGGTGATGTGGGAAGGCCGCTCGAACGGCACCCTGGAGATCCAGGCCGCGACGGAAGAGAAGATCATGGCCAGGGCGACGGGCATCGAAGTCGCCGCAGGATGACAGGCAACGAGAAGACCATGGACCCGAACCTCACCGTCAGCGCTGCCCCCGCCGAGCCGAGCGCAGCGAACGTGCTGCTCCGCTCCTTCACCCGGAACCTGCAGTCGTACGTGCTGGTGATCGCGCTGCTGGTCATCTGGATCGGCTTCGGCATCGCCGCCCCGGGCTACGCCAGCGCCGATCACGTGCGCAACCTCTTCGTCCAGATGGCCATCATCGCGATCATGGCCACCGGCATGGTGTTCGTGATCGTCACGGGAGGCATCGACCTCTCCGTCGGGTACGGCGCCGGGTTCGTGTCCGTGGTGGCGGCCTGGATGCTCTACTCCGGGAACGCGGACCGCTGGGTCACCGCCCTCGCCCCGGGCCTGAGCCCGGGCGGGCACGCGCTCGTGACCACGATCACGGTGGTGGTGCTGGCCCTCCTGCTCGCCGTCCTCATGGGCGCGTTCCAGGGGTTCGTGATCTCGCGGATGGGCGTGCCGCCGTTCATCGCCACCCTGGGTGGCTTCTCGATCTTCAAGTCCGGGATCCTCGCCGTCACGCTGGGCAAGTCGCTCTTCATCACCTCCTACAGCACCTACAAGTACATCGCCCAGGGCTCGATCCCACCACTCGGCGGCTGGATCCTGGCGGTGCTCGTGACGGCAGCGCTCTTCGTCCGCGTGTACACCACGCGGAAGCGGAAGCGGAAGTACGGTGCGGAGATGGGCTCGCTCGCGCTCCAGCTCGCCCGCGCGGGGATCTTCTCGGTGCTGGTGATCGCCTACGTGCTGATCGTGAACCGCACGTTCGAGGCGAAGCCCCTGGCCGAGCAGGCCGCGGCGGACTCCTCCCAGGAGGTGTTCGACCTCAGCACGCTGGGCCTCGACGAGTCCAAGACGCAGGGGGCGCTGCAGAACTTCGCCGGCGGCGACGACCAGAGCGGCGTCGGCGCGTCGACGCCGGGCGCCATCAAGATCGAGCCCGTCCCCGACGAGGAGGTCGCCGCCACCGCGGCGACCGCGCCGACCACCACCCGTCCCACGGGCGTCCCGGTGCTGGTGCTCATCCTCGGGGCCGTGGCCCTGATCATGAGCTACATCTCGCGGAACACTCGCTTCGGCCGCTACGCTTATGCCTTCGGCGGCAACCGCGAGGCGGCCCGGCTCTCGGGCATCGACACGAAGAACCTCATCTTCAAGGTGTATGTGCTGATGGGCCTCTTGATGGGCGTCTCGGGCGTCGCGCTCGCCGGCTACGTCGGATCGGGCACCACCGGCGCCGGCCAGGGCTACGAGCTGGACGTGATCGCGGCCTGCATCCTCGGCGGCACCTCGACCCTCGGCGGCGAGGGCACGGTCTTCGGCGCGATCGTCGGCGCCCTCATCATCCAGTCGCTCAGCAACGGCATGCAGATGATGAACCTGCAGCCCTACTGGCAATACGGCGTCAAGGGGCTGGTGCTCATCCTGGCCGTCTACGCCGACATGCAGTTCAAGAAGAAGCGCGGCTGAGCCGGGCGTCCCGCGGGGCCGCGGCCCATCTTTCCGCGGCGCGGCCTCGCGCGCGGAGGGCATGACCGGGTCCATGCAACCCTTCGACGGCGCGCTCGCGGAGCGCGTGGATCGGTACGTGGAGGAGCTGTTCGTCGCGCCGGACCCGGCGCTGGCGGAGGGGCGCGCCGCGGCCGCCGCGGCCGGGCTCCCGGAGATCGCCGTGTCACCGAACGAGGGGAAGCTCCTCCACCTCCTCGCGCGGCTCGTCCAGCCCGGGCGCATCCTCGAGATCGGCACGCTCGGCGGCTACAGCACCGCCTGGCTCGCGCGCGCGCTCCGCCCCGGCGGCCGCCTCGTGACGCTCGAGCTCGACCCGCACCACGCCCAGGTCGCGCGGCAGAACCTGGCGCGGGCGGGCCTGTCGGGCGCCGTCGAGGTCCGCGAAGGGCCCGCCGCGGCGTCGCTGCGCGCGATGATCGCCGCCGGCGAGCCCCCGTTCGACGTCGTCTTCATCGACGCCGACAAGGAGAGCTACCCCGAGTACCTCGACCTCTCGGTCCAGCTCTCCCGCCCCGGGACGCTCCTCCTCGCCGACAACGTGATCCGGAACGGCCGCGTGCTCGACGGGGCGCACCCCGACGCGCTCGTGCAGGGGATCCGGACCTTCAACGCCCGGCTCGCCGCGCACCCGCGGCTCGACTCGATCATCCTGCCGATCATCCGGAACCAGCTGGACGGGCTGTCGATCTCGATCGTGCGCTGACGCGCCCGCCGCCGCGCCGGGCTCCTACTGGGCGGCGGGGCGGGTCGAAGGCGTCCGAGAGGAGCGGCAACGCCGCGAGCACTCCGGGGTCGTTCCCCTGCCACGGCCGCAGCTCACCGTACGGGCGCCACCGGGTCCCCGCAGGGATCGCGCTGATGGTCCCGGGCCGGGTCGTCGTACTCGTGGTCCGTGTAGATGTTGGACGGGCTCCAGTAGTTGTACGGCGGGAACGGATCGATCGGCTCCACGTGCCCGTCCATGGCGAGGTCGAAGTACTGGTCGGCCTGGTGCTCCCGGTCGTACGGGAGCGCCGGATCGAGATCCGTCTCCACCTGTCATGAGGACGTCGAGCGCGTCGGCGGTGACGGCCGTGACCTCGAACCGGCGCCGGGGCGCCCGGGTTCCCGTTGACACCCGACCAGAGCCTCCACCGGCCGTCCATGTGGTTGTAGCCGGCCCAGAACCCCTCCCACTTGCCATACGAGCCGAGCTGGGGAGAGAACGAGCACCGCGACGACACAGCGGACCGAGCGGACCATGGCCCCCCTGGATCGGACAGACCGCGCCAGTCTATGCGGTCGGCGCGGCGATCGGTCCGCGAAATCCCGTCCGGATCTGCGACCGCCAAAAACTTGCGTAGCCTCCGCCCTCCGGCATGCTGCCGTCGGGTGATACCGCCCGCAACCGCACGCGCGGAGGCGGCGGCGTGTCGGCGGGCGGCGGGAGAAGGCGTGGCGCGAGCGGGCAATCGACGGCGGGTGGACCAGGCCCCGGGGGAGCGCCGGCAGAGGCTGGTGCGGCTGCTCCACCTCGTGGGCCCCACCGTGGCCGCGCTCGTCTTCGTCGGCCTCCTCGCCCTCGGGGCCCACCGCGCCGTCTTCGGCGGCGAGCGGTTCCGGGTCCGCGAGATCCGGTTCCACGGCCTCTCGCGCCTCGCCGCAGATCAGCTCCTCACCGTCCTCCCGGTGCAGCGCGGCGACCACCTGCTGCTCGTCGATCCCGGCCTGCTCGAGGCGACGCTCCAGCACCAGCCGTGGATCGCGCGGGCCGAGGTGGACCGGGAGTTCTGGTCGGGGGCGCTCGAGATCACCGTCCGCGAGCACCGGGCCGCCGCCCTCGTGTCGATGGGCGAGCTCTACCTCGTCAACGAGCAGGGGCACGTCTTCGATCGCGCCGTGCCGGGGCTCGGCCTCGACCTCCCGGTGGTGACCGGCGTCGACCGCGAGGCGTACCTCGCGCGGCGGCCCGAGGTGGAGCAGGTCCTGGCCGGCGCGGTGGCGCTCGCCCGCCGCTGGTCCGAGGCGCGGCTCGAGGCGCGGGCGCCCATCTCGGAGATCCACGTGGATCCGGTCTTCGGCACGACGGTGGTGACCGGCGACGGCACCGAGATCCGGCTCGGCCAGCGCGAGCTCGACGCGAAGCTCTCCCGCCTCTCCCGGCTCCTGCCGTCGCTCGCGGCGGAGCCCCGGAAGGCGCAGGTGATCCACCTCGACAACCGCCGCCACCCGGAGTGGGTGGCGGTCCGGTTCGCGGGGGAAGCAGGTGGTGGTGGGGCCCTCGGCGCGGCGCGGTCGGAGACGACCGGGAGGCGCTGAGGCACGCGCCGCGGAGACGCGGCGTGGTGGGAAGGCCGCGGAAGCTCGCCCTTCGACAGGCTCAGGGCGAGCGGAGGCTGCCTGTGGCAGGGGCTCGAGAGAGCCCCCTGGTGGGCGCAAGCGCGACGGCGCGGACACGCCCGGAGGTGGTGGTCATGGCGAACAGCGGCGACATCCTGGTCGGGCTCGACATCGGGACGACCAAGATCTGCGCCATCGTCGGCGAGGTGAGCGACGACGGCGGGATCGACATCATCGGCATCGGGTCGCACCCGTCGAAGGGGCTGCGCAAGGGCGTGGTGGTCAACATCGACGCCACGGTGGCCTCGATCAAGCGGTCGATCGAGGAGGCCGAGCACATGGCGGGGTGCGAGATCACCACCGTCTACACCGGCATCGCCGGCGGCCACATCAAGGCGTTCCCCTCGCACGGCGTCGTCGCGGTGAAGGACAAGGAGGTCCGGCCGCAGGACGTCGATCGCGTCATCGACCAGGCCAAGGCCGTCGCGATCCCGCTCGATCGCGAGGTGATCCACGTCCTCCCGCAGGAGTACGTCGTCGACGACCAGGACGGCATCAAGGAGCCGGTCGGCATGAGCGGCGTCCGGCTCGAGGCCAAGGCGCTCATCGTCACCGGCGCGGTCTCGTCCGCGCAGAACATCGTGAAGTGCGCCCAGCGGACCGGCCTCAACGTCGCCGACATCGTCCTCCAGCCACTCGCCTCCTCGATGGCGACGCTCTCCGAGGACGAGAAGGAGCTGGGCGTCTGCCTCGTCGACATCGGCGGCGGCACGACCGACATCGCCATCTTCCACAACGGCGCCATCCAGCACACCGCGGTGATCGCCCTCGGCGGCAACCACCTCACGAACGACGTCGCCGTCGGGCTCCGCACGCCCACGCACGAGGCCGAGCGGATCAAGAAGCAGTACGGCTGCGCCGTCGCCTCGATGGTCGACAAGGGCGAGACGATCGAGGTCCCGAGCGTGGGCGGGGGCTCCCCGCGCGTCCTCTCCCGCCACATCCTGGCCGAGATCGTCGAGCCGCGGGTGGAGGAGATCTTCATGCTGGTGCAGCACGAGATCCAGAAGTGCGGGATGGAGGAGGTGCTGGCCTCGGGCGTCGTCATCACCGGCGGCTCCACCCTCCTCGCCGGCATGCCCGAGATGGCCGAGGAGGTCCTCGGGGTCCCGGTCCGGCGCGGCCTGCCGCGCGGGATCGGCGGGCTCGTGGACGTGGTGAAGAGCCCGATGTACGCGACGGCCGTGGGGCTCGTGCTCTACGGCGCGCAGCAGCAGAACGAGAGCCCCTACTTCAAGATCCGCGACGAGAACGTGTACCGGAAGGTGAAGGGGCGGATGAAGGAGTGGCTGGGGCAGATCTTCTGACCGCGGAGGCACTGCGATGATCGAATACACGGACAGGCAGGACGCGGCGAAGATCAAGGTCATCGGCGTCGGCGGCGGCGGCGGCAACGCCATCAACACCATGGTGGCGGCGCGCCTCGAGGGCGTGGAGTTCATCGCCGCCAACACCGACCTGCAGGCGCTCCGGGTCAACCAGGCGCAGGTGAAGATCCCGCTCGGCAAGAACGCGTCGCGGGGCCTGGGCGCGGGCGCCAACCCCGAGGTGGGCCGCACCGCGGCGCTCGAGGAGAAGGACGCCATCGCCGCCGCGCTCGAGGGGGCGGACATGGTGTTCGTCACCGCCGGCATGGGCGGCGGCACCGGCACCGGCGCCGGCCCGGTGGTGGCCGACATCGCCAAGGCCTCCGGGGCGCTCACCGTCGGCGTCGTCACCAAGCCCTTCCTCTTCGAGGGCAACCGGCGGCGCAAGCAGGCCGAGGCCGGCCTCGCCGAGCTCGGCGCGGCGGTGGACACCCTCATCGTGATCCCGAACCAGCGGCTCCTCTCGGTGGCCGGCGAGGACATGTCGCTCGCCGACGCGTTCAAGCGGGCCGACGAGGTGCTCCTCAACGCGGTGCAGGGCATCTCCGACCTCATCACGGTGCACGGCATCGTCAACGTCGACTTCGCCGACGTCCGGACCATCATGAGCAGCCAGGGCATGGCGCTCATGGGGACCGGCCGGTCGAGCGGCGACCGGCGCGCGGTGGAGGCGATGCAGGCGGCCATCAACTCGCCGCTCCTCGAGGACGTCACGCTCGACGGCGCGACCGGCCTCCTCGTCAACATCACCGGCGGCCCGAGCCTCACGCTGTTCGAGGTGAACGAGGCGGTGTCGATGGCCCAGTCCGCGGCCGACCCCGAGGCCAACATCATCTTCGGGTCGGTGATCGACGAGCGGCTCGGGAACGAGGTGAAGATCACCGTGATCGCCACGGGCTTCCAGGCGCGCGACGACCGGAGCCGGGCGCTGGCGCGCCGGGCGGAGCCGGTCGAGGCGGTCCGCGAGGTCCCGGCGCTGCGCTCCGTCCCCCCGCCCCTGCCCGCGGACGCGAAGCCCACCGCGCGCCGCGAGCCCGCCCTCGTCACCGCCCCGGCGGTGCAGCGGACCCCGGTCTCGATGCGGCGCGAGCCGCCCGTCTACCGGCCCGACGACGACCAGTTCGACATCCCCGCGTTCCTGCGGCGGCCGAACGGGAAGCCGCCGGTGGAGTAGCGGAACCTGGACGCTCTGCCCGCTCACCCTTCGACAGGCTCAGGGTGAGCGGGGATGCTTCGACCCCAGCCCGAGCCCGGCCCTGACGGATCCGCTCGTGCCGAGCCTGTCGAAGCACGAGCGGAGCTCTTCACCCCCCCGCCATCCTCGGCACGATCACCGCCAGCGAGCGATCGAGGCGGTAGTTGATCCCGCCGTGCCCGTCCTCGAACTCCTCGTGCACCACCTCGACGCCGCCGCGCCGGAGCGCGTCGGCGACCATCCGCGCGCCCCAGCGCAGGTGGTACTCGTCGCGGGTCCCGCAGTCGAGGAACACCGTCGCGAGCCGGCGGAACGCGTCGAGCGAGGCGGGCGCGAAGCGGACCGGATCCTCCGCGAGCCACCGCTCCCAGACGTCGGCGCGGAGGCGGCCCGAGGGGAGCTCGAACGGCAGGGCGAGGCCGAGCGGCTGTGAGGCGTCGGGCCCGTAGTGCGCGGCCATCGCGAGGACGTTGAGCACCGCGTGATCGTCCCCGCGCAGCCGCGTCTCGCGCGCGCGGCGCCGCGCCTCCTCGAGCCACTCGGCGGCCGAGGGGGCGGCGAGGAGCGCCGCGGCCGCCTTCGGCAGGTCGGCGAGGTAGCAGTACTCGAAGTACGCGTCGCCCGAGTGGCAGGCGAGGTGCGCGAAGACGTCGGGCCGGTCGCGGCCCATGCGCAGGGCGCCGTAGCCGCCCGAGCTCTTGCCCAGCACCGCCCGCGCCGCGCGATCGGCGCGCGCCCCGAAGCGCGCCTCGACCTCGCGCACGACGTCCTCGGCGACGTAGGTCTGGTACCGCCCCACCGCCGGCGCGTCGATCCACTGCGTGCCGCCGAGGCGCGTCCCGCCGTCCGGGAACACGGCGACGAAGGGCGGCAGCGCGCCGGCCGCGACCGCGGCGTCGATCCGCTCCGGCACCGTGGGCGCGAACGTGCTCACGTTGAGCCAGTTGCGCGCGCTCCCGCCGAAGCCGTGCAGGAGGTAGACCGCGGGGAGGCCGGGGCGGTGGCCCGGGGGCAGGTAGACGAGCAGCGGGCGGCGGGCCGGATCGCCCAGCGGGTTCCCGGCGAGCGCCGGGGCATCGATCTCGAGCTCGACGAGCGTACCGTGCATGGGCGGGCATCATAGCCGCGCCCGGACCATGTACGCTCCTCGGCGCGATCCGCGCCTTTGCCGGATCACGCCCCCTCGCGGTCCTTCGGTTGGTCCCGCGCCCCGGCGCGTGCGAGACTCGATCGACCTCGCCCTGGAGCCCCCATATGCGCCTCCGCCCCCTCCTCGCCGCCCTCCTGCTCGTAGCCGCGCCTGCTGCTCGCGCCGCCGAGCGCCTCGTGCTCCTCCCCGCCACCGGCGCGAACGTGGACGAAGGCGAGCTCGTGGCGGCGACCGATCTCCTGCGCGCCGGGCTCGAACAGACGGGGCGCTTCGCCGTCGTGCTCGGGGGCACGCCGGGCGGCGCCGTCGCGGAGCCATCGCCCGTGGAGGCCGGCGCCGAGGCCGCCGAGGCCGGGGCGGCGCTCGCGGTGACCCTGCGGATCTCGCGGCTCGGCTCCGTCTCCTCCGCACGCCTCGGCGCCTACGAGCCGGACGGGACCCTCGCGCACTCCGACGCCCTCTCGGCCGCGAACGCGGACGACCTGGAGCCGGTGCTGCAGCGGCTCGCCAAGGGGTTCGCGGCGGCGCGGCCCGCGGCCGAGCTCGCCACGATCGACACGGTCACCGAACGTGAAGCACGGCCGCTGCGCCAGGTCCCCGCGTCCTTCGACTGGGGCTTCCGGCTCGGGGCAACCTGGTTCGTCGACCGGCCCGGCGGCGGCACGGGCCGGCTCACCGGCGCCGGCGCGTTCTGGCTCTTCGACGCGCGCAGCTTCCTCGCCGAGGCGACCGCGGACTGGCACATGGGCGACGGCGATCACCTCCTCGAGGGCGGGCTCGCGGTGCACGTCCCGTTCTCCCGCCAGAACGTCGCGCCGTACGTCGGCGCGGGGTTCGGGTACGCGATCGTGAACACCGGCGACGACACGGAGTCGGGCCTGACCGTCCGCGGCGCCGGCGGGGTGATCTTCGGCCGTCTCTCGTCCGTGAAGGTGCGGGTCGAGGGCGGCTGGCGCACGACGCTGTTCAACATCCGCGCGGACGGCCGGCGGGAGGCGATCCACGGGCCCTACGCCACCGCGGGGATCGGGTTCTGACGAGCCACGCCCGGTCGAGTCGAGCCCTTCACCGCTCGTGCTTCGACAGGCTCAGCACGAGCGGACTTGCTACCGCTCCCGCGCGAGCACCACGTTGCAGCGCGCGGTGAGCTCGGTGGTGCGCGCGAGGAGCGACTGCGCCTCGCGGTAGAGCTGCGACGCCTCGGACGCGGACGCGTCGGGCAGCTCGCCGATGCGGGCGAGCAGATCGCCGACGCGGAGCAGGTGCTGGTGCGCGAGGAGGAGCTCGCGGCCGAGCCGGGCGCCGTGGCGCGTGAAGATGAGGCTCGTCTGGAACAGCCGCGCGAGCGCCTTGCGGTTCAGCTCGTCGACGGTCCGGCAGCGGGCCTGGAAGTCGCGCAGCCGGCGCGCGTCGCGCGCGAGCGCGAGATCGACGACGTCGGTCGTGACGGTCGAGGCTCGCTTGCGAGCGTGCGGCGCCGGAGGAGGCATGCGTGGGGAGAATCGTAGGCGCGCTCGCGCGCGCCGGTCAACGGCCCCTCCGGCTTGACACGACCGACCTCGCGTGGGTCGCGCCGCGCGTGCGAAGCAAGCTACGCACGTAGAGGGCGCGGGGGTGACGGCGCACCCCTCGCCCTCGGAGGAACCTACGCGAGCGCCGCGAGCGCCAGCTCCTCGATCTTCCTCAGCGCGTCGTCGAGCCCGGCCGGGTTGGCGCCGCCCGCCTGGGCCATGTCGGGCTTGCCACCACCCGAGCCGCCCACGAGCTTCGCGCCCTCCTTCACGAGGTCGCCGGCCTTGACCTTGCCGGCCAGGTCCTTCGTCACCGCGACGAGGAGCACGGCCTTGCCCTCGTGCTCGGACCCGAGCGCGACCACGCCCTTCGCGAGCCGATCGCGGAGCTTGTCCGCAAGCTCGCGCAGCGCCTTGCCGTCGCCCTGCACGCGCGCGGCGAGCACCTTGGCGTCGCCGGCCGCCTTCGCCTGCGCCGCGAGGTCGCCGGACTGCGCCGCGGCCACCTTCGCGCGCGCCTCCTCGAGCGCGCGCTCGAGCTCCTTCACCCGGCGCTGCGTCTGCTCGATCTTCTGGGCCACCTCGAGCGCGCCCGCCTTGAGGAGGGCCGCCGCCTTGCGCAGCTCGCCGTCGCGCCGCTGCGCCTCCTCGACCGCCTTCGGCCCGGTGTAGGCGACGATGCGGCGGACGCCCGCCTGGATCGACTCGTCGCTCGCGATCTTGAAGAAGGCGATGTCCCCGGTCCGGCGCACGTGCGTGCCGCCGCAGAGCTCCTTCGAGGGCCCGAGCCGGACGACGCGGACGACGTCGCCGTACTTCTCGCCGAAGATCATCATCGCGCCGGCCTGCCGCGCCTCCTCGAGCTTCAGGACCGCGACGTCCGCGGCGTCGTTCTTCCGGACCAGCTCGTTGACCCGCGCCTCGATCGCCTGGAGCTCCTCGTCCTGGAGCGCCTCGAAGTGGGAGAAGTCGAACGTCAGGTAGTCGGGGGCGACCTTCGAGCCCGCCTGCTTCACGTGCTCGCCGAGCCGCTCGCGGAGCGCGAACTGGAGGAGGTGGGTCGCGGAGTGGTTGGCGCGGATGAGGTCGCGGCGCGCCTCGTCGACCCGGAGGTCGGCGCGATCGCCGACCGCGATCTCGCCCTCGACCACCTCGCCGAGGTGCGTGACGAGGCCGGGCACCGGCCGCTTCGCGTCGGTGACCTGCACCTTCCCGCCGGGCACGGTGATCGTGCCGGTGTCGCCCACCTGGCCGCCCGACTCGCCGTAGAACGGCGTGGCCGCGGTGATCACCTCGACCTTGTCGCCCTTCTTCGCCTTCGCGGCGCGGGCGCCGTTGGCGAGGAGGGCCTTCACCTCCGCCGCCGCCGTGAGCGTCTCGTACCCGAGGAACTTCACCTCCTCGAGCTCGCCGACGATCTGCTTGTGGAGATCGGCGATCGACTGCTCGCCCGACCCCTTGAACTCGCCGCTCCGCGCGCGCTGCTCCTCGAGCAGCTTGTCGAACCCGGCCTCGTCCACCCCGAGGCCGTTCTCGACCGCGATCGTGCGGGTGAGGTCGAGCGGGAAGCCGAACGTGTCCGCGAGCTGGAAGGCCACGTCGCCGGGGACGACCTTGCCGCCCGTCTTGCGCAGGCGCGCGATCTCCTCGTCGAGCCGATCGAGGCCGCGGTTCAGCGTCCGCCGGAAGGACTCCTCCTCCGCCGCCGCCACCTTCGTGATGAACGGCCGGTTCTCCCGCGTCTCCGGGTAGGCCGCGCCCATCTCCTCGATGACCGCGGCGCAGACGTCCGCGAGGAAGAGCTTCTCGAGCCCCAGCTTCTTCCCGTGCCGGATCGCGCGCCGCATGATCCGGCGAAGGACGTAGCCGCGCCCCTCGTTGGACGGCAGCACGCCGTCGCCCACGAGGAACGTCGTCGCCCGCGCGTGGTCCGCGATCACGCGCATCGAGACGTCGTCCGCCGCGTTCGCGCCGTACTTCTTGCCGGAGATCTTCTGCACCGCCGCGATGATGTTCTGGAAGAGGTCGGTGTCGTAGTTGGACCGCTTGCCCTGCACCACCGCCGACACGCGCTCGAGGCCGGCGCCGGTGTCGATCGACGGCCGCGGCAGCGGCGTGAGGCTCCCGTCCTCGCTCCGCTCGAACTGCATGAAGACGAGGTTCCAGATCTCGAGCCAGCGGTCGCAGTCGCAGGCGACGCCCTGGCACTTCTTGCCCGCCTGCTCCTCGGCGCAGGGGATGTCGTTCCCCTGGAAGAAGTGGAGCTCGGAGCAGGGGCCGCAGGGGCCGGTGTTGCCCATCGCCCAGAAGTTGTCCTTCGCGCCGAGCTTGTGGATCCGGTCGACGGGGACGCCGACGCCCTTCCAGAGCTCGTACGCCTCCTCGTCCCACGGGATCGGCCCCTCGCCGGCGAAGACCGTCGCGGCGAGCCGGTCCTTCGGGATCCCGAGCCACGCGTCGCTCGTCACCCACTCCCACGCCCAGCGGACCGCGTCCTTCTTGAAGTAGTCGCCGAACGAGAAGTTGCCGAGCATCTCGAAGAACGTGTGGTGACGGGCGGTGAACCCGACGTTCTCGAGGTCGTTGTGCTTGCCGCCGGCGCGCACGCACTTCTGCGAGGTGGTGGCGCGCGCGTAGTCCCGCTTCTCCCGGCCGGTGAAGACGTCCTTGAACTGGACCATGCCGGCGTTGGTGAAGAGCAGCGTCGGGTCGTTCTGCGGGACCAGCGACGAGCTCGCGACGCGGCGGTGGCCGCGCTCCTCGAAGAAGCGGAGGAACGACTCGCGGATCTGGGCGGCGGTGAGGGTCTTCATGAGACCCGCTTGAATAACAGACGCTTGCGAAGGGATCCACCACGACCCGCGCGGAGCCGCTACCCGCCCGGCAGAACCACCTTCCACTCCTGGCCTTCCCGCACCAGGGACACCTCGCCGCGCTCGCCGCCCTCCACCTCGACGGCGACGACGGCCCGGTCCCGGGACTCCCGCAGCACCGTCGCCGACTTCACCTTGGGTGCGGTGGGCGCGAGGTCGCCGAGGACGAGGTTCGCCACCTGGACGTCGGCGCCCGGCACCTGCGCGCTGCCCTCGAGCTCCTTGCTCCGGGCGCGGAGCCGGTCCTGCGAGTCCTTGGAGAGCATGGCCCAGACCGCGCCCACGTCGCCCGCGCGCGCGGCGCGCGCGAACCGCTCGTAGCGCTCGGCGGGGTTGTCCGGCCGCTGGCAGGCGGCGGCGAGGAACGCGACGAAGGGCAGGACGAGGGCCCGACCGGAGGTGGCGCGGCGCATGCCCGGGGAGTCTACAGGGGCAGGCGAGGAGCCGCATCCCTGGATTCAGCGCCTCAAGCGGAGCCGCCACACGCGCTGCCCCGTGGCGAGGTACCGCTTCTCCCGCGTGGACGGGAGCTCGTCCGGGGCCGCCTCGGAGAACCGGCCCGGGCCCGCCTCGTTCCGGAAGCCGGCCTCCTCGAGCCGCTCGACCGCGCCCAGCGCGTACTCCTCGACGTCGGTGCGGAAGTCGAGCAGCCCGCCCGGGCGGAGGAGCGCGCGCAGGAGGAGCGACATCCGATCGTCCACCAGCCGCCGCGCGTGGTGCCGCCGCTTCCACCACGGATCCGGGAAGTGGACGTGGATGGCCGCGAGCGAGCCGTGCGCGAAGAGGCGCGGCGCCAGGATGCGGGCGTCGCCGTGGAGGACGAGCAGGTGGGCGTGCCCCCGCCGCTCCGCCTTCTCCGCGATCGTCTCGGCGAACTTCTTCCGCTGCTCGATCGCGACGAGCGCGCGGTCGGGGTGCGCCCGCGCGAAGGCGAGGGCGAAGCCGCCGTGTCCCGGGCCGATCTCCAGCTCGAGCCGCTCGGCCGCAGGGCCGAAGCGCGCGCGCCAGTCCGGGAGCAGGTCGAGCGCGATGGGGGCGAGGTCCTCGCCGTGGAAGATCATGGCGGGGGGCGTGTATCACGGCTTCGTTCCGTGAACGAGCCCGTGCGCGTGCCCGGCCCGAGCCCGGGGGCCTCCCCCCGTGGTAAGACTCTTGCGACGTGTCCCGGCCATCGGCCCCCCGGCTCCGCTTCCTCGCCCTCGCCGCCGCGGCGCTCGCCGCCTCCCCTGCCTGCCGCCGCGGCCCCGGGGCGCCGCCGGAGCGGTTCGTGTCCTCGCGGTCCGGGTGGGCCCTCGTCGTCCACGATCTCCGGCGGGCGTCGAGCGAGCTCGGTGCGCTGCACGAGACCGCCGCCACGTTCCCCGGGGCGGGCGCCCTCCGGCAGAGCCGCGGCGCCCTGACCTCCCAGCTCGGGTTCGACCCGCTCGATCCCGAGGCGCTCGCCGACGCCGGCATCGACCCGGCGCGCGGGCTGGCGATCGGGATCGAGCCCGCGCCCGGGAGCCCCGACGGCTCCCCCGGCGCGCCCGTGCTCGTCCTCCCGGTCCGCGACGCGGCCGCCCTCGAGCGCACCGTCGCGCGCCTCGCCCGCGAGCGGCTCGGCTCGGCGGAGCAGACGGCATCCTCCGGCGAGGGCCTCCGCGTCGTCACGTTCCGCGCCGCCGGCTCGGCGCAGGGCCGGCTCGCCCTCGCGCTGCGCGCGCACGACCGCGTCGCCGCGATCTCGCCCGGGCCGGCCGCCGAGGAGGTCGTGCGCGCCGCCCTCGCGCGTCCCGCCGCCGAGAGCCTCGCGGAGGCACCGACCTGGCGCGACCTCCGCGCGGCGCTCGGCGATCGGTACGCCGTCACGTTCGCGCTCCTCCGCTCGCCGGGGCTCGCGGGGTGGACCTTCTCCGCGCCGCTGGGCCATGGGGTCGAACGCGACCTCGCGATCGGCCTCTCGGCCGAGGGCGGCACCCTGCGCGCAGCGATCGCCATCCCGTTCGGAGCCGACGCCGCCGCGCTCCGCGCGCTCAAGGCGGCGGGCGACTCGAAGGCCGCGGTCCGCGCCCTCTCGCCCGACGCGCCGCTCGTGCTGCGCTGGGACGGCGATCCGTCCGCGCTCGGCCGGCTCGTCGTCCCCCGGGTGCCGGAGCACGAGCGGAGGCGGCTCGCCGAGCGCGGGGTCGACCTGCAGCGCGACCTGTTCGACGTCCTCGCCCCCGGGTTCGCGGTGTCCGTCTCGATCTCGCCGCGGATCGACCTCCGGGAGCTCTCCGCGGCGGAGGTGGCGGTCGACCCGCTCCGGGTGATCGCGTTCGAGCTCGCCGGCGACGTGAGGGACGAGGCCCGGGCCGCGGCGGCGCTCGCCAGGCTGCCCGCGCTCTTCGCCGCGCCGGAGCGCGCCGAGGTGGAGCCGGGGCCCGCCGGCGCCGCCGGTCGCGCGGGCCGGATCGGGACGACCACGGGCGAGCTCGCCTGGCGGCTCGACGGGAAGCGGCTGCGCATGACGGGCGGCGCGCCGGGCGCGCTCGACGAGCTCGCGGCGCGGACCGGGCCCGGCTGGAGCGCGCCGAGCGAGGCCTCCGGGGCGGCGCTCCAGGGCGGGCTCGGCGGCGCCGTCCTCGCGCCGCGCGCCCTCGCGGCCGCGGTGCGCCGCCTGCCCGCCGAGGCGTACGGAGACGGGCCCGCCGGCTTCATCTTCGAGGCCGTCGTGGACAGCTACACCGCCACGCTGCGCCGGCTGCAGGCCGTGTCGGCGCGCGCCGAGCTCGGCGCGGCGGCGCTCGTCGTCACCGTCGAGGTCGAGGCGGCGCCGCCCGCGAAGAAGGAAGGGAAGAAGGAGGAGGCACCTTGATCGCGCTCCACGGCGTGGAGAAGAGCTTCCGCGACGGCGATCGCGAGCACCCGGTCCTGCGCGGCGTCGATCTCCGCGTGGCCGCCGGCGAGCTCGTCGCCATCGTCGGGCAGTCGGGCTCGGGGAAGTCCACCCTGCTCCATGTCGCCGGCGGGCTCGACCGCGACTACCGCGGGGCCGTGGAGATCGCCGGGACGCCGCTCGCCGGCCTCTCCGCGCGCGAGCTCGCCCGGCTCCGCAACGCGACGATCGGATTCGTGTTCCAGTCGTTCAACCTCCTCCCCGGGCTCTCCGCCCTCGAGAACGTGATGCTCCCCGGCATGCTGCGCGACGACACCGGGGAGCCGCCCGGCGCCGTCCGGACCCGCGCGGCCGACGCGCTCGTGAAGGTGGGCCTCGCCGCGCGCGCGTCGGCGCCGCCGGCGCGGCTCTCCGGCGGCGAGCGCCAGCGCGTCGCCATCGCCCGCGCCCTCTTCGCCCGCCCGCGCGTGCTCCTCGCCGACGAGCCGACCGGCAACCTCGACGCCGCCACCGGCGACGAGATCATCCGGATGTTCGTCGAGCTCGCGGCGAGCGGCCTCTCGGTGCTCGTGGTCACGCACGAGGAGCGCGTCTCGCGCGCCGCGAGCCGCGTCCTCATGCTCCGCGACGGGAGGCTCGCCGAGAGCGACGCCGCGACGGCCGCCGGCGAGCGCGGGGCGGGGAGGCTCGCGTGAGCGCCCGCGGCCTGCTCTGGATCGCCCGCGCCCGGATCCGCGCCGATCGCCGGGGCGCCCTCCTCGACGCCGCCGCGGCCTGCGCGGGCGCCGCCGCGCTCGTCTTCTTCCTCGCGCTCGGGATGGGCGTCGGCAACGCCGCCCGCCGGATGTTCCCGTCGGACGCGCGGCTCGTCGAGGTGGTCCCTTCGAGCGTCTCGCTCGGCGGGCTCCTCGGCGGCGACGCGCTCGACGACCGCGCCCTGCGGCGCCTCGAGGCGCTCCCCGGCGTCGAGGCCGCGTGGCCGCGGGTCATCCTCCAGGTACCCATCGCCGCGCCCGAGGCGCCGCCCGGCATGGCCTCGAGCTGGCCGCCGGGGATGACGCTGCAGATCCCGGTCGTCGGGATCGCGCCGGCGATGGTGCGCGCCGACCTCGAGGACGGCCACGCGTTCGAGGACCCGCCGCCCGGGAAGCCGATCCCGGTCGTGCTCTCGCGCCGGCTCGTCGAGGTCTACGACAAGACCATCGCGCCGTCGTGGAACCTGCCGCGGCTGCCGCCCGGGCTCACGCTCCTCGGGCTGCAGATGCCGGTGGAGATCGGCCGCTCGATCGTGCCCGGCAAGCAGGAGCAGAAGGTCTACGCGTCGAAGGTGCGGCTCGCCGCGTTCTCGGAGCGCGTGCCGATGTACATGATGGCGATCCCGCTCGAGACCGCGCGCCGCCTCCACGCCGAGTACGGGAAGGACGGGCGCTTCTCGCAGGTGACGCTCCTCGCGCGCCGCCCCGACGACGTGCCCGCCATCGCGGCCGCCGTGCGGCAGATGGGGTTCAACGTGGACGAGGGGGAGCGCGCCGCCGCCGAGCGGATCGGCGCCATCATCGCCGTGACGACCGGCGCCCTCGCCTTCCTGGCCGTGGTCATGTGCGTGCTCGCCGCGCTCGCCATCGCCCGCTCGCTGTCCGCGAGCGTGCGCGGCCGGTCCAAGGAGATCGCCGTGCTCCAGGCCCTCGGCGCCACCCCGTCCGACGTCCACCGCGTGGTGCTCCTCGAGGGCGCCATGATCGGCCTCGCCGGCGGCGTGCTCGGGACGCTCGTCGCGTTCGGCCTGTCGTTCGCCGCCGACCGCGCCGCGCTCGGCCTCCTCCCCGACTTCCCATTCCGTCCCGAGACGTTCTTCGCGTTCCCCGCGTGGTTGCCGGTGCTCGGCGTGATCGTGCCGGCAGTGGCCGCCGTGCTCGGCGCGCTCGCCCCCGCCGCGGCGGCCGCGCGAGTGGAGCCGGCGCGGACGTTGACGTAGGCGCCACCCGGGTCGGGGGTCCGCCGCTCGTCCGTTCGTGGTGAGCCTGGCCAGCCGCGAGCCGTGACGGCTCAGCGCTGCAGCGCCTCGACGCGCCCCCGTCTTGCGCGCGGACCTCGAAGCGCACGTTGTCCGGTCGAGCCGTCCCTTCCTCTGAGCCGGTGCCTCCATCGAGAGCCGCCGGGATCGGCGAGCGCAGCGTCCAGCCTGAGCGCGACGCCGAGGACGTGCTGGTCCCAGGGGTCACGTGGTGTCGCTTCGGTCACGCCCTCGCTCATCACCTTCTTGATGGTCTTCCGCTTCCGCCCAACCGCCTTGCCGCCCGGCAGAGCAGGCACGTGGGCGACGGCCTGCGCGACCGCCTTCAGCGTGTGGCGTGGGTGGCCGAGGCTGGTGCATGTAGACGTGTAGGCCCCGGCCGCTGCGCACGAGCGCGTGGGGCGGGATGCCGGCCACCTCCAGCCGATGAACGACCTCCGGGATGACCTCCTCCACCATGGTCGCGCCCGGCACGAGCGCGGGGAGGTCGTCGCGGTCGATGTCGATGCCGAACGCCGAGAGCCCGGCGCACTGGTCCTCGGTCCGCCGCGCCGGCCGGTCCGGCTCACCGGGCTCGAACACCCCTACCGACGTGGCGACCGCCATCCCATCCGAGTCTGCCGACGTGATGAGCGACCCGGCCGACCAGCGCGCGTCGTGGGTCAGCCGCTTCTGGAAAGGGCGTCGACCATTCTCCGCGTCGTAGTACGCGAGCACGTAGAACGTGTCGCCCGGCTGGTAGAGCGCGTCCATGAGCCGCTTCGCCTGGCCGAGGTCGAGAACGGGCTCCGCCACGAAGCCACCCTACAACAGGTCGGCGGCGGGACCGACGCCGCCACCGGCCACGGCCTCGCCCACGCCGGTCACAGGCGCCTACCCCGGCTCCGATGCTCGCCGTCCCGAAATCCTGCACCTCCACCGAGCCCCGGAACGCCCATCCCGGCGGCCGTCAGCAGGGGGTGGTCCTGTAGCGAGCTACCGGGACGGCGGTCACCATCACGCCCACCGACGACGTGGCCACCGACCTACCTCGCCGCCTCCAACTCCTTTACCTTCGCGGTCAGGTCCCGGACCCGCTGCCGGAGCCGCTCCTCGGCGTCGGCGGCGTGGCGCCGGCCAAGTTCGTACGCGCAGACGTGCCGCCACCGGGCGGCCTCGGACTCGGGAAGCTGGCTGAACTCGGCCGGCAGCACGCCCGAGTGGTCGCTGGTGCAGATGCGCGGCATCCGTTCCCTCCTGGTCAGGCTGGTGGCGGTCACCACCCCGGGCGGCGCAAGTGCGGGAGCCCCGGTCACCGAACCTGCGCACCCGGGCTCGTCCCGGTCCAGTGCTTCACCCTGTAGTCCCCCAGCTTCTCGTCGAAGGAGTAGTGCAAGTTGGTCGGGTAGTCGTTGCTCGCCCTTCGGAAGGCGCGCTCCAGCTCAGCGAGAGGAACAGCGAAGAGCGCCCGGTTCCTCTGGTAGTCGGACGCGATGTACACGCCGGCCAGCCGTTTTCCTGCACGGTCCGTGTACACCCCGAAGACGTAGCTGTGGATGGCCTGGTTGCAGAGGAACGGCAGCGGTTGCTGACACCGCCGTGACCGAGAGAAGTCGAACCACTCATCCAACCGATGATTGTTGATGAGGGTGACCGGCTTCCCGGTCGTCGGCATCTGCCCGACCCGAAGAAGCATGCTCACCGTGGCATCGGACAGCTTGTGCGAGTCAGCGAGGCGCCGCACGACGAAGGCGCCCATGAGCACCGCCTTCTCGACGGTGACGTACGTCTTCCGAGGATGACGGGGACGCCGTCGTCCGCGCGCGCCGCAGTTGGTTGGCGTAGCGCAGCAGGTCGGTCTTCCAGTAGCGCGACTCCCAAGTCATGATGGAGGCCCTCCCCGGAGTCGGTCCAGCCTACCCCTTCTCCATCACCCCGAACACGACCGCGTCGAACTTCCGGCCCGCCTGCTTGGACTCGAAGTTCTTCAAGGTCGCCCCGTTCTTCACGGTGACCGTCGACTTCTTCGGCACCTCGGCCATGGGCACGGCCACCCACATCTGCCCGGTCTCGGTCTCCAGCCGCAGGAACGAGTACGGCGCCCCATCGACCCGCTCGACCACGGTCCCGGTGACGGTGGCGTTCGGGCCCGTGGGCGGCGGGGCGGTGGGGGAGGTGCAGGAGAGGAGCGCGGACGCGAGGAGCGTGACGGGTGCGACGCGCATCTAGTGTTCCTCACCCTCGGTCACTGACGAGTCTCTGCCCTGCGCCCGCTGCTGCGCGGAGGCAAGGTCGGCGCGGCGAAAGAATGGCCAAACCGAGCGGTCCCCCTTCGGCCGCGGCGTTCGCGTCAAGAGCGCGTGCGCGCGACGAACGAGGTCGGCAAGCGGCATGGGCCACTCGTACGGCAACCCGGTCTCCAGGAACGACACGCAGCGGTCGAGCACCTCCCGCGTCGGCCCCCCGACCGCCAACGGCCCGGTAGCGTGGAACTCCCGGATGTCGTCCTGGAAGCCGAACGTCTGCCTGTACACCGCATGTATCGCCGGGTCCCGAGAACGCTCTGGGAAGCCCTTGTCCAACTCCATGTTGCTGATGCGACCCGCCAGGAAGTCTCGCAGGACCTTGGCGGCCACGTGGCGGGCCGAGGAGTCCACGTACACGGGAGCCATTCTATTGGCCTCCAGCGCAGTGAATCGCGCACGCGGTGATGACGCCGTAGGACACGACACCTGACGCCAAGGTGACGTAGACGCCGCCCCTCCCGAGCATCTTCGTGGTCGGCCCTGAGATGACCGGCGCACCACAGGCCGACCGCGCGCCGATGTTGAGGAAGCGCCAGATGCTCGTGAAATGCGACGCCCCTGGCCGCCGCCACCACCAAGGAGGCTTCGGCAGGGGCCCCAACGTCAGGACAGTAGCTGTTCCAGCACCGCCCAAGGGGTTCGTCGCGTCCATGCACTCCGCCATGCACTTCTGACCCCGTCCCCAGTCTTCGCCGCCCTCAATCCAGGGGATGTTCTGGTGAGACCACGAGTAGATGTCGCGGCCGTCGAAGTCGGTGTACCGCAGTGGGTTTCCAGCGGCGTACCCATACCACTCCGGCCCGAACTCCCCATTGAACCCACCCGCCAACGCAATCGGGTCCGGCTCCAGATACCTCCCCACCCCCGGCAGATACCACCTGTTCCAGTTGTAGTACGGCCCCTGGAGCCCGAGGCTTCCGAAGAGCCGCTCGTCGTACTGGCCGGGCAGCCGCAGGTTCGTCACGACCGGTCGGACTGGTGCGAGTTCGCCGTAGGTGAAGGGCGAACCCGAGCGCGTTCGCCAGGTTGGAGACCAGGAGGACCAGGAGACGGCCTTCTCCGGCTCGCCAGAACCCAGACGCGAGTTCTGGCCTGCACGGGCGCCGTCGAGGGCCAGTAGCCCTGGAAGGCGGCAGTGGCGGTGTTCTCCCGGAGCACGGGCGGCATCGTACCGCCCTTCACGCCCAGCGTGACGACCTACTCGCCCTGGCCGTCCTCGTGGGCTACAGGGCTGGGCCCCGCCCTCGCGGCGCACCCCACACCGCAAGAACGACGACGCGGCCCTGGTCCTCATCCACCTCGAAGTAGACGTGGTTCCGCGTCTTGGGCATCAGCACGCGCTTCGCGGTCCGGCCGCTGCTGGTGGTGTACGTCACGCCGACGTTCGGGTTGACCGCGATGAGGTCCCCGACCTGGGCAAGCTCTCTCGCGAACAGGTCGCGCGCTCCGGGGCGGTGCTCCCGCCACCAGGCGTCCATCTCGCTCGCCTGGTGCTCGGCCTCCGGCGTGAAGAGGAGTTTCATCGCCGGGCGAGGAGCTTCTTCATGACCGCGTCGCCGTCCACGAACTGGCCGGCCTTCGCCTGGGCCATGCTGCGCTCCAGGGCGGCGTCGAGCCGTGCGCGCTCCTCGGGGTCGAAGTCGTCGTCGGACGTGACGAGTTCGACCTCGCTGCCCTCCGGCAGGTCGGTGGGCTCGTCGAGAACGAGCCGTCCACCTCTGACGTGTGCCTTGAGCGCCCGCATGGTGCCCCCATTCTAGTCCGCCGTGCCCCAGCCTGCCACCCGTCCCGGCCAGGGTGGTCAGCCGCTCTCCCCGTCCTCGTCGGCCTCCTCGTCGAGCGCCGCGAGCACGTCGGCGGGGTCGACGTCGCTCTCGTCCTCGCCGCGGTCCTGGGCCTGCTCCTTCCGCTCCAGCTTCGCGGCCGGGTGCGTGGCAGTGTGGATGTCCTTCAACTTCTTGATGCTGCCCTGGGTGTACAACTGCGTGGACGCGAGATTCTCGTGGCCGAGCATCTGCTGGATGTACCGGGTGTCGGCGCCGCCCTCCAGCATCAGGGTCGCCATCGTGTGGCGGAAGAGATGGCACGAGCCCTTCTTCCCGATGCCGGCGGCGTCCACGTAGCGGCGCACCGAGTCGGAGAGGTGGCCGGGGGTCAGCGGCAGGCCGTCGCCGGACAGGAACAGGAAGCCGTCGTCTGGCTCCATCACCAGGCCCGGCCGGACCTCGCGGAGGTACTTCTCCACCCAGAGCATGGCGCGCTCGCCCACCGGCACGACGCGGTCCTTCTTCCCCTTGCCGAGGCGAATCCAGAGCGTGCCGCGGTCCGGGTCGAAGCCGAAGATGGTGAGCCCGACGAGTTCCTTCCGGCGGATGCCGGTCGAGTAGAGCACCTCCATGATGGCGCGGTCGCGGACGCCGAGCGGGTCGCGCAGGTCGGGCTGGGCCAGCACCTTCTCGACCTCCTCGATGGTCAGGATGGCCTTGGGCAGGCGCTTCTCGGTCCGGGGTAGCTCCAACTCGGAGGCGGGGTTGTAGAGCAGGAAGTTGTTCCTGGTCAGCCAGCGGAAGAAGACGGTGACCACCATGAGGCGCGTGTACTGCGTGCTGATGCCGAGCGGCTGGCCGTTCTTCTTGCGGTAGTAGAACATCCACCGCTGGTACCGCTGGAGGATGGGCCGGGTCACCTCCGAGGACCGGACCACGCCGCGCTCCTCGCACCAGGCAGCGAAGTAGTGGAGCACCTGGGCGCGGTGCTCGACCGTGTCCTCGGTGTAGCCGCGGACCTCCAGCCACTCCAGGTAGGCCGCGATGTTGCCGAGCATGGTCCGGTGGTCGGCGCCCTCGTAGAGCGACCGGAACGTCTGCTGCTTGGCCTTCCGGTTGCGCCTGGCCATCTACTCGCCCTCCTGCGTG
>DASPMI010000013.1:0-6708 GCA_035627135.1 Anaeromyxobacter sp. | reverse complement strand
CAGTTCCGCGATCCGGAGATCTGGAAGGGCACGAAGAAGCCGGACTACGGCCGCGTCGTGAACCTCTGCACGGTCGCCGCGCAGCAGGAGCTCATCGGCCCCGGCCTCCTCGCCATCGCCGCGCCGCTCATCGTCGGCCTGCTCATGGGACCGTACGCGCTCGGCGGCTTCCTCGCCGGCATGATCCTGGTCGGCCAGCTCCTCGCGGTCTTCATGGCCAACGCGGGCGGCGCCTGGGACAACGCGAAGAAGATGATCGAGGACGGCGTCTACGGCGGGAAGGGCTCCGACGCCCACAAGGCCGCCGTCACCGGTGACACCGTGGGCGATCCGCTCAAGGACACCGCCGGCCCGGCCATCAACCCGCTCATCAAGGTGATGAACATGGTGAGCCTCCTCACCCTGGGCATCGTCCTCAAGTACTCCATCGCCGTCGAGAACGCGACCTGGTGGGTCGGCATCGCCGGCGCCGTCGTCTGCGCCATCGCCATCGGCTACGGCGTCTACATGTCCAAGAAGGAAGTGGACATGGGCATCGAGGCCACCGCGGCCGACGCCAAGGAGAAGGCGGCGTAAGCCGAGCGAAGCGAACGCTTCACGAGACGGCGGAGGCCCCCGGGCCTCCGCCGTTTTCTTTTGTCCGTCACCCCCTGTACGGCCAGGCGCGACACCCCCTCACATCCCGTCCTGGCGACTTGCCGGCCGGCCCTTGGTGTCCCGAGCTTGCGTGATACGCTTTTCCGACCCGCCCGCCCGCGCACCCGATGGCGTCCATCATCGAAAAGTACGAGCAGATCTTCGCGGCCGACCCCCGCTCGCGGATCTTCGTCGAGCTCGCGCGGGCGCTCCTCGAGCGGGGCGACACCGCCCGGGCCATCGAGGTCTGCCGGACGGGGCTCGAGCACCACCCGTCGTCGATCCTCGGCCGGGTGATCTGGGGCCGGGCGCTGCTCGACCAGGGCGACCGGAAGGGGGCGCAGGATCAGTTCCAGCGCGCCGTCGCCCTCGATCCCACGAGCCCGTACGCCTTCAACCTCGTCGGCGAGGCCCTGTTCACGAAGGGGCTCTACCGCGCCGCCGTCCCGGTCCTCACCCGCGCGCTCGCGCTCCAGCCCGCCGACGACCGGCTGCGGAGCTGGCTCGAGCAGGCGAAGCAGAAGGTCCAGGCGAACGGCGCAGCGACGCCGGTCCCCTCGCCTGCGATCGCCGCCGCGGCGGGCCAGACCAGGACCCCCGCGCTCGGGAACGGGCCCGCGCCCGTCCTCGGGCCGGCCAAGGCCCGCCCCGCCGCGGCCTCGGCCCCCACGCCGGCGCCGGCTGCGCCGGCCGCGCCCGCACCTGTGTCGGGCCCACCACCGCTCGCCCCCGGCCGCGTCGTCCCGCCGCCGCTGGCGCCCGCGCTCCATCGCGACGAGATCCCGCGCTCGCTGCTGGCCATGATCCCCGGGGCCACGCAGCCCGGTATCTCGGCCCCGGCGCCCGCGCCCGTCCCGCCGCCGCCCGACGACGACGAGGCGGAGCGGATCACGGCCCGCTACGCGCAGGAGGTCCGCGAGCGCCTCACCACGGGCGAGCCGGCGCCGTCGCTCCTCCGGCGCCACGGCCGCGCGCTCGCCGCCGCCCTGCTGGTCGTCGCGGCCGCCGCCGGCGCCGGGCTCTTCCTGCACCTGCGCGAGCAGGGGCGCGGCGAGGCCGTCGGGCGGGCGGCCGCCGCGGCGCGCGCCGGGCTGGCGCGCGACACCGTCGGCGCGCTGCGCGAGGCCGCGCAGATCCTCGACGAGGTCCGGAAGAGCGGCTCGACCCCGGAGCTCACCTCCCTCGCCGCCCAGGTCGAGGCGCTCCTCGCGGCCGAGCACGGCGACGAGGGCGCCCGCGCGCGCGCGGCGGCGCTCGCCCGGCGCGACGACGCGGGCGAGGGCGGCGCCGCGGCGGCGTACCTGCTCGCGAGGACGGCGGCCGAGCGGCTCGCGGCCGAGGCGGCGGTGCTCGCCGCCTCCGAGAAGGAATCGGCGGCGCCGCTCGTCCACGCGCTCGCCGGCCGCATCCTCCTGAGGCGCGACAAGGCGGCCGCGCGCGCCCGGTTCGAGCGCGCGGCGGAGGCCCAGCCGCCCTCGCTGCGCGCGCTCGCGGACCTCGGCGACCTCGAGCTCGGCGCGGGGAACCACAAGGGCGCGCTGCACTTCTACGGCCTCGCGCTCCCGGCCCAGGCGAGCCACCCGCGCTCGGTCATCGGCACCGCCGAGGCGCGCCTCGCGCTCGGCGAGGACCTCGCCCGCTCCCGCGCCTACCTCGAGGCGCTCGAGGCGAGCCCCGCCACGGCGATCCCGCCCGCCCTCCGCGTCCGGTACG
Organism: Anaeromyxobacter sp.; assembly: GCA_035627135.1. GTDB lineage: Bacteria > Myxococcota > Myxococcia > Myxococcales > Anaeromyxobacteraceae > Anaeromyxobacter. The sequence goes on along the minus strand of DASPMI010000013.1, from coordinate 4,359 downwards.
AGGTCGCGGTCGCGCGTGTGCTCTTCGCCTCCGGCGATCCGTCCGCGGCGAGCACGCGCCTCTCCCGCGCCTCGTCCAAGCTCGGCGAGCACGCGTCGCTGGCCGCGACGGCCGCCGAGCTCCACCTCGCCGCGCGCGCGTACGACCGCGCCGAGGCGGCGGCCGCGCGCGCGGTGGCGCTGCAGCCCGGCGACCCTGCGTCGCGCGTGCTCCTCGCGCGCGCCCGCATCGGCCGGGGCAGGTACGCCGAGGCGCTCGCCGCCACCGGGAACGCCGACGGCAAGGCCATCTGGATCCAGCGGGGCATCGCCCGGTACCGGCTCGGCCAGTACGCCGAGGCCCAGCGCGAGCTCGCGCGCACGGCGCCGTCCGGCCACATGCCGCCCGAGGCCGCCGTCTGGTACGCGCTCACGCGCATGAAGCTCGGCCGCGCGGAGGAGGCGCTCGGCGTCCTCGAGAACCTCGCCGGCGCCCGGAACCCGCCGCCGCTCACGTGGGTCGCGCTCGGCGAGGTGCTCGCCCGGCTCGGCCGCGCCGAGGAGGCGGAGCGCGCCTGGCGGACGGCGACGGAGCGGGAGCCCTCGGCGCCCGAGGGGCACGCCGCCCTCGGGATGGCGCTCCAGGCCCGCGGCGCGCACGACCTCGCGGTGGTCGAGCTCCAGAAGGCGCTCGCGGCCGATCCCTCCGACCTGCGCGTCCGCTACGCGCTCGGGGCCTCGCGGCTCGCCACCGGCCACCCGGCGCTCGCCCGCGCGGAGCTCGACGCGGTGCTGCTCGCGCGCCCCGCCGACCTCGACGCCCTGTGCCTCCTCTCCGCCGCATGGCTCGCCGAGGGCCAGCCCAGGGAGGCCCGCCGGGCCGCCGACCGTGGCCTGGCGCGCGCCCCGGGGAAGCCGTCGCTGCTCCTCGCCGCCGGGCGCGCGGCGCTCGCGCAGGGCGACCGTACGGCGGCGAAGGCGCTCGCCGAGCGCGCCGTGAAGGCCGCGGGTCGCGGGCCCAACGCCGCCGAGGCGCGCGCCTTCCGCGCGTCGCTCAAGCAGTAGGCGCACCTCGCGAGCGCGGTGCGGGGGCACCGCGCGCGGCGGGCACGCACCTCGCTGGTCATGGACGGGGCGGGTCCCGCGTCCACTCGCTTGTTCGGGTAGACCACCGGCGGGAGCGCTTCGCTCTCGCGCCTGGCTGCTTACGCATGCGGGTGGAGGTCGCCGTCGATGAAGCTCCCCGCCCTGGCCGTCGCCGCCGTCGCGCTGCTCCCGTCGCTCACCCAGGCGGCGCCCCCGGCGCCGCGCGCCGGGCGGGCTCCGGCGCGGGCCTCGGCCCGTCCCGCCAAGGCGCGCGACCCGCTCCAGCTCCAGGTCGCGCGCGCCGTGTTCTCGCGCGAGCGGTGGGAGAAGCTCGTGCGCGCCGCGTCGGCCGAGGTGACCGAGCGGCTCGTGGTGAGCGCCCAGGGACAGTACGAGCTCGCCCCCGAGTTCGCCGACCGCCTCCGCGAGGAGTACGAGAAGCTGGCGCCGTACGAGGAGCTCGTCGGGTACCAGGCGCGCATCCTCGGCCGCGAGTACACGCCCGCCGAGCTGAAGCAGCTCCTGCGCTTCTACCGGAGCCCGCTCGGCCAGCGGTCCGTCGTCCTCGTCCAGGATCTCACGCAGATCTCTCACCTGCAGCTCCAGGCGAAGGTGCGGGACGGGATGGAGGCCGCGCTCAACCGGCTCGTCCCGCTCGTCCGGCCGGCGGAGCGGGCCGGCGAGGAAGGCGCCGGGAGCGTGGCGCACGACGGCGGCGCCGAGGTGCCGGACCTCTCGGCGGCGGAGGCCGAGGCGAAGGTGCTCTGAGCTCCCCTGGTCGTGCGCGGCACGAGCTCCGGCCCGGCCGCGGCGGCAGCGGTCACCACGAGATGCCGTCGAGGTAGAGCTCGCCCTTCCAGGCTGGAGCGCCCTCCGGGCGCTCGATGACGACGCCCACCGCCCGGGCCAGCGCGGGGTCGCCCCGGCGGCCCTCGCCCGCGAGCCTGAACGCCAGCCGGTTCCAACCCGCCTGGTCGATCCGGACCCGGTCGCCGACGTCCTCCTTCCACTGGTAGGTCGAGTAGAGGAGGGACCGGGCCTCGTACCCGAGCTTCGCCAGGCTCTCGGGGACGAAGACGTGGAACACGAGCTCGTTGCCGGCGAGGTCCTCGAAGTGGTCGAACGTCGTGCTGAGCCGGCCGGACCCGACTGCGAAGTCGGCGGCCACCCGCAAGCTGCCGGACATGGCGTCGAGCCGGGGGGCGCCGTCGTCCGCGGGCGCGATCGCGCGGAGCGCACCAGCCGCTTCCCAGTCGTACACCTGCCCCGCCGCGCGGAAGTCGTACCGCACGGACTCGAGCGAGAGGTCGGTGAACCCGATCCCGCGCGCCTCGCCCGTGCCCAGGATGAGCCGGAGTCCGTCCACCAGCGTCGGCCGGGTGGTGGTGTAGTGATCGGCATCGGGGTAGACGTGGTGCACGTACTCGAGCTCCGGGACGCCCGCGGAATCCAGCGCGTGGAAGAGCTGCGTGTTCGGGCGAGCGATCACGTCGAACCCGCTGCGGCGCTCGAGGCCACCGTAGGTGAGGTAGAGCCGGGCCGGGACCTTCCGCGCCCTCAGCTCGCGGATCGATAGGGCTGCGTCGGCCCGGTAGGTGCTCGACGCGACGTACCCGAAGAACCAGCGCTCCCCGGCGAGTGCGCTCCGCCGGAGCGTGTACAGCGAGAAGTACCCGCCCATCGAGGAGCCGAAGAGGACTCGCTGCTTGGGGTCGCATGGGAACCGGCGCTCCACCCAGGGGATGACCTCCGCGAGGATCGCCTGGAGGAACGGGTCCGGAGCGTCCACGAGGTCCTTCGTGCGGGCTCGCTGCACGTCGGTGCCCTCGGGATACCCGATGCCCGCGACGATCACCGGCGGGATCACCCCGCGGGCGGCCAGGTAGTGGACGTACTTGTGGTCGACGCGCCGCCAGTGACCGTCCGTGAGGTAGACGACGGGGAGGCCCGCCGTCTTCTCGGTGCCCGGGATCCAGCTCACGTCGACCTGCACGCGAGAGCCGAGCGGCTTCGAGTCGACGACCACGGTCTCCATCCGCATGTCGAGGTCCTGGAGGTCCGGCCCGACGACGAAGCGGCGCTCGGGAGGGCTCGCGCCCGGCGTGGCATGGGTCGCGGCGCACGCGATCAGCGGCGAGGCTCCGAGCAGCAGGAGGCGGAGGAAGCCGTTCGAGGTGGATCTCATGTCGTCGCTCCTTCACGGAGTACGCGCCGCCCGGGTGGGCGGCCTGGCGTCTCCTCATGCGCGACCTGGCTCCTCCGCGGCGCATTCAACGGACCGCAAAGAACGTGCTCGAGCGCGGGGCCTCGAGGCCGGCTCGCGTGCCCCGGTCACCGGGCGCGGCTCCCGGTCACCGTCGGCCCGAGCGCGATCCGTGATCGGCCTCACCGCCTCCACCGCCCCGCCTCGACGAAGCTGTAGTAACCGCCCGTGGCCACGATCACGTGATCGCGGGCGAGCACGCCGACGACCTCGCACGCGGCCCGGAGCCGGTCGGTGAGGTCCGCGTCGTCGGGGCTGGGGCTCGGGTCGCCGCTCGGGTGGTTGTGCACGAACACGACCCCGTGCGCTCCTTCCCGCACCGCCGGCCGGAGCGCGTCGCGCGGCGAGACCGGACATTGCGTGAGCGAGCCCTCGGCGATCTGCACCGCGCGGAGGAGCCGCCCGCGGACGTCGAGCAGGACCACGTGGAAGGACTCCCGCTCTGCCCATGCGACGTGGCGCATGAGCTCGTGGACACGCCCGGGATCGAGGAGCCGCTCGCCCCGGCGCGGCGGGGCCCACGCTCCCCGGCGCCCGAGCTCGAACGCGGCCGCGATGGCCGCGGCGCGCGCCGGGCCGATGCCGGGCCAGGCGGCGATGGCGTCGGGCGGCGCCCAGGCCAGCTCCTGCACGGGGATCTCCTGCACGAGCGACAGCGCCACCTCGCGCGCCGAGACCCGGGCGGTGCCGGTGCCGAGCACGAGCGCGAGGAGCTCGGCGTCCGAGAGGGCGCGCGGGCCGGCGGCGAGCAGGCGCTCGCGGGGGCGATCGGGCGCGGCCGGGGCACCGCTGGAGACGTCGTCCATGGCGGCTCTTCGAGCAAGAGGCGTGCCCCGCGTGGCGCGCCGCCTATGCGCCGATCGATGTGCGCGGCGGGACGCGACGCGGCCCTCCGTCCGCGGTTCGGCCGCCGCGGGCGCGCGCGCCTACTCCGGATCGGCGAGCCCGAGCGCGGCCGCGAGCTCCGGTGTCCACGCACCCTCGCACGACTCGTGGAGCCTCGTGCCGGCGTCGGAGCACAGGGTCCAGAAG
>DASPMI010000012.1:0-40504 GCA_035627135.1 Anaeromyxobacter sp. | reverse complement strand
GTGGGACGCGCTCTGGATGGCGGCCACCCTGCTCTGCACGGGCTGGGGCATGACGGCGCTCGCGCTGCTCTTCGTCTACCGGCGCACGCGCCAGTGGAGAGGGCTCCTGCACCGGACCGTCCCCGCGTTCGCGTCGCTGCTCCTCGCGGGGATCGTGGCGCAGACGATCAAGGCGCTCGTCGTGGCGCCGCGCCCGCTCAACCTGCTCGGCCCCGCCGAGGTGCACGTGCTCCTCGAGCGGCTCAAGCACAACTCCTTCCCGAGCGGCCACTCGGCGTCCGTCGCCGCGCTCGCCACCTGGGCAGCGCTCCGCTACGGCTGGCGCGCGTGGCCGCTCGTCCTGCTCGCCCTCATGGGCGGGCTCTCCCGCGTCTACGTGGGGGCCCACTGGACGTTCGACGTCCTTGCGGGCTGGACCATCGGCGCGGCCGCGGCCGTCGTCGTGTGGCGCCTCGAGCGCGCCCTCGAGCGGCGGCGGGCCGGAGCGCGCGCGCCCGCCGCTCCGGCCGAGAGCCCGGCAGGCTGAGCTCAGCGCGCCGGACCGCCGCCGCCGGGCCGGCCACCGCCGCCCGGCCTGCGGCCGCCGCCCGGGCGGCCGCCGCGCTCCTTCCGCCGGTCCTCGCGCAGCGAATCCATCGAGAAGCCGCCGGTGCCCGCGCCGGCGCCCTTGTCGCCGCCGCCCCGGCCACCACCGCCACCACCGCCGCCGCGGCCTCCGCCGCCCCGGCCGCCGCGACCGCCACGGCCGCCGCGCTCCTCGCGCGGCCCGCCGCTCGTCTGCTTCATGGACGAGGGCATGAGGTCCACGAGGTACTGGTGGCCACGGATGGTCTTCGCGCCGTTCACCGGCTCCTCCGCCCCGAACACGCGCACGAGGCGCACGTCGCGGACGCGGCCGCCGGCGGCCTCGACGGCGGCGCAGAGCATCGCGAGCCGGTCGCCGGAGATGCCGGTCGCCTTGCCGACTGCCTCGAGCACCTCCGGCGCAGGCCCGGGATCGGCGGCCGGCGCGGGCGCCTCGGCCGCGGCGCCCTCCGCAGCGCCCTCCGCAGCATCTTCGACCGCGGCGCCTTCGACCGCAGCGCCTTCAGGGGCGGCGCCCTCGACGGGGGCGGCGGGCGCCGGCTCGGCGGCGGGGGCAGCGGCAGGGGCGGGAGGGAGCGAGCGCTTCGCCTCCTCGATGGCGGCGGCGGCGGCGCGCACGAGCGTGCCGCTGAGTTCGGTGAGGGTCTTCATGGCGCGTCCCTATAGCACGTCAGCCGCCGATCCGCGCAGCGGCCGTGTCGATCGCCGCGCGGAGCGCCGGGTACTCGTAGACCGCGGGGAACTGCGGGAACTCGGCGACCACGTTCTGCGGCGGCCGGAAGAGGATGCCCGCGTCCGCGGCCCCGAGCATGGCAGTGTCGTTGTACGAGTCGCCCGCGGCGATCACCTTGAACCGCAGCGCCCGGAACGCCTCCACGCCCGCGCGCTTCTGCTCCGGCATGCGCAGGTGGTAGGCCGCGACGAACCCCTGCGCGTCGGCCTCGAGCCGGTGGCAGAAGAGCGTCGGCATGCCGAGCTGCGCCATGAGCGGCATCGCGAATTCGTAGAACGTGTCCGAGAGGATCACGACCTGGTACCGCTGGCGGAGCGCGTCGAGGAAGTCCTTCGCGCCGGGCTCGGGGCGCATGCCGGCGATCACCTTCTGGATGTCGGCGAGGCCGAGCCCGTGGCGGCGGAGGATCTCCAGCCGCCCGCGCATGAGCTTGTCGTAGTCCGGCTCGTCGCGCGTGGTGCGCCGCAGCTCGGGGATCCCCGTCCGCTCCGAGAACGCGATCCAGATCTCCGGGACGAGCACACCTTCGAGGTCGAGGCAGACGATCTGCACGGGGTTGGCTCCGAGCTCCGCTCCAGGGGAATGGGCCGGCATCCTAGCCGGACCGGTGCGGGCGGCAAAGCGACGAGTCCGACCGCGCGGCCCGGGCGCCGGACGCGATCGGGGCATCTGCCCTGAGAAAACGAACCTTTGCGGCGCTCAGGACATCGGCTTCACGGCGGCCCGCTCGGCGCCCACCGTCTCCGACCCGACAATGAGCCCCACCACCTCGTCCGGCGACGTCTCCTTCACCAGCCGCTCGCCGACCTTGACCCCGCGGCGCATCACCGCGAGCCGGTCGGCGACCGCGAACACGTCGAACATCTGGTGGCTGATGAGGATGATGCCGAGCCCCTGGTCCTTGAGCGTGCGGACCAGGTCGAGCACCTTCCGCTGTTCGGCCACCCCGAGCGCGGCGGTCGGCTCGTCCATGATGAGGACCTTCGCCTTCCAGTAGATCGAGCGGGAGATCGCCACCGCCTGGCGCTGCCCGCCGGAGAGGGTCCGGATCGTGGCGCGGAGCGACGGGATCTGGATGTCGAGCCGCTCGAGGACCTTCGCCGCCTCGGCGCGCATCGCAGCGTCGTCGAGCACCTTCAGGCCCAGCCGCCGCTTCAGCCGCTCCCGTCCCAGGAAGATGTTGGCCCCGACGTCGAGGTTCTCGGCGAGGGCAAGGTCCTGGTAGATGGTCTCGATGCCGGCCGCGAGCGCGTCGCGCGGCGTCCGGATCGCGACGGGCCGGCCCTCGAGCCAGACCTCGCCGGCGTCGGGCGGATGGACGCCGGAGATGACCTTGATGAGCGTGGACTTGCCGGCGCCGTTGTCGCCGAGGATCGCCAGCGCCTCGCCCGCGCGCACGCCGACGGAGACGCGGTCCACGGCGGTGAGGCCGCCGAAGCGCTTCACGACGTCGCGGGTCTCGAGCAAGTAGTCGTCCATCCGTTCTCCCGTGAACGAGCCCGGGCCCGCGCCCGAGCCCGAGGGCAGCTCATCTCCCTTTCCCCGGCAACCACCGCTCGATCACCACGGCCCCCACGAGGATGACGCCCACGAGCACGTACTTGTCGAAGGTCGGCGTCCCGCGCATCCGGAGCCCGAGCTCGAGCACCGCGATCACGAGGCAGCCGGCCACGGTCCGGCCGACCGTCCCGGAGCCGCCGAACATCGAGGCACCGCCGATCATCACCGCCGCGATCGAGTCGAGCAGGCTCCCCGCGCCGGCGTCGGCCTTGCCGGACACGTACTTGAGCGCGTACGCGAGGCCGGCGAGCGAGGCGAGCCCCGCCGAGAGCGCGTACACGGCGAGGAGGCGCCGGCGCACGGGGATGCCCGCGCGCAGCGCCGCGTCGCGGTTCCCGCCGACCGCATACACGTGCCGGCCGAAGCGGGTGCGGGAGAGCGCGAACCAGAGGGCCGCGATCACCACCGCGGCGAGCACCACGACGTTGGGGACGATCTCCCAGACCTCGGTCCCCCGCTCCACCTCCGGGCGCGCGAGGAAGGACATGCCGGCGCCGGGGGCGTAATACAGGAGGTGGCCGCTCCCGAGCTCGGCCGCGAGCGGGGGGAGGCCCATCGCGTACACGCCCTCGATGATCAGCTCCGAGACGCCGTGGCAGACGCCCAGCATCGAGAACGTGGCGATGAACGGCGGGACGTCGAGGTAGGCGACGAGCCAGCCGTTCACCAGCCCCGGCAGGATCCCCACGGCGAGGGTGAGGGCGGCGCCGAGTGCGAGGGCCGCCGCGGGCGGCACCCCGGCGCCCGCGAGCGCGCCGATGAGCTTCGTCCCGACGATCGACGCGAGCCCCAGCACGTAGCCGACCGAGAGATCGATCCCGCCCGTGACGATCACGAACAGCTCGGCCATGGCGAGGAGGAAGATCTCCACCCCGTAGAAGAGCAGGATCTGGAGCGAGTTCGGGTTCGCGAACCCCTCGGCGGCGAAGCAGAAGTAGAGCGTCTCCAGGGCGAGGAAGGCGAAGAGCCAGCGCTCGGCGAGGAGCGAGAGGACCCGCGCGCGGGTGGGCTCGACTCCGGCGACGCCGGCGGCTTCCATCGGGGACGCTCCTAGCGCAGATCGGGGAAGAGCTTGTCGATGACCACGGCGATCACCAGCAGCACGCCGACCGCGATGTACCGGTAGAAGGGCTGCACGCCGGAGATGGCGAGGCCGTTCTGGAGGAACGCGAGCACCAGCACGCCGACCGCGGAGCCGAGGACCCTCCCCTTCCCGCCCGAGAGGCTCGCGCCCCCGATCACGACGGCCGCCACGGCGAACAGCTCGTACATGGCGCTGAAGGTGGTGTAGTTTCCGATGCCGGTCTGGAAGACGTTGAAGACGCCGGCGAGGCCGGCGAGCCCCGAGGCGAGCACGTAGATCCAGACGAGGTGCCGCCGGACGTCGATGCCCGCGCGGAGGGCGGCGTCCACGCTGCCGCCGATGGCGTAGGTGTGCCGGCCGAAGCGGCCGCGCCGCAGGACGAACGCCAGCGCGGCGAGCACGGCCGCGACGAACACGAGCGAGAACGGCACGAGGCGCCAGACCTCGCGGATGCGCCCCTCCGGGAACCCGGCCGGTGGCCCGAGGAAGGACAGGAACTCGCCCGGGAGCAGGTAGACGACGTACCCGTTCCCGAGCCGCGGGAGCGCGCCGGGCAGCCCCGCCACCGGGAACCCCTCGCTGAGCTTGAGCGCGAGCCCGTTGGCGATCCCCCACATGCCGAGGGTGGCGATGAAGGGCGGCACGCGGAACCGCGTGATCACCAGGCCGTTCACGAGCCCGGGCAGCAGGGACAGGACGAGCGCCCCCGCCGCCCCGAGCGCGATGACCGCGCCGGCGGGGAGCCCGGCCGCGGCGAGGAGCTGCATGAGCTTCGCGGCCGTGACGGAGGCCAGCCCGGCGACGAAGCCGATGGAGAGATCGATCCCGCCGGTGACGATGACCAGCGTCTCGGCCGCGGCGAGGAGGAGCGGGAGCGTCTGGAGGTGGACGACGTGCTGGAAGTTCCCGATCGAGAGGAAGTTCCTGCCGGTGAAGCTGAAGGTCACGAGCAAGAGGAGCAGGAACCACGCGGACCAGTTGCGGGCCAGCGCGCGGCCGGCCCGCGACTCCAGGAACCCGCCGCCGCGGGACCCGGGCGCGAGCTCCGCGGCGGTGGTCGCTCCCTCGTTCACTTGTAGATGAACTGCTGCATCTTCGGGTCGTCCACGTTCGCCTTCGTGAAGAACTCGAAGCCGGGGATGACCTTCTTCGGGACCTTCACGTTCTTCCGGTCCTGGAGGTACTTCACGCCCCACTCCACCGCCAGCGCGCCCATCTCGGCGGGCTTCTGCGCGAGGACCAAATCCACCTGGCCCTTCTTGAGCGCGGCGATGAGCTCCTGGGTCGCGTCCCAGGAGGCGATCTTCACGGCGCCGGTGAGGCCGGCGTTGACGACGGCCTGGTAGGAGCCCTGGGCCGAGAAGACGTTCGTCCCGAAGATGCCGACGATGTCCTTGTCGCGCTGGAGCGCGGCCAGGGTCTGCTCCTGCGCCTTCTGCTGGACGTCCTGGCACCACTCGACCCCGACGAGCTTCATGTTCGGGAACTTCGCGATCCCCTCCTTGAACCCCTTCACGCGGCCCTGCACCGACGAGGTGTCGGGGTTGGTCGCCTCCACGAAGACCTTCCCCTTCTCGCCGACGAGCCTGGCGAGGTGCTCCGCCATGAGCCGCCCGCCGAGCTCGTTGTCCGAGCCGATGTACGCGAGCGGGAAGGAGTAATCGCTCTTCTTCGAGTAGTCCCCGTCGCCGAGGAACGTGTCCACGGTGATGATCTCCACGCCCTTCTCGTAGATGGCCTTGAGGGGCGCCTTGAGCGCGTCGGTCGAGGTCGGGGCGACGAGGAGGAGATCGAACTTCTGCCGCGCGATGGTCGCCTGGAGGATGGGGATCTGGTGCTCGGGGCCCCACGCCTTCGGGTACTCGGCCACGACCAGCTCGGCGCCGAGCTCGGCCGCCTTCGCCTTGATGCCCTTCTCCATCGTGAAATAGAACGGATCGGCCACCCCGGGCATGAACAGGATCTTCGGCGCGGCCGTCACCGGGCCCGGCAGCGCGCCGCCCACCGCCAGGAGCAATCCAGCCAACGAGCTTCGCTTCATGGGGATTCCCCTTTCATTGCGTACACCGACGACACGAGACTGCCTCAGCCGCCGGGAGGCGTGGGCGGCCGGTCCGTGTCGCGACCCACAGGGGCTTTGCTCCGGCGAGGGGCACGAACGGCTCGCGCGCGACTCCCCTTCATGAATAGACCTCGGGCGAGGCTCGGGCTCGGGGCTCGAGCTCGTTCACGGGGAGCGGGACCGATGGCCGGCGAGCGACAGGCGATCCAGACGGCGCTGGACCAGGGCGAGGGCATCCTCCGGCTCCTGCCGACGTGGGTGCCGCGCGCCTTCTGCGTCCCCGGGAAGCGCCTCAAGCTCCACCCGTCCGACTATTACGCCTTCGGCGCGGATCGCGGCGGGATCGACGAGCGCTGGTTCGCGTCGACCGCGAAGGCGGACAACGGGCCGGGCACGCGGCCGGACGAAGGGCTCTCGTACGTCCAGGTGGACGGCGGCGCGCCTGCGCGGGTGCTGCTCCGCGAGGCGATCGAGCTCTGCGGGGCCGAGATCCTGGGCCCGGAGGTGATGGCGAGGCACGGCGGCTGGACGATGTTCGCCAAGTTCTTCGACAACCAGCAGCCGCTGCCCTTTCACGTGCACCACTCGGACGCGCGCGCGGCGGAGGTCGGCCAGAAGGGAAAGCCGGAGGCCTACTGGTTCCCGCCGCAGCTCAATCCGCACCCCGGCGCGTTCCCGTACACGTTCTTCGGCCTCGACCCCGGGACGACGCCGGACGACGTGAAGCGCTGCCTCGCGCGGTGGGAGCAGGGCGAGAACGGGATCCTGGACCTCTCGCGCGCGTGGCGGATCCGGCCCGGGACGGGCTGGGACGTGCCGCCCGGCGTCCTGCACGCGCCGGGCACGCTCCTCACGTACGAGCCGCAGCGCGCCTCCGACGTGTACGCGATGTTCCAGTCGCTCGTCTGGGACGCGTACCTCCCCGTGGAGCGGCTCTGGGTCCATCTGCCGCCGGAGCGGCGCGGCGACCTCGACGCGGCCCTCTCGCTCCTCGACTGGCCGACGAACGTCGATCCGCTCTTCCGCGAGCACCGGTTCATGCCGCCGAAGCCGGTGCGCCCCGTGGAGGAGATGCGCGACCAGGGCGCAGAGGAGCGATGGATCGCGTACAAGTCGGAGTGGTTCTCTGCGAAGGAGCTCACGGTCCTCCCCGGTCGGAGCGCCGTCGTCCGCGACGAGGGCGCGTACGGCGCGATCGTGATCCAGGGGCGGGGGCGGGTCGGACCGCTCGAGGTCGAGTCGCCGGCGATGATCCGGTTCGGCGAGCCGACGCGGGACGAGCTGTTCGTGACCGCGCCGGCGGCGGCGCGCGGCGTCTCCGTCGCGAACACGAGCGCGTCCGAGGATCTCGTCCTGCTGAAGCACCTCGGCCCACGCGTCTGAGGGACAGACGTCCCTACCCCCGAATGTGATAGCCTCTTTGGTGCACCTCGGGGTTGCCCATGGCGGAGAAGCCCGCCGATCACCTGCACGATCCCTTCCTCGGCGGCCTCGCGGAGGAGGCCAACCCGCTCGACCCCATCGTGGTGGCGGCGCGGGCGCGCGGCCTCCGCGCGTTCCGCGCGCTCGGCTCCCTCATCGGGGTCACGAGCCTCGCCTACCTCCTCCCCGCCATCATGCGCGGCGAGCGGCCGCGCGCGATCACCATCGCCGTCGTGCTGGCCGTCGGGATCTCGCTCGCGGCGTGGATCATCCCGGCGCGGCGGCACCAGCTCGCGGCGGCGTTCATGGTGTTCGCCGTGGGGCTCCTCGCCGTGCTGGGGGTGTGGAACATCGGGCCGAGCTTCACGATGGGCTCGCTCTACGTGCTCGTCCCCCTGCTCGCGACCTTCTTCTTCGGCCGCCGGTTCGCGTTCGTGGCGGTCGGGATCGCGGCGATCGCCCTGGTCGCCATCGGCCTCCTCTCCTGGCTCCTGGGCCGGTCCGAGGTCGGCACGGTCCCCGGCGCGGCGATCCCGCTCCCGACGTACACGCACCTCGCGTTCACCACGCTCGGCTCGACGGCCATCGCGCTCGCGGTGGTCGACGCCACCCTCGACGCCGTCGACCGTGCCATCCGCCGCGCCCGCGAGGCCGCCGCGCGCGAGCGCGACGCGCACGCGCGCCGGATCGCCGCCGAGCGCGCGCTCGCGCGGGCGAAGGAGCTGGAGGCCATCGGACACCTGGCGAACGGCGTCGCCCACGACACCCGCAACGCGCTCGCGGTGCTCGCCGCGGGCGTGCGGGAGCTCCGCACCGGCGGACCAGATCCGCGCGCCGTGCTCGACGACCTCGAGCACGCGGTGAACGGGGTGCAGGGGACGATCGAGCAGCTCCTCCTCCTCGGCCGGCGGCAGGCGACGGGCGCGCGCCCCGTCGCGCTCGAGCCCGAGCTCCACCACTTCGCCTCGGCGCTCCGCCGGGTGATCCCGCCCGAGGTGGAGCTCCACGTCGAGTGCCACAGCGGCGCGCAGGCGATCCTCGATCCGGTCCAGCTCGAGCAGGCGCTCCTCAACCTCGCGCTCAACGCGCGCGACGCCATGCCGGACGGCGGGCTGCTCACCCTCCGGCTCCACGACGAGGTGCGCAACGGGCGCCGTCACGCGGTGCTGGAGGTCGAGGACTCCGGGGTGGGCATGGAGCCCCAGGTCGCCGCCCGCATGTTCGAGCCGTACTTCACCACCAAGCCCGAGGGGGCCGGCACGGGCCTCGGGCTGCACATGGTCCAGAGCTTCGTGGACGCGATGGGCGGCGAGATCGAGGTCGAGAGCGACGTCGGCGAGGGCACCTGCGTCCGGCTCTGCTTCCCGATGGTCGGGCTCGTCGCCCTCTGACGCGCGCCGCCGGGTCCAGGCCGGGCGGTGCCGATGAGTCCGGCACGCCCACCCTGTCCTTTCGAGCAGCGGCTTCGAGGGCCGCTTCCGGGAGGGCGCTCGGGCGTCGCGCACACTCCGTGAAGCCCCCGGCAGGCAGCACGCGCTCGCCGCCCGGCCGCGCGGGCGAGCGCGCCCTCTCCCCTCGCCGTTGACGCGCCGCAGCATCGTGACGAGCTTTGCCTCTCAATGGAGAGAGGGAGAGGCATGGACATCGTCCAGACCATCGAAGCGGATCACAGGCAGATCGACCGGCTGTTCGAGCAGTTCGAGCGCGCGGCGCGGAACGAGGACGTCGCGACGCAGGGGCGGCTCGCGCGGCAGCTCGTCCGCGAGCTGTCGGTGCACGCGGCGTCCGAGGAGCAGGTGCTGTACCCGGCGCTCGCGCGCGCGGGGATGAACCCGGAGCGCCTCGACTCGCTCGAGGACCACCACGCGGTGAAGGTCACGCTCTCCGAGCTCCAGGCGATGAGCCCGGGCGAGGAGCGGTACGCCGCGAAGGTGCACCTCGTCGCGAAGAGCGTGCGGCGCCACGTCGAGGAGGAGGAGGCGACCATCCTCCCGCAGCTCAAGCAGAGCCTCGACGCCGACGCGCTCCAGCGGCTCGGGGAGGAGTTCCAGACCCTGCGGCGCTCCGCGCCCACGCGGCCGCACCCCACCGCGCCCGACCAGCCGCCGGCCAACATCGCGGCCAACGCGGGCGCCGCGCTCGTGGACCGGCTGCGGGACTCGCTGATGGAGGCGGGCGAGCTGGTGCGCGCCACGGCGCGGCAGGTGTTCGAGCGCGCCCTCCGCGCCGGCCGTGACGTCGCCGACCGCGCGCGGCACGACGGCGAGCAGCTCCTCCAGGAGGCCCGGACCCGCAGCGAGCGCGCCGTCCAGAAGGCGCGCGTCCTCGGCGCCGAGGTCGTCGAGGAGTCCGCCGACCGCGGTGTGCAGCTCGCCGGCGAGCTCGAGGCGCGGGTCGCGCCCGCATCCCGCGAGGTGGGACGCCGCGTCCGCGGCGTCATGGCCCGCGCGCGGCGCGTGCCGCGGGAAGCGGCGCGGAAGGCGACCCGCGCCAAGGGCAAGCCGCGCGCGTCGCGCCGCCCGCGGCGGAGGTAGCGATCACGCCGGGCGCCGGCGGCGGGCGGCCTCCTCCTCCGGACGAGGACGCTCGCTCCGCCGGCCCGGCTCACGGAGCGCCCACCCTACCGAAGGCAGAATCGGGACGCGGCCGGGCGACCGCTCGCCACCCCCTACCTCGCCCCTTCCTCCTCGGGCTCGAGCTCGAGGAGCACCTGGCGCGCCTTCACCTGCGCGCCCTCCCGGGCGAGCGTCCGGAGCACAGTGCCGTGGAAGCCGGCCTTGAGCGCGTGCTGCATTTTCATCGCCTCGACGACCGCGAGCGTCTGCCCCTTCTCGACGCGGTCGCCCTCGGCGACGAGCAGCGCGGCGACGATGCCGTCCATCGGCGCGGCGATGGGGCCGCCGTGCCGCGCGCCGGTGCGGGCGGCGGGCGTGTGCGTCTCGTCCGCGAGCTCGAGCTGCGCGAGCGCGGCGTCGACGAGGACCCGGTCGCCGGCGAGCGCGTACGCGGCGCGCCTCCGGACGCCGCCGGCGCGGAACTCGGCGACGGCGCCGTCGTGGTGCAGGAGCTCGAGCTCCACCTGGACGCGTTCTGTCGCTCGCCCTTCGACAGGCTCAGGGCGAGCGGAGTCTTCCGAGGCACCTCTCCCCGCCGGCTCGAGCCACGCGACCCGGTAACGCCCCCCCGCGGCCTCCGCGAAGTCCACCTCGACGGTGTGAACGGCCTCGCCCTGCCGGAGCCGGAGCGTGTGCACGCTCCGCCCCGCGCTCCGCCACCCGGGCGGCGCGGCGTTGCGCGGGCTCTCGGCGGTGCGCCCGGCGAGGAGGACCGCGCCGAGGGCGAGGAGCGCGGGCGGCGTCGGCGGGGCGGCGAGGCCGGGATCGCGCGGGAGCTCCTGGGCGAGGAACGCGGTCGTCGCCTCGCCCGCGACGAAGCGCGGGTTCCGGAGCACGCCCGCGAGAAAGGCGCGGTTCGTCGTGACGCCGAGCAGGACGCTCTCCTCGAGCGCGTGCACGAGCCGGCGGCGCGCCTCCTCCCGGTCGCGACCCCACGCGATCACCTTCGCGAGGAGCGGGTCGTAGTGCGAGCCGACGGCGAGCCCCTCGAACAGGCCGGTGTCGATCCGCACGCCCGGACCGCTGGCGGGGCGCCAGCGGCGCACGAGGCCGGTCTGCGGCAGGAACCCGTTCGCCGGGTCCTCCGCGTTGAGGCGCACCTCGATCGCATGCCCACGCGCCTCGACCTCCTCCTGCGCGAGCGGGAGCGGCAGGCCGGCCGCGACGTCGAGCTGCCAGGCGACCAGATCGAGGCCGGTCACGAGCTCCGTCACCGGGTGCTCGACCTGGAGCCGGGTGTTCATCTCCAGGAAGTAGAAGCTCCGCTCGGCGTCGACGAGGAACTCGACCGTCCCCGCGCCGACGTAGCCGCACGCCCGGGCCGCCGCCACCGCGGCCTCGCCCATCCGCCGCCGCAGCTCGGCGGTCACGGCGGGCGACGGCGCCTCCTCCACCAGCTTCTGGTGGCGGCGCTGGATCGAGCAGTCGCGCTCGCCGAGCCAGATCGCGTGGCCGTGGCGGTCGGCGAAGATCTGCACCTCGACGTGGCGCGGGGCGAGGAGCGCCCGCTCGAGGAGCAGCTCGCCGCTCCCGAACGCGGCGGACGCCTCCGCGCGCGCCGCGCGGAGGTTCTCGGCGAGGTCCTCCTCGCGGAGGGTGAGGCGCATCCCGCGCCCGCCGCCCCCCGCGGCCGCCTTCACCATCACCGGCCAGCCGATCCGGCGCGCCTCGCGGAGCAGGGTCTCGTCGTCCTGCGCCGCGCCCTCGTACCCCGGGACGCACGGCACGCCGGAGCGCTGCATGGCGAGCTTCGCGAGCCGCTTGTTGCCCATGAGCCGGATCGCCTCGGTGGGCGGGCCGACGAAGGTGAGCCCCGCGGCGGCGCAGGCCTCCGCGAACTCCGGGTTCTCCGAGAGGAACCCGTACCCGGGGTGGATCGCGTCCGCGCCGGTGCGGCGCGCGGCGTCGAGGATCCGCGGGATGGAGAGGTACGACTCGCGCGACGGCGCCGGACCGAGCTCGACCGCCTCGTCGGCGAGCCTGACGTGGAGCGCCTCGCGATCGGCCTCGCTGTGGACGGCGACCGTCGCGTAGCCGAGCGCGTGCGCGCTCCGGAGGACCCGGACCGCGATCTCGCCGCGGTTCGCGACGAGCACCTTGTGGAAGCGGCGCATCATTCGTCTCCGGGCGGCCGGTGAAGCCCGGCCCCCCGGACCCCCGGCTCGCTCCGGTCCAGCGAAGCTGGACCTGCGCTCGTCACCCACCTCGGCGAACGCTTCGCCACGAACGCCGCGGTCCCCTCCTGGCCCTCGGGCCCGGTGACCGCCTCGGCGAACGCCGCCGCCGCGCGCTCGATCATCGCGTCCGCCGGCTCGCGCGCCGCGGCGAGGAGCAGCGCCTTCGTGGCCGCGTTCGCGCCCGGCGCGCACTGGCGGACGTTCGCGAGCGCCGCCTCCGCCGCCGCTTCCAGCGCGGCGGTCCCGTGCGCCACCTCGTGCACGAGGCCGATCCGCGCCGCCTCCGCGGCGTCGAGCCGGAGCCCGAGCAGCGCCAGCCGGCGCGCCTGCGAGAGGCCCACGCGCCGCACGACCGCGGGCGCGATCTGCGCCGGCGGGATTCCCCGCGTCGTCTCCGGCAGCCCGAGCCGCACCCCCGCCTCCGCGATGGCCACGTCGGCGGCGCAGGCGAGCCCGAGCCCGCCGCCCAGGACCGCGCCCTCGAGCAGCGCGATCACGACCTGCGGCGCCGCCTCGACCTCGGCGATCATGCGGCCGAACCGGCGGCTGTAGTCGGCCCACGCCGCCGCCTCGCGCCCGGCGGCGAGATCCTTGAGATCCGCGCCCGCGCAGAAGTGCCCGCCCGCGCCGCGCAGGACGACCGCCCGCACGCCGCGGTCCTCGCGCACGGCGCCGAACACCGCGCGCACCTCCTCGACCATGCGGAGGCTCATCGCGTTCCGGACCTCGGGGCGGTGGAGCGTCACGTGGAGCGCCTCGCGCGCGCGCCGCAGCGCGAGGGTCGTGCAGTCGGGGAGTCCTCCGGGGATCTGGCTCATCACCCCTCCCGGTGAACCGACACCGCTCGTGCTTCGACAGGCTCAGCACGAGCGGACCAGCGAAACCGCTCGCCCTGAGCCTGTCGAAGGGCGAGCGACTCGGACTGAGCACCACCGGACCAACGAGACCGCTCGCCCTGAGCCTGTCGAAGGGCGAGCGGCACCTGGGCGCCCGGCGCGAACGCGCTCATAGCTTCGCCACTCCGAACGAGGTGGGCCGGAGCGTCCGGACCTCCGCCTCGCGGCAGACGTCGAGGAGGAGCCCCAGCAGCACGCGCGTGTCGCGCGGGTCGACGATGCCGTCGTCGTGCAGCCGCGCCGTGTTGGCGAGCGCGGTCGAGGTCGCCTCGAGCTTCTCGCTCGTCGTCCGCTGGAGGTGCTCGAGCGCCGCGGGGTCCGCGGCCTGCCCCTGGCGCGCCGCCTTCTCCTCGGCCACGATGCGCAGCACCGCCCCCGCCTGCGCCCCGCCCATGATCCCGACCTTGCTGTTCGGCCAGGCGAAGATGAACCGCGGGTCGAAGCCGCGGCCGCACATCGCGTAGTTCCCGGCGCCGTACGACCCGCCCACCACGATCGAGATGCGCGGCACGCGGGCGTTGGCGACGGCCTGGATGAGCTTCGTGCCGTGCTTGATGATCCCGTCCCGCTCCGACTCCGTGCCGACCATGAAGCCGGTGGTGTTGTGGAAGAAGAGGACCGGCACGTTCCCCTGCTCGCAGAGCTGGATGAACTGCGCCGCCTTGGTGGCGCCCTTCGTCGTGATCGGGGCGTTGTTCCCGATGAGCCCGCAGCGGTGCCCCTGAACGGAGAGGTGCCCGCAGATCGTCTGCGCGTCGTACGTCTCCTTGAACTCCAGGAAGTCGGAGCCGTCGGCGATCCGGGCGACGAGCTCGCGGACGTCGTACGGCTGGCGCGGGTCCGCCGGGACGATGCCGAGGAGCTCCTCGGCCGGGTGGAGCGGCTCGCGGAACGTCCTGGGCGGCGGCGGTGGCAGGCCGTCATTCCAGGGCAGGCGCGCCATCACCTCCCGGACGATCCGGATCCCGTCCGCGTCGTCCTCGGCGAGGTACTCGGCGGTGCCCGCCACGGCGGCGTGCAGCTCGGCGCCGCCCAGCTCCTCGTCCGTCGCGATCTCGCCCGTCGCCGCCCGGAGGAGCGGCGGCCCGGCGAGGAACATCTTCGAGCGCCCGCGGACCACGACGACGTAGTCGCAGAGCGCCGGCAGGTACGCGCCGCCCGCGGTGGAGCTCCCGTGCACCACGTCGAACTGCGGGATGCCGGCGGCGGAGAGGCGCGCCTCGTTGGCGAACATCCGCCCGCCCTCGACGAAGAACTCGTCCGCGTAGTTGAGGTCCGCGCCGCCGCTCTCGACGAGGGTGACGACCGGCAGCTTGTTCTCGAGGGCGACGTCCTGCAGGCGGAGGAGCTTCTTCAGGCCGATCGGCGAGATCGAGCCGCCCTTCACCGCGCTGTTGTTCACGATGACGACGCAGCGGATCCCCGAGACCCAGCCGATGCCGCCGATGAGCCCGCCGCCCGCCGCGGAGCCGTCCTTGTCGTGGTAGAGGCGGTAGCCGGCGAGCGTCGAGAGCTCGAGCCAGGGCGTGCCCGGGTCGAGGAGCCGGTCGAGCCGCTCGCGCGGCAGGAGCTGGCCGCGCTTCTGGAACGCGGGGCGCGCCTTCTCCGCCGTCGCCTCGATCCGCCCCTCCAGCTCGCGGAACCCCTGGATCGCGGCGA
Source organism: Anaeromyxobacter sp. (assembly GCA_035627135.1). Classification (GTDB taxonomy): domain Bacteria; phylum Myxococcota; class Myxococcia; order Myxococcales; family Anaeromyxobacteraceae; genus Anaeromyxobacter. Next base: position 25,711 of record DASPMI010000012.1, on the reverse strand, counting down.
GCATCGCCGCGCGGTTCGCCTGGAACGCCGCCGAGTGCACGTCCACGCTGGAGCGGATCACCGGCACGGCGCGTGCGCCTCCTCCCGCGCCCGGCGGGCGATCTCCGCGGGGACCGGGATCGCCACGTCGAGGAGCTGCTGCGCGACGCCCTTGCCCTGCGGGTCCGAGCGGAGGCTCGCCATCCCGCCGCCGCCGAGCGCGTGCTCGAGGAGGAAGTTCATGGCGTGCAGCCCTGGCAGGTCCCAGCGAAGGACGCGGCCGCGCTCGCGATCGAGCGCGTGCGCCAGGTGGCCCGCGACCGCCTCGGGGGTGAGCGCGGCGCGGAGGAACGGGAGGTACTCGGGCCGGCGCGCGAGGACGCCGACGTTCGCGTGATCGCCCTTGTCGCCGCTGCGGGCCCAGGCGAGCGCGACGAGCGGCACCGTCTCGGTGCACGGCGGCAGCTGCGCGGCGGACTCCGATCCCGTGAACGAGCCCGAGCCCGCGCCCGAGCCCGGCCTCTCCTCCCGCGCGCTCACGGGAACCTCCACGTGCATGGAAACGCCTTCCACCTCCACCCGCACCTCCACCTCGCCCTTCGGCACGAGGCACGAGAAGAGCCGCAGCATCGGCGTCACCGACGGCCGCCCGCCGAAGAGGGTCGTCATCCCCGGCGGACCGCCGGTGAAGAAGGGCGCGATCTCCGAGGCGAGCCGCTCGAGCGCCTCCTTCCGGGCGTGCGCCGCCGCGACCCGGAGCACGGCCTCGCGCGTCGCGGGATCGCGGCCGCGGGCGCCGTACATCGCCTCGGTCCCGAGCACCTCGACGAGCGTCTCGCGGAACGGCCCGAGCCCGTCCCGCGCGTTGAGCTCCGCGGCGCGCGCGAGGATCGCCTCCCCCACCCGGCGCGCCTTGGCCGCCGCGTCCCCGCCGACCATCGCCACCATCCCCGCGCACCGGTACCCGTCGGCCCAGGTCGCGGCCACCTTGAATTCGCGCGGCGCGGGACGGCCGCGGGCGCCCGTCACGCGCACCGCGTCGGGCCCGACCTCCTCGAGCCGCACGCCGGTGAAGTCGCAGACGACGTCGGGCAGGAGGTATGCGCGCGGATCGCCGATCTCGTAGACGATCTGCTCGCCCACCGTGCCGCGGGTGACGAGGCCGCCCGTGCCCGGGGGCTTCGTGACGGTGAAGCTCCCGTCCTCGGCCACCTCCGCGATGGGGAAGCCGATGTGCTCGTAGTCGGGGACGGCGCGCCAGTCGGTGAAGTTGCCGCCGGTGCACTGGGCCCCGCACTCGATGACGTGGCCCGCGAGCGAGCCCTGGGCGAGGCGGTCCCAGTCGTCGAGCGCCCAGCCGTGCTCGTGGAGGAGCGGCCCGAGCACGAGGGCGCTGTCCACCACCCTCCCCGTGATCACCACGTCGGCCCCGGCCCGGAGCGCCGCGGCGATGCCGCCGGCCCCGAGGTAGGCGTTCATGCTCGTGAGCGCCGCGGGGAGCGGCGCGCCGGTGGAGAGCTCGCGCACGCCCGCGTCCGCGAGCGCAGCGCGGCGCGGCAGCAGATCGTCGCCGGTCACGACCGCGACCCGGAGCTCCACCCCCGCCTCGCGGCAGGCGCGGCGGAGCGCCTCGCGGCACGCCTGCGGGTTGAGCCCGCCGGCGTTGGACACGACCTTGATCCCCTGTGCGGCGATCGCCGGCAACACGGGCCGGAGCGCCGTCACCCAGTCGCGCGCGTGGCCCGCCTCGGCGCTCTTGAGCCGCGCCGCCGCCATGATCGACAGGGTCAGCTCGGCGAGGTAGTCGGAGACGAGGTAGTGGATCCCCCCGCGCTCGACGAGCTGCGGGACCGCGATGGCCGAGTCGCCCCAGAACCCCGAGGCGCACCCGATGCGGACGGGCCTCGTCACGTCACACCCTGCCCTCGAACAGCTCTCGCCCGATGAGCATCCGGCGGATCTCGGACGTGCCGGCGCCGATGGTGAACAGGCGCGCGTCGCGCCAGAGCCGGGCGAGCGGGAAGTCGTTCACGTAGCCGTTCCCGCCGAAGCACTGGATCGCCTGGTCGGCGACCTCGATGGCGCGCTCGGCCGCGAACAGCAGGCAGGCGGCGGCGTCACGGCGCGTGAACCGGCCCTCGTCGCACGCCTGCGCCGTCCGGTACACGAACGAGCGCGAGCTCTCGAGCGCGACGTACATGTCGGCGACCTTGGCCTGCATGAGCTCGAACGTGCCGATGGGCCGGCCGAACTGCTTCCGCTCGCGGACGTACGGGAGCACGAGATCGAGCGCGTTCTGCATGAGCCCGAGCGGGCCCCCCGCGAGGACGACGCGCTCGTAGTCGAGCCCGCGCATGAGGATCCGCACGCCCTCGTGGGGCGCGCCGAGCACGTTCTCTGCGGGGATCTCGCAGTCCTCGAAGACCAGCTCGGAGGTGGGCGACCCGCGGTGGCCGAGCTTGTCGAGCTTCTGGCCGACGCTGAAGCCCTTCATGGTCTTCTCGACCAGGAAGGCGGTGATGGACCGCGAGCCCGCCTCGCGCGGGGCCGTCCGCATGTAGACGATGAGGACGTCCGCGATGGGGCCGTTGGTGATCCACATCTTGGTGCCGTTCGCCACCCAGACGTCGCCGTGGCGCTCCGCGCGGCAGGCCATCGAGCCGACCACGTCCGAGCCCGCGCCCGCCTCCGACATCGCCAGCGCGCCCACCCACTCGCCGGTGCAGAGGCGCGGGAGGAACTTCTCGAGCTGCGCGTCCGTCCCGTGGAGGAGGATGTTGTTGGCGCACAGGTTCGAGTGCACGCCGTACGAGAGCCCGACCGAGGACGAGCCGCGCGAGAGCTCCTCCACCGCGAGCACGTTGGCGAGATAGTCCATCCCCATCCCGCCGTACCGCTCGGGGATGGTGATCCCCAGCACGCCGAGCTCGCCGAGCTTCTGCCACATGCCCTCCGGCCACTCGTTGCGCCGGTCGATCTCGTCGGCGATGGGGGCGATCTCGCGCCGCGTGAACGCGGCCACGGTCTCGCGCAGGTCCTCGAGCTCCAGCTCGGCGCCCGTGGGGATGTATGGGTTTCGCATGCGTCCCTTCCGAGCCCGCGCGATAACGCGCGCTCGCAGGGAGCATTAGGGCGATGAATGATGCTTTCAACCTGCCGCGGCGCGTCGGCCGAATTGGGTGGGCGCTTACTCCAGGATCGCGGACGCCGCGGCGCCGGATTGCCGGAGCTGGTACCGCGCGTACAGCCCGCCCGCCGCGATCAGCTGGTCGTGGGTCCCGGTCTCGACGACCCGCCCCCCCTCGAGCACGACGATCCGGTGCGCGTCGCGCACGGTGGAGAGGCGGTGGGCCACGACGAGCGTGGTCCGGCCGCGGCGGAGGCGTCCGAGCGCCTCGCGGATCTGCTCCTCGGTGTCCGTGTCGAGGGCGGAGGTGGCCTCGTCCAGGATGAGCACGCGCGGGTTGCGGACGAGCGCGCGCGCGATCGCCAGCCGCTGCTTCTGCCCGCCGGAGAGGCGGGCGCCCTTCTCCCCGAGCCGCGTCTCGAGCCCCTCCGGGAGCGCCTGCACGAACTCCCACGCGTTCGCGTCGCGGAGGGCCTGCTCGAGCGCCCGCGGCGAGACGGGTCCCAGGCCGTAGGCCACGTTCTCGCGGACCGTCCCGTCGAAGAGGATCGACTCCTGCGGGACGACCGAGAGGAAGCGCCGGTAGGAGCGCAGGTCGTAGCCGTCCATCGGCTTGCCGTCCACGAGCACGCGGCCGCGCGTCGGGCGGATGAAGCCGATCGCGAGGTTGAGCACGGTGGACTTCCCCGCGCCCGAGGGGCCGACGAGCGCCACGGTCTCCCCGGGCCGCACCGTGAACGAGAGGTCGTCCACCGCCGGCCGCGACGCCCCCGGGTACGAGAAGGTCACGCCGTCGAACCCGAGCTCGCCGCGCACCGAGTCCAGCGCCGGCTTGCCCTGGTTCACCTCGAGGTCGGGGCTGGAGAGCACCTCGCCGATCGAGCGGATGGACTCGAGGCCCTTGGTGAAGATGGGCGCGACGTTCACGAGGCTGAGCACCGACTGGGTGATGAGGCCGAAGTAGGTGGTGATGAGCACGACGTCGCCCACGCTGATCGGGAACCAGCCGCGCAGCAGCGCCGCAGCCGCGACCACCAGGCAGAGCATGTTGAAGCCGTTGAACGTGGCCCAGGACAGCGCGCCGAAGGAGGCGTTGATGCTGTCCACCCGGAGGCCCTCGTCGCGCACGCGCTCCAGCGACTCGTTCACGCGCGCCAGCGCCGCCGACTCGAGCCCGTGCGCGCGGGTCACCGGGAGGAGGTGCGTCATCTCCACGACGCGCGTGGACATGCGCTCGATCTCCTCGCGGAAGGCGGCGTTCCGGGCGGCGAGCTGCTTGCGGAGCGCGTAGACGATCCCCGCCGCGAGCGGGACGGTGACGAGCAGGTAAAGGACGAAGCGCGGCTGCCGGAACGCGACCACGCCGAGCGCGAAGACCACGTTCACCAGGGCGGCGAGCCCGACGTCGAACAGGTTCCGGGTGAGCTGCTCGACGGCCTCGACGTCGCGCAGCACCTTCGCCTGGAGCGCCCCCGCGCTCTGCCGGGCGTAGTAGCCGATCGAGAGCTGCTGGAGCTGCCGGCAGATCGCCGCCCGCAGGTGGGTCTCGATGGAGCGCGAGGCGGCGCTCAGGCGGCGCACGTACGCGAAGTGCATCGGCACGTTCTGGACGAGGATCACCGCCAGCGCCGCCGCGTCCAGCCAGACGAGCCGCCAGGACCGCTCGGTCGGCCGGGTCACCTGGTCGACGATGTGGGCGGTGATCGCCGGCATGAGCCACACCGGGCTGTGCTTGATGACGAAGTAGAACGTGGCGAGCGCCAGCGAGCCGAGGTGCTGGCGGTAGAGCCGGGCGAGCGTGCGGGCGGGGTGCCGGCCCGAGAACCGCTCCAGCGGGTGGAGCGGCGGCGCGGGCTCTTCGTCGACGGTGGTGGAGGCGTTCGGGGAGGCGTTCAAGGGGCTGGCAGGCTAGCACGGAGCCGAGTTGCGCCGGGACCCCTGCCCTGGGCTACGATGCACACGAGACCTCGTGCGCCGCACCCTCGTCCTCTCCCTCCTGCGCGCCGGCGACACGCTCGTCCACCTCCCCGCGCTCGCCGCGCTCCGCGCCGCGGATCCGGGCGGCGAGCTGCACGTGCTGGTGCAGGCCGCGGCGCGGCCGGCGATCGCGCTGCTCGCGACCCAGGCCACCGTCCACCCGCTGCCGGTCGACCATCAGGGAGGTCCGCTCGGCCCATGCGCCGCGCTCGTCGAGGAGCTCCGCGCGCGCGACTTCGACCTCGTCGTGAACCTCACGCACCGGCTGTTCGCGGCCGACCTCGCCGCCGCCGTGGGCGGGCGGCGCCAGCTCGGCCTCGTCCGGCGGGACGGCGCGCCCGCGGTGAGCTCGCCGTGGCTCGCCGCGCTGAACGACTGGGGGACGAGCGCCGCGCTGAGCGTGCTCCACTACGCGGACGTCGCCTGCCAGGCGCTCGGGGTCCCGCGCGCCGACCCCGACCTCGTCGCCCGCCTCCCGCCCGCCGTCGAGGACTGGTGGCGCACGGCGCGCGCGCGCCTCGGGCTCGACGCCGGCGCGCCGCTCCCGGGGCCGGGTCGGCCCCTCGTCGCGCTGCAGCTCACGACGAGCGAGCCGAAGAAGACCTGGCCCGCGGCGCGGTGGGCCGCCTTCGCCCGGGAGCTCCGCGCGCGCGTCCCGGAGGTCGCGCTCGTGGCGCTGGCCTCGCCCGCCGAGGAGGCCGCCGTGGCCGCGGCGCTCGCGGGGACCGGCGCGGGCGTGCTGGCGTGCACGCTCCCGGAGGCGGCGCGCCTCCTCGCCGACGCCGCGCTCCTCGTCACCGGCGACACCGCCCTCGTCCACCTCGGCGCGCTCGCCGGCGCCCCCGTGATGCTCCTCTCGAGCGGCTCGTCCGCGTTCCGGGAGCTCGGGCCGGCCGGCGCGGGCCACCTCGTGCTCCAGGCCGCGTGGCCCTGCGCGCCGTGCGCCCACGATCCAGGCTGCCTCGCGAGCGCGCGCGGCCACCCCTGCGTCGAGGCCGTCGAGCCCGCGTACGCCGCGGCCGTCGCGCACGCGACGCTGGCCGGCGGCGCGCCGCCGGAGCCCGCGCCCGGCGGTCGGGTGGCGCTCTTCCGCTCCGCCCTCGACGCCCGCGGGCTCGTCACCTATCACCCCGTCGGCTGGGCCCCGCCGGACACGGCGAGCGCGGAGCTCCTGCGCGCGCACCTGCTCGAGCGCCTGCCGGTCGCGGCGGCCGGCTCGAGCGCCCCCGAAGCTCCACGTCCCGCGGGCCCGCACGAGCGCGCCGCGCTCGCCGACCTCGACGCGGCCGCGGCCGCGCTCCGGGCGCGCGCGGAGGGCCGCGACGCCGGCGCGCTGGGGCGCCTCCTCCCGACGCTGCAGAGCCCCTTCGCCCTCGCCTTCGCGAGCGCGGTGGCGGCGCGGCTCCGCGACGGGGACGGCGCCGCCCTGGCGGAGGAGCTCGCGCGCCTGCGCCGCAGGATCGCCGCGGCTGCGTAAACGTTTCCGGCCGATCGCCGGATTCGCGAGGGATCGCAGGCTCTTCCCGTGAGTGAAACGATTGCACCGGCCGCCATCGCGCGGCGCGCGGCCCTTCCCTGGGCGGTGACCTGCACGGGGCACCGCGCGCGCGGACGCTCCTCAATCGGGCGCCGTTCGTGTAGCTTTCGCTCGCTTCAATCCCCTGTTCCCGCTTCGCGTCTCCACCTCAGCGGTGAGGAAGCCCATGACCCGTGTCCTGCACCCCGTGCGTCGCACGGCCGCGATCGGCACCGCGGCCTTGCTGTGTCTCGCCCTGCTCGCCCCCTCCTCCGCCCAGGCGCAGTCGTACACCTGGAAGAACGTCGCCATCGGCGGCGGCGGCTTCATCTCGGGGATCGTCTTCAACGCGAAGCAGCCCGGCCTCGTCTACGCGCGCACCGACATCGGCGGCGCGTACCGCTGGGATCCGGCGGCGGCGCGGTGGATCCCGCTCCAGGACTGGCTCGCGCCCGCCGACTGGAACCTCACCGGCGTCGACGCGCTCGCCACCGACCCCGTGGATCCGAACCGGCTCTACCTCGTCGCCGGCACGTACACGAACGACTGGACGTCCCAGAACGGCGCCGTGCTCCGCTCGACCGACCGGGGCGCCACCTTCCAGGTGACGATGCTGCCGTTCAAGACCGGCGGCAACATGCCGGCGCGCAACATGGGCGAGCGGATCGCCGTCGATCCGAACGACAACCGCATCCTCTTCATGGGCGCCCGCAGCGGGAACGGGCTCTGGAAGAGCGCCGACCACGGCGCCACCTGGACCAAGGTGACGAGCTTCCCGAACCCCGGCACCTACGTGCAGGATCCGGCCAACCCCTACACCGCCGACAACGTTGGCGTCGTCTGGGTGACCTTCGATCCGCGCTCGGGCGCGGCCGGCAGCGCCACCCGGACCATCTACGTGGGCGTCGCCGACAAGGCGAGCCCGATCTACGTCACGAAGGACGGCGGCGCGACCTGGACCGCCGTGCCCGGACAGCCCACGGGCTTCCTCGCGCACCACGGCGTCCTCTCCTCGACCGGCGTCCTCTACGTGCCCTACAGCAACAAGGCAGGCCCGTACGACGGCGAGCAGGGCGACGTGTACAAGCTCGACACCGCCACCGGCGTATGGACCCGCATCAGCCCGATCCCCTCCACCAACACGGCCGACAACTACTTCGGCTACGGCGGCCTCGCCGTGGACGCCCAGAACCCGAACACCATCATGGTGTCCACCCTCAACTCCTGGTGGCCGGACGCGATCCTGTTCCGGAGCACCGACGGCGGCGCGACCTGGACCCGCATCTGGGAGTGGGCCGGCTACCCGGCGCGCAGCCTCCGCTACACGCTCGACACCACCGCGACCCCGTGGCTCACGTTCGGCATCCTCCCGCAGGACCCGGTCCCCTCGCCCAAGCTCGGCTGGATGATCGGCGACCTCGAGATCGACCCGTTCGACTCCAACCGCATGATGTACGGCACCGGCGCGACGCTGTACGCGTCCACCGACCTCGGCAAGTGGGACACCGGCGGCAAGATCACCATCAGGCCGATGGTGACCGGCATCGAGGAGACCGCGGTCCTCGACCTCGTGAGCCCGCCCTCCGGCGCGCCGCTGCTCAGCGCCATCGGCGACGTCGGCGGCTTCCGGCACGCGAACCTCGACGCGGTCCCGGCGCTCATGTTCACCGCCCCGACCCTCACGACCGGCACGAGCATCGACTTCGCCGAGCTCACGCCCACGTTCGTCGTCCGCTCGGGGAACATCGACAAGTCGGCGAGCCCGAACGTGAACCGGGCCGGCTTCTCCTACGACGGCGGCACGAGCTGGTTCCAGGCGAGCACCGAGCCCGGCGGCGTCGCAGGCGGCGGTACCATCGCCGCGGCCGCCGACGCGAGCCGCGTCGTCTGGGCCCCCGAGGGCCCGGGGGCGCAGGTGTCCTGGTCCACCAACAACGGCTCGAGCTGGACCGCATCCACCGGCGTCCCCACGGGCGCGAACGGGAAGGTCGCCTCGGACCGCGTGAACCCGCTCCGGTTCTACCTGTTCGCGGGCGGCACGTTCTACGTCAGCACGAACGGCGGCGTGAGCTTCACGGCCGCCGGCGCCGGGCTCACCGGCGTCACCTCGGCGAAGGTCGAGGCGGTGCCCGGGCGCCAGGGCGACGTGTGGGTCGCGGGCGAGGGCGCGGGCCTCTTCCGCTCCACCGACGGCGGCGCGACGTTCACGAAGCTCGCCAACGTGACCTCCGCCCCCTCGGTCGGCTTCGGCAAGGCCGCCCCCGGCCAGACCTACCCGGCCGTCTTCATCTCCGGCGCGCCGTCCGGCGGCGTGCACGGCATCTACCGCTCCGACGACGGCGGCGCGAGCTGGGTCCGGGTGAACGACGATCGCAACCAGTGGGCGCCATCAACCCCGTGATCGCGGGTGACCCGCGGATCTATGGCCGCGTCTACGTCGGCACCAACGGCCGCGGCATCTTCTACGGCGACGTCTCCTCCACGCCGGCCGCGGACTTCACGCTCACGGCGACCCCGTCGAGCCTCACGGTCCGCCGCGGCGCGAGCGGCACGGTGACGATCGGCATCACGCGCACCGGGACCCTCGCGGACCCCGTGGCCCTCACGGTGACCGGGCTGCCCACCGGCGTGGCGGCCGCCTTCAGCCCGGCCTCCGCGACGGGCGCCTCCAGCGTGCTCACGCTCTCGGTCTCCAGCACGGCGGTCGGCGGCACGTACCCGCTGACGGTGACCGGGACGAGCGGGACGCTCCGACGCACGGCAGCGGTCAGCCTCACCGTGAGCACCGTCACGATCGATCCGCCGCTCGTCACGATCACGCCGAGCACGCTGTCGGTCACCCGCGGCGCGAGCGCCACCGCGACGCTCACGTTCGCCCGGCCCACCGGCTACACCGGCCCGATCTCGTGCAGCGCGAGCGGGATCCCCGCGGGCGTCACGGTCGCGTTCAACCCGGTCTCGACCACCGCGACCAGCAGCACGCTCACGTTCACCGCCTCGTCCGCGGCGACCGTCGGGACCTCCCTCGTGACCGTCACCTGCACCGCCGGTACCGTGACCGGGAGCGCGGGCGTCACCCTGACGGTGGTGGACGCCGCCGGCTTCGGCCTGACGGCGGCTCCCGCGACGCTGAGCGTGGTCCGGGGCGCGAGCGGCACGAGCACGATCACCATCACCCGGACCGGTGGGTTCACCGGAACCGTGACCCTGTCGGCGAGCGGGGCGCCTGCGGGCGTCTCCGCCTCCTTCACGCCGGCGTCCGTCACCGGGACGTCCAGCGTGCTCACCCTCACCGTCTCGGGGACGACCACTCCCGGCACCTACCCGGTGACCGTGACCGGAACGAGCGGGACCCTCAGCCGCATGGCGCTCGTGACGCTGAGCATCCCCCAGGATGATCTGCCGAGCTTCACGTTCACGATCACCCCCGGGTCGTCGAGCCTGCCGCGCGGAGGGAGCGTGACGGCGACGCTCTCCTTCGTCCGGATCAACTTCACGAGTCCGATCGCCTGCACGGCGGTGGGACTGCCCTCCGGGGTGACCGCGGCGTTCAGCCCGACCTCGACCACGGCGAACAGCAGCGTGGTCACGTTCTCGGCCTCTACGGCCGCAACGCTCGGCGCGGCGAACGTGGCGATCGCGTGCTCCGGCAACAACGTCACTCGGAGCGTGCCCGTCGCGCTCACCGTCGTGGAGGCGCCCGGCTTCACGCTCTCGGCGTCCCCCGCGACGCTGAACGTCGCGCAGGCCTCCAGCGGCACGAGCACGGTCACGATCACCAGGACCGGCGGCTTCACCGGCGCGGTGTCCTTCTCCGCGAGCGGCCTGCCCGCGGGGGTGACCGCGACGTTCGCCCCGGCGTCGACGACCGGGGCGAGCACCGTCGCGACCTTCGCGGCCTCGAGCACCGCGGCCGCGGGGACCACGAACGTGACGATCACCGGCACGAGCGGGACGCTCGTCGGGAACGTGACCGTCGCGCTCACCGTGACCCCGGGTAGCACCGCCGGCGTCGTGACCGCGACCCCGGTCGTGAGCGCGAACAGCCCCTGGTACAACGAGCTGCAGGTGAAGCTCGACAACACCGCGACGCTCACGGCCGCGACGGTCACCATCACGGTCGCGGTGACGCCGGGCGTGAACCCCACGGGCCAGTACAACACGGTCGGTGGGCAGTTCGCGCAGACCCGCACCAGCACCGCCACGGCGATCACGTACACGTGGCAGCTCGCGGCGGGCCAGACGCTGCCCGCGGGCACGGGCCGGCTCTTCGCCGCGCAGTTCGGCGGCAACGGGACGGCGCACCCCACCGCGGGGGACCTGTACACCGTCACGTACACCTCGGGTGGCGTGACGAGCACCGTCAACGGGCACTTCTAGGCCGTCGTCTCGCGGCCCCGGCTCGCCGCTCCCGCGGTGGGCCGGGGCCGCGTCGTGTGTGGAGGCGGGGCGTGCACGCGGTCGTTATGGGCGTTGCATGTGGCGCCCCGCCTCTACCGCGGATCACGACCGCGTGATCGAGCTGTACCTCGCGCTGTACCGCGAGGACCCCGGCTCCGTTCCACCCGATCCGTCCCGGGCGCGGCGAACGCTCGAGGTGTTCCGTGGCGCGCCCGCCCGCGGCCGGTGCCTCGTGCTCGAGGAGGCCGCAGGCGTGGAGGGCTATGCCTTGCTCGTCCCGTACTGGTCGAACGAGCTCGGCGGCCTGATCTGCACGATCGACGAGCTCTACGTCGAGCCCAGGGCGCGCGGTCGAGGACGTGCGACCGAGCTCCTCGCGCTGCTCGAGGCGGGCGCGCTGGGGTGGGAGCCTCCCGTGGCGCTCGAGCTGGAGGTCTCGCGCGCCAACGCACGCGGCCGTGCCCTGTACCTGCGGGCGGGGTTCCGCGCCGTCGAGAACGAGACGCTCCGCAAGGCGCTCCGCTGAGCCTCTCAGCCGGGGACCTCCGCGCGGCCCTGCCCGCCTCGCCGCGGCCACAGGCCGTACGCGTAGAGCGGCGCGAACAGGACCAGCTCGCGGAGCATGACGTCGATCCCCCGCGGCGTGAGGAGCCGCGGCAGGAGCGGCGACGCCGGGATGGCGGCGAACGGGAAGAGGATCTTCTCGGTCGAGAATGGCCAGAAGAGCATCGGACCCCCCGCACCGCGCGTGAATGCGTCCAACAGCGCGTGGCTCCCGGCCACCGCGAGGGCGGTCGCGAGCATCCGCCACCGCGAGCGGCCCAGCCCTCCCACGACGGCCGTCACCAGCAGGGCCACCGCGACCGCGACCGCGAGCGAGTGCGTGGCGCCCCGGTGACGCCAGACCGAGCCCGGCCCCGGCTGGAAGACGAGCGCGAGCCCGTCGAGGTCCGGGAGGAGCGCGAGGCCGGTGAACAGGGCGGTCGCCCGGAGGCGCGGGCCGTCGCGCCCTGCGTGGAGCCGGCCCGCCGCGAGGCCGACCGCGAGGTGTCCGATGGAAGGCATCTCGTTGCATGGTGCAACCGTGATGCCGCCCGTGCCACCGCCTAGGTGCCCGGAACGCCTGGGGGCGCGCCCTCGCCGTGTCACGGCGCCCACCTGCCGCCGCGGCTCGCGCGACTCTGGCTATGATGTCTGGATCGACCCGATGGAGGCTCCCTCATGGATCAGAACAAGTGCCGGGCGCTCAAGGACGAGCTCGAGGACGCCGCGGAGCCGGCGCTCGTGGGCGTCGAGCGGTTCTTCGACGGCAACGACGACGACGCTTCCATCGGCTGCAACCTGTCCCCCCACCCCGGGATCGCGACGTTCCGCGACGTGCTCACCGGGCTCGCGCGCCGGCCGGACGTCCGCTCCGTGCACCTCCTCATCGGCGAGGTGGACCCCGGGGAGGAGTACTGGCCGTTCGCCAACGCCGCGCTGATCGCCGGCGCGATCCCCGAGACGGAGGCGCGCCGGGCGCTGAAGGCGCTGAAGCCGGACGAGGTGGTGCCCGCGACGAGCGGCGACTTCGGGATCACCGACGAGCTCCTCGAGGAGCTCGGCCCGCCCGTGCTGCTGGCGTGGTGGGACTGAGCCTGCGCCCCGCCGGCGAGGGAGCGGGCGGCGGCGCCCTGTTGCGATCGTGGGCGCGCACCCGCAGCGTTTGGGACACGCGGCGGACGTCGTGACGGCGGCCATCCGGGCGATGGGCCGGCCGCCGCACGGCGGCGCGCGCGGAGGAGGAGACCATGCGCTGCGAAGAGATCATGAAGAAGGACGTCCAGTTCGTCTCGCCGCGGGACACCGTGGAGGACGCGGCGATCCGGATGAAGGACCACGACATCGGGTTCCTGCCCGTCTGCGACCAGTCGCGGAAGGTCCTCGGGACGCTCACCGACCGCGACATCGCGATCCGCGCCGTGGCGGGCAAGAGGCCGTCGAGCACCTTCGTCGAGGAGATCATGACCGAGGAGGTGATCGCCTGCCGGCCGGAGGACGACATCCAGGACGCGCAGCTCGCGATGGCGGAGAACCACAAGTCGCGGATCATCTGCTGCGACGAGGAAGGGCGGCTCCTCGGGGTGATCAGCCTCTCGGACGTCGCGGAGCACGCGCCGGACACGGCCTCGGAGACGCTGCGCGACGTGAGCGAGCGCGAGGCGAGGACGTAGCGCGGGCGAAGGACCCGGCGCGCCGCCGTCAGACGTTCGCGCCGTCCGGCGGCGCGCCCTCTCCGAGGCGCGCCGCCGCCTCCTCCCGCCCGGCGACCTGCGGTACGCGCGCGCCGAGCGTGTAGCACGCCATCGAGAGCGAGCCGTACGCGTAGCCGTCCGCGAGCACGTCCAGCGGCGCCCCTGCCGCGGACGCGAGCCCGGCGACGTAGAGCAGCGGCAGGAAGTGATCCGGCGTCGGCGCCGCGGCGCGGAAGTCCGGGTGCTCGGCGAGCGAGGGCGCGTCCTCCGGCCGCCCGGTCAGGAGCTCGCGGGCGCGCTCGCCGAAGCGGATCGCCCAGTCGGCCCCGCTCGCCGGCGCGCGCCAGTCGATCGCCCGCAGGTTGTGCACCACGTTGCCGCTCGCCACCACCAGCACGCCTCGCGCGCGGAGCGGCGCGAGCTTCGCCCCCAGCGCGAGGTGGTACTCGAGCGGCTTCGCGGCGTGGATCGAGAGCTGGACCACCGGCACGTCCGCCTCGGGGAACGCGTGCACGAGCACCGACCAGGTCCCGTGGTCGATGCCCCAGCCGTCCACGTCCGCCCCGACGTAGGTCGGCTGCACCACCTCGGCGATCTCCTCGGCCAGCTCGGGCATGCCGGGCGGCTCGTACCGCACGTCGTAGAGCGCCTGCGGGAACCCGTAGAAGTCGTGGATGGTGCGGGGCCGCGGCATCGCGGTGACCGCGGTCGCGTTCTGGTACCAGTGCGCCGAGACGGCGAGGATGGCCCGGGGCCGCGGGACCGCGGCGCCGAAGGCGCGCCAGGCCTCGGTGTAGCGGTTGTGCTCGAGCGCGTTCATCGGGCTGCCGTGTCCGAGGAACGCGGCGGGGAGCGGTGCAGGGGGCGCGGCTTCCGGGCGAACGGCGCTCATGGGCGTGAGGTAACGCGGCGGGTCGCGCCGCGCTGCCGCCCATCACGGGCCGCGCGGCTGCGAGAACCGCTTCAGGAACGCCCGGGTCCGCTCGTTGCGCGGGTTCTCGATGAGCTCCCGCGCCGGACCTTCCTCGACGATCACGCCGGCGTCGATGAGCATGGCGCGATCGGCCACGTCGCGCGCGAAGGCCATCTCGTGGGTGACCACGACCATGGTCATCTTCTCGGCGGCGAGCGCCCGGATCACCTCGAGCACCTGGTGCGTCAGCTCGGGGTCGAGCGCGCTCGTCGGCTCGTCGAAGAGGAGCACCTGCGGCCCGAGCGCGAGGGCGCGCGCGATCGCCACCCGCTGCTTCTGCCCGCCCGAGAGCGCTCCGGGATACGCGGACGCCTTCCCGGCGAGCCCCATCTTGTCGAGCAGCCCCAGCGCCACCTCGTCCGCGCGCGCGCGGTCGCGGCCGAGGACGCGCACCTGCGCCTCGGTGACGTTGCGGAGCACGGTGAAGTGCGGGAACAGGTTGAAGTCCTGGAAGACCAGCCCGAGCTGGAGGAGGGCGCGCCGCAGCGTCGCCGGATCGGCATAGACGCCGTCGTGCACGAGGCGGATGCCACCGATGGTGATCGTCCCGCGCTCGACCGTCTCGAGGTGGGTGATCGCGCGGAGCAGCGTGGACTTGCCCGAGCCGGACGGGCCGATGATCGCCAGCACCTCGCCCCGGTGCACGGAGAAGGACACGTCGGAGATGACCGTGTGCTCGCCGAACGACTTCGAGAGGTGCTCGACCTGGACGACGTCCATGGGGGGTCCGCCTAGTAGTACTCGAGCCTGCGCTCCCAGCGCACGAAGAACTCGGAGACCACCCAGTTCATGACGAAGTAGAACGCGCCCGCCACGAAGATCGGCGTGGTGGAGAACTGGCGGGCGGAGGCGTTCTGCGCCACGCGGAAGAGCTCGGCCAGCCCGACGACCTGCGCGAGCGCGGTGTCCTTGACCAGGGTGATCACCTCGTTGGCCGAGGCGGGCAGGATCCGCTTCACCACCTGCGGGACGATCACGCGGAAGAACGCGTCGGCGCGCGTGAACCCGAGCACCTTCGCGGCCTCCCACTGCCCCTTGGGGATGGACTGGATGCCGCCGCGGTAGATCTCGGCGAAGTAGGCCGCGTAGTTGACGGCGAACGCGACGATCACCGCGGCGAGCCGGTGCTCACCCCAGGAGAGGCCGAGGACGTAGTACGGCGCGAAGTAGACGAAGATGATCTGGAGGATGAGCGGCGTCCCCCGCATCACCTGGATGTAGAGGTTCACGGGGGCGCGGACGAACGGGTTCCTCGACATCCGCCCCAGCGCCACCGGCAGCGCCAGGGGGATCGCGAAGACGAGCGTCAGGGTGAAGACCTCGAGCGAGACGACGGTCCCCTCGAGGAGCTGGCCCAGCAGCTTCCACATACGCCCGCGCCCGCCCCCGCTACTTCCCGACGACCGAGATGTCCGAGCCGAACCACTTCGTGCTCAGCTTCGCGATCGTGCCGTCCTTGGCCATCGCCTCGAGGGTGGCCTGGACCGCGTCGCGGAGGGCGACGTCGTTCTTGCGGAAGCCGACGCCGAACACCTCGGGGGCGAGGCTCTCCTTGAGGACGACGTACGGCTTCCCCGAGCGCTTGATGTTGTCGTTGGCGAGGATGAGGTCCATCACCACCGCGTCCACGCCGCCGACCTCGAGGTCCATGAGCGCGGTGAGGTTGTCCTTGAACTCGACCACCTGCTTCAGCGACGCGCGGAACTCCTTCGCGCCTTCGAGCGCGCCCGCCGCCGAGGAGCCGGCCTGGAGGCCGACCTTCTTGCCCTTGAGGCTCGCGAGCGTCGTGAACGGGGAGCCCTTCTTCACCACCACGACCTGGGCGTTCTTGAGGTACGGCTTCGTGAAGAGGACCGCCTGCTTGCGCTGCTCGGTGATGGTGAAGCCGTTCCAGATGCAGTCGATCGCCCCGGTGTTGAGCTCTTGCTCCTTCGCGTTCCAGTCGATCGGCTGCGGCACGAGCGTCACGCCCAGCCGCTTCGCGACCTCCTTCGCCAGGTCGACGTCGTAGCCGACGATCTCGTTGTCCTCGTTCCGGAACCCCATGGGCGGGAACGCGTCGTCGAGGCCCATGACGAGCTTGGCCTTGGCCTTGACGTTCTGGAGGGACGCATCCGCCGCGCGGGCGGTGCCGTGGAAGGCGATGGCCGCGAGGCAGGCGGCGGCGAGCAGGATCCGCTTCATGGAGGCTCCTTGTAGTGTCCGTGCGCGACCTGGCGCGCGAGCGGTACCGGTGCGAGCGCACGGAACTTCGCACGCGCGCAGCAGCCCCGGCAAGGGGATGGGTCCCGGCGCCGCACGCGTCCCACGCCCTCGGTCCACCGTGTAAGCCAGGGCATACACGCCCGCCGGGCGGCTCGCTGCGCCCGCCGGCGTCCGGCGACATGATCCGGGCGCCGGAGCCATGTCGACCGCCGCCGACGGAACCGCCCCAGCCCAGCCGCGCGCCGCGGCGTCCCCGCGCGTCTTCCTGCTCTCGCCCGCTCGCGCGGGCGGCGTCCGCATCGAGCTGCTGTTCTCGCCGCGCGCGCAGTTTCCGCTCGCGCGCGCGGTGCAGGGCCCGGGGGCGGAGCTCGGGGAGGTCTTCCGGTTCGCGAGCGGCCTCTACTTCCGCGGCAAGCTCGCCTACGCGGCCACCTTCGGCCGCCCACCGCCGGGGCGCTCGGCGGTGCTCGTCATCGCGCCGGGCGCCGGTCTCGTCCCGGCCAGCACGGTCGTCCGCGAAGGGGACCTGCGTGCGTACGCGGCCGTCCCCGTGGACGCCGCGGATCCTCGCTTCCGCGGGCCGCTCCAGCGCGACGCGGCGGCGCTCGCCGCGGACGTCGGCCCGGCCGGCGAGGTCGTGCTGCTCGGGAGCGTCGCGGCGGACAAGTACGTGACCCCGCTCCTCGAGGTGTTCGGCGAGCGCCTGCTCTTCCCGGTGGACTTCGTCGGCCGCGGCGACATGAGCCGCGGAGGGCTGCTGCTGCGAGCCGTGAGCGCGGGCTTCGAGCTCGCGTACGCACCGGTCGCGGGCGCCGTCCGCCGGGGCGTACGGCCGCCCCGCCTACCCCCACTGCCGCGGAAGGGGTGAGCGCCCGGCGCGCCGCGGCTGGTGGCGCGTCTGCGCGGGCCCTCGCCGAGGTGCACCTTAGTGGACCGATGCCCGATCTTTCTCCCGTCCGTTCCGAGCCCATCTCCGCGGGCACGCCCGCTCCGCCCTTCCGCCTCCCTTCCCTCGAGGCCGCCGAGCTGCCGCCCGGAAGCCCCTTCCCCGAGGAGCGATGGGTGTCGCTGGAGGACCTGGCCGGCGCGCCGGCCGTCCTCGTCTTCTACCCCGCCGACTTCACGCCGGTGTGCGGGGAAGAGCTGGCCCTGTTCGGCGAGCTCCTGCCGGAGCTCGAGGCGCTCGGGGCCCGCGTCGTGGGGATCTCGGTCGACTCCGTCTGGTGTCACCGTGCGTACGCCGACCAGCGCAACATCCGGTTCCGGCTCCTGTCCGACTTCGAGCCGAAGGGCGAGACGTCGCGCCGGTACGGCTGCTATCGCGAGGACGCGGGCGTCTGCGAGCGCGCGCTCTTCGTGCTCGATCGCGACGGGAAGGTGTTCTGGAGCTCCGTGTCGCCGATGGACCAGAACCCCGGCGTGGACGGGGTGCTCGACGCGCTCGAGCGCCTCCGGCAGGAGGCCGGGGAAGGCCGCGGGCCGGAGCCGCTGGGGCGCGAGGCGCAGGGAGAGGCACGGCCATGACGCAGCTCCGGACCCCCATCGGCCCGGACGACCACGTCTCGGGCCCGCGCGACGGGCCCGTCCAGCTCGTCGAGTACGGCGACTTCGAGTGTCCCTCCTGCGGCGCGGCGTTCCCCGAGGTGGAGCACGTGCGCCGCGCGCTCGAGGGCCGGTTGTCGTTCGCGTTCCGGCACTTCCCCCTCTCGCAGGTCCACCCGCACGCGGCGCTCGCGGCGGAGGCGGCCGAGGCCGCCGCGGCGCAGGGGCGGTTCTGGGAGATGCACCGCCTGCTCTTCGAGAACCAGGAGGCGCTCGATCCGGACGCGCTCGTCTCGTACGCCGAGGCGCTCGGGCTCGACGTCGACCGGTTCCGGACCGACCTCGACGAACGCCGGCACCGGCAGAAGGTGCGCCGCCAGTTCCTGGACGGAGCCCGCAGCGGCGTGAACGGGACCCCGACGTTCTTCGTGAACGGCCAGCGCCACGACGGCCCGTTCGACGCCGATTCGCTGCTCGAGGCGCTCGGGGGCGGCTCCTCCCATCGGGCATACTGAGCCGTCGGATGGCGCGCGTGCCCGCCGGCGAGGTCGCGACCGCCCTTCCCCGCCACAGCCTCCTCGTCACCTCGGTCGTCTCGGGGCAGCTCATCAGCCGGACCGGCCGCTACCGGTGGTCTCCGATCGCAGGCACGGCGGCCATGACCGTCGCGCTCCTGCTGTTCGCGTCGCGCGTCGCCGACGGGCTCTCGCGCGCGCTCGCGAGCCGCCGGGGCGGTGGGGCGACGTGATCGGCGCCCACGAACGGAGCGGGGAGACACGATGCTCGAACGCAGGCACATCGCAGGTCGGCTGGGGCTCGGCACCGCCGCGCTCGGCCGCCCCGCGTACATCGCCGTCCAGCACGCCGCCGATTTCCGCGACCGCACGCCCGAGGCGATGGAGCGCCAGGCGCACGCCGTCCTCGACGCCGCGTTCCGGCACGGCATCCGGTACGTGGACGTGGCCCGGTCCTACGGGCTGGCCGAGCGCTTCGTCCGGAGCTGGATCGACGCGCGGGGCCTCTCCCCCGTCGACGTCGCGGTGGGATCGAAGTGGGGGTACGTCTACGTCGGCGACTGGCGCGTGGACGCGCCGGTCCACGAGCGCAAGGAGCACTCGCTCGCGATGCTCGAGCGGCAGGCGCGGGAGAGCACCTCGATCCTCCGGGAGCACCTGCGCCTCTACCAGATCCACTCCGCGACGCTGGAGAGCGGCGTGCTGGAGGACGACGCGATCCTCGACGCCCTCGCGCGGCTCAAGGAGCGGCCGCTCGTCATCGGACTCACGACCAGCGGTCCCCGGCAGGCGGAGACGCTGCGGCGCGCGATGGCGATCACCCGTGGTGGAGCGCCGCTGTTCGGGGCGGTCCAGGCCACCTGGAACGTGCTCGAGCGGTCCTGCGAGGAGGCGCTCCAGGAGGCGAGCCAGGCCGGGATGATCGTCTTCCTGAAGGAGGTGCTCGCGAACGGGCGCCTGACGTCGCGCGGCGACGCGCGCGAGGGTTCGGCGCTCGCGCGGATCGCGGCCTCACGGGGGGTGACGCCGGACGCCGTCGCCATCGCCGCCGCCCTTTCGCGCCCCTGGGCCGACGTGGTCCTGGTCGGGCCCAGCACCGTGGAGCACCTCGCGTCGAACCTCGCTGCTCGGCAGGTCCAGCTCACCGCGGGCGACCTGGCGGCGCTGGAGGCACTCCGCGAGCCTCCCGCGCGGTACTGGGACACCCGGGCTCGGCTCCCCTGGAACTGACGTCCGCGCCGAGGCTCGGGCCCGGCCGACCCCCTTCTCGCCGCGCCGAGCTCGCGCGCGCCTTTCCCGTGCGCAGCCGGGCCCGCCTCGCCATGGGAGGGACCACGCGCCCGCGCGCGAGGAGGCTCCATGCCCGCCGTCACCGTCGAGGACGTCACCCGGTTGCCGCGCGTCGTCGCGCCCGCGGGCGCGGAGCTCCGCGTCCGCCCCGTCCGCCAGATCTCGACCGCCCCCGCCGACTTCGAGGGCGAGGGCTTCCCCGTCCGGCGCGCCTTCGCGGGCGTCGATCTCGCCCGGCTCGATCCGTTCATCCACCTCGACCAGATCGGCGAGGTCGAGTACGCGCCCGGCGAGCCGAAGGGCACGCCCTGGCACCCGCACCGGGGGTTCGAGACCGTCACGTACATGATGGACGGCATCCTCCGCCACCAGGACTCGAACGGCGGCGGCGGCGTCATCACCGACGGCGACACGCAGTGGATGACCGCCGGGCGCGGCATCCTGCACATCGAGACGCCGCCCGAGCACCTCGTCATGTCCGGCGGGCTCTTCCACGGCCTGCAGCTCTGGGTGAACCTCCCGCGGGCGTCGAAGCTCGCGGCGCCGCGCTATCAGGACCTGAAGCGCGACCGCGTGCAGCTCCTGGCCTCGGCCGACGCAGGCGCGCTCGTCCGCCTCATCGCCGGCGATCTCGGCGGACACCGCGGCCCCGGGTCGACGTACACGCCCATCACCCTCGTCCATTCCACGGTCGCCCCCGGCGCGCGCGCCGTCCTCCCCTGGCCGCGCGAGTTCAACGCGCTCGCCTACGTCCTCGCCGGCCGCGGCGCCGTCGGCGAGGAGCGGCGGCCGATCGACATGGGCCAGCTCGCGGTGTTCGGCCCCGGCGATCTCGTCGTCGCCGAGGCCGACCGCGAGCAGGACGCGCGCGCGCCCGCGCTCGAGATCCTGCTCCTCGGCGGCCAGCCGATCCGCGAGCCGATCGCGTGGATGGGCCCGTTCGTGATGAACACGCGCGACGAGATCCGGCAGGCGATCGAGGATTTCCAGGCGGGCCGCCTCGGGTCCGTCCCCGCGGTGCACGGGGCGCCGACCGACGAGGTGGTCATGCAGACGGACGCGGGGCTGGACTGACCGCTGCGGCGCGGGCCGGTCGCGCCTGGACGCCGGGCGGCTCGGCCCGCCGGATCGCGAACGGGAGCCGGACGCGCGAGAGCAGCGGGAGGACGAGGTACGTCAGCCCGAGGACCGTGCCGTCGGGCATGCTCCGGAGCTCGTCGCGCACGAGCCGGAGCGGCGAGCGATCCAGGTAGCGCAGGAGCAGCGCCGGCCGGCCGTCCACGTGCGACGCGACCGGCCCCTCGAGCTGGAGGCGGCACCGCGTCACCAGGCGGTCGCCGCGCCGGCACAGGTTCACGCCGGCGCCGCCGGGGGCGAACTCCTTGCCGCTCCAGCCGCGGAGCCCGCCGGCCCACAGGATCGCGGTGAACAGCGCGCGGTACCAGCGCGGACCGATCGCGAGCGCGTCGCACCGACCGACGAGCGCGCCGGGCGCGGCGGCCGGGAGCGACCGGAAGAGCGCGCGGTACGTCGCGAGCGGCGCGTCCGGCGGGAAGGGGCCCGCCTCGGCCGCCAGGCCTGCGGGCTGCTCGGATGCCATGGCAGCGTCCTCCGGCCCAGACTCTGGGCACGGAGCACGCCGCCGGCCCGACGCGTCGGTCCGCGGCGCCTGGGCGGCGCCTCCAGCGGCGCCTCAGGCCGCGTGCGCCTCGCCCAGATACGCCCGCCGGACGCGGTCGTCGGCGAGCAGCTCGCGCCCGGAGCCGCGCAGCGTGATCCGCCCGGTCTCGAGCACGCAGGCCTGATCGGCGATCTCGAGGGCCGCCTTCGCGTTCTGCTCGACGAGGAGCACCGTCACGCCCTCGGCGTGGATCGTCCGCACGATCTCGAAGATCATCTTGACGATGCGCGGGGCGAGCCCGAGCGACGGCTCGTCCATCATCAGGAGGCGCGGCCGCGTCATGAGGGCCCGCCCGACCGCGAGCATCTGCTGCTCGCCGCCGGAGAGCGTGCCCGCGCGCTGGTGCCGCCGCTCCGCGAGGCGCGAGAACAGCTCGAACACCTTCCGACGGTCGGCCGCGATCGCAGCCCGATCCGAGCGCGCATACGCGCCGAGGGTCAGGTTCTCGTCCACCGTCAGGTTGGGGAACACGCGGCGCCCCTCGGGGACGAGGCAGACGCCGCGCCGGACGATCTCCTTGGTCGGCAGCCCGGTGAGCGGCGCGCCGTCCCAGGTGATCGTGCCCGCGGTCGCGCGGACGAGGCCCACGATGGAGCGGAGCGTCGTGCTCTTGCCCGCGCCGTTCGCCCCGATGAGGCTCACGACCGCTCGGTCCGGGACCTCGAGGTCGATCCCCTGGATGGCGTGGATGCCGCCGTAATGCGCGGAGAGTCCCTGGATCCTCAGCATCACCCTGCTCCCAGGTACGCCTCGATGACCTTCGGGTCGTTCTGGATGGCCGCCGGATCTCCGTGGGCGATGGTCTCGCCGTACTCGAGCACGTAGATCCGCTGGCACACCCCCATCACCACCTGCATGTGGTGCTCGATGAGGAGGACCGTGAGCTGGAACTGGTCCCGGATCCGCCGGATGAGGTGCATCAGCTCGACCGACTCCTGCGGGTTCATGCCCGCCGCCGGCTCGTCGAGCAGGAGGAGCCGCGGGCGGGTCGCGAGCGCCCGCACGATCTCGAGCCGCCGCTGCTTCCCGTACGGCAGCGCGACCGCGAGGTCGTCGGCGTTGCCCTCGAGGCCCACCTCGCGGAGGAGCGCGAAGGCGAAGTCGCGGGCTTCGCGCTCGCGGCGGCGGTAGCCCGGTAGGTGCAGCGCGGAGGAGAACACTCCCGGCGCGACGTGGGCGTGGCAGCCGACGAGGACGTTCTCCAGGACCGACAGTTCCCGGAAGAGCCGGATGTTCTGGAACGTCCGGGCGATGCCGCGCCGGCAGATCTCGTGCCGCGCGAGGCCGGTCACGTCCTTGCCGTCGAGGCGCACCCGGCCCGCGGTGGGCCGGTTCATGCCGGTGATGACGTTGAAGGCGGTGGTCTTGCCCGCGCCGTTCGGCCCGATGAGGCCGACGATCTCACCCGGCTCGATCCGGACGTCGAGCTCGGAGACGGCCGTGAGGCCGCCGAACCGCATGGTGACCTTGTCGGTCTCAAGCAGCGCCATGCGTTCCCCCCGCGGCGTCGCCGCCGCGCCGGCGCGGCAGGAGCCCCGCCCGCGAGAACATCGACCAGGAGAACTCGCGCGTCCCCATGAGCCCGCGTTGGCGGAAGAGCACCACGGCCATGAGGAACGCGGAGAACACGACCATGCGGAGGCCCGGCCGTGCCTCCGTCCGGAACAGCTCGAACTCGCCGATGCGGAGCGCCAGGGGACCGTCGAGGAAGCGGAGGGCCTCCATCAGGACGGTGACCGCGAAGGACGCGATCACCGAGCCGGTGATTGACCCGATCCCGCCCAGCACCACGACGAGCAGGATGTTGAAGGTGAGCATGAAGGTGAACATCTTCGGGTCGATGGTGGTGAGGACGTGGCCGAGCAGCGCCCCGCCCACCCCCGCCATGAAGCTCGAGATGGTGAAGCTCACCACCTTCGTCCGGAAGACGTCGACGCCCATCGCCGCGGCGGCGATCTCGTCGTCGCGGATCGCCTTGAGCGCGCGCCCGTACGCGGAGCGTACGAGGAGCACCATGA
Source organism: Anaeromyxobacter sp. (assembly GCA_035627135.1). Taxonomy (GTDB): domain Bacteria; phylum Myxococcota; class Myxococcia; order Myxococcales; family Anaeromyxobacteraceae; genus Anaeromyxobacter. The sequence continues at coordinate 2,253 of DASPMI010000012.1, read as the reverse complement.
ACAGGACGGTCAGGGCGGCGCACGTCCAGACAACCCCGGTCCCCGCGAAGCGCGGCAGGCCCTTGAGCCCGAGCGCGCCGTTGGTCACGGGCTGCAAGTTGGTCAGCACGACGCGGATGATCTCGGCGAACCCCAGGGTCGCGATGGCGAGGTAGTCGTCCCGGAGCCGGAGGGCGGGCGCGGCGATGACGAACCCGAGCGCCGCGGCCACCGCCCCGGCGGCGACGAGCGCCAGCGGGAACGGCACGGTCACGGCGGCGAGCCACGGGACGATCGGCTCCAGGAAGAAGTTCAGCTCCTTCTCGGCAGGCGTCATCGTGAGGAGCGCGGAGGTGTACGCGCCCACCGCCATGAACCCGGCGTGGCCGAGCGAGAAGAGCCCCGTGAACCCGTTGACGAGGTTGAGCGACAGCGCCAGCACCACGTAGATGCCGCAGAGGTTCAGGACGCGGAGCGAGAACGCGTCGAAGGTGCGGTCCGCGACGAGGAGGAACAGCGCGAACGCGACGGCGGCCGCCGCGGTGAGGAGGTGGTGGCGCCTTCGCCGCTGAGCCGTGTCGACGGTCATCCCCTACACCTTCTCGACCTGCGTCCCGCCCAAAAGCCCCGAGGGCTTCACGAGCAGCACGACGATGAGGAGCACGAAGGCGAACGCGTCGCGGTACCCGGTGAGCGTCGGCAGGAACGCGATCGTGAGGAGCTCGATCGCGCCGAGCAGGAACCCGCCCAGCACCGCGCCGGAGATGGAGCCGATCCCGCCGATCACGGCGGCGATGAAGCACTTCAGGCCCGGCATCGTCCCCATGAGCGGGTTGAGCTGCGGGTACTTGTACGACCACATGATCCCGCCGAGCGCCGCCAGGAGCGAGCCGGCGCCGAACGTGAAGGAGATGATGCGGTTCACGTCGATGGCCTGCAGGCGGGCGGCGTCGAGGTCGGTCGAGACGGCGCGCATCGCCATCCCGGTCCGGGTCTTCTGCACGACGAAGACCAGCGCCGCGAGCACGGCGAACGTGATGAGCGGGATGACGACGCTCACCGACATCACCGAGACGCCGCCCAGCTCGATCTTCACGTTCATGACCTCGGGCACGGTCACGCCCTTGGGCCGCCCGCCGAAGAGCACGATGCCCACGTTCTCGATCAGGAACGAGGCGCCGATGGCGCTGATCATCACGGAGATGCGCGGCGAGTCGCGCAGCGGACGGTAGGCGACGCGCTCGAGGCCCACGCCGAACGCGGCGGTGACGAGCAGCGCGAGGAGGAGCGTCGCCCACCAGGGCAGGAGGAAGATCGCCGCGCCGTAGAACGCGAGGTACGCGCCCAGCATGAAGACGTCGCCGTGCGCGAAGTTGATGAGCCGGAGGATGCCGTACACCATCGTGTAGCCGATGGCGATCAGCGCGTACAGGCTGCCGAGCGACAGCGCGTTCGCGAGGTGCTGCAGGAAGAGGGGCAGCGTCATGGCGCGCCGGGGACGGCGCGGAGCCCGGGGGCCCCGCGCCGCGGGCCGTCTCTCGGGCTAGGGCTGGACCGTGGTGAGGTAGCTGAACTTGCCGTCCTTCACGACCTTGATGACGGCGCTCTTCGTCGCGTCGCGGTTCTCGTCGAAGGTGATGAGGCCGGCCGCGCCGGGGAAGCCGGCGGTGCTGGCGAGCGCGTCGCGGAGCTTCGTGCCGTCGAGCGTACCCGCCTTCTCGATCGCGGCGCGGACCACGAGGTAGCCGTCGAAGCCGAGGGCGGTCACCGCGGCCGGCTCCTTCTGGTACTGCTTGCGGTAGGCGTCGAGGAAGACCTTCGAGGTGTCGGTGATCGGCACCTCGGTCGCGAAGAAGGTCGAGAACACGGCGCCCTCGACCGAGGCCTTGCCGACGTCGAGGAACTCCGGGGCCTCCCAGGTGTCGCCGCCGAGGAACGGGGCGGTGATCCCGAGCTCGCGGGCCTGCTTGATGAGGAGCGCGCTCTCCGTGTAGTTGCCCGGCGCGAAGATGACGTCCGGCTTCATCGCCTTCAGAGTGGTGAGCTGCGCGGTGAAGTCCTGGTCGCCCGTGTTGTAGTTGAGCTCGGAGAGGATCGCGGCCTCGTCGGCCGTCAGCTTCTTGAAGTGATCCGCGAAGAACCGCGCCAGGCCGACGGAGTAGTCGTTCGAGACCTCGCGGACGATGACCGCCTTCTTGGCCTTCAGCTCCTTCGCCGCGTAGTTCGCCATCACCGTCCCCTGGAACGGGTCGATGAAGCAGACGCGGAAGTAGA
>DASPMI010000011.1:0-2818 GCA_035627135.1 Anaeromyxobacter sp. | reverse complement strand
TCCGGCGTCGCCGCGATGGAGCGGGCGTACGGCGCGGGCGAGACGGACGAGTTCGTGAAGCCCTCGGTCGTCGTGGACGGCGACGGCAAGCCGATCGGCTCGGTGCGGGACGGCGACGCGGTCCTCTTCTTCAACTTCCGGTCCGACCGCGCGCGCGAGATCACCCGCGCCGTCGCCGACCCCACGTTCAAGGACTTCGACCGGGGCACGCCGCCGAGCCTCTCGGCGTACGTGTGCATGACCCAATACGACGAGACGTTCACCTACCCGATCGCCTACGCGCCGCAAAACCTCTCGGAGATCTTCCCCGAGATCGTCGCCCGCTCCGGCGCGCGGCAGCTGCGGACCGCGGAGACGGAGAAGTACGCGCACGTCACCTTCTTCTTCAACGGCGGGCGGGAGACGGTGTTCCAGAACGAGGACCGGATCCTCGTCCCCTCGCCGCGCGACGTGAAGACGTACGATCAGAAGCCGGAGATGAGCGCGCGCGAGGTGGCGGACAAGCTCGCCCAGGCGCTCTCGACGGGCCAGTACGGCTTCGTCCTCGCGAACTTCGCGAACCCGGACATGGTCGGCCACACCGGCATCCTCGACGCCGCGGTCAAGGCGGTGAAGGTCGTCGACGAGTGCATCGGGAAGCTCTGGCAGGTGTGCCAGAAGATGGGCATCGCGATGCTCATCACCGCGGACCACGGCAACTGCGAGATGATGACCGATCCGATCACGGGGCAGCCGCACACCGCGCACACGCTCAACCCGGTGCCCTTCATCCTCGCCTCGCCCGACTACCGCGGGGCGAAGCTGCGCGACAAGGGCATCCTCGCCGACGTCGCGCCCACCGCGCTCCAGGTGATGGGCCTCCCGCAGCCCAAGGAGATGAAGGGGCTCGGGATGGTCGTGCGGTAACTCCCGTGCTCGAGCCCGAGCCCGCGCCCGAGGTCGGCACCTCTTCCTCCGGGCCCTTCGCAGGGCTCGCTGCCGCCGCCCGCGCCGTCGCCCGCTCGCTCCTCGAGCTCGTCTACCCACCGCGCTGCGCGGCGTGCGGCGCGCCCACCGACGTCGAGCCGTTCTGCGCCGTCTGCGCCGACGCCATCGAGCCGGTCCCGCCGGGCTGCCGCCGCTGCGGCCTCCCGGGCGACGCCGATCCCTGCGCGCCGTGCCGGACCGCGCCGCCGCCGTTCGAGGAGCTCCGCGCCGGCGGGCTCTTCGGCGGGCCGCTCGCGGACGCGATCCACGCCTTCAAGTACGAGCGCCGCCCCGCGCTGGCCCGCCCGCTCGGCGCCTGGCTCGCCGCGCGCGTGGCGGTGCCGCGCGACGCCGCGGTCGTCTCCGTGCCGCTCGGGCGCGCGCGCCGGATCGAGCGCGGGTACGACCAGGCGGCGCTGCTCGCCGACGCGCTCGCCCGCGCGGCCGGGGCGCGGCGCCTGCGCGGCGCCGTCCGCCGCACGCGCGAGACGCCGCCGCAGGTCGGGCGCTCCCGGGCCGAGCGCGCCGCCAACGTCGCCGGGGCGTTCGCCGCCGCGCGATCGGTCGCAGGGATCGAGCTCGCGCTCGTCGACGACGTCGTGACGACCGGCGCGACCGCGACGGCCGCGGCCAGCGCCCTGATCGAAGCGGGCGCGAAGCGCGTGGTCGTCCTCGCGATCGCGCGCGCCGACTAGCCCTCGCCCGCCTGCCCACCGCACCGTCTGTCGCGTCCACTCGGGCGCGGCGAACCGTCCCGGAACGCGGGGAAACTTTGTTCGGTGCGCGAATTCTTTGTACGGAGACGCGCCGTCCGCCTCCGGACTGACCGCTCTGAACCGTTACAGACTGCTCCAGCGTCGCCCGCTTGCTCCCTCGCTCTTTGTACGGTATGTTCGATTTTGTTCGTGCACTCGAAGATTGCGCCCGTGCACCAGCAACGGCAGAGTGCGGCTCCTCGGTAGTGCGACGACCGCCCGCAGCTCGGGCCCGATCGCACGGAGCGACCCGGTTGGGCTTTCGTCGTGAGATAGGCATGTCCGCGACAACGCTGCGTTTTCCCGGAGGGACGCAGGCCCATGGGGCCGCAGGTGCGCTGAATAGCGCGGCCGCCCGTACGTCCTCTCGACGTGCACGACGTCCGTTCCCGCTCTTTCGCTTTCTCATCGTCGGGCGCGCTGCTCGCCCGATTCCCCGCACATGCTGGACCGCTTCCTGACGGCGACCCAGCGGTGCTTTCGCAGTACGCCGATGTCGTTCGGTGCTGTTCACAACCGGAGGAGATGACATGAAGCGTTGCTTCCGCTGGGCGCTCGCGTTGCTCGTCGCCGCCATGGCCGTCACGGCCCGCGCGGAGACCACCATCACCGTCGCGTCCTTCCCGAGCTTCGACGAGTCGACGAAGGCCGCGATCCCGCTGTGGGAGAAGAAGCACCCGGATATCAAGATCAAGCTCCAGTCCCTCGCGTTCGGCGATCACCACAACGCGATGATCACCGCCCTCGCCTCCGGCACGAACCTGCCGGACGTCATGGCGGTCGAGATCGGCTTCATCGGCCGGTTCGCGGAGTCGGGCGGCCTCGAGGACCTCGGCGCGGCGCCGTACAACGGCAAGCCGATGCTCAAGCAGCTCCTCAAGTTCACCCACAACCAGGCCACCTCGGGACAGGGCATCCTCGCCGCGATGCCGGCCGACGTCGGCCCGGGCACGCTCTTCTACCGGAAGGACATCCTCGACAAGGCCGGCGTGACCGAGAAGGAGCTCACGGCGTCCTGGGAGTCCTACATCAACGCCGGCAAGAAGATTAAGGAGAAGACCGGCGCGTTCCTGCTCGCGCACGCGAACGACATCTAC
>DASPMI010000010.1:0-34689 GCA_035627135.1 Anaeromyxobacter sp. | reverse complement strand
GGGTGAGTAAGGGGGCTCGAACCCCTAACCCCCGGATCCACAGTCCAGTGCTCTACCGATTGAGCTATACTCACCGTAAAACTTGGCGCGCCCGGAGGGACTCGAACCCCCGACCTGCGGCTTCGAAGGCCGACGCTCTATCCAGCTGAGCTACGGGCGCTCGAGACAACCGTGCGCGAACTCCACGCTGTTCCGTTCTGTCAAAGATCGGGGCGGCGGGATTCGGACCCGCGACCTCCTGCGCCCAAGGCAGGCGCGCTACCAGGCTGCGCTACGCCCCGGAAGCGAGGGCGTTTTCGCCCAGGGCGTTTCCGAGAACGCCCGTCTGTAGCGGACCGGCGGGCCCGCGTCAAGAGCCGCGCACGAGGCCCGCCAGGACCGGCACCAGCTTCCGGAACGCCTCGCCGCGGTGCGAGATGGCGTCCTTCTCCTCTGCGTCGAGCTCGGCCATCGTCCGCTCCGCTGCACCCGGCGCCGCGGCGGTCACGAACAGCGGGTCGTAGCCGAACCCGCCCGTCCCGCGGCGGGCGTGCCCGATCCGGCCACGGCACCGGCCGACGACCGACGCGACCACGGCGCCGTCGGGCCGGGCGAGGCAGAGGACCGCCTGGTACTCCGCGCCCCGCCGCTCGTCCGGCACGCCCCCGAGCGCCCGCAGGAGCTTGTCGTTGTTCCGCTCGTCGCGCGCGGCGCGCCCCGCGGCGGGGCCGAGCTCGGCGACCGCGGCCTCGGCGAGGTCGCACACGGGGCTCGCCGGCTCGCCCTCGGGCTCGAGCTCCGACCAGCGCGCCGAGTGGACGCCGGGCGCGCCGCCGAGCGCGTCGACGCAGAGCCCCGAGTCGTCCGCGAGCGTGACGTGGCCCGACCACCGCGCCCAGGCGACCGCCTTCTTCTCGGCGTTGGCGGCGAACGTGGCCCCGTCCTCGACCACCTCCGGGAGCGGCGCCGGAAGGTCCTCCGGCCCGAGCACGCGCAGCGGCAGCCCCGCCACGAGCCGCCGCAGCTCGCGGAGCTTGCCGGGGTTGGTCGTCCCGAAGAGCACCGTCGCGGTCATTTCAGCGCCGCGGCCTGGAGCTGGGTCAGGGTCGCGATCCCCTCCAGCGCCGCCTCCAGCATGCGGTCGAGGTCGCCGCGCGGGAACGGCTTGCCCTCCGCCGTGCCCTGCACCTCGACGAGCTCGCCCTGCCCCGTCGCGACCACGTTCATGTCCACCTCGGCGGTGGAGTCCTCGCCGTAGTCGAGATCGAGCCGGACCTCGCCCTGCACGATGCCGACGGAGACGGCGGCGATGCTGCGCCGCATGGGATCGTGCGCGAGCGGCTTCTTCTTCGCGATGGCCCGGACCGCGAGGGCGAGCGCGACGTAACCGCCCGTGACGGCCGCGGTCCGCGTGCCGCCGTCGGCCTGGAGCACGTCGCAGTCGAGGGTGATCGTCCGCGGGCCGAGCGCGCGCAGATCGATCGCCGCCCGGAGCGCGCGCCCGACGAGGCGCTGGATCTCCAGCGTCCGCCCGCCCTGCTTCCCGCGCGCGGCCTCGCGCTGCATCCGCTCGTGCGTCGAGCGCGGGAGCATGCCGTACTCGGCCGTCACCCACCCCGCGCCCGTCCCGTAGACGTGGGGCGGCACCTTGTCGTCGAGGGAGGCCGTGCAGAGCACGTGCGTGTCCCCGAAGCGGGCCAGGCAGGAGCCCTCGGCGTGCTTCGCGACGCCGGGCTCGAGGAGGATCTTGCGCAGCTCGCGCGGGCCGCGACCGTTGGTTCGCATGGCCGGCGGGATTAGCACGGCGACGCGGGCCGCGCCATGGAGAATGGCCGGGAGAAGCGGCTACAGGCTCCGGGTTCCAGGCTTCAGGAACTGCACCGCGCCTCTCCTGGAGCCTGCAACCTGAAGCCTGCAGCCGTCCCTCTCACCTCCGCACCTTGCGCGCCTCCTGCCCGTACGCCTGGAGGGCCTCGGCGACGGCCTGGGCGATCCGCTCCTGGTAGGCGCGCGTGACGAGGAGCTTCGACTCGTGCTCGTGCGAGATGAAGCCGAGCTCGAGGAGCACCGCCGGCACGCGCGCGCCGGCGAGGACGTAGAACGGCGCCTGCTTCACGCCGCGGTCCTGCGCGCCGAGCCGCGCCACGAGCCGCTCCTGGAGGCCGTACGCGAGGCGCGAGGCGGCGGCGAGGCTGTCGGCGTCCGAGAGGTCGGAGAGGATCGAGGCCACGGGGTCGTTCGGGTCGATCTCGTCCTCTCCGGCGAGCCGGTCGGCGTTCTCGCGCGCGGCGACCGCCGAGGCGTGCGTGTCCGAGGCGTCGGCGGAGAGGAAGTACGTCTCGACCCCGGTGTGGCGCGCGCGCCCCTCGGCGGTCGCCATGGAGTTGAGGTGGATGGAGAGGAAGACGTCCGCGCCGATCGCGTTGGCGATCGCGGGCCGGTTCGCGAGGGGGACCGAGAGATCGCCGGCGCGCGTGAGGACCACCTTCACCCCGCGCTTGCGGAGCTCGGCGCCGATCCGCTGCGCGATCTGGAGCGTGAGGTCCTTCTCCTTCAGCCCCGCGGGCGAGAGCGCTCCGTCGGCCTCGCCGCCGTGGCCCGGGTCGAGCACGACGAGGAAGCGCGGCGCCGCGGCCGGCTTCGAGAGCTTGGCCGGGACCGGCGCCGCGGCGGCGACGGATACCAGCGCGGCGGCGAGCGGGGCGAGCATGCGCTGCGAGTCTACCAGACGCACGCCCGGCTGCTGAATCAGGCCCCCGCCGACTGTAGGTACAGCTCCGCGCTCCGGTTCCCCGGCGACATCTCGAGCACGGTCTTCCAGTGCTGGATCGCCTCGTCGCGCTTGCCGGCGGCGAGCAGGGCGAGGCCGAGGTGGAGGCGGGCGGGGATGTACTGCGGGTTCTGGCGGACCACCTCGCCGTACTCGGCGATCGCCGCGTCGCGTTCGCCCGCGTCCCGGAGCGCGCCGGCGAGCTTGCACCGGATGTCCGCGAACGACGGCCCGAGCGCGAGCGCGCGGCGGTACTCGGCGATGGCCTCGGCGTACAGGCCCGAGGAGAGGTAGACGTCGCCGATGTCGGCGTACATGTTGGCGAGCTTGCCCTGGACGTAGCGATCGAGCTTGCCGTGCGACGCCCCGGAGCGCGAGAGCGCGTGCCGGTACGTCTCCTGCGCCTCCTTGTACCGGCCGGTGTCGTTGTACGTGACGGCGAGGTTGAGGGCGGCGTCGGTGTAGCCGGGGTTCAGCCGGAGGGCGGCCTCGAAGGCGCGGAGCGCTTTCTGGTACTGGCCCTGGTCGTGGTAGATGACGCCGAGCATGTTGTAGACGTCGGCGAACGACTGGTTCTGCTCGACCACCTCGGTGAGGTACTGCTCGGCGAGGCCGTACTCCTTCTTCAGGTAGTACCCGCGACCGAGCTCGAACGCCTGCTTGAGGGTATCGCTCATGCGCCCGGTCTAGCCTACTCGTCACAACCCGTCCACGAACACCCACCGCCCGTCCTCGCGTGCGAGCCGGTAGACGGCGCGTCGCCGCTCCGGCGCACCGTCCGCGCCGGACACCTCGAGGTCCTCTCCCACCGACGCCCGCTCCCGCTCGACCCGGATCTGCCACGCCCGCACGCGCGCGGGCGAGGGCGTCCGGTACGCGTCCGCGAGGCGCGCCGCCAGCGCCGCCCGCCCACCCTCGCCCTCGTAGGCGGGCGCGGCCAGCCGGAGCGCCGCCTCGGCGTCGGCGGCGGCGGCCGCGTCTGCCCGGCGGAAGAGCGCGGTGAGCACACCGCGCAGGCTCGCGAACTGCTCGCCGTCGGCGCACCACCGGGCAGAGCGGCACGGGGCCATGACGAAGGCCTCCCGGCCCACGTAGCCGAGCGACGTCTCCCCGCGCGGCCACGTCACCCGCCCCTGCGCCTCGACCACCGCGAGCACCTCGGCGCGGCCCTCGTCCGCCGACACGGTCACGTCGGCGAACGCGACCGGATCGAGCGCGACGCGCCCGCCCGCCCGGAACCCGTACACGTCGTCGATCGCCGCGCGCCGCTGCGCCGCGAGCGCCGCCTTCACCTGCGCCCCGGCGCCCGCGGCGGCGGTCGCGAGCTCCGCGTCGAGGAGCGCGGGGCCGAACCGCCAGAGCACGACGATGGCGGCGGCGACCGCCGCCAGCGGCACGAGGTGCGGCGCGCCGAGCCGCCGCCGATCCGCTCCGCGCTCAGCGGAGCGACTCAAGGAGCTTCTCCGCCTCGGCGCGCTGGCCGCTCTCCGGGTGCTCCGCGATGAGCCGCTGCAGCGCCTGGCGCGCGAGGAACCTCTGGTCGAGCTTCACCTGCGCCCGCGCGAGCCGCCAGAGCGCGGTGTCGGCGAGCGGCGAGTTCGGGAACCGGTCCACGAGCCCCTTGTAGCGACCCGCCGCCCCGGCCCAGCGCTCGTGCTTGGCGTAGTAGTCGCCGGCGTACAGCTCGCGCTTCGCGAGCAGGTGCTCGGCCCGGGCGAGCGCCTTCCTGGCCTCGGGCACCCACTGCGACGAGGGGCGCTTCTCGATGAACGCGCGGAGCGCGGCGACGGCCTTCTCGGTCTCCGCCTGATCCTTCTCCTCGAGCGGCGGCAGGAGGAAGAAGTCCTGCGGCGCGGCCTTCGCGTGGGCGAGCCCGGCGCGGAACTCGGCGTAGTCGAGCTCGTCGGAGGTGGGGTGATCCTTCCGGAAGGCCTCGTACGCCTCGGCGGCCTCGAGGAACCGGCCCTCGGCGAACTTCACGTCGGCGAGCCGCAGGCCGGCCAGCGCGCTCACCTTCGAGTACGGGTACTTCGCCCGCACGTACTCGAAGAAGCGGATGGCCTCCGGATAGTTCTTCTCGCCGAGCTCGTCGACGCCGCGCTGGTAATTCTCCTCCGCGGTCGTGCCGAGCCGCAGCGCGCCACCGGCGGTGGTGTGCTTCGTGGCGCAGGCGGAGAGCAGGGCGGCGAGCGGGAGGGCGAGGAGGGCGCGGCGCATGGGGCGCCGAACATACCAAGGCCCTGGGTTTCGGGCACCAGGGTTCGGCCCTCGGCCCGGTCACCCCTCCCCGTCGGTCCAGATCCCGAGCACGGCCCCGATCGCCGCGCCGCCGAACCCGCGACCCGCCAGGAACCGCCCGAGCCGCGCCCGCCCGCGAGCGTCGAGCTCGGCGAGCGGTCGGCGCGCCCGGCGCTCCGCGAGCGCCCGGCACAGCGCCCGCTCGGCATCCCCGGGGGGCGTCCCCTCCTCGCCCGCGAGCGCCGCGCGGACGGCGGCCCTGGCGGCGGCCGGCGGGAGGCCGGCCTGGACCAGCTTCTGCTCGGCCTTGCGCGGCCCCAGCCCGCCGCGCCCGAGGAGCGTGCGCGCCCGCGCCGCCGCGTACGCGCCGTCGTCGAGGTACCCGAGCCCGCGCAGCCACTCGACCACCTCGTCGGCGTGGGCGCCGAGCTCCTCGCGCTCGAGCCGGGCGCGGATCTGGGCCTCGGTGCGCGCGCGGAGCGCGAGCAGCCGGAGCGCGAGGGCGCGGGCGCGTTGCGGTGGGGGCTGCTCCTGCGCGGCGGCGCGCCGGGTCCGGGAGCGAGGGCCCGGCATCGGCTAGAACCGCTCGATCTGGAAGTCGTCGTCGCCGGCCGCGCCGGCCTTCGCCGGGGCGGCGGCCTTGCCGGGCGCCGGCACCCGTCCCACGGGCGCGCCGGGCGCCGGCGGCGGGCGCGGCGGTCCGCCCGCGCCGGGGGCGGGGCGCGCCGGCGCGGCGCCCGCCTCGTGCGGCTTCTCGAACGAGTCCCACTTCGAGTCCGAGGTGCCCGAGACGCCCGACACGCGCAGGGCGAAGTCGTCGGGGTTGGTCGCCTGGCGGAGCGCCTCCTCGTACGTGATCAGGTTCGACCTGAGGAGCCCCATGAGCGACTGGTCGAAGGTCTGCATCCCGTACGTCGTGTGGCCCTGGGAGATGGCGTCCGGGATCTCCTTCGTCCGGTCCTTGTCCTCGATGAGCTCGCGCACGCGGGCCGTGGCGAGCAGCACCTCGATGGCGGGGACGCGCCCCTTGCCGTCGGCGCGCGGGACGAGGCGCTGGCTGATGACGCCCTTCAGCACCGAGCCGAGCTGGAGCCGGACCTGCTTCTGCTGGTACGGCGGGAAGGCCGAGATGATGCGGTTGATGGTCTCGGTGGCGTCCAGGGTGTGCAGCGTGGACATGACGAGGTGGCCGGTCTCGGCCGCGGTGAGCGCCGTCTCGATCGTCTCGAGGTCGCGCATCTCGCCCACCAGGATCACGTCCGGGTCCTGGCGGAGCGCGCTCTTCAGGGCCTGCCCGAAGCTCATCGTGTCGACGCCCACCTCGCGCTGGTTCACGATCGAGCGCTTGTCGCGGATGAGGAACTCGATCGGATCCTCGATCGTCATGATGTGGCAGGTCTCGGTGGCGTTGATGTGATCGATCATCGCCGCGAGCGTCGTGGACTTGCCGGACCCCGTGGTGCCGGTGACGAGGACGAGGCCGCGCTGCTCGGCCGCGATCTTCTCGAGCACCTTGGGGAGCATCAGCTGCTCGATCGACTGGATCTTGAACGGGATGACGCGGAGGACGACGCCCGTCGTCCCGCGCTGCTGGAAGACGTTGACGCGGAACCGGCCCAGGCCGGGGACGCCGTACGCGAGGTCCACCTCGTTCGTCTGCTTGAACTTCTCCTTCTGGTACTCGTTCATGATCCCGAAGCACATCCGCCCGATCTCCTCGGGCGGAAGGCGCCGCGCGTCCTTGAGCGGCACGAGCGCACCGTCCACCCGGAACATGGGCGGGAGCCCGGCCTTCAAGTGAATGTCCGAGGCGCTCGCGCGCAGCGCAATCTGCAGGATCTCGTTGAGTTCCATGCGTCCCCGAGGTTAGCACCCCGATCTGGACAACTCCAATGCCGGGTCCGCGGGACCGCACATGTAGGACCCGGGACTTGCGCACCCATCCTCGGTCGTTTCACCATGGGCGCGTACGCGGCCCATCAAGCCAGTGCCGACACGAGAGGCCGAGGTATGATCCTCTCCCACGACGCGTACGGAGGTTCGCCCATGCTCCGCTCCCACCGCTCCATCCTCGCCGCCGCCCTCGTCGCGATCGCGCCCGCCTCCGCCGTGCGCGCCGAGGAGCAGGCGGCCTCCGGGTCCGCCAAGGAGCAGATCAAGGCGGGGTTCAAGGAGGCGGGCCGCGCCATCGGCCGGGGCGCGACCGCGGTCGGCCACCTGTTCCGCGACGGCGCGAAGGAGACCTGGCGCGCGACGAAGCCCGCGCGCGAGGACGTGAAGGACGCCGGCCGGGAGGTCGGTCACGCCTCGGCGAAGGTCGGCCGCGAGATCGGCCAGGCGTCCGCGGAGGCCGGACGGGAGATCGGCCGCGCCTCGGCGGAGGCCGGACGCAACGTGGGCGAGGCGGCGAAGGATGCCGGGCGGAACGTGAAGCAGGCGGTGAAGGGGGAGGACGGCGGAGGCGAGGACTAGCTGGACCCCGGGCTCGGGCGCGGGCTCGTTCCGGGAGAACCGACGACGGCCGGCGCCGCTTCCGCGGGCCGGCCGTGCACGTCTCGAGAGGTCCTCGCGCCTAGCGCTTCGAGAACTGGAAGCGCTTGCGGGCGCCGGGGCGGCCGTACTTCTTGCGCTCGACCGCGCGGGCGTCGCGGGTCATGAACCCGGCCTTCTTGAGCACCGGCCGGAACTCCGGGTTGAGCTCGCACAGCGCCCGGCTGATGCCGTGCCGGATCGCGCCGGCCTGGCCGGAGAGACCGCCGCCGCGGGCGTTCACGAAGACGTCCAGCTTGCCCATCTGATCGACGAGCTTGAGCGGCTCGACCAGGATCATCTTCGAGGTCTCGCGCCCGAAGTACTCGTCCATCGTGCGGCCGTTGATCGTGATGTTCCCCGTGCCCGGGGCGATCCGCACGCGCGCCACGGCCTCCTTGCGGCGGCCGACGTTCTGGTTCAGCTGAGGTGCCATCGTGGTTCGTCCTTACTGAGCGAGGCTCAGCGCGGCCGGCTTCTGCGCGGCGTGCGGGTGCTTGTCTCCGGCGTAGACCTTGAGCTTGGTCATCATCTGCCGGCCGAGGGCGTTCCGGGGCAGCATGCGCCGCACCGCGTTCTGGAGGATGTCCTCCGGGTGCTTCTGCCGGAGCTTGTACATCGGCGTGAGCTTCTCGCCGCCCGGGTGCATCGTGTGGGTGAAGAAGACCTTGTCGGTCTCCTTCTTGCCGGTGAAGCGGACCTTGCCCGCGTTCACCACCACGACGAAGTCGCCCACGTCCATCGACGGCGTGTAGCTGGGCTTGTGCTTGCCCTTGAGGATCGACGCGATGCGAGTCGCGGCGCGGCCGACGGTCAGGTCGGTGGCGTCGATCACCCACCACTTCCGATCGGCCAGGGCCTCGCTGCGAGTCGCGCTGTGGGTGGTGCCTTTGGACATGGGTAAACCTGCGAAATCTCGAAAAAGTGAGACGCGCCTTTTAGAGGAAGGGCGTGCCCCTGTCAAGGGTGATCCCGTGAACGGGTCCGCTCCCGAGCCGCAGCCCGGCTGTGCGGCCCCAACCGCCGCGCCTACTTAGCAGATCCCAGCCTCGCCCGCAGCCCCGCCATGACGCTCTCCGTGTGCGCCGCCACCTCGTGCGGCGCCGCGACCATGCTGGCGGGGTCCACGACCTCGTGCGCCCCCTCCGGGAGCTCCGCCAGGAAGCGCGAGGGGGTCCGGGGCAGCAGCTTCCCCCGCTTCGTCCGCGCCGTGACCCGGGTGAGATAGAGCCGCTCCCGAGCCCGGGTGATCCCGACGTACGCGAGCCGCCGCTCCTCCTCGAGGTCGCGGGGCTCGCCCTGGATGCCGGCGCAGGGCAGGTAGTCCTCCTCGACGCCGACGAGGAACACGACCGGGAACTCGAGCCCCTTCGCGGCGTGGAGGGTCATGAGCGTGATGCCGCCCTCCGCCGCCGGATCCTCCTCGTCGCGCGAGTCGAGCGCGAGGCGCTGGAGCCAGGCGGCGAGGCTCGGCTTCGCCTTGCGCTTCGTGTACGACTCGAGCGAGCGCAGGAGCCCCTCGATCGCCTCGACCTTCCGCGCGCCGGCCTCGAGCGACTGCACGCTCGCCCGCGCGTGGCTGAAGAGATCCACCTCCGCCACGAGCGCCTTCGCCACCTCCGCCGGGTCGCCCTTGCGGAACCGCGCCGCGTAGTCGTCGACGATCGTCACGAACGCGGCGATCCGCTCGTCCGCGCCGCGCGGCAGGTCCGGGATCTCCTTCGCCCGCCGCATCGCCTCGAGGAGCGGCAGCCGGTGCGCGATGGCGTGGTCGTGCACCCGCTCCATCGACGTGTCCCCGATGCCGCGGGCGGGCACGTTCACGATCCGCGAGAGGGAGACGTCGTCCTCGGGCTGGACGCAGAGCTTGAGGTACGCGAGCAGGTCGCGCACCTCGGACCGGTCGAAGAACGCCGGGCCGCCGTGCACCGCGTACGGGACGCCCGCCTCCCGGAACGCCTCCTCGAACGGGCGCGAGAGCGCGTTGAGCCGGTAGAGGACGGCGAAGTGCGACCACGGCCGCCCCTCGCCGCGCTGCCGCGCGATCTCCTCCGCGACGAAGCTCGCCTCCTCCTCCTCGCCCGCGAGCGCGACCACCTGCACCTTCTCGCCCGGCCCGGCGGCGGTGAAGAGCGCCTTGGGCTTGCGCCCCGGGTTCTTCGCGATGACGGCGTTCGCGCAGTCGAGGATCCGCCCCGTCGAGCGGTAGTTCTGCTCGAGCCGGACCTCCTTCGCCCCGGGGAAGTGCTTCTCGAACCGGAGGATGTTCTTCACCTCGGCGCCGCGCCAGCCGTAGATCGCCTGGTCGTCGTCGCCGACGGCGCAGACGTTCTTCTCCGGGCCGGCGAGGTGCTTCAGGAGATCGAGCTGGGCGACGTTCGTGTCCTGGTACTCGTCGACGAGCAGGTAGCGGAAGCGGGCGTGGAGCTTCTTCCGGAGGGCCTCGTCGGCGCCGAGGAGCTCGACCGGGCGGACGATGAGGTCGTCGAAGTCGACCGCGCGCATCGCCCGCAGCGCCTTCTGGTAGCGCGGGTAGACCTCCGCGGCGACGAGGTCGTAGTCGTCGCCCTGCCCCGCCGCCTTCACCGCGATCCGCTTGCGCCCCTCGTTCTTCGCGCGGGAGAGGATGGAGAGCACGCGGTGGGCGTCGAACTTGCGGTCGTCGATCGACACCTCGCGCATGCACCGCTTCACGAGCGCGAGCTGGTCGCCGGCGTCGCAGATCGCGAACCGCTTCGGGAGGCCGGCCCGCTCGTGCTCCTGGCCGAGGAGCCACAGCCCGAAGCTGTGGAAGGTCGAGACGAAGACGTCGACCCCGGGCGGACCGGCGAGCGCGACCACGCGCTCGCGCATCTCGGTCGCGGCCTTGTTGGTGAAGGTGACGCAGAGGATCGACTCGGGCTCGACGTCCTGAAGGAGCAACCACGCGACCCGGTGCGCGATCACGCGCGTCTTCCCGGAGCCCGCGCCCGCGAGGACGAGGAGCGGGCCCTCGGTGGTGGTCACGGCCTCGCGCTGCGGCGGGTTGAGCGTCGAGAGGTCGAGCATGGAGCGGCGGGGTTCTCGCACCGAACGGGCGCGGACGACAAGACTTGATCTCGGAGGGCCTCAGGCCTCAGGCGTCAGGCCTCAGGAAGGAGTCGGCCCAAGCAGGGGTCGCCCGATGTCGGATGGTGCCAGTTCACGCCCGAAGCCTGAAGCCCGAAAGCCTGGGCCCGGCCCTTGCGGCGGTGAGACGCCCTCGGCACACTCGACGCACCCGTGCGCGCCCCCCTCGCCGCCGCCGCGATCGCCGCGGCCCTCTCGCTCGCCCTCCCCGCGGCGGCCGCGCCGTCGGAGCGCGCCGCGCGGCCGGCGCGGGCGGTCCGCGCCGCGCCGGACCCCTTCTCGCGCCTCCTCGCGCGCACCTTCCGCCTGTACGGCGGCGTGGACGCGCTGCTCGGCGTGCGCGGGATCCGCCTGCGCGGCGTGGTGGACGACGGCACGACGGCGCCCGGCTCGAGGCCCCAGCTCGAGCGGCTGCTCGAGCCGCCCGACCGGTTCCAGGCCACCGTCTCGCTCGGCGGGCTCGAGCGGGAGTCGCTGACGCTCGCCGGCGGCCGCGCGTTCCGCGACGGCGCCGAGGTGACGGGGCTCCTGCGCGCCGACCAGATCCGGCTGGAGGCGGCGCGGGTCTTCCTCCCCGGCGCCCTGGCGCGCGCGCGCGCCGCGCTCGTCGATCGCGGCGAGGCGGTCCGCGGAGGGCAGCGCGCGCGGCGGGTCGAGCTCCGGCTGCACCGCGACGCCGTGCTCACCGCGGAGCTGGACGCCGCGAGCGGCCGGATCCTGCGCTCGTCGACCCGCGTCGGCCGGCACGAGACCGCGGTGATCTACGGGCGGCTGCAGCCCATCGCGGGCGTGCTCTTCCCGTTCGAGGAGGCGCACGAGTCGCGCGAGGGCCGGCGGCGCGTGCTCGTGACGGCGGTGGAGCTCGTCCCGGCGGGCGCCGTCCGCATCGAGCCCCCCTGAACGAGCCCCGCCCGGAAGGGTTCCGCCCAGGGCGCGCGGATCCGGCGTCTTTTTTCGTCGCGGGGGCCAGGTCCCACTTTGAGGCTGATCTCGGTCCACGAATAGTGGATAAGGGCGGCATGGCCGCAGTCCCGCAGCAGACCCGGCGCGCTCCGCGCGTCCCGGCGCGTTGCTCCACCGAGGTCCGCTTCGGTGCGGGGCGCTGGACGGGGCTGACCGAGGACCTCGGGCCGGGCGGCTGCCGCATCGTCGCGCGGATCGCCCTTCGCCCCGGCGAACCGGTCTCGCTGAAGCTCCGGTTCGGCGGCGTGCGGCAGGCGCTCGAGATCGTCGGCACGGTCGCGTGGACCGCCGCGAAGGCGCCCTGGACCACCGGGGTCGCGTTCGCGCGCGGCCAGGAGGAGAAGGCGCGGCGGTTCGTGAAGGCGGTCCTCGCCTCGGCGCCCGAGCTCGCCGCGGCGCAGGACGCGGAGGGCGGGTACCGCAGCGGGAGGCCGGCGCCGGTCGCGCGGCCGGAGCCCGCAGCGCGACCCGCGCCCGCGGGCCCGCCCGGCGCCGAGGCGCGGCCCGCGCCCGCCGCCGGCGCCCTCGTCGCGCCCCCGGAACCGCCGCTGGCGGCGCCGAACCCCCGGGTCGCGGCGCTGCTCCTGTCCGCCCGCGCGCTCGCGGCCGCCGGGAGCCGGGAGGAGGCGATCCGGAGCCTCCGGGAGGCGCTCGAGCTCGACCCGGGCAACTTCCGGGCCGTGGCGCTGCTGACGGTGCTCGGGGCGCGGGACGGGTGAGCCCGCCCCCGCGCCGGGCGAGCGGCCGCGCGGTCGACCTCCGGCGTCGCGGCGGCGCGGGCCTGGATTTCCCTTCGGCGGCCTTTCACGGCAACATGGTCCCGCATGGCCGGACGCCGTCCCGCGCGGGAACCCGCGCCTCCCTCCCGCATCGTCCCCCCCGCCGGCCGGGCGCCCCCGCGGGGCGGGGCGCCCGCGTCGCGCGTGGTCGCGCCCGCGCGCGCCGTCGTCCCGGCGCCCGCCGTCCGGGAGATCCGCGGGCCGATGTTCATCGACACGGCGAGCGGCACGTTCGTCGACCGGCGTCCGCCGCCCCCCACCATCTCGAGGCGCGCGTTCGAGGCGGAGCTCGACCGGCTCGTCCGCGGGTTCGCGCGCAACGAGGAGAACCCGGGCTCGATCTCGAGCGACACCTGCCGGCGCTGCGTCTCCTGCATGTTCTGCGTGGACTGCGAGGAGTGCTACCGCTGCACGCACTGCGCGCGGTGCCGCGCCTCCTCCAACCTGACCCACTGCACGGACTGCGTCGCGCTGCACGACTGCGCGTACTGCGTCCAGAGCGAGAACTGCACCAAGTCGAACTACCTCGTCCTCTGCCGCTCCTGCTCGGAGTGCACCTACTGCTTCGGGTGCGTGGGGCTCGCCAAGGTGGACTTCCACATCCTCAACGTGAAGTACACCCGGAGCGAGTACTTCCGGATCGTGAAGTCCCTCGAGGAGGAGCTCGGGCTCGCGCGGGAATAGCCGCCGCGCGCTCGGTGTCCTCCGCTTCGGTCTGCCATGCTCGCCCCCCTCGTCGCCACCCTCCTCCTCGCGGCGCCCGCGGTCGAGCTCGCGCCGCCCGTCGCCCGCCCCGGCGACGCCGTGCTCGTCCGCGTGACCGGCGTCCCCGAGGGTGCCGGCGAGCCGCGCGGCGTCGTGGCCGAGCGCGCGCTCGCCTTCTGGCGCGCGGGCGAGGAGTGGCGGGCGCTCGCGGCGCTCCCCTCCGAGCTCGCGCCGGGCGCGCTCCCGGTGCGCGTCCGCGCCGGCGCGGCCGCGGTCGAGGCCGCGATCGACGTCGTCGATCCCGCGTTCCCGGTCCGGACGCTCACGGTGGCGAAGAAGTTCCTCGAGCCGCCGCCGGCCGTGCAGCGCCGGATCGCCGCCGACCGGAAGGCGTTCGCCCGCGCCTACGCGCGCAGGTTCGCGCCGCCGCTCTTCCAAGACCGCTTCGACTGGCCGCGGCACGCGCCCACCTCGGGCCGCTACGGCGACCAGCGCACGTTCAACGGCAAGCGGGCCTCGGTCCACTACGGGCTCGACGTGACCGGCCCCGTGGGCGCGGCGATCGCCGCCGCCAACGAGGGCGAGGTGGTGCTGGTCCGCGACGCGTACATGTCGGGCCAGACCGTGGTCCTCTGGCACGGCGCGGACGTCTACACGACCTACTTCCACCTGAGCCGCGTGGACGTGAAGGTGGGGCAGCGGCTGCGCCGCGGCGAGGTCCTGGGCGCGCTCGGGGCGAGCGGCCGGGTCACCGGCCCGCACCTGCACTGGGGCGTGAAGGTGAACGGGCTGTACGTCGACCCCGAGTCGATCCTCGGGATCGACTTCGCGGCGGGGACCGCGGCGCCCCGCAGGGCGGGGCCGCCGGCGCCGCCGGCCGCGCCGCCCGAGACGGCGACGGACGTGCCGGTGGAGCCTGTGGTGGCGCCCTAGCCAGTCCCCCGGGGCGCGGGAGCGGGCTCGGGCTCGTTCACGGGTGGTGCTTGACCACCTCCAGCATCGGTGGGAACACCCCGGGCGCGGCGGCGAGGATGTCCCCGCTCGCGAGCATCCCGTCGGCCCCGTCGAGGTCGGTCACGATCCCGCCCGCCTCCCGCACCATGAGGATGCCGGCGGCGATGTCCCACGCGTGGAGCCGCTCCTCCCAGAAGCCGTCGAAGCGGCCCGCCGCGACGTAGGCGAGGTCGAGCGCGGCGCTGCCCAGCCGCCGGATGGACTGCGCGCGCTCGGTGAAGCTCCCGAAGACGCGCAGCGCGTACGCGGCGTTCTCGTGCGAGTCGTAGGCGAACCCGGTGACGAGCAGCGCGTCGCGGAGCTTCGCGCAGCCCGAGACCCGGAGCCGCGCGTCGCCGAGGAACGCGCCGGAGCCGCGCGCCGCGGTGAAGAGCTCGCCGCGCAGCGGATCGAGGATGGCGCCGGCGACGAGCCCGGCGGCGTCGGCGACGCCCACCGTGACCGAGAAGTGCGGGATCCCGTGCGCGTAGTTCGTGGTCCCGTCGAGCGGATCGACGTAGAAGCGGAGCTCCGACCCCTCGCGCGCCGCGTGCTCGCCCGACTCCTCCGCCAGGATCGCGGCCGCGGGGAACCGCTCCCGGAGGAAGCCGACGACCGCCGCCTCGCTGGCCCGATCGGCGTCGGTCACGAGGTCGATGGACCCCTTCCGCTCGATCGTGCGCGGCTGACCGAACTTCTCCGCCAGGATCCGGCCGCCGCGGCGGACCGCCTCCACGCATGCGTCCCTGAGCTCCGTGCTCACGATCCCCTTTCCTTTCTCCACTGCTGCCCCTCCCGAGCCCGAGCCCGAGCCCGAAAGGATACCCGCGCCGCCCTCCCCCTGCATCGGTGCGCACGGCGGCACCGGGCCGCAGGTCGGTCGGCGCTGAACGTGAACGCTTGGTAGACTGCGCGACATGCTTAAGGTGCTCGCGGTTCTTCGCACGGGGTTCCTCGTCTTCATGCTCGGGTACGCAGGAGTCATCTGGTTCCGATCGATGGGGATGGTCACCGACTGCGCGCTCCAGCTCGGCCGATGCGCGCGGGTGAACTACTCGCTCTCGTGGGCCGTCGGCCTGGCGATCGCGTGGATTGGCCTCGAGACGCTCATTGGCTGGGGCCTTGCCCACCGGGAGTCGCGCCGGTCCGAGAAGGCCGCGCGGCCTGACTCGCACGTCCCTCCGGCGACGAGCCCCTAGGTCCGCATGCGCCCTCGCGCCCTCCTCTACCGGGCCCGGAGCTGGCTCCACCGGCGCGAGGTCACCGTCTGGTACGACCCGCGCTACCGGCTCCCCCTCTCCGGCCTCGAGTCCACGGCCGGGATGGAGCCGCGGCGCGCCGACTACGCGATCTGGTGGCTGCGCGAGACCCGCGCCGTCTCGGCGGCGGCGATCCGCACGCCGCGGCGCGTCTCGTACGAGGACCTCGCGCGCGTGCACACGGCCGAGCTGCTCGAGGCCCTCGGCCGGCCGGAGCGGCTCGCCCACGTGTTCGCCGTGGACCCGTCCGACGTGCCCGTCGACGAGCTCATGATGTCCGTCCGGCTCGCCTGCGGGGCGACGGTCGCCGCCGCGCGCGAGACGCTCCGCACCCGCGCCCCCGCGCTCAACCTGCTGGGCGGCTTCCACCACGCCGGCCCCGCGTCGATGGGCGGCTTCTGCCCGGTGAACGACGTGGCGGTGGCGGTGAAGGCGGTCCGGGCCGAGGGGTTCGCCGGGCGCGTCGCCGTGCTCGATCTCGACGCCCACCCGCCGGACGGCCTCGCGGCCTGCCTGGCCGGAGATCCCGCCGTCTGGATCGGCTCGATCTCGGGCTCGGACTGGGGCCCGCTGCCCGGGGTGGACGAGACGCACCTGCCGGAGGGCGCGGGCGACGCGACCTACCTCGAGGCGCTCGGCGCGCTCCTCGCCCGGATGCCCCGGCCGCAGCTCGCGTTCGTGATCGCCGGCGGCGACGTCCTCGCCGGGGACCGGATGGGCAAGCTCGGCTTGACGCTCGGCGGCGCTCGCGAGCGCGACCTCGTCGCCGCGATGGAGCTCGAGGGCGTGCCCACGGTGTGGCTCCCGGGCGGCGGCTACTCGCGGCTCGCCTGGCGCGCGCTGGCGGGGACGGGCATGGCCGTGGCCGCGGGCTCGCAGGAGCCGATCCCGGAGCGGTACGATCCGCTCTCGGCGCGGTTCGCGGTGGTCTCGCGCGAGCTCTCGCCCGACCAGCTCTCGGACGACGGCGAGCTCACCGCCGAGGACCTCGAGGAGGCGCTCGGGATCCGCAGCGGCCGGCAGCGGCTCCTGCTCGGGTTCTACACGGCGTCGGGCCTCGAGCACGCGCTGTTCCGCTACGGCATCTTCGAGCAGCTCGAGCGGCTCGGCTACCGGCACTTCCGCGTGGCGTTCGACACGGCGGGGCTCGGCGAGCGGGCGCGGCTCTACGGCGAGGCGGACGCGAAGGAGCACCTCCTCGTCGAGGTGATCCTGGAGCGCCGGCGCATCGCGCTCCCGGGCGGCGGGGGCGAGGCCGACGTGCTCTACATTCACTGGCTGTCGCTGCGCAACCCGCGCGCGCAGTTCAGCGATCGCCGGCCGCGCCTGCCCGGGCAGGACGTGCCCGGGCTCGGGCTGGCGCGCGAGGCGGGCTACATGCTCTCGCGCATGGCCGTGCGGCTCGGGCTCGCCGGCGTCGTGATCCGGCCGGCGCACTACCACATGGCCTACGCGTGCCGCCACGAGTTCGCCTTCCTCGACCCGCGGCGCCAGGGACGGTTCGAGGCGCTGGTGCGCGACCTCGGCCGGCGCTCGCTCCTCGAGGCGACCACCGCGATGGCGGAGGGCCGGGTGCGGCTCAACGGAGAGCCCTACGCCTGGGAGGCGGACGAGATGGCCTACTGGCTCCGGCCCCGTCCGGCGACGGACCCGGCGGTGGCCGAGGAGCGCGAGCGCGCGCGGTTCACCCTCGTCGAGCCGGCTCGGGCCGAGCGCGCCTGACGCGGCGCGTTCGATCACTCCGCGAGCAGGGCCTTCACCTCCGCCGCGACCCGCTCCTCGACGTGGGCGTCGTACCCGACGTGCACGTGCCGGACGACGCCGCGCCGGTCCACGAGGATCGTGGTCGGCAGCCGCTCGATCCCGAGCGGGCGCGCGACGGCGTCTCCGCCGGGATCCCACAGGATCGGGAACTCGACCCCGAGGCCCATGGCGAACCCCTCCACGGCGGCGCGCTCCTCGTCCACGGCGACGCCGTAGGCGACGAGGCCCAGCGCGCCCAGCTCGCGCGCGAGCGCCCCGAGGTGCGGGAGCTGCACCCGGCACGGATCGCACCAGGACGCGAAGAAGTCGACCACCACGACGCGCCCGGGCGCCTCGACCCGTACCTCCCTCCCCGCGAGGTCGGGCGCGGCGAGCGCGAGCGGCTTCCCAGCGAGCGGCGGCACCTGCGTGGTCGTTCGAGGCCGCGGGGCCGTGCAGGCGGCGAGGACGGCGAAGGCGAGGGCGAGCGCTCGGGTCACGTGCCGGATCCTACCGGGTGCGGCCCGCCCCCGCCTGGTTCCGCGCCGACCGCCCCCGCCGACGCTCCCGGACCGAGTGGAGCCCGAAGGAGCGGAGCGTCGCCGAGGTGCGAGCGCCACGGTGTTCACGGTACGTGCTCCAAACTCGCACTTACCCGCGCATTTGAAAGCGCAAAATTTACGGGGGGCTTCCAGCTTCCTCTTGACCTGAAGCAAGATAGCACCGGTCCGCCTGTGTAATCGTTCTGCGACCAAAGTGCTCGGACCCTCCTCCGAGGCAGCACCGGTCGTCAAGCTCTCACAGCCCGAGGTCCACGCGTGATCCGCCAGACTCCCCTGCTCGCCGCCCTGATCGCGCTGCTCGCGGCCTCCGCGGCGCGGGCCGACACCGTCGAGGCGAGCTCCACCACCCTCCTGCTCCTGGGGCAGGAGCCGCGCTACCGCGGCGGCTCGAGGCCCGAGCTCGTCACCGTCGCCCCCGTGTTCGAGATCCTGACCATCACGGCGCGTGACATCGAGAACGGCTTCTCCGACGACCTGCGGATCGTCCTCTCCACCTGGGGCGCGATCGACCTCGCCGAGCGGCGCTGGGACGCCGGCACCGACGGGGGCAGGCTCACGGGCGACGTCACCACCGGCTACGTCCAGGCGAAGCTCCTCGACCGGCGGCTCACTCTGCGCGCCGGCCGGAGCATGATCGCGACCGGCGTCGCCCGCATGATCCAGCTCGACGGCGGGCAGGCGGTCGTGGTGGTCCCGATCGCCCGCGCCCAGCTCTCGCTCTCCGCCTACGCCGGCGTCCCCACCTCGCAGCGGTTCCAGACGCGCGACGGCCTGAAGAGCTGGAACCCCGTCGGCGGCACGCTGGCGTACGGCGGCCGGGTGGCCGCGGGCCTGCCGATCCCGGGCGTCGCCGGGCGCGGGTTCGAGCTCGGCGCCTCGGCCAACGTGGTGAACGACGGCGGCGAGACGGTCCGCCAGGAGGTCGGCGCCGACTTCCGGGTCCAGCCCTTGCGGCGCTCGAACCTGACGCTCGCGGGCTTCGGCACGTTCAACCTCCCCGAGCAGCGCGTCGCCGAGGTGAGCGCCGCCCTGACCACGACCGTCACCTCGAAGCTCCACGTCACCGCCGACTTCAAGCGCGTCGAGCCGAGCCTCCTCCTGTCGCGCGACTCGATCCTCTCGGTGTTCACGACGTCGGTCTGGACCGAGCTCGGCGCCGGCGCCACGTACAACCTCGGCCGCGGCCTCCACGCCGGCGTCGACGCCCACCTGCGCGCCGAGCCCGGCGCGGACGGGAGCGGCAGCGACCTCGGCTCCGACCTCCGCGCGCGCGTGAGCTGGGAGTCCGGCCGCACGATCGCGGGCCTGGAGCTCTTCAACCTGGACGCCTACGCGAACGGCTACTTCGGGACCCGCGTCTGGGCGCGCCGCAACCTGGGCAAGGCGTTCGTGACCGGTGACGTCCTGGGCACGTTCTTCCGCGAAGACGTCAACGGCCAGGGCGAGTCGGTCACCGGGACCTTGACCGCCGGGTACCAGCTCCCCCTCGGCTTCACCGCCGTCCTCTCCGGCAGCGCCGGGATGACGCCCTACCTCGAGCAGAACTACGACCTCATGGCGAAGCTCGCGTACAACCAGACCTACCGGACCGCGGAGGTGCGGTGATGAACCGCCTCGCGCTCCCCGCCGTGCTCGCCGCCACCTTCGGCATCGTCCTCGCGGGCGCGGGCTGTTCGCTCAAGCCGCAGCGCTCCGAGGCGCGCCAGGCCGAGCCCAAGTACGTCTTCCCGCACGCGCCCCACGTCGAGGGCGAGGTCGCCTGCGTCGCCTGCCACGCCGGCATCGCCGACGCGAAGAAGCTCGAGGCCGGCATCCGCCACGTGCAGCTCCCGAAGACGCCGTCCACGGACGACCGCTGCAACGGCTGCCACGACACCGACGTGACGGTCGAGGTGCCGGCCCGGAACGAGCCGTTCCGGATCCGGATCGATCACGCGCAGCACGTCGCGCAGGTGAAGGACTGCCGGACCTGCCACGTGAAGCTGCCGGAGCCCGGCGACCAGGAGTCCCCCGCGCCGCCGATGGCGACGTGCACGAGCTGCCACGACCACCAGGCCGACTTCAACGCCGCGAAGTGCACGCCCTGCCACGTCGACCTCAAGGGCTACGTGCCGCAGACGGCGTTCTCGCACGCGGGGAACTGGATGAAGGTGCACGGCTCGATGGCCCGGCCGACCGCCGAGAGCTGCGCCGCGTGCCACGACCAGACCTCCTGCGCCGAGTGCCACGCCTCGCAGGTGACCCCGGCGCGCCCCTCGGTGATCTACCCCGAGGCCGTGGACAAGGGCTTCATCCACCGCGGCGACTACGTCTCGCGCCACATCATCGACGCCCGCGCCGACCCCGCGAGCTGCCGGTCCTGCCACGGCTCCGCGTTCTGCTACGCCTGCCACACCGAGCAGGGCGTGACCACGTCCGCGGTGAACGTCCGCGACCCGCATCCCCCGGGCTGGGCGACGGACACCGGCCCGAAGGGCCACGGCGACGCCGCGCGGCGGGACATCCTGAGCTGCGCCGGCTGCCACGACAACGGCGCGTCGTCCACCTGCGTCGCCTGCCACCAGATGGGCGGCGTCGGCGGCAACCCGCACCCGGGCTCGTTCCTCCGCAAGCACCGCGGCGAGGCGGACCCGTCGAGCAAGGCGATGTGCAGCGCCTGCCACACGCAGCCGCTCCCGTAGCCGGACGAGCGCCGCTCTCGTGGACCCGAGGGCGCCCGCGAGGGCGCCCTCTCCTTTCCGGCCTCCCCCCGGGCCGCTTCGCGGGCCCTCTCAGGACGAACGGGCTGGGTAACACGCCCCCGTAACACGCCCCCCCCGCAAACACGCACCGCAAACACGCCCGCACTCCCCGCAGCCGCCGGAGCGCCGGAGCGCGGCCGCCGCGGAGCGGTACACCGAGGGCGCGCAGCCCCGCCGAGCGCAGTCCGCACGCGGACCGCGCCACGCGAGAGCGGGCGCGCGACTGTCCGAAGCCGGCCACCCGCGAGCGCAGCGAGCGGAGGTGGCCGGCGAGTTTCGCGCGCCTCGCCCAGACGCGATGCACGTCTTCGCGCGCGTGCCGGCACCCCCGCCGCGCGCCCGAGGTAGCGAGCGGCGGCCGGGCGGAGGCGCGGAGGCGGCGTACGCCACCAGCTCGCGCGGAGGCGGCCCAAGCGGCCACGAGCGAACGGGCCCCGACCGCAAGCAGCGGCCGGGCCCCGTGGCTTCACGAGAGAGGTGCGCGGCTACTGCGGCGGCGGCTCGACCGGGATGAGCGCCTCGATGATCTCCGGCCGCCACCGCGTGTTGTCGCGGTCGTAGGCGCCGAACCCCTGATCGAACTCCCAGTACGCCCAGCTCATGTTGCGTGCCTCGGCCTCGCGCGCCACGAACGCGGTCCACGCGCGGCGGTCCTCCGGCTCGGCGTACGCACCGTACGCGCCGAACTCGCCCACGTAGATCTCGAAGCGACGCCCCTTCTGCGAGTTCCAGAAGGTCACCGTGTCGAGGAGCGTGAGCAGCGCCGCCTTGTCCGCGGCGGTTCCCGTCCACCTCGTCCCGATCCACGCGTCCGACCCGGCCACCCACTCGGCGCCCTGGTGCGTGAAGTGGAACGGCTCGTACCAGTGGATCGTGATGATGGTGTTGCCGGGGTTGCAGGCGCGCGGGAGCACGAGCTGCTGGAGGCCCGTGGGCCCGCCCCAGTTGGCCGTGCCGACCATGATCTTGCGCCCGGTCTGCGTCGCGGCGTTGTCGGTCCAGAGGACGTTGGTGAGCTCCTCGATGATGTCGTTCCACTGCGAGTACCCGACCCTGCCGTTCGGCTCGTTGAGCAGCTCGAACACGAGCGTGTCGGCGGGGTAGCTGCTCACCGGGAACGCCTTCGCGATCTGGTCCCAGATCGCGGCGAGCCGGGCGCGGTGGCCGGGCAGGCTCTCGACCGGACCGTCCATCATCTCGGTGTAGTGGTGGGTGTTGATGACCACCTTCAGCCCCGCGGCGATCGCCCCGTCCACCACCTCCTTCACCCGCGCGAGGAAGTCCGCGTCGATGAGGTACTCGGGACCGGTCGTGCTCGCGTGATCCGACCAGCGGATCGGGATCCGCACCGACTCGAACCCCGCCGCCCTGATGAGCGGGAAGTCGTTCTCCTCGTCGATGAGCCGTTCGCCCGTCCAGGCGCCCTCGTGACCGTCGGCCTCGAGGTAGTTGCCCATGTTGATCCCTCGGCCCAGCGTGGACGGGCCGTGGACGTCCGTGGAGTCGCCCCCGCATCCCATCACCAGGGACGAGACGAGCAGCACGGCGAGCGTGGAGCGCAGCTGGAGCTTCATGAAGGAGCCTCGGAGCGGTGCGGAGGTTGTGGGCGGCGCCCGGACACCGCAATACACGGGCGCGCTGCGTCGGCGGATCGTAGCACCGGGCGATCGCGCGGTGCGTCCCGCGCCGCCCCGACGGCCCACCCTGCCGCCCCCGCGAAGGCCCTCGGCGTCCGGCCCGCTCGTGCCTACCCCAGCGGTGGACCTGCCGAACGGGAGCCCCCCTTGATCTTCCAGGAGCCGATGCGCCGCGTGGACGCCGCCTGGCTCCGGATGGATCGGCCCGCGAACTCCGCCGACATCGTCGCGCTGCTGGAGCTCGCCGAGCCGCTCTCCTTCGGACGCGCCTGGGCGCTCGTCGAGGAGCGCGTGCTGGGCCTGCGCCGCTTCCGCCAGCGCGTCCACGACCCGGGCCTCGGGCCCGTGCGGTGGGAGGACGATCCCGGGTTCGAGCTGGCGCGCCACCTCGACCAGGCGGCGCTCGAGCCTGGGGAACGGCCGCTCCGGGAGCACCTCGGCGCGCTCGCGACGGAGCCGCTGGAGCCGGGCCGTCCGCCCTGGCGCATCCGGCTCCTCTCGCTGGGGCGGCGGCGGTCCGCGCTCGCCGTGAAGGTGCACCACTGCCTCGGCGACGGACGCGCGCTCATCCGCGTCCTCCTCGGGATGGCGGACGGGGTCACCCCGGCTCCACCCGCGCCCGGCCGGGCGTTCCGCCCGCTCGGGCTCGCGGAGGATCCCCTCGGCGCCCTGCGACGCGCCGTCGAGGGACCCGCGCGCGCGATGGAGCTGGCCGGAGAGGCGACCGCGTTCGGCGCCGCGCTCGCGCGGCTCGCGCTCCTGCCGCTCGATCGGACGGACGCGCTCGTCCGGCCGCTCACCGGCACGCGGCGGCTCGCCTGGACGCCGGCGGTGCGGACCTCCGACGCCGGCGCCGCCGCCCGCCGCGCGGGCGCGACGCCGAACGAGCTCGTCGTCGCCGCCGTCGCCGGTGGCCTCCGCCGAGCGCTGCCGCGGCAGGCAGACGCGGCCGAGCCGCGCGCGCTCGTCCCGGTGGACGCGCGCGCGCCCGCGGACGGGGTCCTGGGGAACGCGTTCGGCCTCGTCTTCCTCGATCTCCCCACCCAGGCGGAGACGCCCGCCGCGCGCCTCGCGGCGGTGCACGAGCGGTTCGCGCGCGTCCGCGGGAGCCCGGACGCGGCGGTCACGCTCGCCGTCCTGGCCGGCTTCGGGCTCCTGCCGCGCCCGCTCGAGCACCTCGCGACCGCGTTCTTCTCGCGCAAGGCGTCGCTCGTCGTGACCAACGTCCGCGGGCCGCCCGCGCGCGTGCGCCTCGCCGGCGCCGAGCTGGAGCGCCTCATGTTCTGGGTGCCGCACCCGGCCTCGCTCGGCCTGGGCGTGAGCATCCTCTCGTACGCGGGCACGATCCGGGTCGGGGTCCGCGCCGACGCGGGCGTCCTCGTGGAGCCCGCCGCGCTCGCGGGGGCGATCGCCGGGGAGCTCCGGGCGCTCGGGGTCCCCGCCGCGGAGCCCGCGCCGCACGCCACGCGCCGGCCCCGCCCCGCGGCGCCGCCGCCGCGCGCCGTCGAGGCGGCCGCTACTCCAGGTTGCGGTGCCGCGCCTCCATCTCCTGCGGCGTGATCCCCTTGCGGTCGCGCAGCGTCATCACGATCGCGTCGAAGGTGATGAACAGCGCCTGCTCGAAGAGGTTGCCCATCGGCTGCACCGAGGGGACCACGTCCGCCTTCCCCTGGTACACCGACGCCGGCACGAAGAGGACCACGTCCGCGAGCGGGACGGTGCGGCCCCCCGGGTCGCCGGTGACGATCGCCACGCGCCCGCCGCGCGCCTTCGCGGTCTCGACGACGTAGTGGAGGTGCCCGATGTTGCCCGGCCCGCTCGTCGCGACGAGCAGGTCGCCCGGCCGGAGGCTCGGGGTGGTGTCGTCCCAGAGCCAGTGCGCGTCGAGCCCCAGGTGCATGAGCCGCATCGTGAACGCGCGCGTGGCGATCCCCTCGCGGCCCGCGCCGGCGAGGATCACGCGGCGCGCCCGGTCGAGCTCCGCGAGGAACGCGTCGACCTGGGCCTCGTCCAGCCGGTCGAAGACGCGGGCCAGCTCCTGGGTGATCGTCTTGCCCAGCTCCCGGACGGTCATGGTCGTCACCTTCCTGGATGAACCGTGAACGCGCCCGAGCCCGGCTTCTCCTCGGGCGCGGGCGCGGGCTCGTTCACGGGTTGGCGCCCCCGAGCCCCTGGAGCAGCTTCCCCCAGATCCCGCCGAACGCCCCGTTGGACATCGCGACCACCACGTCGCCCGGCCGCGCCGATCCCAGGATCGCGGGCACGAGCTCGTCGACGGCGGAGAAGGCGCGCGCCCGCTTCCCGGCCTCGGAGAGCGCGCCCACCACCGCGTCCAGGTCGAGCCGCTCCGCCTCGGGCACGCGATCGGTCGGCGCGGGGCGGAGCAGGAACACCTCGGCGGCCGACGCCCAGGTCGAGGCCGAGGCGTACTCGCGCTGGTGCAGGTTCCTGCGGCTCGTGTTGGACCGCGGCTCGAAGGCGGCGAGGAGGCGCGCGCCCGGGAAGCTCGCCTGGACGGCGGCGAGCGTCTTCTCCACCGCGCGCGGGTGGTGGGCGAAGTCGTCGACGACCGTCACGCCGCCCGCGACGCCGCGGACCTCCTGGCGGCGCTTCACGCCGCGGAACGCGGCCAGCCCGGCGGCGATCTCGGCGGGCGCGAGGCCGAGCGCCGTCGCCGCGGCGGCGACGCCGAGCGCGTTCTCCACGTTGTGCGCGCCGCCGACGGGGAGGTGGACCTCCGCGAGGACGCGCCCGCCGCGCGCGAGCGCGAACCGCGCGCCGTCGCGCCCCAGGCGCAGGTCGCGCGCCTCCCACTCGGCCCCGGGCGCGTCGACCGCGTACGTCTCGACCCGGCACCGGGCGCGCTTCGCGATCCGCCGGACGCTCTCGTAGCTCGCGCAGGCGGCGAGGAAGCCGTCCGGCGGCAGGAGCTCCGCGAACCGCTCGAACGCGCTCTCGTAGTGCGCCTCGTCGCGGTAGATGTCGGCGTGGTCGAGCTCGCAGCTCGTGAAGATCGCCGTGCGCGGGCGGTAGTGGAGGAACTTGGGGCCCTTGTCGAAGTACGCGGTGTCGTACTCGTCGCCCTCGACCACGAAGTGGGCGCCCGCGCCGAGACGGAAGTTGGAGTCGAAGTCGCGGGTCACGCCGCCGACGAGGAACGACGGGTCGCGCCCGGCGTGGTGGAGGAGCGCGCCCATCATCGCGGACGTGGTCGTCTTGCCGTGCGTCCCCACGACGACGACGCCGTGGCGCGGGCCGATGAACCGCTCGCCGAGGGCCGCGGGGAACGAGACGTGCGGGAGCCCGCGCTCGCGCATCGCCGCCGCCTCCGGGTTCACCGCGCGGACGACGTTCCCGACGACGACCAGATCGGGCCGGGCCCGCTCGAGGTTCTCGGCCCGGTAGGGCGTCAGCACCTCGATGCCCCAGCGCTCGAGCTGCGTGGACATCGGGGGGTAGACGTTCTCGTCGGAGCCGGTGACCTCGTGCCCGGCGGCCTTGAGCATGCCGGCGAACGAGCCCATGCC
Organism: Anaeromyxobacter sp.; assembly: GCA_035627135.1. Lineage (GTDB taxonomy): Bacteria > Myxococcota > Myxococcia > Myxococcales > Anaeromyxobacteraceae > Anaeromyxobacter. Next base: position 9,155 of record DASPMI010000010.1, on the reverse strand, counting down.
CGTTCCGGCCACGCCGATGAGGTGAATGCGCTTCGCGCGGTCCCAGTCGATCACGCGCGCAGCTATGCCACGGGTGAGGGCGGCGTGCCAGGCCAGGGTGGAGGGGCCCGCGAGGCCCTCGCCTGGCCGGGTCCCGCCGGGTACGATGCACTCGCGCCGAACCACGGGAGGAAGCGATGCAGACCAAGCTGGAGCTGGGCGAGCAGGAGGCGGCGCTTGCCATCACCACCATCCGGGAGGAGCTCGTGCGCCGCGGGAAGACGGCGGTGATCGCCGTCTCCGACTCCCACGGCGAGCTCGTCTCGCTGCTCCGGATGGACGGCGCGCCGCTCCCGTCGGTCCTCGTCGCGACGCGCAAGTGCCTCACCGCCGCCCGGGAGCGGGGCGCGACGTTCGACGTCGGCCAGGCGTTCAAGGCCAAGGGCTGGCAGCTCTCCAACACGGACCCGGCCTTCACCGGCTGGGGCGGCGGCGTCCCGGTCCGGGTGAAGGGCGAGGTGGTCGGCGCGGTGGCGGTGAGCGGCCTCTCGCAGGAGGAGGACGCGGAGCTGGCCGAGCTGGGGGCGGCGAGGATCGTCGCGTCGGCGGGCGGGTAGCGCTGCGCCGTCCTGGGCGGCGGGGCCGAGCGGCGCTCAGGCTCGGCCTCGGGCTCGGGCTCGGGCTCGGGCTCGGGCTCGGAAGGGTAAACGCGGGAGCCGGTATGGGCTGGAGCCTCGACATCAAGGCCTTCGGCCCGCGCCGACGCCCGCGCGTCCTCGACGTACGCCGCCGTGACGTCCACGCCGAGCACGGTGAACCCGCGCCGGGCGAGCTCGAGGGAGTGCCGGCCGAACCCGCAGGCGAGATCGAGGACGCGCTCGCCGCCGCGGCCACCTGTTCGAGTACGGCAAGCCCCTGCCCGCGATCCCCGACACCTTCCCGGAGAGCGACGATCCCGGGACGCGCCTCTACGGCGAGGCGGAGCTGCGCGGGATCCTCGCCGCGCGCGGGCTCGACGTGGTCGCGCGTTCGGCGCGTACGATGTCGCGGTCCCGGCGTCGGCCGAGCGGCTCATGCTGGTGATGGCGTCGCGGAAGCGCGGGGGGTGAGCGAGGCCGCACCTCGAGCGATCTGCTGCGGCGCCCCCGCGACGCTCCGGAGCGGAGCGATCAGGGTTCCCTCTTCGCGAGCACCTCGCGCACGTTCGCTTCGACCGCCTCGTTGAAGCCGAGAAGATGTCGCGGCCGACGATCGCGATCGGCCGCGGTCCGATCTCGTCCTTGCAGTCGTGCCAGTCCTCGTCCTCGCGCTCCTCGTGCGTCGGGCAGGCGGCCTCGTAGAATTGCGCTCGTTCATCGCCGTCCCTCCTCACGCAGGCCACGGACTCAGCCCTGCGACGGAAACCGATCGGTGCGCACCAAGTGGTTCGGGCAGCCGAACACGCGGTGGCGCCCGGTAGGGGAGACCTCGAGCCCCACTCGGCGTTGCCGGTGGCGGCGACGAGCGCCCCGTCGGAGCGGAACGCGGCCAGCACGGCCGGACCGTGCATCCGCGGGGCGACGGAGTGGAGCCACTTGCCCGGCGCGCCCGTCTCTGGCCGCGGTGGACGAGAGGGCGCCGGTCCGGTGACAGTCACGCTAGACGGTCGCCGCCGCCCCTTGCTCCGCCCACCCCGTGAACACGAGCCGCGGCGGCCCCGGCTCCCCCGGCGCCGGCGCGACGAGCCGCGCCCGCGCGCCGAGCGGCAGCGCGAAGTTGGCGTCCTCGTGCCCGAAGGGGAGCCCCTGGATCGCGGGCACGCCCAGCTCGGCGGCCCAGTCGCCCATGACGTCCTCGCCCCGGACGCCCTGGGCGTCACAATCCGTGAACTGACCGAGCGCGATCCCGGCCACCCCCTCGAGCGCGCCGGCGAGCCGGAGGTGCGTCAGGTAGCGGTCGAGCCGGTACGGCTTCTCGTCCACGTCCTCGATCGCCAGGATCGCGCCGGCGAGGCTCGGCAGGAGCCCGGTGCCGCAGAGGTGTGCGAGCAGCGTGAGCGAGCCGCCGAGGAGCGGCGCCTCCACGACGCCGGGCCGGATCACCGCCGTCCCGGCGAGCCCGGCGCCCGGCGCCGGAGTCCCCTCCGCCGCGGCCGCCGGGCCCCGCGTCAGGAGCGCGGCCAGGTGCTCGACCGCGGCCTGGGGCGCGCGGCCGAGCTGGGTGAGGACGGGGCCGTGCACGGTCGCCAGCCCCGCGCGGTTGAGCACCGCGTGGAGGGCGGTGATGTCGGAGAAGCCGACGAGCACCTTGGGGCGGGCGAGGAGCGGCGCCGCATCGACGCCCCGCAAGATCCTCATGGTGCCGTAGCCGCCGCGGGCGCAGAAGATCGCCCGCGCCTCCGGGTCGGCCACCGCCTCTCGCCACTCGTCGAGCCGGCGCGCGTCGTCGCCGGCGAGGTAGCGCCGGCGCGAGAACATGTCGTCGCGGTGGCGGGGCACGAACCCGAGCCGGTCGCGGAGCGCGACGAGGCCCTGGGCCAGGAGCTCGGGGTCGAAGGGGCTCGCGGGGGCGATCACGCGCACCACGTCGCCGCGCGAGAGGAGTCCGGGGACGATCACGCGGGGAGAATAGCGGCGGGTCGGGCGGGGGTAAACGGCTCGGGTACCAGGCGCGCTCGGGGTGGGGGTCGACCTCTGGGTCGGGCTCGGGCTCGGGAGATCCCCCCCAACAGGTTCCTGCGATCCCCCACTCGGGCCGGGTGCCGCGCCGACCGCCGCGACAATGTTTCGCGCCCGGAGCAAGGCCAGACATCCACCGGCGTCGCGGACGCCTCGAGAGGAGCCGCCATGAGCCCGAGGGCGCAGGAGCTGGAGGGCGAGATCTTCCATCCGTCGGCGGAGGTCGTCGCCGGCGCCCGCGTCAAGGACTGGGACGCGATGGCCCGCAAGGCGCTCGAGGACCCCGAGGCGTTCTGGGCCGCCGAGGCCGAGGAGCTCGAGTGGTTCAAGAAGTGGGACCGGGTCTGCGACGCCAGCGAGAAGCCCTTCTTCAAGTGGTTCAAGGGCGGGCAGTGCAACATCGTCCACAACGCGCTCGACCGGCACCAGAAGACCTACCGGAAGAACAAGCTCGCCCTCGTCTGGGTCGGCGAGAACTCCGAGGTCCGCACCTACTCCTACTTCGCGCTCAACCGCGAGGTGAACGGCTTCGCCAACGTCCTCAAGGCGATGGGCGTGAAGAAGGGCGACCGGGTGACGATCTACATGCCCCGCGTCCCCGAGATCGTGATCGCCATGCTCGCCTGCGCCAAGGTGGGCGCGATCCACTCCGTCGTGTACGGCGGGTTCTCGGTGGACTCGCTCCAGGGCCGGATCGAGGACTCCGAGTCGCGCGTCGTCATCACCGCCGACGGCGGCTTCATGAACGGCAAGACGGTCGAGCTCAAGAAGACCGTGGACGACGCCGTCCGGCGCTGCCCCACGGTCGAGACCGTGATCGTCGTCCAGCGGACCGGCCACGAGGTGCGGATGGAGCCGGGCCGGGACTACTGGTACCACGAGCTCATGAAGCTGCCGCTCGCCACCAACCGGTGCGAGACGGAGGTGATGGACGCCGGCGACCCGCTCTACATCCTCTACACCTCGGGCACGACCGGGAAGCCGAAGGGGCTCGTCCACGGCCACGGCGGCTACATGGTCGGCATCTACTCGACGCTCAAGTACGTCTTCGACGTGCGCGACGAGGACCGCTACTGGTGCGCGGCGGATCCGGGCTGGGTGACCGGCCACTCCTACATCGTGTACGGGCCGCTGCTCATGGGCGCGACCGGGTTCATGTACGAGGGCGCGCCGACGTACCCGTACCCGAACCGCTGGTGGCAGCTCGTGGAGAAGTACGGGATCACGATCCTCTACACCGCGCCGACCGCCATCCGCGGGCTCATGCGGTTCGGCGAGTCGTGGCCCAACCGCCACGATCTCTCGAGCCTGCGGCTCCTCGGCTCCGTGGGCGAGCCGATCAACCCCGAGGCGTGGAAGTGGTACCACCGCGTCATCGGCAAGGGCCGCTGCCCGATCATGGACACCTGGTGGCAGACCGAGACCGGCATGTTCCAGATCACGCCGGTCCCCTCCATGCCGCTCAAGCCGGGTTCGGCGACGCGGCCGTTCTTCGGCCAGCAGGCGTCCATCCTGGACGAGCACGGCAAGCCCGTGCCCGACGGCGAGGAGGGCTTCCTGACGCTCGACAAGCCGTGGCCCGGGATGGCGATCACCATCTACAAGGACCCCGAGCGTTTCGTGAAGCAGTACTGGTCCAAGTACCCCGGCCGCTACATGGCGGGGGACTCGGCCAAGCGCGACAAGGACGGGTACTACTGGGTCATCGGCCGGACCGACGACGTCATCAAGGTGTCGGGCTACCGCCTGGGGACCGCCGAGATCGAGAGCGCGCTGGTCTCGCACCCCGCCGTCGCCGAGGCCGCGGTGATCGGGCTGCCGCACGAGGTGAAGGGCCAGGCGATCCACGCGTACTGCCTGCTCCGCCAGGGCTTCAAGGCCTCCGACGATCTCGCCGAGGAGGTCCGGACGCACGTCGCGCAGCACATGGGCCCGATCGTCCGGCCGGAGCGCGTCGTGTTCGTGGACGCGCTCCCGAAGACGCGCTCTGGGAAGATCATGCGGCGCGTCCTGAAGGCGCGGGCCCAGGGGCTCCCCGAGGGCGACACCTCGACGCTCGAGGAATAGCCCCGCTCCCATCGAGGGCGCGCTCGGGCTCGGGCTCGGGCTCGGGCTCGGGAGGGCGGTGCCCCAATCGACCTCGAAAAAAAACCCGGGCGAGTCACCCCAGGATCGGTGAGACTCCCCGGGCTCATGGGTTCCGACCTGCCGCTCTGGAAGCGTCCGCGCGCTCGCCTGCTCGCGCCCGCGGTCGCCATGTGGGGCCTCGTCCTCACGCTGGTCGTCTTCGCGGCGCCGGTGATCCTCCCCTTCATCCTCTCGGCGCTCGCCGCCTACGTCATCGATCCCGTCATCGTCCGGCTCGCCCGCCTCCGGATCCGGGGGTGGCCCCTCCCGCGCTGGCTCGCGGTGCTCGTCGTGTACGTGGTGCTCGGCGTCCTGGTGTGGATCGTCGCCGTCTCGATCATGCCGCAGGTCTACCGCGAGGCGGTGCGCGGCCTCACCGAGCTGCGGGACTTCCTCGCCGGGCTCACCCCGGAGCGGATCGAGGAGTGGGCACAGTCGATCGACGCCTACCTGAAGCGCCACGGCATCCCGCTCGACGTCGCCCCCGGCGACGGCCACGCGGAGTCGACGTTCAGCGTGGACATCTCGAAGGGGATCGCCGACGTCCTGCACGACGCGTCGAGGGGGCTGCGCGGCCAGCTCGGCGACGTGGTGGCGCTCTCCCGCAGCCTCATCGGCGGGGCGTTCCGCGCGATCTTCTTCGTCATCCTCTTCTTCATGCTCACCGCGTTCCTCTCGATGGACGCGCCCCGGATCCTCCGCTGGTCGGAGTCGCTGGTGCCGGGGAGGTACCGGAGCGAGTTCCGCCGCCTCCTGCACGGGATCGACGTGGGGCTCTCGGGCGTCGTGCGCGGCCAGCTCACCATCATGCTCGTGAACGGGGTGCTCACGCTCGTCGGGCTCCTCCTCCTCCAGATCCCGTTCGCGTACGCGCTCGCGTTCCTCGCCACGATCCTCTACGTCATCCCGTTCTTCGGGACCTTCATCTCGTCCGTCCCGATCGTGCTCCTCGCCCTCGGCTCCGGCGGCCCCACCGGGGCGCTCCTCGCCCTCGCCTGGATCATCGGGATCCACGCGCTCGAGAGCTACGTCCTGAACCCGAAGATCATGGGCGACGCCGCCCGCATTCACCCCGTCCTCATCGTGCTCGCCCTGGTGGTCGGCGAGCGCAGCGCCGGCATCGCCGGCGCGCTCCTCGCGGCGCCGGTCATGAGCGTCTTCGTGGCCGTGTTCCGCTTCCTCCACCGCAAGCTCGACGAGCTGGACGCACGCGCCGCCGCCCAGCCCGATCGCCCTCCCCTGGCGGCGCCGGTCCCGGCCACGACGGAGCCGGTCGAGAAAGGTCGAAGCATCCCATGAGAGCCCTCACCATCGCCGCCCTGACGCTGGCGCTCGCGCGCCCCGCGTTCGCGGCTCCGCAGAAGCAGCCCGCCCCGCCCGCCGCGCCCGCGAAGAAGGCCGACCCCGAGAAGGCGCTCCGGGACATCGGCCTCTCGATCGGCAAGAGCCTCGAGAGCCTCGGGCTCTCGAGCGCAGAGGCCGAGAAGGTCATCGCCGCCATCCGCCAGGGCATCGCCGATCCGTCCAAGCTGACGCAGGACCAGGAGACGATGGAGAACATCAACGCCTTCGCGCGCGGGCGGATGGAGCAGAAGGCGCAGCGGGACAAGGCCAAGGGCGACGCGTACGTCGCCGAGCAGGCCAAGCAGAAGGGCGCCGTCAAGACCGCGGGCGGCGCGGTCGTCATCCCCGTGAAGGAAGGGACCGGCGCGAGCCCCGGGCCGGCGGACAAGGTCAAGGTGCACTACACCGGGACGCTCGTGAACGGCACGACCTTCGACGACTCGCGCAAGCGGAACGAGCCCGCGGAGTTCTCGCTCCAGGGCGTGGTCCCGTGCTGGACGCAGGCGCTCCAGAAGATGAAGGTGGGCGGGCGCGCGAAGGTCGTCTGCCCCTCCGAGCTCGCCTACGGCGCCCAGGGCCGGCCGAACATCCCGGCCAACTCCGTCCTCAACTTCGACATCGAGCTCCTCGCGGTGACGAAGGCCCCGCCGGCGCAGCTGAAGCCCCCGGCCTCGCCCCTCAAGCCGCAGAAGTAGCCGCGCCTCGCCGTGCGCCACGGCCGGCCCGCCCGGGCCGGCCTGGTGCACGCTCCGTTGCACCCCGCCGTGGCGGCTGCTAATTACGCGACCATGGCCGACGAGCTCGTTCTGCACGGAAACTCCAGCTGGACCAGCCCCTACGTCTTCTCCGTCTTCGTCACGCTGAAGGAGAAGGGCCTCCCGTTCCGGATGGAGGTCCTCGACCTCGACGCGGGTGAGCACCAGCGGCTTCCCTACGAGGCGTCCTCCTTCACTGGTCGTGTGCCGGCGCTCCGCCACGGCGACCTCTGGCTCGCCGAGTCGTCGGCCATCGACGAGTACCTCGAGGAGGTCTTCCCCCCGCCCGCCCACGCGCGCCTCTACCCCGAGGATCCGAAGGCGCGGGCCAAGGTCCGCATGGTGCAGGCGTTCGTGCGGAGCGACCTCCTCGCCCTCCGCGAGGAGCGGCCCACCTCCACCCTGTTCGCCGGCGACGTCCCGAAGCCGTTCACGCCCGCCGCGCGCGCCGCGGCCGAGCGGCTCGTCCAGATCGCCGACCGCTTCCTCCCGCAGAGCGCCCAGCACGTGGCGGGCGCGTTCACGATCGCCGACGCCGACCTCGCCCTGATGCTCCAGCGGCTCGTCTACAACGGCGACCCCTGCCCCGAGCGCCTCGCGGAGTACGCGCAGCGGGTCTTCCGGCGGCCGTCGATCCGGGAGTGGCTCTCGCACACGAAGTGGAAGGACTGACGTCCATGCGGACCGACGACCCGGGGGCCATCGCCACCGCGCTCGCGCCGTTCCGGACGGCGATCCTCACCACCCGCGGCGCGGACGGACACCTGCGGTGCCGGCCCATGGCGATGCGCCACGCGCTCCGCGGCGAGGAGATCTGGTTCGCGAGCGCCGCCGACAGCGGCAAGTGCCGCGACCTCGAGCACGACCCGCGCTGCGCGCTGGTCTTCTTCGACTCCGCGTCCGGCACCACGGTCTCCGTCTCGGGACAGGGCGAGGTGATCCGCGATCGGAAGCTGACCGCGTCGCTCTGGGACCGCTCCTGGGATCGCTGGGTGCCCGCCGGCCTCGAGCCGAGCGAGGTCGTGCTCCTCCGCGTCATCCCCCAGCTCGTCGAGCGCCACGACGGCGCCACCGGCCGGGTGGAGATCCTGTTCGAGGTCGCGCGCCGCGGCAGGTGACGCCGCGACCCAGGGTCGCGCGCGCGCCGGTGACGAGCGCTCGCTCCCCGCGCGCGAGGGACACGCGGAGATGTGGGCGCGGGCGCACTCGCGCGCAGGGCGCCGCTCATTCGACCCGCGCGGGACATCTGGTACAGATCGGTCGTCCATCCGGGCCCTCCGGCTCGCGCTCAGGAGTGGTGCATGTTCACCATCCGTTCACTCCGCTGGAAGATGCTGGTCCCCGCGCTCGTGGCCGTCGTGGCGACGACCATCGCGACGGCCGTCACGCTCGGTCTCTCGAACCGGGCGCGGAACAAGCTGGACGACGCGCGCAAGAAGAACCTGCCGGAGCTGCTGTTCCACCAGGACATGCACGCGAAGCTGGCGCAGCTCGACGCGCTCCTGAAGTGGGTCGGCGAGTCCACGAACTACGCCGACCGGATCGACCGCCCGGAGCAGGTCTACTACGACATGAAGGACCGCTTCGACCTGGAGGGCGCGAAGGTGCTCGGCCCCGCCGGCGCGCAGAAGCTGGTCGCGGACCTCGACAAGTACTGGACCGACGCGAGCGCGGACGCCGCGCGCAAGGTGAACAACCGGCTCAAGTTCCAGGAGGAGCGCTGCAACCGCCCGCAGCGGGAGCACGCCGCCGGCGCGAGCCGCGAGGAGCAACTCGCGCTCGCGGACTCCGCCGAGGTCGAGAACTACTTCCAGGCCCTCTACGGACGGTTCGAGGAGGGCGCGAAGTACGCCCAGGCGGCAATGAACGTCGCGCTCGACGAGGCCAACGGGGAGCAGACGCAGTCGATCCTGGTGGGCGCGGTCATTCTCTTCGCCGCCGCCGTGCTGGGTGCGGTCGTCGCCTGGATCGTCTCCGGCTCCACCGCGCGGCCCGTCCGGAACCTCTCGCAGGCCGCGCTGCGGATCGCGCAGGGCGACCTCACGCAGCCCGTGACGATCGAGTCCGAGGACGAGGTCGGGGTCCTCGCCCGCTCGTTCCAGCAGATGGTGAACCGCCTCCGCGAGCTCGTGTCCACCCTCAAGGCAGCCTCCGAGGAGATGGCCACGGCCGCCGAGCAGCTCTCGGATCACACCCGCGCCCAGTCCGCGATGCTCGAGCGGCAGGCGAGCGGCGTCGCCGAGACCAGCTCCACCACGCGCGAGCTCGAGCAGTCCTCCTCCGTCGCCGCCTC
>DASPMI010000009.1:0-11508 GCA_035627135.1 Anaeromyxobacter sp. | reverse complement strand
TGGTGAGGCCGCGCCGCTGCCGTACCCGCACAAGCTCGTCTCGAACTGCCGGGACCATTCGGTCCTGTACGCGGCACTGCTCCGGCACGCCGGGATCCCGGCGCGCGTCCGGTGCGGGTTCGGCGGGTACTTCGAGCAGGGCAAGTGGATCGACCACTGGGTGGTCGAGCGCTGGGATGGGCGCTGGACCGTCAGCGATCCGCAGCTCGACGGCGTGATGCGGGACGCGCTCCGGCTCGACTTCGACCCGATGGACCTCCCGGACGGCGCCTTCGTGTCGGGCGGCGAGGCCTGGCTCGCGTGCCGGGCGGGCGACGATCCGCAGCGGTACGGGATCCTCGACTTCTGGGGCTGGGAGTTCGTCGCGTCCAACCTGGTGAAGGACGTCGCGGCCCTCGCTGGCGACGAGCTGCTCCCGTGGGACGCGTGGGGCGTCATGCTGACGCCTCACGCGGAGCTCGACGCCGCCGCCCTCGACGGCCTGGACGGGCTGGCCCGAGCCACCCCGATGCGGACGCCGCTCTCCGCCGCCGACGCCGCGGAGCTCGCGGCCCGGCCGGGGATCGCCCTGCCGCGGCGGATCGTGAGCTTCGGCCGCGGCGCGCCCGAGGAGGTGGACCTCGGCCCTATACTGGATGCGTGACGAGGCCGCGTACCGACGACCTCCCCGAGCGCCTGGGCGCCGCGATCGACTACCTCGAGGCGCGGCTCTCGGGAGCCGTGGATCTCGGTCAGGCCGCGCGCCGCGCCGCCTTCTCGCGCTGGCACTTCATGCGCGTGTTCCAGGCGGTGGTCGGCATGCCGGTCGCGGAGTACGTGCGCCTGCGCCGGCTCTCGCGCGCGGCGGAGGACCTCGCGGCGGGCCGGCCCGTGCTCGCGGCCGCGATCGAGTGGGGGTACGACTCGCAGGCCGCGTTCACCCGCGCCTTCGCGCGGGCGTTCGGCGTCACCCCCGCCGCGTACGCGCGCCGCGCGCGGTCGGGCGAGGCCGCGGTCCCCGTGCTCCTCCGCGCCGAGCCGCGCACGCCCTTCCCGTTCGGCCCTCCGCCCCCGCCCCGCATCGAGGAGCGCCCCGCGTTCCGCGCCGTCGGGATGGGCACGCGCGCGCCGACGCGCCGGTACCAGTCCTTCGTGGACATCCCCGCGTTCTGGGACGACTGGCTGCGGCACGAGCGGTGGCGCGCGATCGGCGGCGCGCTGCCGGACCGCCCCCACTACGGCCTCATCCGCGCATACGCGAGCGGCGAGATCGAGTACGTCATCGCGCTCGAGGTCGCGCCGCGGACCGCCGCGCCGCGCGGGTACCGCGCCGTCGAGGTGCCGGCCGCGACGTATGCGGTCTTCACCGCGACGGGCGACGCCACGCGGACGGCGCAGTCGCTCGCGCTGGGCGCGTTCGGCTTGTGGCTCCCCGCCTCGAAGGAGCGGCTGCGGCACGGCGCGTGGGAGTTCGAGGCGTACCACGAGGACCCGGGGCTGCCGCCGGGACGGTTGCGCGTGGAGGTGGGGGTGCCGCTCGTGCGGTGACCTTCCCTTCACCGCTTCGGCTTCGGACCCATCGCCGCCCGCACGGCGTGCGGCACGCGCAGCCCCTCGAGCAGCTCGTCGTGCCGGCGCAGCCCGATCGCCTCGCGCTGGATGACGAGGTACCAGAGGCGCTCGCCCGCGTGGGCGAGGGCTGCCTGCCGGTGCGCGCGCGTGCCGGGCGAGGGGTCCGCCGCGCAGGCGTCCTCCGCGGCGGCGTACGCGGCGAGCGCGGCCTCGAGCTCGCGCGAGGCGCGGCCCAGCGCCGCGGCGCGCTCGGAGTGCAGGTCTCGCTCGGTGCGCTGGTAAGCCTGGTGCTTGCGGTCCAAGGTGGAGGCAAGATGTAGCCCGCCACCTCGAGCCGCGCCGCACCGCCCCGCGTCTCCCGCGCCGCTCGCGGACGCGGTCGCGCGGCTCACGCCTTCGGCTCCGCGCCGAGCCGCGGGATCCCCTCCGCGTCGAGCGGCAGGCCGGGGTTCCAGGCCACCTCCCACGCGACGCCGTCCGGATCGGCGAAGTAGCCGGTCCGTCCGCCCCACGGCGCGTCCTCGGCCGGCTTGAGAATCCGCCCGCCTCGCCGCGCGACGTCGTCGAGCACGCGATCGACCTCCTCGTGCGTGCGGACGTTGTGCGCGAGGGTGAAGCCGGCGAACCCCGTCCCGCCCGCGTCGGCGAGCCGCGCGTCCTCGGCGAGGAGGTTGCGCGGGTAGAGGGCCAGCACGACGCCGCCCGTCTGGAAGAAGACGACGTCGCCGACCGACTGCGGCGCGGGAGTCCAGCCGAGCACCTCCTCGTAAAAGGTCCGCGCGCGGTCGAGGTTCGCGACGCCGAGGGTGACGAGCGTGATCCGAGGTTCCATGACGTCGATTGTAGCGACGGAAGACGTCCGCTCGCCTCCCCGCTCGTGCCCGCGGCTCCGCGCATCCCAACCTTCCCGGGGAGGAGGTCACCATGGCCGAGAGTCGCGACGCGAACGATCCCGGCGAGACGATGAGCGGGATGCGCCGGGAGGCGCTCCAGGAGCACGACTGGGAGGTGCAGCACGACACGGGCGGGCAGGAGCGCGCGAGCCCCGGGCAGCGGCGCGGAGAGACACTGTCGCCCGAGGAGGAGGAGCACGCCCGGGAGATCGCCCGGACGACCGCCCAGCAATCGGACGCCGATGCGCTCGCCGTGCCGCGCGGCGACGCGGTGACCGGCGGGAGCGGGAACCAGACGCGCGGCGAGGCGCCGATCCCGGACCAGGGGTGACGCCGATCGCCGCTCACCTTCGGCAGGCTCAGGGTGAGCGGACGTCACGCACGGCCTCCGTGAGCTCCCAGACGAGCCGCGCCACCAGCTCCGCAGCCGGGAGCGCGCGGACGCGGGCGACGCCCTGGCCCGCCCAGAGCGAGAGGTGCTCCGCGTCGCCGGCGCGCGCCGCCGCGGCGCGCATCGCGCGGGTGAGGGCATTCTGGAGCGGGTAGGGGAGGATCGCGTCGTCGCGCCCGGCGAGGAGGCGGACGAACCCGTTCTCGAGGCCGCGGGCCGGGCGCCCGGAGAAGGCGCGGGTGACCACGGTCCGGTCGGTCCGCGCCTCGAGGAGCGCCTGCCGGTATGCCGCCGGGGCGCCGGACTCGTCGCACGCGAGGAACGCCGTCCCGAGCGCCGCCGCGGCGGCGCCCGCCCGGAGCGCGGCCGCGACGTCCGCGCCGGACATGAGGCCGCCGGCGGCGACGACGGGCAGCCGGACGGCGCGGGACACCGCGCGCACGAGCCGAAGAGTCGGGATCATCGCCTCCTCGAACGGGCCCAGGAACGTGCCGCGGTGCCCGCCCGCCTCGGCGCCCTGGGCCATCACCGCGTCCGCGCCTGCGGCCTCGAGCGCGCGCGCCTCGTCCTCGGTCGTGGCGGTCCCGATCGTCCGGATGCCGCGCGCCCGCAGCGCCGCCATCGCCTCCGGCGGCGGTACGCCGAACGTGAAGCTGAAGACGGCCGGGCGCGCCTCGAGCACCGCCTCGAGCTGGGCCGGGAACGGATCCCGCGGGAGCGCCGGCGCGGCGGGCGGCGGGAGGCCGAGCCGCGCGTGGACGGGCGCGAGCAGGGCGAGCATCGGCGCCGGGTCGGCGTCCACCGCGCGCGGGTGTCCACCGGCGAACAGGTTCACGCCGAACGGGCGCGCCGTGCGCTCGCGGATGCGGGCGCACGCGTCGCCGAGCTCGTCGGGCGAGAGGTACGGCGCGCCGAGGATCCCGAGCCCGCCCGCGCCGGAGACGGCCGCGACGAGCTCCGGGGTCGAGGGCCCGCCGCCGAGCGGAGCGAGCACGATGGGGTGGTCGACGCCGAGGGAGGCGAGGAACGGATGCGGCATGCGAACGCTCCGGCTTTGACGGTTCGTGAGACGGGCGCTCCGCACGGGGCCGCCCTTCCGACCCTCCCCGCCGCCTGTCCTTGCCCGGCTGGATACTCGATCGGTGAAGGTCCCGGATGCATCATGGGTGCGAATGGACCGTTTCGCCGACATCCTGCGCATCGCGACCGCGATCCTGGGGGTCTGGAGCGCGATCTCCGTCCTGGTCGCGTTCCCGGTGGCGGCCCTGTTCCGGGCCCAGGCTCGGCGCGAGGTGCTCTGGCGGCAGGCGGAGCGCCGGCGCGTCTGGATCGAGGCGGTGCGCTGAGCGAGCGGTATCCCGGTCACTCCACCGGGAGCGTCTTCACCTGGAGCGTGATCGCCCCCTCGGCGCCCTCGGGCGGGGTGCCGCCCGCGAGGCAGAACTCCGGGGCCGGACCGAGCGTGAGCTTCCGCTGCCAGAGCTCCGCGGGCGGGACGCGGGCGAGGAAGTCGGGATAGGGCATCCCCGCCGGCTTCGCGAACCACGCCACGCGGCCCGCGTCGGCCGCGCCCTCCCGGATCCGCCCGTAGAGCCCGGCTGTGCCGCCGCGCGCCAGGCGCGCCGCGTCGTCGTGGGGAGCGCGCCGCGGCCCCGAGACGGCGGCCTGCTCGAGGGCGCCGAGCGCGGCGTAGTCCTCGACGAGGTACCAGTCCTCGAACGCCCGGGGCGCTGGGAGCCACGGCGCCCCGCGCACCTCGCGCACGCGCGAGCCGACGAAGCCCTCCGGCGGCGCGGCGCGGAGCGCCCGGTGGAACGCGGCGAGGCGCTCGGCGTAGCGACCGACGTCGACGTCGGGCGCGGGCCAGTGCCAGAAGACGTAGGCGAGCATCGGCGTGGTGTAGCGGAGAGGGCGTGCTTGGGCCAGGGTCCCCGGGTGGGCTACACTCGCAGAGATGAGGGCACCCCGGGTCCTGGCGATGCTGCTCGCCCTCGCGCTCGGCGCCGGCTGCAGGCGCTCCGAGCCGATCCGGGTCGGCTTCGTCGCGGGGTTGAGCGGACGCCACTACGACCTCGGCGTCGCCTGCCGGAACGGAGCCCGGCTCGCGATCGAGGACGTGAACGCGGCCGGGGGCGTCCGAGGCCGCCCGCTCGAGCTCCTCGTGCGGGACGACGCGCAGGATCCGGAGACGGCCCGGCGGGCGGTGCGCGAGCTGATCGACGCGGGGGTCGTCGCGATCGTCGGGCACTGCACGAGCGCGATGGCCCAGGCGACGCTGCCCATCGCGAACGAGGCGCGCGTGCTGATGATCTCGCCGACGGTGAGCTCGGGCGCCCTCCTGGGGAGGGACGACTGGCTCATCCTGGCGGATGCGTCGGGCACCTCCACCGCCGAAGGCCTCGCCGAATACTTCGCGCGGACGCGCGCGGGGCACAGCGTATGCGTCGTCCTCGACGGCTCCAACCGCGCCTACGCGGAGCCGTGGCGGAGGACGTTCACCGCCTCGCTGGAGGCGAGCGGGGGCCGGATCGCCGGGGTGGTCGAGTTCACGTCCGGTCAGGTCGGCTCGTACGCCGATCTCGCGGGCGAGGCGCTCGCCGGGGGGCCCGACGCGGTCCTCATCATCGCCAACGCCCTCGACACGGCCATGCTCGCGCAGCAGATCCGGAAGCGCACGCCGGGCCCCGCGGGCGTCCAGCTCCTGGGCACGGGGTGGAGCTTCACCGACGACCTCGTGCGCCACGGCGGCTCGGCGGTGGAGAGCGCGCTGTTCGTCCACAAGGTGAACCCGGACGACACCCGGCCACCCGCGACGCGGTTCCGCACGATCTACTCCGAGCGGTTCGGGACCGCGCCGTTCTTCGCCGCGATCGAGGCCTACGACTCCGTGCAGCTCCTCGCCGCCGGGCTGGCCCGCGCCCCGACGCGCGAGGGCGCGCGCCGCGAGATCCTGTCGCTGGGCACGTTCCAGGGCCTCACGGAGGAGTTCACGATCGACCGGTTCGGCGACGCGCGCCGGCGCAACCACATCTCGACCGTCCGGGACGGGCGATTCCTCCTCGTCGAATGACCCGTGCGCCCGCCACCCTCCGGGTCCGGCTCGCCGCCGTGACGCTGGCGCTCGTCCTCGCGCCCGCGCTGCTCTCCGCGGCGGCGATGGTCGTCTGGGGGACGCGCGAGGTGGAGGGGCGCGCGCGGGAGCGGAACGAGTCCCTGGCGCGCGCGCTCGCGGGCGAGGTGCAGCAGGTGCTCGAGGCGCGGCGCGCGCTGACGGAGGAGGTGGCGCTCATCGCCGCCGTGGAGCGGGGCAGGGGACCGACCGCGGTCCGGGACGGCCTCGCGGCGCACCTGCGGGCCAACCCGACCATCCAGTCCATCCTGCTCCTCGACGGCACGGGCCACGTGTTCGAGGCGGTGCCGCCCGACCCCGACGCCGTCGGCCTGGACCTCTCCGGGACGGACTACGTGCGCCGCGCGCTCGAGACCCGCGCGCCGGGGTGGGCCGTGACCGAGTCGCTCCGGACCGGCCGGCCCATGATCGCGCTGGCCGTGGCGCGCGGGGGGGCCGCGGCGGTGAGCTACCTCGACCGGAAGGCGCTCGAGGAGATCGTCCTGGGCGTGCGCGCCGAGGGGCGGTCCGCGGCGATCCTCGCCCCCGACGCGTCCTACGTCGCGGCGAGCGAGCCGCGGCTCGCGGACGAGCACATGGTCCTCGAGGAGCCGCTCGTCCGCGCCGGGCTCGCGGGCGAGGTCCGCTCCGGCGCCTATCGCCACGACGGGCGCGACTGGACGGGGAGCGTGTGGCCGGTGCGGGCCGCCGGCTGGACGGTGCTCGTGAGCCAGCCGCTCGAGGACGCGACCGCCGGCGTGCGGCGCCTCCAGCTCGGGCTCGGCCTCGCCGCCCTCGCCTTCTCGGTCCTGGCCGTCGCGGCGAGCCTCGTCCTGGCGCGGCGCGTGGTGAAGCCGTTCGAGGCGCTGGCGGGCTCGATCCGCCGGGTCGCCGAGGGCGCGTACCGCGAGGAGCCGGAGCCCGCGCCGCGCGGGTACGCCGAGGTCGCGGAGCTGGCGCGGGCGTTTCAGGAGATGGCCGCGGCGGTGCGCTCGCGCGAGGAGGCGCTCGCGCGCTCGGAGCGCAGCTACCGGCAGCTCGTGGACAACTCGCTCGTCGGCGTGGGGCGGACGCGGCTCGACGGCACGTTCCTGTTCGGCAACGAGGCGATGGGGCGGCTCTTCGGGGTCACGCGGATGGAGGAGGTCGCCGGCGCGAACGTGCAGCAGACCTACCTCGATCCGTCCCGGCGCGACGAGCTCGTCGCGCAGCTCCGGGAGCACGGGAGCGTCACCAGCTTCGAGGCGAAGATCCGCGCGCTGGACGGGCAGGAGCGGACGCTCCTCTTCAACGCCTCGCTCGAGGGCGACGTCATCACGGTCATGGCCCTCGACATGACCGAGCTGAAGCGCGCGGCCGCGGAGCGCGAGCAGCTCGAGCGCCAGCTCCAGCACGCGCAGAAGCTCGAGGCGGTGGGGCGCCTCGCCGGCGGGGTCGCGCACGACTTCAACAACCTGCTCACCGCCATCGTCGGGTTCGCCGGCCTGCTCCAGGAGGAGCTGCCCGAGGCCGATCCGCGGCGGGAGTGCGTCACGGGCATCCTCCAGTCCGCCCACCGCGCCTCGCACCTCACGCGGAGCCTGCTCGCGTACAGCCGCAAGCAGCTCATGCAGCCGCGGCCGGTGGACCTGTGCGACGTGATCCGGACGGTCGACAAGCTCCTCCGCCGGATCATCGGCGAGGACGTGGAGCTCGGGCTCGACCTCCCCGCGAGCGGCCTGCCGGCGTTCGCCGACCCAGGGCAGCTCGAGCAGGTGCTCGTCAACCTCTGCACCAACGCGCGCGACGCGATGCCCGGCGGCGGCGCCCTCCGGATCGTCGGCGACGAGCGCACGCTGGACGAGGAGGAGGCGCGGGCGCGCGAGCTCGCCGGCCCCGGCCGCCACGTGCGCGTCCGGGTGGTGGACTCCGGGCGCGGGATGAGGCCCGAGGTGATCGCCCACGCCTTCGAGCCGTTCTTCACCACCAAGCCGGCCGGCGCGGGGACCGGGCTCGGCCTCTCGATCGTCTACGGCATCGTGCGCCAGCACGGCGGCCACGTGGAGGTGGAGAGCGAGCCCGGGAGCGGCACGTGCGTGACGATCCTCCTCCCGCGCCACGAGGGCCCGATCGCCGCCGAGCCGCCCGCGGCGATCCGGCAGGCGCCGCGCGGCCGCGAGACCGTGCTCCTCGCCGAGGACGAGCCGCTCGTCCGGTCCGTGCTCCGCCGCACGCTCGCGGGCGCCGGGTACGAGGTCGTCGAGGCGGAGGACGGCGAGGAGGCGATCCGGAAGTTCGAGGCGCACCGGGCCCGGATCGCGCTGTGCCTGCTCGACGTGGTGATGCCGCGGAAGAACGGCCGCGAGGCCGCCGAGGCGATCCGCGCGCTCGCGCCGGACGTGCCGATCCTCTTCGCGACCGGCTACGCCGCCGACGTGCTCGAGGCGCGCGGCCACGGCAGCCCCGACCACGAGGTGATCGCGAAGCCGATCTCGCCCGCGGAGCTCCTGCAG
Source organism: Anaeromyxobacter sp. (assembly GCA_035627135.1). GTDB lineage: Bacteria > Myxococcota > Myxococcia > Myxococcales > Anaeromyxobacteraceae > Anaeromyxobacter. The sequence continues at coordinate 3,072 of DASPMI010000009.1, read as the reverse complement.
CGGGTCCGCGAGCGGCTGGACCGGGCGGCGGGCGCGTGAGGGATCACGGGGTCCCGGCTCGCCGGGACCCCACCACCACGACCACCTCGTAGTCCCACGCGCCGCCGGGCCACGGCTTGGGGCGCACGGGGCCGATGAGCGGGAGCAGCGCCTCGGCGACCTCCTGTGCGTGCTCCGCTGCTCCCTCCACGTAGAACACCTCGGACGCCACGCGCGGCGTCTGCGCCGGCGGGCCCTCGAAGAGCAGGTAGAGCTGGAGCGGATCCACCGGTCCGCTGGCGGACGGCGGGCGCGAGGCGCGGGCCTTCACGGCGTCGAACAGGGCGCGATCCTTCGCGCCGGGGACGAACTCGACCGCGACGGCCTGATCCGAGACGCTGAACGCGCGGGAGCCGTCGCTCGCCGGCCTCTCGAAGAGCCGGGACCGGCCTCGCATGTCCGGCGCGTCGCTCAGCGTCCCCTTCTCGTGGTCCCAGAACGCGGACCACCACGGCTTCCAGCTCACGTCCTCGCGGACCTCCATCACGCCCTGGCCGAGCTTCACGATCTCGATCGACAGCCTGCGGCGGAGCCGGTCCCCGACCACCCCGTCGCCTCCGCGCTTCTCCAGCGTGCACTCGAAGGTGATCGTGCGGCCCTTGACGCGATAGGTCCCCCGCCGCGCGCAGCTCACGTTGGGGATGCCACCCGTCTCCAGGGTCGCCAGCCCGTCGGCTCCGAGATCGTAGCCGTACTCACCGTCGTACAGGTCCATGGTCAGCGAGAGGCCGCTCGAGAGGAGCTCGCGGAGCTGTCGCTCGGTCGCGGCCGTCGGGACGGGGTAGATCGGGTTCGGCTCGGAGGCGCGAGCCGTCTCGACCAGGAGCAGCGCGAGGAGGGCAACGAGCGCTCTCTTCATGTGTGCCGCCTTTCTCGAGCGCGGCGACGGGCGCGGGCGACCCCGTGCTCGTCCGCCGCCGAGCGCGGCGCCGCCTCGGCGCCACGTCACCTCCGCCGGAGGACCGGCTTCCCGGCGAGGAGGCGCTGCTGGACCGCGTCGTAGTCGATCGCGTCTTCGAAGTCGACCTGGTTCACGTTGATGCGCGTCTTGGGAGAGTTCAGCTTCTCGGCGCGCATCTTCGGGCGGATCTCCTTCAGCACCTTCTTGTCGAAGACGTCCTGGAACTCGCAGGTGACGAGCGGGGTCGAGGCGGACGGCTTCGCCCCCTTGGCCTCGACGAAGCCGATACGCTGGCCGACCTCGACCGCTCCGCCGACGCGGACGGCGTCGGACGACTCCTTCCACCCGTTGTCGTTCACCACCACCTTCGCGTGCAGGTCCCCGAGCACCTCGAGCTTGGCGTTGCACACGAGGAGCTCGTCGACCCGGAGATCGCCCGCGACGATGAGGTGCGCGCCGGTCCACTTGCCCAGGTACACGCTCCGGGCGTGCAGATCCCCGAGGACGATCAGGTACTCGGCGGACTCCGAGCCGGTGGACAGGAACACGATGGTCTCGGCGACCGCGTCGCCGAGGACGAGCAGGTTGCTGGTCTCCTCGCAGCACCAGCGCGCGAGCTTCGCCCCGCCGTCGTTCACCGTGAAGCGCGCCGCGTGCTCGGTGTACAGCTTCTTCAGCCGCTCGCGCATCGCGGCGTCCGCGACGCGCTTCGCCAGGACCGCGTCGAGGTCGAAGGGCTTCCGGTGGGCCGCCTCGCCGGCGAGCCGATCGAGCCGCTGCCGCAGCTCCGGGGCGGTGAGCCACGGCTCCTCGAAGGCGAAGGCCTTCTCCAGCGCCGTCCTGGCCTCGTCGAGGCGTCGGGTCGCGATCAGCACCTCCGCGTAGCCGCACCAGAGCTCCGAGGTCGCTCGCTCGCCCCCGAGGCGGATCGCCTGCTCGTAGAGCGCGACCGTCTCGTCGGACGGGTCGGCGAGCTCGACCCGGTGCGTGTCGGCGAGGAGATAGGCGGCCTCGAAGCAGCCGGGGTCGAGCCGCAACGCCTCGCGGCAGCAGTGCTCGAGGTCCTCGAGGTCGAGGGAGTAGTCGTGCGACTCGGGGTCCAGGTCGTCGCGGAGCCGGTTCGCAGCCTCGACCAGGCGTGCGACCTCCTTGGCGGCGTCGGACGGCGCGCTCTTCTTGACCATGCCGCCAATCTACCCCGGCAGGAGGGGAACGTGGGGAATCGGTCGCGCGGTGAAGCTCCCGAGGAACACGACCCGCCCCGCGCGAACGGTGAAAGGGGTCACGAGCGGATGGTCGCCCGCCGTCCAGACGAGAGCGCCGACTCCGGAGAGTCTCATGCCGCGCGAGGGACGGGAGCCCTTCGATCGCGGCACACGCCGCGTCGACGCCCCCGAGCCGCGGGAGGTGCTTCTCGCCAGCGGCGCGCCTCCTCGCGGAACGCGGGCGTACCCGTCACCCGCCGCAGCGCCGCCGCCACGCGGCGCGCCGTCGCCGACGCCCAGGGCACGGTCACGCTCACGCCGAGGCCGGCGAGGAGCGCGGCCGTGGCGGGCTGATCGTCGGCGCAGGGCACGGCCACGATGGGAACGCCGGCGGCGAGGCAGTCGAGGGCGGTGCCGGCCCCGGCGTGGGTGACGCACACCGCCGCGCGCTCGAGGAGCTCGCGCTGCGGCGCGTACGCGACCGCGATCGCGACGCCCCGGGAGGTCCGTCGCGATCGGACGGGCGCCGCTCCACGCACCCATCGTCACGACCGCCTGCAATCCGCGCAGCTCCGCCACGGCGCGCGCCAGCGCCTCGTACATCCGCGCGGACCGGTTGCGGAGCGTCCCCAGCGAGACGTAGGCGAGCGGCCTTCCGTCGAGCCGCTCCCACGGGAACGGGGCCTCGCGCCGCGGCCGGAGCGGTCCCACGTCGATGCGGGGCGCGCCGCGGCCCGCGGGATCCAGCTCGGCCGGGAACACGTGCAGGCGGAGCCAGGGCGAGAGCGCGTCGGCGGCGCGGTGGCGGCCCGGGAGCCCCCAGCGGTGCCGGTGCCGGTTGACGATCCGGAGGAGCGGGGTCGCGACGGCGTCGACGAGGGCCGGCGCGAGCCTCCGCCCGAGGCGGCCCGGTCCGAGCGCCGCGCC
>DASPMI010000008.1:0-14238 GCA_035627135.1 Anaeromyxobacter sp. | reverse complement strand
CCTGCCCGCGGGCGGGCTGTGGCTGGAGCGGCTCAACTCCGACGCCACGGTGTACGGCGGCACCGGGGCGGGCAACCTCGGCGGCGTGCGCGCCGACAGCGCGCCGCTGCACGCGAGGCCATTCTCCGTCTCGCTCACGCTGCCGCCGCTGTCCGCGCTGTTCCTGGTGCCCGAATAGCCGCCGTGCGTCGCCGCGCCCTCGTCGCCGCCGCGCTCCTCGGGCTCGCCCCCGCCGCGTCGCGCGCCGCGGATCGCTGCCCGGCCGGCGCCCGCGCGCCGGCGGGCGACTGGCCCAGCGCCGCCGCCGAGGTCCGGAGCGCGCGCGCGGCGGCGGTGGCCGCGCTCGACGCGTACGCCTTCACGCTCGACGGCGACGACGCCGCGCGCCGCGGGATCCGGACCGACGGGCTCGTGGTGGTGCACCGGGGGGTCGTGACGTACGAACGGTACGGGCGCGGGTTCGGGCCTTCGACGCCGCACCTCGCGTGGTCCGTCGCCAAGACCGTCACGCAGGCGCTCACCGGCGCCGCCGTCGCGCGCGGCGCGCTCTCGCTCGACGACTCGATCTGCGCGCACCGCGCCGGGGTCGAGGCGGCGCGGTGCGCGATCACGGTGCGGAGCTTGCTCGCCTCCGCCTCCGGGCTCGAGTGGACCGAGGGCTACGAGGGGCTGGCGCTCCAGACCTCGTCGGTGCTGGCGATGCTGTACGGCGAAGGCCGGCGGGACATGGCGGGCTTCGCCCTCGCGCACGCGCTGCGGGCGCCGCCCGGCACGCGCTGGAACTACTCGTCCGGCGACGCGGTCCTCCTCGCGGCCACGGCGGACGCGGCGATGCGGCGGGCCGGCGCGGGGCCGGACTGGCCGTTCGAGGTCCTGTTCGCGCCGCTCGGGATGACGAGCGCCACGTTCGAGCGCGACGCCGCGGGGACGATCGTCGGCTCGTCCTGGTTCTACGCCACGCCGCGCGACCTCGCCCGGCTGGGCTGGCTCCTCCTCCAGGACGGCTGCTGGCAGGGGCGGCCGCTCCTCCCGGCCGGCTGGGTGCGCGAGGCCACGCAGGTCAACGCGGCGTACCGGACGCCCGGCGGCGCGCGGCGGGCGCGCGACGGCGCCTACGGCTGGGACCTCTGGCTCAACCGCCCGGTCCGCGAGGTCGGCCTCGCGACGCCGTGGCCCGGCGCGCCCGAGGACGCGTACGCCGCGCGCGGTCACTGGGGGCAGAACGTCGTCGTGATCCCGTCGCAGGAGCTGGTGATCGTCCGGACCGCCGACGACCGCGACACGTCGTTCGACCTGGGGCGCCTCGTGGCGCTCGCGATCGCGGCGGGGAGGCTGCCGTGACGCGGCGGCGCCGCTGGCGGTGGGCGGGCGTCGCGCTCGCCGTCCTCCTCGGACTGGTCGTCCTCGCGCTCGCCGCGCTCGCGATCGTGCCCGGCGTCACGGGACGGTACAGGAACTCGACGCCCGCGCTCGCCGCGGCGTACCGCGCGAAGGAGACGTGCTCGTGCGTCTTCGTGCAGGGGCGCGACGAGGGGTACTGCCGCGCGTGGACGGTGGCGAGCCCCGACATCGCGCGCGCCGAGCTCGATCGCGCCGCGCGGATCGTCCGCGCGCGCGCCCTCGGCCTCTGGACGGCGCGGGCGCGGTACGTGGACGCGCGGCGCGGGTGCGTGCTGGAGTGAGGCGAAGGCTACAGGCTTCGGGCTCCAGGAGAAGCACGCAGCAGTGCCTGGAGCCCGAAGCCTGAAGCCTGAAGCCTGTCTCTCAGTCCTTCCGGACCCGCTCCGGCAGCACCGGCTTCAGGATCTCGCGGGCGCCGCGGATCATCTCCACCGTCGTGTCCCAGCTCACGCAGGCGTCGGTGACCGAGCACCCGTAGCGCAGGTCGGCGAGGTCGGGCGGGATCGGCTGGCTCCCGGCCTCGAGGAAGCTCTCGATCATGAGCCCCACGACGGAGCGATTCCCATCGCGGATCTGGTGGACGACGTCGCGCATCACGAGCGGCTGGAGCTCGGGCTTCTTCCAGGAGTTGGCGTGCGAGCAGTCCACGACGATGTTCCGCGGGAGCTTGGCCTTCGCGAGCGCCTCCTCGGCCATCGCGACCGAGACGGTGTCGAAGTTGGGCCGCCCGCCGCCGCCCCGGAGGACGAGGTGGCCGTAGCGGTTGCCGCGCGTGCGGATGATCGCGGAGCGCCCCTGGAAGTTGATGCCCAGGAAGGCGTGCGGCTGCGCGGCCGAGACGATGGCGTTCACCGCGGGCTGGACGTCGCCCTCCGTGGAGTTCTTGAACCCGACGGGCGTCGAGAGGCCCGACGACATCTCGCGGTGCGTCTGCGACTCGGCCGTGCGCGCGCCGATCGCCGTCCACGAGACGAGGTCGCCGTAGTACTGCGGCGAGATCGGGTCGAGCGCCTCGGTCCCGGCGGGGAGCCCGAGTTCGTTCACGTCGAGCAGGAACCGGCGGGCCCGCTCCATGCCCTCGTCGATGCGGAACGAGTCGTCCATCCGCGGGTCGTTGATGAACCCTTTCCAGCCGACGGACGTGCGGGGCTTCTCGAAGTACACCCGCATGACGAGTACGAGCGTGTCCGACACCTCGTCCGCGAGTGCGCGCAGGCGGCGGGCGTAGTCGAGGCCGGCGACGGGGTCGTGGATGGAGCAGGGTCCCACGACCACGAACAGCCGCCGATCGCGCCCGTCGAGGATGGCCTCGACGGTGCGGCGGCCGGACAGCACGGTGGCGACGGCGCGCTCGGTGAGCGGAACGCGCGCCTTCACCTCGTCGGGCGAGGGCATCACCTCGACGGCGAGGACGTTCAGGTTCTCGGTCTGCTGCATAGGTCTCTTCCCCGGGGGCTTGGGGAACAGACATACTAGAGCCGCGCGTTTCGTGCATGCCCGGCGCCAAAGTTTCCGCCGGCCCGTGTCGAAGAAAGGTGTGCGTGGCCTCGGAGCTGGTCCTCGGAATCGATCTCGGCTCGACGTACTCCACCGCAGCGGTCGTCATCGACGGCCGCTTCCAGTACGCGGTGGACGGTCGCGGGGAGGCGTCCATCCCGAGTGTGGTCCACTTCCCGAAGGCGGGGCCCCCCGTCGTCGGCTCCGACGCGGTGCGGCTTCGCGCCGCCGATCCCACCAACACCATCGTCGGCATCAAGCGGGTCGTCGGGCGGCCCGCGGACTCGCCCGCGGCCCGGCTCCTCGACCAGAACGCCGCCTTCCGGATCAAGGCGCAGGGCAAGGGCGAGGTCTCGGTGGTCGTCCGCTCCGGCGAGTACACCGCGTCGGAGGTCGCCTCCCTCATCCTCCGCTACCTGCGCGAGCGCGCCGAGCTGCGCTTCGGGGGCCGCATCGGGAAGGCCGTCCTCACCGTGCCGGTCGCGGCCAGCGCGACGGTGCGCGAGGCGATGATCCGCTGCGGCCGGATGGCGGGCCTGGAGATCATCCGGATCGTCTCGGAGCCCTGCGCGGGGGGCGTCGCGCGCGGGATGGGCGCCGCGGGCGTGGGCTCGGCGCCGGTCCTCGTCTACGACTTCGGCGGAGGCACGCTCGACGCGACGATCGTGCAGCGCGACGGCCTGAAGCTGCGCGTGCTCGCGTCCGGCGGCGACGACTGCCTCGGCGGCGACGACCTCGACGGCGCGTTCGCCCGCTGGGTGGCGAACGGGGTCTACCGGCAGCACGGCGTCGACGTGACCCGGGACGTCGTCGTCTGGGATCGCATCCAGCGCCAGTGCGAGCTCGTGAAGCGCGCGCTCTCGTCCGCGCCCGAGGCCCGTTACCAGCTCCGGGACGCCTTCTCGGTGGGCGGCCGCGTCCAGCACCTCGACTTCATGGTCCGGCGCGATCACCTCGCGCCGCACTGGGCGGAGCTCGTGGACCGCTCGATCTCCGCCTCCGCCCAGACCCTCGACCAGGCCGGCCTCGGCGATCTCTCGCGGCTCGGCGCGGTGCTGCTCATCGGCGGCACGACCTTCGTGCCGCAGGTGCGGGTGGGCGTCGCGCAGGCGTTCCCGCGCCCGTGCGTGCTCGAGGACGATCCCCAGACCGCGGTCGCCCGGGGCGCGGCCCTGCTCGCCACCGACCCGACGCTGCTCGCCGACTGATGCGCGCCCCGCATGGGGCGCGGCCCGCTCGGCAGGCGGGCGAACCTCCGATTGATGGGCATCAGCGCGCCCGTTACGTTCCCTCGCAACCTGTGGGAAATTCTGCGCGCCTGCGGGTTGTCTCCGATAGGCGTTCGCCGTCACCGCGCCCAGGCTCCCGCATCCAACGCACGACCTCGAGGACCGAAATGGCACGCGCCGGAACGACCGTTGACCTCCGCCGACCCGGACCCTGCGTCTGGGCCGCGGTCGCGACCCTGCTGCTCGGCGCCTGTCAGCGGGACGGCGTCCGGCGCTACATCGTCGAGAAGGAGGGGGACACGGTTCCCGCCGCGACCGCCGGCCCCACGGCCCCGCGGCCTGCCGTGGCCGAGGGTGGTGGCGTGCGGTGGACGCTCCCCGCCGGCTGGCAGGAGAAGCAGGGCGGCGGCGACATGCGCCACGCGACGCTCACGCCGCCGGGCGCGAACGCGGAGGTCACGGTGGTCCGGCTGTCGGGACCGGCCGGCGGCGAGCTCGCCAACGTGAACCGGTGGCGCAACCAGCTCGGCCTGCCGCCGCTCGGAGCGCCGGAGCTCGCGCCCGCGCGCAAGACCCTCGGGACCGCGGCCGGAGAGCTCGCCGTCTACGACTTCACCTCGACCGGCGCGAAGAAGCTCCGCACGGTCGCCGGCCTCACCTCGGTCGAGGGCGAGACCTGGTTCTTCAAGCTGACCGGCGACGCGGACGCGGTCGCCTCCGTCCGCCCCGCCTTCCTCGACCTCCTCGGGAGCCTCCGCCTTGAAGCCCGCTAGCCAGCCCGCACCGGCGCCCCCGGCGCCTCCTCCGGCCCCGTCCGCCGGGGCGTCGTGGCTCACGCCGCTCTGGGACGCCGTCACCTCGCTCAAGCTCACCCTCGTCTGCCTCTCCGTGCTCATGGTGCTCGTGGTCGCCTGCACGCTGGCGCAGGTGAGGCTCGGGACCTGGGGCGCGGTCGAGCTCTACATGCGGAGCTGGCTCGTCTGGTGGGACGTCCCGCGGACGGTCCTCTCGGTCCCGGTCTTCCCGGGCGGCGCGCTCACCGGCCTCGTGCTCATCGTGAACCTCCTCGCCGCGCAGCTCCGGCGGCTCGAGCTCTCGTGGAAGAAGTCGGGCCTGTGGGTGGTGCACCTCGGGCTCATCCTGCTCGTCGCCGGCGAGTTCATCTCCGCCGCCTACCAGCGCGAGCACCAGCTGCTGTTCGAGAACGGCCAGACGGTGAACTACGTCACGAGCCCGACCAAGGCCGAGCTGGCGATCATCGACCGCAGCGACCCGCGCCACGACGAGGTCTTCAGCATCCCGCAGTCGATGCTCCGGCCCGGGGCGGTGGTGCAGGTCCCCGGCCGGCCGCTCGCCTTCCGGGTGAAGGAGTTCCACGCGAACTCGCAGGTCGGGACCGTCGATCGGGGCATGGGCATGGCGAGCGCCGGGCTCGGCCCCGAGCTCGTCGCCCGCGGCGTCCCGCGCACCTCGCGCGACGACGAGCGGAACATGCCGGCGGTCGTGCTCGAGCGGGTGGGGGCGCAGGTGGGGAGCGGGCCGGAGTCCTGGCTCCTCTCGACCTGGCTCAACCGCGCGCAGCGGCTCGAGCACGAGGGCCGGACGTACGACCTCATGATGCGCAGCGAGCGCGAGTACCTCCCCTACGCGCTCCTGCTCAAGAAGTTCAGCCACGACCGCTACCCCGGGACCAACATCCCGAAGAACTTCTCGTCCGCGGTCTGGCTCACCAACCCGAGCACCGGCGAGGCGCGCGACGTGCTCATCAAGATGAACCAGCCGCTCCGCTACGGGGGGAAGACGTTCTACCAGGCGAGCTTCCAGGGCGAGAACGTGTCGATCCTGCAGGTGGTCGAGAACCCCGGCTGGCTCCTCCCGTACTTCTCCTGCCTGCTCGTCTCGGTGGGCCTCCTCGCCCACTTCGGCATCTCGCTCGCCCGCTGGGTCCGCGGCCAGTCCGCGCGGCGCGCCGCGAAGGCGGCCCTGGAGGCCACGCCATGAAGCTCGAGAAGATCCTCCCCTGGGCGGCGGCCGCCGTCGCCGTGCTCCTCGTGGGCATCTCCCTGCGGCCCGCACGGGGCGTGAACGGCTTCGACCTCGCCGGCTTCGGCCAGCTGCCCGTCCTCGAGGGCGGGCGCGTGAAGCCCCTCGACAGCGTGGCCCGGAACGCGCTGCTCATGCTCCGGCAGAAGTCGAGCCTCAAGGGCGAGGTCGCGGGGGCGGACGGCGCGACGGCGAAGGTGAAGCTCACGGCGAGCGAGTGGCTCCTCGACGTGCTGTTCCGGCCCGCGCGCGCCGACGCCTACCCGGCGTTCGTGGTGGACGATCCCGACATGCTCGCGCTCCTCGGGGTCGAGCAGAAGGGGAGCCGCACGTACGCGCGGTTCCAGGACCTCCTCCCGCACCTCGACGACGTCGAGCGGCAGGCGATGATCCAGCCGACGGACAACGATCAGCGCCGCGTGCAGCGCGCCGCGCAGAACCTCGCCGAGCGCGCCTCGCTCTACGGCAAGCTCAAGGTCTCGCTCCAGCTCCCCGGCACGACGCTCGCCGACGAGCTCGGGAAGGGCGGCGCCGCCGCGGCGCGCAACCTCCAGGCGATGGACCAGTTCGCCCAGTTCCGCCCGCTCCCGCCGGCCGCGGGCGCGAAGCCGACCGACTGGCGGACGGTCGGCCGCGGCCTGGCCGCGGTCGCCTCCGGCCAGCGCGATCCCATCCTCGAGGGGTGGGCCAGCCTCGGGAAGGCCTGGACGGCGGGTGACGCCGGCGCGTTCAACGCGGCGGTCGCGTCGATCGCGCAGCACGTCCGGGCGGCCAACCCGGCCGGCGCGCGCCAGGGCGTCCTCGAGTCGCTGTTCAACCGGGCCGATCCCTTCTTCTCGGGGTTCGCCCTCTACATGCTGGCGCTCCTGAGCCTCTTCGTGTCCTGGCTCGCGCGCCCGGCGGCGTTCCGGTCGGCGGCGCTCGTGCTCCTCGTCGCGGGCGCGGTCGTGCAGACGGTCGGGATCGTCGCGCGCGTGGTGCTCCAGGGGTATCCGCCGGTCACGAACCTCTACTCGTCCGCGGTGGTGGTGGGCTGGGTGGCCGTGGTGGTGGGCATCCTGCTCGAGGTCCGGTACCGGCGCGGCTTCGGCACGCTCGCCGCCGCGACCGTCGGCGCGGCGACCCTCATCATCGCCCAGAACCTCGCCACCAGCGGCGACACCATGGAGATGATGCGCGCGGTGCTGGACTCGAACTTCTGGCTCGCCACCCACGTCATCACCATCGTCATCGGCTACGCGGGCACCTACCTCGCCGGCTTCCTGGCGATCGCGGCGACCGCCTACCGGCACCTCGCGCCGAACCGCGACCGGCGCGACGATCGGCTGCTCGGGTCGATGATCTACGGGGTCGTCTGCTTCGCCCTGTTCTTCAGCTTCGTGGGCACGGTCCTCGGGGGCATCTGGGCCGACCAGTCCTGGGGCCGGTTCTGGGGCTGGGATCCGAAGGAGAACGGCGCGCTCCTCATCGTGCTCTGGACGGCGATCATCCTGCACGCGCGCTGGGGAGGCTACGTGCGTGAGCGCGGGATCGCGGCGATGGCGATCTTCGGGAACGTCATCACGAGCCTCTCCTGGTTCGGCGTGAACATGCTCGGCGTCGGGCTCCACTCGTACGGCTTCATGGACGCGGCCACGTTCTGGCTCGCCACGTTCTGCGGCTCGCAGCTCCTGCTCATGGGCGTGGCGCTCCTGCCGGAGCGGTTCTGGAAGGCGGAGAGCTGGCGCGCGTCCCGCGAGCCCTCGACGCATGACCGCGCGACGCCGGCGGTTCACGGCGAGTAAGCGAGCTCGCGTGCCCCGATGACGTCACGTCCCCGGCGCATGGGACCAGGGGTGCGGCGCCGTCTACCCGGGGTGGGCACGGACTGCCCGCGCCGGTCCGCAAGCGCCGGTTTTCCGGTCCACCGCCGCGGGCACATCCCCTGCTCCCGATGGGTCCCGGGAGCGAACGTGAGCCAGGTTCTCCTCGTCGAAGACGACCCCATCGTCCGGACCGCCTACATGAAGGTGCTCCGCACCTCCGGGCTCGACCTGGAGACGGCGAACGACGGGGTCGAGGCGCTCGAGAAGGTGCGGGGCGGCGCGTTCGACGCGGTCGTCTCGGACATCAACATGCCGCGCCTCTCGGGGATCGAGTTCCTCCAGCGCCTGCGCGAGCTGTCGCTGGACGTCCCCGTGGTGCTCGTCACGGGTGGGCCCGCGCTCGAGACCGCGGTGCGCGCGGTCGAGTTCGGGGCGTACCGGTACCTGACGAAGCCCGTGGACATCGAGGCGCTCGCCACGACCGTGCGCGGCGCGGCCGAGGCCGGGCAGCGCGCGCGCCAGCGGCGCTCCGAGGTGACGCCGCTCCCCATCCCGCTCCGCGAGCTCGGGCCCAGCGCGGAGGAGCAGACCTGCGCGCGGAACTTCGACGAGACGCTCCGGCAGCTCTGGATCGGCTTCCAGCCGATCGTGGACTGGGGGCGCCGCGGCCTGTTCGGCTACGAGGCGCTGGTCCGCTCCGACGGCCCGTTCGCGCGGCCGAACGACATCCTCACCGCGGCCGAGAAGCTGGGCCGGCTCGCCGATCTCGGCCGCGCCATCCGCAAGCGGGTCGCGGCGCAGGCGAAGTCCGTCCCGCCGGGCGCGCTCCTCTTCGTGAACCTCCACGCGCGCGACCTCGAGGATCCGGAGCTGCTCGATCGCACCTCGCCGCTGGCGCAGGTGGCCCACCAGGTCGTGCTCGAGATCACCGAGCGGACGGCGCTCGAGGAGGTCTCGGACATCGCCGCGCGCGTCGAGCGGCTCCGGGAGATGGGCTACCGCCTCGCCGTGGACGATCTCGGCGCGGGTTACGCGGGGCTCGCGAGCTTCGCCAGCATCGAGCCCGACGTGGTGAAGCTCGACATGTCGCTCGTGCGCGGCGTCGACGTCTCGCCGCTCAAGCAGAGCGTGGTCCGGTCGGTGCTGGGCCTCGCCGACGAGCTGGGGATCGACGTCATCAGCGAGGGCATCGAGCTCCCCGCCGAGCGCGACACGCTCGCGCTGCTCGGGGGCCACCTGTTCCAGGGCTACCTGTTCGGGAAGCCGGAGCGGGCGTTCCAGAAGCCCAGGCTATAGGGGCTGTCCGAGGCACCCGAGCCGGACCGCTGCCGGCCTGACCGTGGGCACCTCCACTCCGGGGGGCGTCACGACGCCCCCGCACCGCGAACGTGCTGCAAGGGCGGGGAGGCGATCCAGGCGCGTCCCCTACGAGTGGGCGCGTGGAGGAGGCGCCGGCGCGGGCCCGCTCGGGCAAGGCGCGCTGCGGGGCATGGCGACGGCGCCGCGGCGCGTCCACCTGTACCCCGCGGTCCTCCTCCGGACCGGGAGCCTCGCCGCATGGCGTCCTCGCTGCCCCTGCTGATCGTCTCGCTGCTCGCCGCCGACCCTTCGCCCCGCGTCGCTCCCACGGCGCGGGGCCCGTCCAACGCGGAGCGCGCCAGGATGGGCCTCCTCCCGCGCCGGGTCGCGCCGTCGCGGGTCACGTACCTCGCGGAGGCGGCGCGCTCCCGCGCCGACCGGTGCGAGTTCCCGGACGCCGACGCGCCGCCGGTGGTCCTCGACGCGCCCGCGGTGCCGGACGCGGTCGCCGGCGTCGCCGCCCCTGCGGAGACGCCCGTGGTCGCCCACGCCGGACCGGCGCCCGCGGCGGCGCCGATCATCCGGGCGGAGGCGCCGCGCGCGCAGCGCGTGCTGCCGTCCGAGGACGAGGAGCCGGTGCCGCAGGTGACGGCGCCGGTGCAGGTGACGGCGCCAGCGGAGCTGGCGGCGCCGGCGGAGGTGACCGCGCCGGTGCAGATGGCGGCGCCGGCGCAGGTCGCGGCACCGGCCGTCGCGTCTCCGCCGCCGGAGCCCGAGCACGCGACCGAGACCGTCGCGCTCGTCACGCAGCGGTTCGTGGACGGGGAGGGGCGGATCGTCGTCCGGCTCCTCGGGCCCAAGGCGAAGATCCTCTCCGAGCGCGTCGACGGTGACGTGCGTGCGCTTCCGGTCCGGTGGGCCGGTCGGACGGACCACGGCCAGATCATCGAGCTCGTGGAGGACGCGTGGGGCCCGATCGAGGTCCGGCGCGATCCGGTGGGGCGGTTCCTCTCGGCGCGGGCGGTGGACGGACCCGACGGAGAAGACTGACGCGCGCGTGCCGGAGCCCGCGCCCGGCCTTCTCCTCTGGGTGCGGGCGAGCTCGCCCGGTGGGAGCGCTCGCGATCGACGCTCCCAGCTCGCCCCGGGCGCGGGCGCGGGCGCGGGCTCGTTCACGGGGGACCGAGCGTCACAGGGATCCGTTAAAAGACCCCGGTGACTCCTGCGCTCCCGTTCCACCCGGCCGTACAGGAGTGGTTCGCCCGCTCGTTCCCGGCCCCGACGCCCGCCCAGGCGAAGGCCTGGCCGGCGATCCAGCGCGGCGACTCGACCCTGCTCCTCGCGCCGACCGGCAGCGGGAAGACGCTGGCAGCGTTCCTCGCCGGGCTCGACCGGCTCGTCTTCTCGCCGGAGCCCGAGCCGCGCGAGCGGCTGCGGCTCCTCTACGTCTCGCCCCTCAAGGCGCTCGCGGTCGACGTGGAGCGGAACCTGCGCGCGCCGCTCCAGGGCATCGTCGCCCGGGCGCGCGAGCGGGGCGACGCGCACCGTGTCCCGGCGGTGGCGGTCCGCAGCGGGGACACGCCGCAGCAGGAGCGCGCGCGGTTCGCCCGCCAGCCGGCGGACATCCTCATCACCACCCCGGAGTCGCTCTACCTGCTCCTCACCTCCAACGCGCGCGACCGGCTCCGGTCGGTCGAGACCGTGATCGTCGACGAGATCCACGCGCTGGTCCCGACCAAGCGCGGCGCGCACCTCGCGCTGTCGCTCGAGCGGCTCGAGGCGCTCGCCGGCCGCCGGCTGCAGCGGATCGGCCTCTCGGCGACGCAGCGGCCGCTCGAGGAGGTGGCGCGGTTCCTGGGAGGGGTCGCCGACGCCGAGGACCGGTCGAGGCCGTTCGGCCTGAGCGTGCCGGACCGCCGCAGGCAGGCCGCGGAGTCGAAGGCGGGCTCGGGCTCGGGCTCGGGTGACGAGGCCTGGCGACGGGTCACGATCGCGGACGCGGGGGCGCGCAAGGCGCTCGAGCTCCGGGTCGAGGTCCCGGTCGAGGACATGGCCCGCCTCGCCGAGCCCGTCGAGCCCGCGCGCGAGGGGGCGAAGCCGGAGCACGGCTCGATCTGGACGGCGATCCACCCGCGGCTCCTCGACCTCATCCGCGCGCACCGCTCGACGCTCCTCTTCGTGAACAGCCGGCGCGTCGCCGAGCGGCTCGCGGCGGCGCTCAACGAGCTCGCCGGCGAGACGCTGGTCCACGCGCACCACGGCTCGCTCGCGCGCCCGCAGCGGGTCGCGATCGAGGAGGCGCTCAAGGCCGGGGCGGTGCGGGGGCTCGTCGCGACGTCGTCGCTCGAGCTGGGCATCGACATGGGGTCGATCGACCTCGTCGTGCAGATCGAGGCCGCGCCGTCGGTGGCGAGCGCGCTCCAGCGGATCGGTCGCGCCGGCCACCAGCTCGGGGCCGCGAGCCGCGGCGTCTTCTTCCCCAAGTTCCGCGCCGACCTCCTCGCCTGCGCCGCGCAGATCGAGGCGATGCAGGCGGGCGAGGTCGAGGAGACCCGCTTCCCCCGGAACCCGCTCGACGTGCTCGCGCAGCAGCTCGTGGCGGCGGCGGCGCTGGACGAGTGGCGAGTCGAGGATCTCTTCCGGCTCGTGCGCCGCGCGGCGCCGTTCGCGGGGCTCTCGCGGCCGGTGTTCGAGGGGGTGCTCGATCTCCTCTCGGGCCGCTATCCGTCGGACGAGCTCTCGGACCTCCAGCCGCGGCTCGTCTGGGATCGCGTCCGCGGGCGCGTGCGGGCGCGCGAGGGGGCGCGGCGAGTCG
Source organism: Anaeromyxobacter sp. (assembly GCA_035627135.1). Classification (GTDB taxonomy): domain Bacteria; phylum Myxococcota; class Myxococcia; order Myxococcales; family Anaeromyxobacteraceae; genus Anaeromyxobacter. Next base: position 2,149 of record DASPMI010000008.1, on the reverse strand, counting down.
CGGTGGTGAACGCCGGCACGATCCCGGATCGCGGGCTGTACGGGGTGTTCCTGCTGGACGCTCCGCCGGGGCAAGGTCGTGTCGGCGAGTTGGATGAAGAGATGGTGTTCGAGTCGCGGGTCGGCGACACGTTCTTCCTCGGCGCCTCCACCTGGCGCATCGAGGAGATCACGCACGACCGCGTGCTCGTCTCGCCCGCCCCCGGTGAGCCCGGCAAAATGCCGTTCTGGAAGGGCGACGCGCCGGGGCGGCCGCTCGAGCTGGGCCGGAAGATCGGCCGGCTCGCGCGCGAGCTGCAGGAGGCGGGGCCGGAGGCGGCGCAGGCGCGGCTCGTCGAGCGGCACGGCCTCGACGCCTCGGCCGCGCGGAACCTCGTCCAGTTCGTCGCGGACCAGCGCGCCGCGACGGGCGCGGTCCCCGACGACCGGACCGTCGTCGTGGAGCGCTGCCGCGACGAGCTCGGCGACTGGCGCGTCTGCGTGCTCTCGCCGTTCGGCGCGCCGGTGCTCGTCCCGTGGTGCCTCGCCGCCGCGGCGCGGGCGCGCGACACCTTCGGCAACGAGCCGGAGACGCTCTGGACCAACGACGGCTTCGTGGTCCGGCTGCCCGACTCCGGCGCGCCGCCGGACGTCTCGTTCCTCTTCCCGGATCCGGAGGAGGTCGAGGCCGTCGTCACGGCCCAGCTCGGGGCGACGCCGCTCTTCGCCGGGAAGTTCCGCGAGGCGGCGGGCCGCGCGCTCCTCCTCCCGCGCCGGCGGCCCGGAGGCCGCACGCCGCTCTGGCAGCGGCGCAAGCGCGCGCGGGATCTGCTCGGGGTCGCGGCCCGGTTCCCGGAGTTCCCGATGATCCTGGAGTCGTACCGCGAGTGCCTCCGGGACGTGTTCGACCTGCCGGCGCTCGTGGACCTCCTCGCCGACCTCCGGCGCGGGGTCGTGCGCGCCGTGACGGTGGACACGCGCGTGCCCTCGCCGTTCGCCGCGTCGCTCCTGTTCGGGTTCGTGGCGAGCTTCATGTACGACGGCGACGCGCCGCTCGCGGAGCGGAGGGCGCAGGCGCTCGCGATCGACCAGGCGCAGCTGCGCGACCTCCTCGGCGAGGCCGAGCTGCGCGAGCTGCTCGACGCGCGGCTGATGCGCGAGCTCGAGGCGCGGCTCCAGCACCGCGCGCCGGAGCTCCGCGCGCGGAGCGCGGACGCGCTCGCGGACCTGCTCCTGCGCCTGGGCGAGCTCTCGCGGGCCGAGGTCCGGGAGCGCGCGGCCTCCGAGCAGGTCGCGGCGGCGATCGACGGTCTCGTCCGCGAGGGGAGGGCGGTCGCCCTCGCGATCGCCGGCGAGGAGCGGTTCGTCGCCGTCGAGGACGCGGCGCGCTACCGCGACGCGCTGGGCGTGCCGCTCCCCGCGGGCATCCCGGAGGTGTTCCTCGCGCCGGTCGGCGACGCGCTCGCGGGCCTCCTCGCGCGGTACGCGCGCCGTCACGGGCCGTTCACCACGGGAGAGGCGGCGGCGCGCTTCGGGATCGCGCCCGCGGCGGCGGAGGCGGGGCTCGAGGCCCTCCTGCGGCGCGGGCGGCTCCTCGAGGGCGCCTTCCGCCCGGGCGGCCGCGAGCGCGAGTGGTGCGATCCGGACGTCCTCGGGACGCTCCGGCGGCGCTCGCTCGCGCGCCTCCGCGAGGAGGTGGAGCCGGTCGAGCCAGCGGCGCTCGGGAGGGCGCTGCTCGGCTGGCACGGGATCCCGGCGAAGCGCGGCGGGCCCGACGCGGTGCTCGACGCGGTCGAGAAGCTCCAGGGGGCGCCGCTCCCGGCGTCGCTGCTGGAGCGGGAGCTCCTGCCGGCGCGCGTGGACGGGTACCTGCCGGGCGATCTCGACGCGCTCGCCGCGGACGGCGAGGTGGTCTGGGTCGGGCTCGAGCCGCTCGGCGCGCGCGACGGGCGGGTGGCCGTCTTCCTCGCGGACGCGCTGCCGCGCCTCCTCCCACCAGCCGCGGGCGGGCCCGCGTCGGACCGCGAGCGCCGGATCGTCGAGCACCTCGCGGCGCGCGGCGCCTCGTTCTTCGCCGAGATCCACGCGGCGGCGGGCGGCGGCTTCGCGCCCGAGACGGCCGACGCGCTCTGGGCCCTGGCGTGGCGCGGGCTCGTCACGAACGACACGTT
>DASPMI010000007.1:0-25940 GCA_035627135.1 Anaeromyxobacter sp. | reverse complement strand
GGAGCTCCCGGAGACCGTCGAACCGATCGTCGTCCCGCTCCCGCCTCATGCTGGGCCCGGCTTCGAGCGTCTCGTGGCGGCCGTGCGCGAGAAGCTCCCGGTGCAGCGCCGCTACGCGTTGCTCGCCGAGTCCTTCTCCGGACCGATGGCGATCCGGTTCGCCTCCGAGCGGCCCGCGGACCTCGTCGCGCTCGTCCTCGTCGCGACGTTCCATCGCAGCCCCGTGTCCCCTTGGCTCGCCGCCCTCCGGCCGCTCGCGAGCGTCCTGCTCTCCCGCCCACCTCCCGCGTGGGCGACGCGGCACCTGCTCGCTGGAAACGACGCACTGGACGACCTCGTCCGTGATTTCCGCGAAGCAGTCCGCGAGACCGCGCCGGCGGTCCTCGCCGCGCGGATCAGGACCGCTCTCGACGCGGATGAGGCCGGCGCGCTCGCCGCCTGCCGCGTCCCCATCCTGTACGTCGGCGGCGCGCGCGATCGACTCCTTCGCAGCGCGATCCCGAACGAGCTGAAGACACTCCAACTGGCGCTCGAGCTCGAGGTCCTGGACGCCCCGCACCTCGTCCTCCAGCGCCAGCCGATGGAGTCGGCCCGCGTGGTCTCGCGGTTCCTGGAACGTGCGAAGGAGCCGAACCTCGCTCGGGAGCCTCGCTCGTCCGCAGCCCCGACCTGCGATTCGGTCGGTCGATGAGCGAGCTCCGCGCGCGCCTCGGGCCGAGGCAGGCCTTCCTCTTCGACCTGTTCCACACGCTGACGGGGCTCGACCCGCCGTCGGCGTACCCCTCGACGGCGGACGTCCTCGGGATCGATCGCGTCCTCTGGAACCGGCTCCTCGAGGAGAGCTCGCCGCAGCGGCTCTGCGGTCACGTGCGGGATCCCTTTCGGATCGTACGCGCGCTGGCGGATCAGGCCGACCCCTCCATCCCGGACGAGGTGGTCCGCCGCGCGGTCGAGATCCGGAAGGCGCGGTTCCGCGAGGAGCTCCGGGACATCCCGCCGGTCAACGTCGCCGTCCTAAGGCGCCTCCGCGCCGAGGGGCTCCGGCTCGGGCTCGTGAGCAACGCCGACGCGCTCGAGGCCGCGCCGTTCCCTGGGTGCCCGCTCGACGGGTGCTTCGACGTCGTGACCTTCTCGTGCGACGCCGGGTGCGCCAAGCCGGAGCGGCGCATCTACGAGCGGACCCTCGGCGCGCTCGGCGTCCGGCCGGAGGAGGCGGTCTTCGTCGGCGACGGCGGCTCCGAGGAGCTCCGCGGGGCGCGAGAGGTGGGGCTCACGACCGTGCTGATGACCGGCGTCATCCGGGAGCTCTGGCCGGAGCGGGTCGCCGCGCGGAGAACCTGGGCGGACTTCGAGATCGCGTCGCTCGGCGAGCTCCTCTCGCCGCGGGTGCCGCTGCCGTGCTGAGGCTCGCCCCTCACCACGGCGCGCGTGAGGCCCGTGGCCTGCGCTGCCGGAGCGACGCGCGCGCCGCCGCGATCACCGCCGCCGTGAGCCGCTCGAGGATCGGGGGCGCGAGCCGCGGGTGCTGCCAGTGGAGTGGGACGTCGATGGGCACGCCGGGCACGAGCTCGACCAGCCGTCCGGCCTCCAGGTGAGGGCGCGCCAGCAGCTCGGGGTTCATGCACCAGGCGAGCCCCGCGAGCGAGGCGTCCAGGAAGGCCTGCGTGGAGGGGAGCCGGTGCGTCGGCGGCTCCGGCGCGCGCCGGCACACGCGGCGCATCCAGGCGCGCTGGAGCCGATCGCGCGGATCGAACACGAGCGTCGGCGCCTCCGCCAGCGCGGCCTCCGTGACGCCGTCGCTGAAGTGACGCGCGACGAACGCCGGGCTGGCGGTCGCGAGGTACCGCATGCGCCCGAGCACGACGCTCCGGCAGCCCTGGATCGGCTCGGCGTCGGCGGTCACGGCGGCGAGGACGCGACCGGTGCGGAGCCAGTCGGCGGTGTGCCCCTCGTCATCGAGCGACACGTCGACGACTGCCTCGCCCTCGCGCGCGAAGCGCTCGACCGCCTGGACGAACCAGGTGCTGAGGCTGTCCGCGTTCACCGCCACCCGCAGCACTGCGGCCGGTCGCGCGCGGCCGGAGCGGGTCCCGAGCGCCGGCAGCTCCCGGTCGATCTCGCGTTCCAGCAGGGCGACTCGCTCGACGTGCCGGCAGAGTTGCTGCCCTGCCGGGGTCGCGACGCACGGGCGGCCGCGGACGACGAGCACCGTGCCCACGCGCTCCTCGAGGAGCTTCAGGCGCTGCGACACCGCCGAGGGGGTCACGTGGAGCGAACGCGCTGCGCCCTCCACGCTTCCCTCCCGATCGACGGCGGCCAGGGTCTCGAGCAGGGTGTAGTCGAGCACGGAGGACCTCCATGGACGGAGATGCCTGATGAAGATACGCTACCGCGGATGTAGGAGTCTGAAGTTGCTCTGAAGACTGCGGCCGCGCACGATCCCGACCGGATGACCTCGTTCCTCGCCGGGCTCGGCCTGCAGGCTTCCCTCATCGTGGCCATCGGCCCCCAGAACGCGTTCGTGCTCCGCCAAGGGCTCCGGCGGGAGCACGTCGCCGCGGTGGTCGCGCTCTGCATCGCCGCGGACGCCGCGCTCATCGGCGCCGGCGCGGCCGGCCTCGGCGCGGCCGTCCGGATGCACCCCGTGGTCGTGACCGCCCTCACCTGGGCGAGCGTCGCGGCCGTGGGGGGCTACGGGCTCGCCGCCCTGGCGCGCGCGGTCCGGCCCGCCGCGCTCGCCGCCGGCGCGGACGTCCAGCTGGACCGGCGCGGCGCCCTGCTCCGGGCAGCGGCGCTCACGTTCCTGAACCCGCACGTCTACGTGGACACGCTCCTGCTCGTGGGCGCCGTCGCGGCGGCGCAGCCGGCGGGCGGCGCGGCGCCGTTCGTGCTCGGCGCCGCGGGGGCGAGCGCGGCGTGGTTCGTCGGCCTCGCGCTCTTCGCGCACCACCTCGCCCCGGTGCTGGCCCGCCCGGCGGCGTGGCGGGCGCTCGATGTCGCGACGGGCGCGATCATGTGCGCGCTGGCGGTGAGGCTCGCGATGTCGGTGGGGTAGCGGGAGGACCGCTCTCCTGGAGCACGCCGCGCGCGTCCGCGCCCCGTCGGCCCTACCGCAGCACGTCCTCGATGCGCGCCGGATCGACCGGCTTCGCGAGGTGCCCGTCGAACCCGGCCCGGGTCGCGAGCGCGAGGTCCTCCTGCTGCGCGTAGCCGCTCACGGCGACGAGCCGGATCGCGTCGCCGTGGCGGGCGCGGAGCTGCCGCGCGACCTCGTAGCCGTCCATGCCGGGGAGCCCGATGTCGCAGAGCACGACGTCGGGCCGCCGGGCGTCGGTCTTCGCGAGCGCCTCCGCGCCGTCGTGGGCGACGTCCACCCTGTGGCCGAGGAGCTCGACGATCTGCGCGAGCGTCTCGGCGGCGTCGCGGTTGTCGTCGACGACCAGCACGAGGCGCGGGCCCGCTGCGGCCGCGGTGCTCTCCTCCTCGGCGACGCGCGCCTCCGACACCGGATGCGCGCGCGGGAGCGTGAACTCGAAGTCGGTCCCGCGGCCCGCCCCCTCGCTCACCACCTGCACGGTCCCGCCGTGCAGCGCGACGAGCCCCTTCACCAGCGAGAGCCCGAGCCCGAGGCCGCCCTCGCTGCGCGCCAGGGTCTGCTGCCCCTGGACGAACGGCTCGAACACCTGCTGCAGGATCTCCGGCTCGATCCCGGCGCCGGAGTCGCGCACGTGGACGACCACCCGCTCCTCGTCCGCCCCGACACTCAGCGCGACGCGTCCGCCGGCGGGCGTGAACTTGGCGGCGTTGTGGAGCAGGTTCCCGAGCACCTGCGCGAGCCTCGTCTCGTCGCCGTGCACGAGAATGCCGTGCGTGGGCCCGTGCACCTCGAACGCGAGGCCGCGCTCTCGCATGCCGGCGCGGTGGTCGTCGGCCGTGCGGCGCACCAGGGCGGCGAGGTCGAGATCCTCGAAGTGGAGGCGGATCTTGCCGCGGGCGATCCGGGTCACGTCCAGGAGATCGTCCACGAGGCGGGCGAGGTGCAGGATCTGCCGGTTCGCGACCTCCTTCGCGCGCCGCGCCTGCGGCCCGGTCGCGTCGGCGTGCTCGAGGATGTAGAGCGCGTTGCGGATGGGCGCGAGCGGGTTCCGGAGCTCGTGCGAGAGCATCCCCAGGAACTCGTCCTTGCGGCGATCGGCCTCGCGGAGCGCCTGCTCGGCGCGGCGGCGGTCGGTCACGTCGCTGAAGAGGACGGCGAAGCGGCCGGGCGCGGGGCGGAAGCAGTGGACGCTGAAGGAGCGGTCCAGCTCGCCGTTGTAGGTCTCGAACCGCCGCGGCGGTCCGCCGAGGGCGACCGCGCAGTACGTCTCGATCCACGCCGGCTCGAAGTCCGGCTTCACCTCCCGGAGCGACCGGCCCAGGACCTTCTCGGCCTCGAGGCCGGACTGCTGCTCGAAGGCGCGGTTCATCTCCAGGAACCGGACGTCGTGGGCGGCACCGTCGGAAGCGGGGATCGCCTCTCCGAGCGCGAACCCCTCTGTCATGTTGGTGAAGAGCGTCCGGTACCGCTCCTCGCGCTCCCGGAGCTGCTGCTCGATCCGGCGCGCCGGCGTCACGTCGCGCGTGATCGCCAGGATCGACGTGACCCGGCCGGTCTCGTCCCGCTCGGGCACGAACAGCGACGAGAAGAACTGCGTGCCGAACGTCGGGCTCTCGAAGTCGAACTCGACGGTGCGCTGCTCACCGGTGGCGAGGACCTCCTCGAAGTGGCGCCGCCAGAACGCGACCTTGTCCGGCGGCATGCCCAGCTCCTCGTTGCTCTTCCCGATCACCTCGCGCGCGGGGATCCCGTAGACCTTCGCGCCGTACTCGTTGACGTAGACGTGGCGGAGATCGCGATCGAAGCGGGCGATCACCTCGGGCGCGTTCTCGGCGAGGGTGCGGTACTGCTCCTCGGCCTGGCGGAGCAGGTCGATCGCCCGGCGCTGCGCTGTTGCCTGCGCGCGGCCTTCGCGTGAATCCACGGTGGAGGGAACGATACTCCGCCCCCGGTATTCCGACACCCACCCCCTCCGCACGGGCCGGCCGCTCGCTCCACGGCTCGTCACCCCGCCGGGGCCGCGCCGGTCACCGGCCCGCCGGTGCGCCGAACGCCGTCCGCGCCCAGGCAGCGGTCTCGTCCGCGCCGGTGGCGAGCGGCGTCGCCTGCGCGCCGAACCGCGCGCGGAACCGGGAGTCGTCCACCACGAACGGCTCCTCGAACTGGTACATCATCTCCTGGAGCTCGCGCAGGAGCGGCACGACGAGCGCCACGGACCGGAAGAGCAGCGGCGGCATCCGCGAGATCTTCGCGCCGGGCCTGCCGAGCGCCGCAGCGAGGAGGCCGACGAGCTCGCGCGAGGGCCGGGCGGGCGCGCACGGGAGCATCCAGAGCCCGTCGGCATTCCCATCGAGGCCGAGCGTGGCGAGCCCTGCGGCGACGTCGCGGCTGTAGTGGTACGTGTGCGGGAGGTCGGGGTCGAAGAGGACCTGCGCTGGCTTCCCCGCGACGAGCTGCCGGAGGAGCCGCTCCCCCATCATCGAGCTCCCCGCGTTCGGGCCGTAGAAGTCCGAGGCGCGCCCCACCGCCGCACGGACGTCGCCGCGGCGCACCGCGGCCTGGAGCGCCTCGTGGAGCTCCGCCCGGATCGCGCCCTTGCGCGAGCACGGGTTGGGCGGCGAGTCCTCGTTCATCGGTCGCCCGCCGGTCCGCCCGAGCGCGTAGACGTTGTCGAGCACCACGAGGCGCGCGCCGGCCCGCGCCGCCGCCGCGACGAGGTTCGCCTGGAGCCGCGGCAGCGTCTCGCGCCAGACCCGCGCGAAGTACGGCGTGTTCATGCAGTGGTAGACGACCTCGGCGCCGCGCGAGGCCTCGGCGCAGAAGGCCGCGTCCATCGCGTCGCCGCGCACCACCTCGGCGCCCGCGACCGGCGCCGACCCCGCCGACTTGCGGACCACCCGCACCCGCCTCCCGGCGCCGAGCAGCCGCTCGGCGAGGAGCGGACCGATCTGGCCCGCCCCGAACACCACGTGAACGCCCGCTTCCGTCATCTGGTGACACTCCGTTCGTCCGCAGCCGCCGCGGCCACCCGGCTCGGGCGCGGGATGCACCCGACGGGAGACCGTGACTCCGTGCTGCGGCGCAGCGTACTCCCGCGATAAGCCACCGTCGAGCGCCGATGCCCCGCCCCGTCCAGCCGCTTCCCGTCCGCATGACACACTGGGTGGATGGCGTCCTGCTCGTCGTCATGGCGGGGAGCGGCCTCCGCATCCTGAAGGCGTTCCCCTCGCTCGGTGAGCAGGGGCGGCCGTACGGCTGGTACCCGTTCCAGGGCGAGCCGCCGCCGGACGCCCTGATGATCGGCGGCTGGCTCGCCGGCGCCCGCGCCTGGCACTTCGCGTTCGCGTGGCTGTTCGTCCTGAACGCGGTCGTCTACCTCGCCTACCTCTTCGCGAGCGGCGCGTGGCGGGAGCGGTTCTTCTTCCCGCGCCGCGACGCGCGGCACGCCTGGCTCACGCTGCTCCACGACCTCCGGCTGCGCCGCGGCCCGCTCCCGCGGCACGGGCTCTACAACGGCATGCAGCGGCTCGCGTACACCGGGGTGGTCCTGCTCGGGGCGCTCTCGGTCCTCTCGGGCCTCGCGATCTACAAGCCGGTGCAGCTCCGCTGGCTCACCGCGCTCCACGGCGGCTACGACGCGGCCCGCGCCGTCCACCTCCTCGCGCTCGTCGCGCTCGCCGCCTTCACCGTCCTGCACGTCGTCCAGGTGGCGCTCCATCCGCGGACGTTCGTCGACATGACGCTCGGCGGCCGCCGCGCGGAGGAGCCGCGATGAGCCCGCCGACCACCCGCCGTGGCTTCCTCGGCCGCGCCCTCTCCTCGGGCGGCCTGCTCGCGCTCGGCGGACTCGGCTGCGACTCGCGGCGGCCGAAGGAGGGCTTCCTCGGGGTCATGGAGCGCACGAACGAGGGGTTCCAGCAGGCCCTCTTCGATCCGGAGCGGCTCGCCCCCGAGCTGCCCGAGTCGGCGCTCACGCCGCCGGGGAAGTACCCGGCGTATCGCATTGGGCGCGACTTCCCTGCGGCGCCGGCCGGCTGGGCGCTCCGCGTGGGCGGCCTCGTGCAGCGGCCGCTCGTCCTCACCGCGGCCGACCTCCAGCGGCTCCCGCGCACGCGCGTGCGCGTGCGGCACCACTGCGTGGAGGGCTGGTCCGCGGTGGCGGCGTGGGACGGCGTGCGGCTCTCGGAGCTCGCGCGGCTGGCCGGGATCGATCCGCGGGTCCGATACGTCGAGTTCCGCTCGTTCGAGCGGGGCTACTTCTCGTCGTGGGATCGCGAGAGCGCCCTTCACCCGCAGACGATCCTCGCGTACGGCATGAACGGCAGCCCGCTCGACCGCCGCTACGGCGCGCCGCTGCGGCTCTACTCCGCCGTGAAGCTCGGCTACAAGATGGTGAAGTGGATCTCCGAGGTCACGTTCCTGCCGGTGCGGACCGGCGGGTACTGGGAGGACCAGGGGTACGAGTGGTTCGCGGGGGTTTGACCCCGCGAACGAGCCCGAGCCCGAGCCCGGTCTCACGCCCCCAGCATCTGCCGCTCGACCAGCCGCCGGTAGAGCCCTGCCCCGCGCAGGAGCTCCGAGTGGCTCCCGGCCTCCACCACCTGGCCGCCGTCCACGACCACGACCCGGTCCGCGGTCGCGACGGTCGAGAGCCGGTGGGCGATGACGAGCGTGGTCCGGCCGCGCATGAGCCGCGCGAGGGCGTCGCGGACGAGCCCCTCCGACTCGGCGTCGAGCGCGCTCGTCGCCTCGTCGAGGAGGAGGATCCGCGGGTCGCGGAGCAGCGCGCGCGCGATGGCGAGCCGCTGCCGCTGCCCGCCGGAGAGCTGCTGGCCCCGCTCGCCGACGCGCGTCGCGTAGCCCTCGGGGAAGCCGGAGACGAACTCGTGCGCGTGGGCCCAGCGGCAGGCCTCGATCACCTGCTCGCGCGTGGCGCCGGGGCGGCCGTACCGGACGTTCTCCTCGATCGAGGTCGAGAAGAGCACCGGCTCCTGCGCGACGACGCCCATCTGCCCGCGGAGCCAGGCGGGGTCGAGGTCCCGCAGGTCGCGGCCGTCGAGGAGGACGCTCCCCGCGGTCGGATCGTAGAGCCGGCAGAGGAGCGCGCCGAGCGTGGTCTTGCCGGCGCCCGAGGGACCGACCAGCGCCACCACCTCGCCCGCGGCGATCGTCAGGTCCACGCCCTTCAGCACCTCGGCCTCGGGCCGGGTCGGGTACGCGAACCGGACCGCCTCGAACCGCACCTCGCCCCGGCACGACGCCGGCCGGACGCCGCCGGAGAGCGGCATCTCCGGCACGCGATCCACCAGCGCGAGCACCTTCTCGGCCGCCCCGAGGCTCTTCATCACCTCGGCCCAGAGGTCGGCGAGCGCGCCGAGGCTCATCGCCATGAGGAGCGTGTAGACGAGGAACGCGGTGAGCGCGCCGGGCGAGAGCTCGCCGCGCGCGACGAGCACGCCGCCGTAGCCGAGCACCGCGGCGGCGGCGGCGTAGACGCCGGCCGACGCCGAGCCCATGAAGGTCGCGGCCGCGAACGCGCGCCGCCGGGCCGCCTGGTACGCGGCCTCGATGGCGCCGCCGAACCGCGCCGCCTCGAGCCCCTCGGCGGTGTGGGCGCGCACCGTCCGGATCGCGGAGAACGACTCCTCCGCCACGTGCGAGGCGTCGGCGAGCGCGTCCTGGTACCGCCGGGCGAGCGCGCGGACCTTGCGCCCGTAGATCACCGCGCCGACCGCGACCGGCGGCACGACGAGGAGCATCACCGCGGTGAGGCGCGGCGACGTGACGAGCAGGAGCGCGAGCGCGCCGAGGGCGGTGATGGCGTGGCGGAGCGCCATCGAGAGGTAGCCGGAGAGGAGCCCCTGGAGGCTGGCCGCGTCGGTCCCGATGCGCGAAACGAGATCGCCGGTCCGGGCGGCGTCGAAGAAGGCCACCTCCTGGGCGACGAGGCTCGCGAACAGCCGCTCCCGCACGCGCCGGACGCCGCGCTCGCCGGCGAGCGAGAACAGGATCGCGCGGCCGGCGACCGCGAGCCCCTGCACGACGGCGAGGCCGGCGAGCAGGAACGCCACCCGCGCGAGCCGCCCCGGATCGCGCCCGGCGATCGCGCCGTCCACGATCGCGCGGATGCCCTGCGGGTAGACGAGCGCGAGCCCGGCGCCGAGCGTGAGGAGCGCGGTCGCCGCGGCGAGGGCCGGCAGCTCCTGGCGGAGCAGCCCGACGAGGCGGCGCAGCGTCCGGCCGCGCGGGGCGCGGCCTTCCTCGCTCAGTCCCTCCACGGCTCCGCGATCCGCAGGGCCGAGAGGATGGCCCGGGTCGAGGGGGAGCGGTTGAGCGTGTAGAAGTGGATGCCGGGCGCGCCGCGCCGGAGGAGGTCGGCGCACTGGAGGGTGGCGTACGAGAGGCCGAGGTCGCGCGCCGCCTCGGCGTCCTCGCGCCGGACGTCCATCGCCGCGGCGAGGACCCGCGGGAGGCTCGCCCCGCACATCTTCGTCATGCGCTCGATCTGCTCGACCGACTGGATCGGCATGATGCCGGGCAGGATCGGCGCGGCGATGCCGGCGGCCCGCGCCCGCTCGACGAACCCGAAGTAGCGCGGGTTGTCGAAGAAGAGCTGGGTCACGAGGAAGTCCACGCCCGCGTCGACCTTCGTCTTCAGGTGGGCGAGGTCGCGCGCGAGGTCGCGCGTCTCGACGTGCCCCTCGGGATACGCGGCGCCGCCGACGCAGAAGTCCCAGCGCTTCGGCTGCGAGCGGATGAAGGCGACGAGCTCGCTCGCGTGCGCGAACCCGTCGGGGTGGGGCCGGAAGGCGGCCTCGCCCTTGGGAGGGTCGCCGCGGAGCGCCATCACGTTCCGGATGCCCGCGGCCTGGAGCTCGTCGAGCACCGACGCGAGCTCCTCGCGCGAGGAGCCGACGCAGGTGAGGTGGGCCATCGCCTCGACCTCGATCTCGTGCTTCAGCTTCTTCACGAGCTCGACGGTGCGCGCGCGGGTCGAGCCGCCGGCGCCGTAGGTCACGCAGACGTAGGCGGGGCCGAGCGGCCGGAGCGCCTCCACGGTGCGGAAGAGGGACGTCACGCCCTCCTCCGTCTTCGGCGGGAAGAACTCGAAGGAGAAGACCGGCTCGCCCCGCTCCTTCGCGAAGCGCAGGATGTCGTGGATCTTCACGGCCCGAGAGTAGCCGCAGGGCGGCGCGAACGCCAGCGGACCGGGGCGACCCGTTGACATGGCGGCCGCGCCGGGCCAAGGAAGTACACCGTGTCGCGCCCCCCGCGGTACATCACGCCCGAAGGCTACCAGCGCCTCGCCGCCGAGCACGACCGGATCTGGTCGATCGAGCGCCCTCGGATCGTCGCCGAGGTCGAGGCGGCCGCGGCCCTCGGCGATCGGAGCGAGAACGCCGAGTACATCTACGGCAAGAAGAAGCTGCGCGAGCTCGACCGGCGCCTCCGCTTCCTCTCCGAGCGGCTCGATTCACTCACCGTCGCGCACACCCGCCCCGACCCCGCCGGCCGCGCCTTCTTCGGCGCGTGGGTCACGGTCGAGGACGAGAACGGCGACGAGCGCACGTACCGGCTCGTCGGACCGGACGAGTTCGACGGCGCCGCCGGGCTCATCAGCGTCGAGGCGCCGCTCGGCCGGGCGCTCCTGGGCCGGCGGGAGGGCGACACGGTCCACGTCCAGCGGCCCGCCGGCACGATCGAGCTCACGGTGGTCGAGGTGCGGTGGGCACCGAGGGACGGCTCCCCCCCGTGAACGAGCCCGCGCCCGAGGACGAGCCGGGCTCGGGCTCGGTTCACGGGCACGGGACAGCACGCGCCGCCCCCGCTGTTCATCTTGACCCCCGTGCGGCCCCACGGCGGCGACGGAGGGAGGAGGCGGCAGCTCGCGGACGCGAGCGCGCTCGCCATGCGCGCGCTCTTCCGGCCGCTGGCCGACCAGGGCCGGTTCCGCCCGGCGCCCCTGCGCGAGGGCCGCCGCCGTCTCCTCATCCTCCAGCTCGACGGCGTCTCGCACGCCCGGCTCCGCAGCGCGCTCGCCGCGGATCTCCTCCCGAGCGTCGCCCGCCGCCTCGACGCCGGCCAGCTCGAGCTCTCCTCGTTCCGCTCCGGCCTCCCCGCCTCCACCCCGGCGTTCCAGGCCGGCCTCTTCTACGGCGTCGCGCCGAGCGTGCCCGGCTTCATCTGGTACGACCGCGCCACCGGCCGGCAGGTCCGGATGGACCGCGCCGCCGACGCGGCGCAGCTCGAGACGCGGCTCCGCGGTCCGCGGCCCGGGCTGCTGCGCGGCGGGTCGAGCTACTTCGGCATCCTCTCCGGCGACGCGGCCATGCCGCGGTTCTGCCTCTCGGGCATGGCCGGCGCGGCGCACCTCGCGCCGGAGGAGCCGCCGCTCGGGGTCTGGGACGTCGCCGCCTCGACGCTCGCGCACTCCGTCACGGCCGTCCGCGGCGCCGCCCGGCTCGTGCAGGCGACGGGAGCCGGCCTGGTGGACGGCGTCCGCTGGTCGACCATGCTCGGCCGGCTCAAGCACGAGCCGCGGTTCCTCCTTCACCGAACGTTCATCACGAGCGTGCTCCGCGAGCTCGCCGTCCAGGGCATCCTGCTCGACGTCTCACGCGGCGTGCCGGTCGTGTACGCCGACTTCCTCGCGTACGACGAGACCGCGCACCGCCGCGGCCCGGAGTCGCCTGCGGCGCTCGGGGAGCTCGCCGGGATCGACCGGGCCATCGGCGCCGTCCTCGCCGCCGTCGAGGCCGCCCCCGAGCTCGGGTACGACGTGTACCTGCTCTCCGACCACGGGAACGTCGCCACCCGGCCCTTCGAGCAGCTCGCGGGCGTCTCGCTCCCCGAGTACGTGGCGCGCGCCGAGCGCGGAGAGCCGCTGCCGCGCCATCCGCAGCCGATCCGGCCGAACCGCGGCTTCGCCGGCGGCCGGACGCTCGGCCAGGCTGCGGGCGAGGGGGTGGCCACCGCCGAGGCCGGGGACCTCGCCCACGTCTACTTCCTCCGGGAGCCCGGAGGGCTCCCGCTCGAGGCGTTGCGGGCGCGGCACTGGCGCGTCCTCGCGGCGCTCGAGGCGAGCCCCGCGGTCGGCCTCGTCGCCGTACGCGGCGGGACGCGGGGGTTCCTCCTGCAGAAGGGGACGGAGCTCGACCTCGCCGATCCGGCCGACGTCGCGCGCCTCCCGCACCCGGAGCCGGAGCTCCTGGCCGACTACGTCGCCGAGCTGCTCTCCCTGCCGGACACCGGCGATCTCGTGGTCCTCGGCTGGCGCGGCCCGCACCGGGAGTCGGTGGCGTACGCGTGGGAGTTCGGGTCGCACGGCGGCGTCGCGCCGGAGGAGCTGTCGTGCTTCGCCGTGCACCCGCCCGGCTGCGCGCTCGACTTCGAGCGCGTGGTACGGCCGTCGGAGCTGAACGCCTTCTTCGAGGCGCACTACCGCGCGCCGCTCGACGAGGAGGACGAGCGGGAGCGCCGGGCCGGAGGGGCCGCGAACGCGGCGGAGGCGGAGGCGCCGTGAGCTCGGCGGGCGCGGGCACCGGGTCGGGCTCGGGCTCGGGCTCGGGCTCGGGCTCGGGCTCGGGCTCGGGAGTGATACGGGTGATGACCTGGAACGTGCACGGGCTGCGGGGCAGCGACGGCCGGCGCGATCCCGAGCGGATCGCGGAGGTGATCCGGTCCTGCGCGCCCGACGTCGCCGGGCTCCAGGAGGTCGGCGCGCCGGCCCAGCCCGGCGGGCCCGAGCGCGCCGCCGACCTCCTCGCCGCGCTCACCGGGATGCGGCTCGCGTTCGGCCCGACGCTCGCCCCGAACCACGGCTTCGCCTACGGCAACGCCGTCCTCTCCCGCCTGCCGATCGAGGCGGTGCGGACCTACGATCTCTCCGTCCCGGGCCGGGAGCCGCGCTGCTGCATCCGCGCCGACGTGGCGTTCCCGGGCGCGCGCGCGCACGTCTTCTCGGCGCACCTCGGCCTCCACTGGCGCGAGCGCCGCCGGCAGGCCGCGCAGCTCCTCTCCGCCGACATCCTCCGGGACGCGGCCCTCGCGTACCCGCTCGTCCTCGCCGGCGACTTCAACTCGCTGACGCGGCGCTCGGCCGTGCCGCGATGGCTGCGGCGCGAGCTCACCGACTGCGCCCTCGCCGCCGGGAACGCGGCGCCCACGTTCCCCGCCCGCTTCCCGCTCCTGCGCCTCGACCACGTCTACGCCTCCAGCGCGCTCGCCGTGCTCGACGCCCACGTGCTCCGGACCCCTCTGACGCGCGTCGCGTCCGATCACCTCCCCGTGGTGGTCGAGCTCGAGCTCACGGCGGCCGCGGGGCGCGCGCCTCCTCCCCGGGCGATCGAGGTGCCGGGCGTCCGGACGTCCGCGGTCCGGGCCGCGGCCCTCGAGGAGCGGGAGGGCTGATCCGGGCGCTCGCCCGCCCCGCGGCCCTGCCCGCCTGCTCCCTGCCGGAACGGGTGATCGGCGTGTACCCGCGCGCTCCGATGCTCAGCTTTCGTGCGTTGCGCCGCATGGTCGCGGCCGTTTCCTTCGGGAGGGGAGAGACATGGCGATGAGCTGGAAGGCGATGCGGCAGATGGTCGATCAGAAGGCGATCCGGCGGATGATCGACCGGGACAACCTCCTGAGACAGCTCGGGCTCGAGCAGCGCTCTCCCGCGAGCGACTTCTTCACGGGCCTCGGGCTCTTCTCGGTGGGCGTGCTCGTCGGCGCCGGGCTCGGCCTCCTCTTCGCGCCGAAGCGCGGCGAGGACGTCCGCGCGATGATGAGCGACCGGTGGCGGAACCGGAACACGGCCAAGCTCGCCGGCGACGTCTCGCACCCGATGGGCGCGGAGGCCGGCGTCCCGCCGACGACGAGCACCGTCGGGCACTAGGATCACACGGGGGCTGCGCCCGCGCGGGTGCAGCCCGCGCCCGGTGCGTCAGGGCACCCAGGTATACTCGGAGCACTTCTCACGAGGAGTGCTCCGAGATGCCGACGGTGGGGGAGGTCATCCGCAGGATCCTGCCGCACGGCACCAACCCTGCGCCGCCCGCCGAGCCCGCCCTGCTCGACTGGCGCGCGCCGCCGCTCTGGCCGCCGGACCTCTTCGCCGTCGCGGCCACCCTCTCGACGCTCTCCGGCGCCTACGCGCACGCCGCGGTGACCGGCGGCACGCGCGCGTCGGCGCCCGGCGCGGCGGACTTCGTCGCGCGCGTCGAAGAGCTCGGCGCGGTGTGGCGCCTGCTCGACGAGGAGCGGATGGGCGAGGCGATGGCGCGCGTCCAGGAGCTCTGGACGGTCCTCCTCGACGCCGGCCCGCTGCCCGTCTCGGAGCACCCCGGCCCCGGCGCGAGCCCGTGGTGTGCCGCGGCGCTCGAGCTGATGGCGATCGCCGACGAGGCCTCGGCCGGCATCGGGTTCGACACCGCCGCGAGCCCGATCTTCTCCGCGATGGTCGCGGAGCGGCACTTCTCCGCCATGGTCGCGAACTGGCGCTCCGGTCCCGCCTCGCTCGAGGAGGCGCCGCTCCGCGCCGACCGGACGACCGCGACGCTCTGCATTCTCGTGCCGCCGGAGGAGTGCTGCGTCCAGCCCAAGGCGCGCACGCCGCAGGTCGGGTGCACGCCGCGCTCCCTCACCCACCACCTCGCGCTCCTGCCGCCGCTCGGCGAGGTGACGACGAGCTACCTCCTGAGCCCGAAGCCGACGGCGGGCGACCGGCTGAACCTGCTCCTCGTGCCGTACCCGTTCTCCATGGGCGCCGGCGCCTTCGAGCCGACGGAGCTGCACGCCGACGAGGGCTGGGGGCGGTTCCGCATCCGCCAGGACTGGTTCCCACCCGGCGACCCGGAGCGCTCGGGCCGGCTCATCGCCACGTTCCTCGGCGAGCTCGTCGCGGAGGCGCGGCGGCGCGGCGACGGCGAGGTCCACGCCGTCGTCCTCCCGGAGCTCGCCCTGGACGCGGAGCGGGCGCTGATCGTCGGCCAGGAGCTCGCGAGGACCGGGATCGACCTCTTCGTCTCCGGCGTCCTCACGCCGGGCCCCGACGGCCACCCGCCGCGCAACGACGTGATGAGCGTGCTCTACCAGGACGAGGCGGTGCTGACGTACTGGGAGCAGTCGAAGCACCACCGCTGGCGGCTCGAGCGCGGGCAGATCGAGGCGTACGGCCTCCCGCTCGATCCGGCGCGGCTCTGGTGGGAGGACGCGGACGTCTCGGCGCGGCACGTGCGGTTCTACGGGTTCCACGAGGGCGCGACGCTCGCGACGCTCGTCTGCGAGGACCTCGCCCGGATCGATCCCGTCCAGCCCGTGCTCCGCGCCGTCGGGCCGAACCTCGTCGTCGCGCTCCTCATGGACGGCCCGCAGATGAGCTTCCGGTGGCCGGCCCGGTACGCGACGGTGCTCGCGGAGGACCCGGGCTCCACGGTCGTCACCATCACCTCGGCCGGCCTCGTCGATCGCCACATCGCGACCGCCGTCGCGGCGAAGCGCCCGCCGATGGAGCGCGCCATCGGGCTGTGGAAGGACGCCTCCAGCTCCACGCGGCAGCTCGTGCTCGCGCCCGAGAGCCACGGCGTGCTCGTGCGCGCGTCCCTGGTGTGGGTGGAGGAGCGTACGATGGATCGGCGCTCGGACGGGTGCGCGACGCGGGAGATCCGGTGGGGCGACATGCTGCAGGTGACCCACCCCGCGCCGCCGGATTGGTTGACCCCGATCGCGTCCCTGACTAGTGTCAGGTGAGGAGGCGCGTCGTGGTCAAACCGGGAAAGATCATCGGCGAATACACCGGCGCGGGGTACCCGAAGAACAACCCCAAGTTCCTCGAGGAGGCCGCCAAGCTCCTCGAGCGCCGCAAGGGCGACCTCGAGAGGTACAAGCAGTACGTCCGCGAGTGGTCCGCGAAGCTGCGCGCGGGCGTGAAGCCCTAGGTCGCTGCTTCCTCCGCGGCGATCGCCGCGAGCCGCGCCCAGAGCTTCTCCGAGCCCGTCCCCTCCACCGCCGAGAAGGGCACCGCGTCGCCGCGCGCGAGCCCGAGCACCCTCTCCACCTCGGCCAGCGCCGCGCCCTGCCGCGTCCTCGCGAGCTTGTCCATCTTGGTCGCCGCGACGATCACCCGCCGCCCCGCGCCCGCGAGGAACCCGGCCGCGTCGACGTCGCTCTCCGACGGCGGGTGCCGCGCGTCCACGATGAGCACCACCGCCCGGAGCACGTCGCGCTCGCGCAGGTAGTCCTCGATCATCGCCGCCCACGCGTCGCGCTCGGCCTTCGAGACCTTGGCGTAGCCGTAGCCGGGGAGATCGCAGAGCCGCAGCGCCCGCGGCCGCGCCGCGGGCGTCGGCCGGTAGCTCACGTCGAAGAACTGGAGCGCGCGCGTGCGGCCCGGCGTGTTCGAGACGCGGGCGAGCCCCTTGCGCCGGGTGAGCGCGTTGAGCATCGACGACTTGCCGACGTTGGAGCGCCCGACGAACGCGACCTCGGGGGTCCGGCCGCGCGGCCACTCCGCCGGCTTCGTCGCGGTCCGCGCGAACTCGGCGGAGACCACCTGGATGGCCACGTCAGGTTCCTTTCGCAGGGGCCGCGGGCTTGGCAGGCGCGGGCTGTGCGGGCGCGGCGGCGGGCGCGCGCCCCTTCGTCCAGTGGTCGATGAGCGGCAGCTTCTTCGCGTACTCGAACCGGACGAGGCTCGGGGCAGACTCGCCGTGGCAGGCGAGGCAGGCCTTCTCGCCGGGATCGGCGAGCCCGAGCAGCCGCGCGAGCTCCGGATCGCGCATCACATACGGCGCGGCGTACAGGCTCCCCGGGCCGTGGCACGCCTCGCAGGTGATCCCGGAGAGGCCGGCGTCGGCGTCCGGCGAGTGGCACGAGAGGCAGCGCGGGTCCTTGCGGTTCTGCGCGGGCAGCGCCTCGAACGCCCGTGCGTGCGGCCCTACCCGCCAGACCTCGTAGGCGGCGGTGTGGCAGGCCTTGCACGTCTCCGGGCCGACGCGCGCGCCGGCGGCCGTGCCGACGGAGCGGACCGCGCTCGGGGCGGCGGGCTGCGGCCCCGCCGGCTGCGGCGCGGCGGCCTTCGGGGCGGGTTGCGGGTCGACGCCGGAGGCGGCGGCCGGCAGCAGGGCGGCGAGGAGCAGGGCGAAGGTTCTCGGGGCGCGGAGGATCACGGGGCCCGGAGTATAATGCCTCATGCGCATCGCACAGCTGGCCTTGATCGTCCCCCTCCTCGCCGGCCCCGCCACGGCCCTCGCGGCCCCCTGGAACGGCGTCACCCCGGGTACGACGACGCAGGCCCAGGTGGAGCAGCGGTTCGGCGAACCCACCAAGCGGACCAAGAGCGGCGCCCGTGCGGTGCTGGGCTACTTCGGCGACCAGGCCATGGAAGGCACGAAGCAGGTGCAGTTCCACCTGGATGACGCGGGGCGGGTGCAGGAGATCGCCGTGTTCCTGACGGTCCCCCTCGACCCGGAGACGATCGAGGGCAAGTACGGGAAGCCGTCGCAGAAGACCTTCGTCGACGCGACCTTCCAGAAGGTGTGGATCTACGCGGCGCAGGGCGTGACCGTGTACTGGGCGAAGGACGGCAGCGGCGCCGAGGCGCTCTCGTTCAGCCCCGCCAAGGCGGGCGCGGCGCGCCCCGAGCAGGCGCGGCCCGGCGGCGCGAAGGCCGAGGGCGACGCCCCGAAGCCCGCCGCGGCCGAGGCGCCGAAGCCGAAGGCGGATTGACCCTTGCGGCTCGTCGGCCTGACCGGCGGCATCGCCTCGGGCAAGAGCACGTTCGCGGCGCTGCTCCGGGACCGCGGCGCGCCGGTCGTCGACGCCGACGCGCTCGCGCGCGAGGCGGTCCGGCCCGGGTCGCCGGCGCTGGCCCGCATCGCGGAGGCGTTCGGCCCGCAGGCGCTGCTCCCCGGCGGCGGCCTCGACCGGCGCTGGGTCGGCGCGCGGGTGTTCGCGGATCCGGAGGCGCGGCGGACGCTCGAGGCGATCACCCACCCCGCGGTACGTGCGCTCATGGAGGCGGAGGTGCGCCGCCTCGCGGACGAGGGGCACGAGCTCGGGTTCTACGACGTCCCGCTCCTGTACGAGGTCGGCCTGGACCGGGCCGTGGACGCGGTCGTGGTGGTCTGGACGCCCCGCGCGGTGCAGCTCGCCCGCCTGGTGGAGCGCGACGGCCTCACCCCGTTCGAGGCCGAGGCCCGCGTGGCGGCGCAGCTCCCGATCGACGAGAAGGCCGCGCGCGCCGACTTCGTCGTCGAGAACACCGGCGCGCCCGGGGCGCTCGCCCCGAAGGCGGACCGGCTGCTGGCCGATCTCCGCAAGGGCCTCGGGCGGAAGCTTCCCAACGCGGCGCCCGTACGTTATTGACCGCGCGATGGGGGCCTCGCCGCGCGTCCACTTCGTCACCGGGTTCCCCGGCTTCATCGGCCGTCGCCTGGTGCGCGCGCTCGCCGGCGGCGCCGCGCCCGGCGACCGACTGCTGGTGCTCGTCCAGGCGAAGGACGCCGCGCGGGCGCAGGCAGAGCTCGCCGCCGCGGGGGCGCAGGGCGCCGAGGTCCTCGAGGGCGACGTGCAGCGCATGCACCTCGGCCTCTCCGGCGCGGAGTGGAAGGGGCTCGCGGCGGTCCTCACGGACGTCTGGCACCTCGCCGGCCGGACCGATCTCCGGGTGCCGAAGGCCGACCTGCGGCGCATCCACGTCGAGGGCACGCGGGCCGTGCTCGAGCTCTGCCAGGCGGCGCCCGGGCTCCGGCGCCTCAACCACTTCTCGACCGCGTACGTCTCCGGCGACCGCGTCGGCGTGATCCTCGAGGACGAGCTGGCCATGGGCCAGCGGTTCCACAACGCCTACGAGGAGACGAAGTACCAGGCCGAGCTCCTCGTCCGCCGCGCGCAGTCGACGCTGCCCGCGACCATCTACCGGCCGAGCATCGTCGTCGGCGACTCGCGCACCGGCGAGATCGACCGGTTCGAGGGGCCGTACGCGCTCGCCATCCTCCTCGTCGCCTCCCCGCTCGCCGTCCCCCTCCCGCTCCCCGGCGACGCCGTCGCGCCGCTCAACGTGGTCCCCGTGGACTTCGTGATCGACGCGGCGCGCGCCATCGCCGAGAACCCGCGCGGCGTCGGGAAGACCGTGCACCTCGTCGATCCCGCCCCGCTCTCCGCCCGGCGCGTCTACGAGATGATCGCCGCGCGCGCCGGGAAGAAGCTGCCGCAGGTCTCCGTCCCCGCGCGCGCGTTCCAGGCGCTCCTGCAGCTGCCGCTCTTCGAGCGGTTCTCGGGCGTGCACCGGCCGGCGATCGAGTACGTGAACCACCTCGCGATCTACAACTGCCGGAACCTGCTCGAGCTCCTCGACGGCACGGGCATCCAGTGTCCGCCCATCGCCAGCTACCTCGACCGGCTCATCGAGTACGTGACCGCGAGCTACGCGCGCCGGCGCGAGTTGGAGGAGGCGGCGCAGGCGGGCGACGTCGACGACCCGCTCGATCCGCGCCCGGCCGCATGACGCGGCGCGTGGTCGTGCCGGCGTGCACGGCCGCGGCGCCCCGTGTTAAGGCATCCGCCCGCGAAAGGGAGCCGATGCGGCGCTTCACGGTGGGCGACACGTTCGAGTGGGTGCGGGAGGTCGATCCCTACCGGCCGGTCTACTATGCCGGTGCGTCCGGCGACTACAACCCGATCCACATCGATCAGGTGGTGGGCCGCGCCGCCGGGTACGACGGCGTGATCCTGCAGGGCATGTGCACGTTCTCGTGGCTCACCGACGCGTGCGTGAGCTACCTCGGCGACCCCACGTCGCTGAAGCGCCTCCGCGCGCGGTTCACCAAACCCGTGCAGGTCGGGGACGTCATCCGCTTCCAGGGGCGCTGCGTCGCCGTCGACGGCCCGCGGATCCGCCTCGAGATCGAGGCCACCAACCAGGCCGGCGAGGAGGTCCTGAAGGGCGCCGTCGCCGACGCCGTCGCGGCCGAGGCGAGGAGCTGACGCCCGTGTCCGTCGATCGCCGCCACCTCGGCCGCCGCTACGGGCCGTACCGCTTCGAGGCAGGGCGCGAGAGCATCCTCGACTTCGCCGCCGCCACCGGAGGCCGCGTGCCGGGGCGCGTCTTCCAGAACGCGCCACCGGCGGCGTCCCCGCCGCCGCACCTGGCCGGCGGGGACGGCGCGGGCCCCCTGCTTGCCCCCCCCTCGTATGCCGCTGTGTTCGCGATCCAGCCGTTCGCCACCGCCTGCGCGGATCCCGAGATCGGCCTCAACGTGCTCCGCCTCGTGCACGGCGAGCAGGCCTTCGAGTTCCACGAGCCGGTCCGGGCGGGCGACACCCTCGTCACCACCGGGACCATCACCCGCGCGCAGGAGCGCGGGAACCTCGACTTCCTCGAGGTCACCACGGAGACGGTGAACCAGCACGGGCGGCTCGTGGTGCGCGGCGTGTGGACGGCGATCGTGCGCAACTGACTCACGCGCGCCACGCTAGCGCCTGGCCCCCTCCTGCGGAAGAAAATCCTAGCTCACCCATCATGAAGCAGTCGTAAACGCCGGCGAGAGAGAGGATCCGCCCCATGCCCCGCCCCCGTGCCCTGGTCGCCTGGAGCAGCGGGAAGGACTGCGCCTGGGCGCTGCACGCGCTCCGCCGGACCGGCGACTTCGAGTTGGCCGGCCTCCTCACGACGGTCACGGAGGCGTTCGGGCGCGTCTCCATGCACGCGACGCGGGAAGAGCTGCTCGACCGCCAGGCCGCGGCGCTGAGCCTCCCCTGCCGCAAGGTCCGCATCCCCTTCCCCTGCCCGAACGAGCGGTACGAGCAGGAGATGGCCGCCGCGATCGCCGCCGCCCGCGCGGACGGGGTGACGCACGTCGCGTTCGGAGATCTGTTCCTCGAGGACGTGCGCGCTTACCGCGAGGCCAAGCTCGCCGGCACGGGCGTCGCGCCGCTCTTCCCGCTGTGGGGGCGACCGACCGCCCCGCTCGTGCGCGAGATGATCGACGGCGGCCTGCGGGCGGTGATCACCTGCGTCGATCCGCGGCGCCTGGACCGGACGTTCGCGGGTCGCACGCTGGACCGCGCGCTGCTCGCGGAGCTCCCGCCGGGCGTGGATCCCTGTGGGGAGAACGGGGAGTTCCACACGTTCGCGTTCGAAGGGCCGATGTTCTCGTCGCCGATCGCGATCGCGACAGGCGAGGTCGTGGAGCGCGAGGGGTTCGTGTTCGCGGATGTACTCCCTGCGCCGCTGCACCGCTCGTCCTGAGCCCACTCGAGCTGCGTGAGCGTTTGCCGTACGCCTCGGGGGGTGATGGGCGGGCCGTGCCGAGGGGCGGCCGTCCGTGTCCGCCGCAGCGCCGACGCGGAGAAGGAAGTGCTCGGCGCCTGCAGGCGGATCGGATGCCGCGCGCGGAGTCCTGGCTCTTCGGTCGCCGCTGCGGCCAAACTCGCTCGGCCACTTCACGCGTCGCTTCGCGACGCGTGGTGGCCGAGCTCGGACATGGCCTCCGCGGGCGAACGGTCCGGTCCGCGCGCGTCGACGTCGAGTGCAGGGTGCGCCTGCGCTGACGGTCGGCGCTGCGGCGGCCACGGCCAGCCGCTGGCGCGGCGGAGCTGATGGGGGCGAGGCTGCTGCACCGATCAACGTGGCCCCGTAGAGGCGTACGGCAAGCTCACGCGTTCTGCTGCGGCACGGCTCACCTTTCGACAGGCTCAGGGTGAGCGGAGGAGACGAGCCGCTAGGTCGTGACCACCCCGTCCGCGATGAGGTTCGCGAGGATGCGCGCGGTGTCGAGCCGGGGGAGCCCGGACAGCGCGAAGAGGGCCTCGTAGTCGACCGTCCCGTCGATCTGCGCGAGCAGGAACCCCGCGCGGTGATCGAGGTTCAGCCACATGACCTCCTCGGGCTTGATCGCCAGGCGGGGAATCCCGGCCAGCGGCCCGAGCTTCGACTCGTACATCGCGATGAGGGTGGCCTCGTTCTGGCGCAGGTAGTCGCGGGCGCTGCCGTGGTCCGGATCGACCTGGAGGATCTTCTCGATCAGCTCGAGGGAGCCCGTGAAGTCGCCGAGCGCGAAGAGCTCCTTCGCCGCCTGCATCCAGACGTCGACCTCCTTGCGCGCCGGCTGGGCCGCGGGGACCGGGACGTCGGGGACGAGCGGCCGGAGGTCGGACTTGTCGGCCACCGCCTGGAGGTCGAGGCCGCCGTCCGGGTCCAGCACGAAGGTGGCCGCCGCCGCCGGGCCCTCGTCCCACGGCGAGGGCGCGAACTGGTCGAACTGCGTCGCGGCGGTGTGCTCCGTGGCCACGCCGGGCGCGGGCAGCGGCACGGCGGGCGAGCCCGACGCGACCGGCCGCGGCGTGGGGCGCGAGGAGCCCGGGAGCGGCACGGCGCCGGCGACCGGCACGACCCCGCCGCCCGGGAGCGGCACGGGCGCAGCCGCGGTGGGCGCGCTCGGCGGCGGCCGGGCCGGCGCGGGCTCCGGCACGAGCCCGGCGGCGCCGCCGTGGATGAGGAGCAGGTAGGAGCGCGCCCGGGGGTTCCCCGGATCGAGCTCCAGCACGCACTGGAAGTTGCGCAGGGCCTCCCCCACCCGCCCCGCGACGTAGGCCTTGATCCCCTGATCGATGAGGTCGGCGACGTCGGCCATCGGTCACCTCGGCCCCGACCCGCGCCCTGCCCCGGCGAGCCCCTTGAAGAGCTGCAGCGTCCGCTCGAGCGATTCCTCCTCCGAGGCGAGGCCGCTCGCGTCGCGCGCGTCGAGCGCCTGCCGCACGCGCGAGAGCACCGTCTCCGCCTTCTGCACCGCGTCCTTCCCGAACCGGGTGCGCTCGAGCGCGTCCTGGACCGCCGCGCGCAGCCCCTCGATCTCGGCCAGCGCGGCCACGGCGCGCTCCTTGCGGAGGTCGAAGTCGTGCGTGGTCTGCTTCTTCTCGAGGAGCTCGTCGACGCGCTCGTCGAGGATCCGCTTCATCTCCTCCTCGGTGAGCCCGGAGGTCGCGGTGACGGTGATCGACTGCTGGAGGCCGGTGACCACGTCCTTCGCCGAGACGCCGACGATGCCGTCGGCGCTGATGTCGAAGGTGACCTCGATCTCCACCTCGCCCCGCCGCGCCGGGCGGATGCCGTCGAGCACGAACTCGCCGAGGAGCTCGTTGTCGACGGCCCGATCGCCCTCGCCCTGGAGCACGGCGATCCGCACCGAGGTCTGGTTGTCCTGCACCGTCGTGAAGAGGTGCGTCTCGCTCGTGGGGACGGTGGTGTTGCGCGGGATGATGGTCTGGAAGTACCCGCCCACGACCATGATCCCCAGGTTCTGCGGGGTGACGTCGAGGAGCAGGACCTCGCTGGCGCCGGACTGCGGGGCGGTGAGGGCGTGGGCCTGGATGGCGGCGCCGAGCGCGACGACCTCCTCCGGGTGGACGCCGCGGCACGGCTCGCGCCCGAAGAACTCCTTCACCGCCTTCTGCACCCGCGGCATGCGCGTCATGCCGCCGACCAGGATCACCTCGCCGACCTGGCTCGGGCGGACGCCGGCGTCCTTGAGCGTCTTCTCGGTCACCGCGATGCAGCGATCCACGAGGTCCTTCGTGAGCTCCTCGAGCTTCTCGCGCCCGAGCTGGCGATCGAGGTGGAGCGCCGCCCGCCCGTCGCCGCCGCCGACGAGGAACGGCAGGTGGACCGCGGCGGTGGTCGCGGCCGAGAGCTCGATCTTCGCCTTCTCGGCCGCGTCCTTGAGGCGCTGGAGCGCCATCTTGTCCTCGCGGAGATCGACGCCGCCGTTCTCCTTCGCGAAGTGGAACGTGAGCCAGTCGATCACCCGGCGGTCGAAGTCCTCGCCGCCGAGGTACGTGTCGCCGCCCACCGCCACCACGTCGTAGACGCTCTTGCCGATGTCGAGGATGGAGATGTCGAACGTGCCGCCGCCGAGGTCGAACACCACCACCTTGCGCTCGACCTGCTTGCCGAAGCCGTAGGCGAGCGCGGCGCTCGTCGGCTCGTTGATGATCCGGAGGACCTCGAGGCCCGCGATGCGCCCGGCGTCCTTCGTCGCGTGGCGCTGCCCGTCGTTGAAGTAGGCGGGGACCGTGATCACCGCCTTGGTGACCGGCCGCCCGAACCAGGCCTCGGCGTCCGCCTTGAGCTCGGCGAGCACGATGGCGGCGAGCTCGGGGATCGCGTAGACGCGGCTCGCGAGCTCCACCCGCACGTCGTTGCCGTCCGGCCCGGGGACGAGCGTGTACGGGAGCACCTTGCGCGCGTCCTCGACCTCCTTCGAGCCCCAGCGCCGCCCGATGAGGCGCTTCGCGGCGAAGACCGTGTTCTCGGCGTTGGTGATCGCCTGCCGCTTGGCGAGCGCGCCGACGAGCTTCTTGCCGTTCTTGGCGATCGCCACGATCGACGGCGTCAGGGGCTGCCCGCTGCGGTTGGGGATGATCCGCGGGACGCCGTCGCGCACCGTGGCGACCGCGGAGTTGGTGGTGCCGAGGTCGATGCCGATCGCCGGTTCCAGGTCGTTCATCCGAGGATGCCCCAGCGCAGCTTCCGGAGCCGCTCCTTCGCGAGCTCCAGCTTCGGGTCGAGCTCCAGCGCCTTCTCCAGCGCGCGCCGGGCCTCCTTCTTTTCGCCCTGCGCCTCGAGCGCCAGCCCCAGCGCCTCGTGCACGAGGCCGACCCCGGGCGACGCCCGCACCCCGGCGAGCGCCAGCTCGCGGGCCGCGGCCGCGTCGCCGAGCGCGAGCGCCGCGCGCACGCCGGCCGCCGCCGCGCGCGCGTGGCGCGGATCGGCCTCGAGCGCGGCGCGGAACGCGGCCAGGGCCGACGCGTTCGAGCCCATCGCCTCGGCGGCGACCCCCTTCTCGTAGCTCTCGCTCGCGCGCTGCACGCTGCTCCGCCGCTTCGCCTCGGCGGCGAGCCCGGCCAGCTCCGGGTTCGAGGGATCGATGCTCTGCGCGAGGAGCAGGTCGTTCGCGGCCTGGGCGTAGTTGCCCAGCTCCATCGACTGCTTGCCCCGCGCGACGAGCTCGGCCACCCGCGCGGCGCGGGCGACGAGCGGGTTCGTCCGCGAGAGGCGGGCGCGCCGCTCGGCGGCGCGGCGCTCGTCCTCGAGCTTGCGCGCCTCCAGCTTCGCGAACTCGGTCGCCGGCGCGGAGGAGCGCGCGTACGCGGCGCGGCGGGCGTCGTCGGAGAGCACGTCGCGCGCCTCGGTCACCCGCCGGAAGATCCTCTCCAGCCGCCCGCGATAGCTCCCGAGCCGCTTGCCGGCGTACCGGTCCGGGTGGAACACCTTGGCCGCCTCGAGGTAGGCGCCCTTGACCGACGCCGCCGGCGCGTTCCAGGGGAGGCCGAGGATCTCCCAGAGCGTGCCCGCGGTCGCAACCGCCTCGGCCTCGAGGATCCGCCGCCGCTGCGCGAGATCGAGATCCACGTCCTCCGACGGGCTCGCCGGATCGATCCCCTCAGCCCTGTCGCGTTCGACGCTCACACGTGGAGCCCTCACCCCGGATCCTCCGGAGATTACAGAGGGGTGGCGCAGCGGGTCAACGGACGAGTCCGAACGGATGCTTACCCGCACGCACCTCGCGCCCACCGGAGGGTGCCGTCCCTCACCGCCCCGCCATGAGCAGCTCGAGCAGCGCCTTCTGCGCGTGCAGGCGGTTCTCGGCCTCGTCCCACACCGCCGACTGCGGCCCCTCGATCACCGCCTCGGCGATCTCCTCGCTGCGGTGCGCCGGCAGGCAGTGCAGCACGATGGCCTCCGGGCGGGCGCGGGCGAGGAGCTTCTCGTCCACGAGGAACCCGGCGAACCGCCGCCGGCGCTCCTCCGCCTCGGCCTCCTGGCCCATGCTGGCCCACACGTCGGTGTTGACGACGT
>DASPMI010000006.1:0-13303 GCA_035627135.1 Anaeromyxobacter sp. | reverse complement strand
CGTACGTCGACTACGTGCATTACGTCGAGGCGCTGGAGACCGCGGCCGCCGGCTCGGCGAGCCACCACGAGGGTGGAGGCGAGCACGCCGCGCACGGCGCGAGCCACCACGAAAAGGCCGAGACCCACGCCCACGCGCACTGAAACGCGTCCGGGCCGGGTCTCGCTCGGGAACGGCGGAGCGGGACTCGGCCCGGGTGGACAGGCTGCACGCCGCGCGCAGGGTAGGTGTTGCGCTCGGCGAGCGCATGGTGCGTCATCGACCTCGACACCGCTCACCCGGCGCCACGGGCCCGCGCTGACTCGCCCGCCACCCGCGCGCCGCCCTGGCCGCCCGCCCGGCTTGCCGTGGCGGTTCCGGCTCGGCATCTCAACCTTCAGCGAGGGAGGTCGCAGCTTCATGGTACGAACCCTCGCGTTGATCGGCGCACCGACGAGCGCGGGCGCGGAAGCTGCTCGCCGCCGCCGCATCGGTCCTGCTCTCCGCTGCACACCCACCCGCTCGGTCAGACCCTCATCGTCACTTCCGGTGTGGGGCGCGTGGCGCAGTGGGGTGGATCCGTCGAGGAGATCCGCCTGGTGACGTGGTGCGGATCCCCCCAGGCGTGAAGCACTGGCATGGGGCGGCGCCGACCACGGCGGTGACGCATCTCGCGATCCGGAGAACCTCGACGGCACGGTCGTAGACTGGATGGAGAAGGTCACCGACGAACAGTACGGGAGCGAGTGATGCGACGGACGATCTCGAAAGCAGCCAGGTCGCCACTGCTGGCCTGCTGCACGGCCATTGCCGCCGGCACGCTGGGCCGGCCGGCAGCACCCGGAGACTCCGGTCGAGGGGCGAACGCCATGAAGATCCACATCAAGGTCGAGGACCGCACCCTCACGGCGACCCTCGCGGACAGCGAAGCCGCCCGGGACTTCGCGGCCCTGCTGCCGCTGACGTTGACCCTCACGGACTACCATTCGACGGAGAAGATCGCCGAACTCCCGAAGAAGCTGTCCACGGAGGGCGCCCCAGCCGGCGTCGACCCGGAGGTCGGCGACATTGCGTACTACGCGCCCTGGAGGAACCTCGCCATCTACTACCGCGACTTCGGGTATTCGAGCGGGCTCGTGAAGCTGGCCCACCTGGACTCCGGTGTGGAGGCCCTGAGCAAGAGCGGCCCCGTGCGCGTGACCATCGAGCGGGCCGAGCAGTGAAGGAGCGTGAAGCCTCGCTCGAAGGAGTGGGATGGTCGGACTCTCGCGCGAGCACCTGCGCGGGGATCAGTCCTTGTCCTCGAAGAACTTGAAGTCGACGAGGATCGCGGCGCCGAGCGCAAGAGGCCGCAGTGCCGGCTCCTGCGGAAGGGTGACGAGGAAAGTGTCGGCATCGGTGAAGACCTCCGACACCGCGCCGGACCACTTCTTCTCGATGCGGCCCAGCTCCCGATCCGTCTCGGGCGCCTGGAGAAGGAAGGTCCAGGGCCGCCAGAAAGGGCCCGTGATACGGGCCAACACGCGCCCGTCGGGGCCCTCCAGGTCGAAACGCCGGCGGAGAAACGCGAACCGCTGCTGGATCGCGCCCAGCGCCCGCCCGCTCTCGTCCATGACGTCCAGCCGCGAGAAGAACCACCGCCATGGACGGTGGAACCGGAACAGCACCCGGTCACCGCCGGCCACGTCGCGGACGTCCATCTCGAAGGAGCGGCTGGCCTTGAGGAACGAGCGGAGCAGGAAGCTGCCCTTGTGCTCGAGCGCCATGCCCGCCAGCGCACCGGACTCGTCGAGCAGGGCGTAGCGGTTCGCGGCCTCGAACGCGACGAGCTCGGTCCAGTCGCGCGACTGCCGCACCACGACGCGGCGAGCGGACGCGAGCAGGTCGGCGAGGGGGATCCTGGCGGTGGGGACGGGAGCGCGCTTTCGAGCGAACATGGCCTGATTGTCGCCCGAAACAGAGGGCGAGGAAAGTGCAGTCCGCGGCCGCACACGTCGAACCAAGAACGCCGACCGCCTCCACCACGATGCACGGCGGGACGCCGGGCTAGGAGGCGGGGGCCTTCCGATGCCTCGCAAGTGCGCCCTGGGCATGGAGTCGGCGGCGCGCGTGGCGCGGTGGCCGCAGGGATGCGTCGCAAGCGAGTGATCCGTCACGGGAAGTCGCAGGAGCTCGCGGCTCCGCCGCAGCACTCGGCGGAGCCGGTTCGGTCGCGCACGAACCTGCCGAGCTCGGCGATCCCGCCCGCCAAGCCCGGGACCTGCGCCGCGATCCGCCCAGTCGTACGCGGCGTTCCTCTGCACGGACCCGGCGCGATCGCCGAGATCGAACCACGGGCAGACCAGCGCCGCGCCCGCGGGCGGCGGCAGCCTCTCGTCGCGCGCCGCAGCGCAGGCCAGTCGAGCCGCGAGGATCGGTCCACCCGGATCGGCCCGGATTTCTGGTATCGGAACGTCTGATAATATGGATTATGGAAACTAGACGACCGGCCGCGACTGCGGGCCGTCTAGCCGCAGACGATCGCCAGCAGGAGCAGCCCGGCCCCGGCCAGCAAGGCCAGCGCGAACAGCGGCATCGACGACGTCCCCTCCTCCGGCGCCGCCGAGGGCTCCCTCCCAGCGGCCTCGGGCTCGGACGCGCTGGCCTCGGTCACGATCGCCGCCTCGTCGACGCCCGCGCTGCCCAGCAGCTCGGCGACGAGCGCGCTCGCCCGTTCCGCGTCCGCCGCGAGCACCCAGATCCCGGCGCTCCGGCCGAGCGCTCCGGTTCCGAAGATCACGTCCCCGGGCAGCTGCTCCAGATCCGCGAGTTCGCACGGGATGCCTTCGTCCTCGAGGACGGTCCGCGCCGCCAGCGCCTCGGTCCGGTTCGCGAAGCTCGCGACGAGCTTCTTGTCCAGGCTCGGGTCCATCCGGACACGGTAGCACGCGCGCCCCGAGAGGTTTCGCTCCCGGAACGACAACCCGCCCGCGGCGCGCGAGAATCGCGCGAGACCCTCTCCGGAGCACCGCGTGCACCTCGCCCCGCTCGCCTCGATCCTCCTCGTGCTCTTCCGGCACCCGCTGCTGCTCCTCGCCCTCGGCTTCCTCGTCGCCGTGCTGCTCGGCGCCTTCCGCGGCATCGGGCTCCCGCGGCTCTTCTGGCACGAGCGGCCGCTCCACCGGTTCACGGCGGGCGCAGCGGCGACGATGCTCGCGGCCGAGGTCTTCCTGGTCGCGTGGCTCCTCGACGGCGGCCAGGGCCTGCGACCCGCGCCGCTCGGTCTGGCGTCCTACGCCGCGTGGGCGACGGCGCTCTGGGCGGGGCTGCTCGCCGCCTGCGCCCTCGTCCAGGTCCGCCGCCACGCCGCCGCGGGCCGTGGCGCGCCGGCGGGTGCGTTCCGGATCGCGCCGGGCATCGCGCGGCGCGGCGGCCCGGAGCTCGTCACGGCGCGCGCGCCCGTGGGGCTCTTCCTGGCCGGCGCCGCCGCGGGCGGCCTGCTCGCCTGGGCCGGGATCCTCGCGCTCGGCCCGTTCGCGGACGGCTGGGCCGCCGCGCTCGCGCGGCTCGTTCCGCGGATCGCCGCAGACCCGCTCGCGCACCTCACCGCGCTCGGCTCGGCGGTCGTGATGGTGGCGCTCGGGGCGCTGCTCCGGCGGGTCGCGACCCCGGCGGTCGGCGTCTGCTTCCTCCTCGCGCTCGCGGCGGCCGTGCACGGCTTCCTCCAGTTCTGGCTCGAGAGCAGCGGGCTCGCGTGGCTCGCCGTCCTCGCCGGGCTCGCCCTCGGCGGCCGCGGGCTCCACAAGGTCCGGATCCGGGACCTCCGCGCCCTGTACCGCGCCCCGCGCCCGTACCCTCCGCCCGCCTCCGCTCCGCCGCCGACGTTCGCGCCGCTCCCCTGGGACCACGTGTGCCGGACCGCGGACCCGGGCCGCCGGCCGCTCGTGGTGGTCTGCGCGAGCGGCGGCGGGCTCCGCGCCGCCGCCTGGACCGCCGGCATCCTCGGAAGGCTCGACGAGCTCGCCGGGTTCCGGGCGTCCACGCGGCTCGTCACCGGCTCCTCGGGTGGCATGGTGGGCGCCGCGGCGTGGGTCGCCGGGCTCCGCGCCCCCGCGCCGCCGGGCTGGGACGTGCTGTGCACGGCGGTCGGTTCCCTCGACGCCCTCACCGACGTCGCGCGTACGCTCGTCTTCGAGGACCTCCCGCGCGCGTTCTGGCCGGGCGCGAGCGCCTGGAACCGCGGCGAGGCGCTCGCGGCCGCGCTCGAGGGCCGCCTGCGGGATCGGCTCGGGGCCGACCTGGCGGCGCCGTTCGAGGCGCTCCGCGAGGCGGAGGAGCGGCGCGCGCTCCCGTCGCTCGTCTTCTCGCCGATGCTGGTCGAGGACGGGCGGAGGCTCCTCCTCGGCAACCTCGATCTCTCCCCGGCGACCGACAACGGCGTGCTCTGGCTCTCGAGCGCGGCGACCGGGACGCGGCCCGTCGATGGGCTCGCCTCGCGGACGGCGTACCACGCCTCGCACCTGTTCCCGGACCGCTGGCACGAGCTCCGGATCTCCACCGCCGCGCGGCTCTCCGCCGCCTTCCCGTACGTGAGCCCGGCGGCGGTGCTACCCACCGTCTCGCGGCGCCGCGTCGTGGACGCGGGCTACTTCGACGAGTACGGCGTCGACCTCGCCTGCGCCTGGCTCCGCAAGCTCGCGGAGGAGCGGCGCGCGTGGCTCGCCGAGCGCGTCTCGGGCGTGCTCGTGCTCCAGATCCGCGACAACGTCTCGAACCTGTCCGTCAACCCGGAGACCGACGCCGACGCGGAGCGCGAGCGGGCCCGCGCGCGGACCACCGCGCTGCGGCGCGGCCTGGAGGGCCTCACCACGCCGCCCGAGGCGCTCCTCACCGCCCGCGAGTCGGTCATGCTCTTCCGCAACGACGCCCAGCTCGCGGCGCTGCGGACGATCTTCGACGCCGCCGGCCTGGGGCGCGACACGGTGAAGACGACGATCTTCGAGTTCCGCGGGGAGG
This sequence comes from Anaeromyxobacter sp., assembly GCA_035627135.1. Taxonomy (GTDB): domain Bacteria; phylum Myxococcota; class Myxococcia; order Myxococcales; family Anaeromyxobacteraceae; genus Anaeromyxobacter. Next base: position 8,329 of record DASPMI010000006.1, on the reverse strand, counting down.
CCTCGCTGAGCTGGACGCTGTCCGCGGAGGAGCTCGACGCCATCCGCGAGCAGGTGCTCTCCCGCGGGATCCAGGAGAAGCTCGAGGCCATCGCGCTGTGGCTCCGGGCCGAGGAAGGCCGGGCGCCCTCCGTGGCGGCGCGCTAGCTCACCGGCCCCTTGCGGTGGCCGTGCTCGCAGCAGCCGCTCTGCCGGGCCAGGACGCGGACGATGCGCGGCGCGTGCTCCGCCTCGGCGACCGCGCACGGACACGCCCCCTCGCCGCCCGTCCCGAGCCCCGCGCCGAGCGTCTCCACGGCGTCGAGCAGCTCCTTGCGCAGCCGCCGGAGCCGCTCGAGGCGCCGCTGCGCTTGCTCGAGGTGGCCCGCCAGCACCTGCTGGAACCGGAGCGCGAACTCGGCGGCGGTGCGGCACCCGTTCCGGAGCTCGAGCACGGACCGGATCTCGCAGAGCGCGAGGCCCAGCTCCCGCAGGTCCGTGATGAGGCGCAGCCGCTCGAGCTCGTCCGCGGTGTAGCGGCGGTGGCCGCCCTCGCTCACGACCGCGGGACGGAGCAGCCCTTCCTCCTCGTAGAAGCGGATCGTCCGGACGGTGTTGCCGGTGGCCCGGGCGAGGTCTCCCGACGAGAGGTCTGCTTCCATGCTCGGCACACCTAACTGCCTGATCCGACGAAGTCAACGCCGGGCGCGGCCAAGCCGCGCACGGCGCCGCGGCAGCCAGAACGGCTTGACCAAGCGGCGCCGCGGGAATAATGGACCGGAGGACTCCGGATTCAGCCGGAGCTGGGAGAGGCATGCGCAACCTGGTGGCGGTTCCGGAGCTGGGGCGGGTCGAGGGGCAGATGGAGGTCTACGCGGAGGCGCCGCTGCCCACGCCGCGCGGCACGTTCCGCTCGGTCGTCTTCCTCGACCGGCGCACCGGCGCGGAGCACGTCGCGCTGGTGCTGGGCGATCTCGCCGCCGGCGTGCCCGTCGTCCGGGTTCACTCGGAGTGCCTGACGAGCGAGGTGTTCGGTTCCCTGAAGTGCGACTGCCGCGCCCAGCTCGACCGCGCCCTGGATCTCATCGCCGCCGAGGGCCGCGGCGCCGTGCTCTATCTCCGCCAGGAGGGCCGCGGCATCGGCCTCGGCAACAAGATCCGCGCCTACGCGCTCCAGGCGCAGGGCTACGACACGTACCAGGCCAACCGCGCGCTCGGGTTCCCCGACGACCTGCGCAGCTACGACGTCGCCGCCGAGATGCTGCGGCTGCTCGGCGTCGGCGCCGTGGATCTCGTCACCAACAACCCGCTCAAGGTGAAGGGCCTGGAGGACGCCGGGGTGCGGGTGCGCCGCCGGGTCCCCCTGCCCTCCCCGTCCAATCCACACAACGTGAACTATCTGCGCGTGAAGCGGGAGCGGACGGGCCACCTCATCCAGACGGACGACGAGGTCGCGCAGGCCGGCTGAGCGATCGTCGCACGCGGCGTCAGCCGCGCCGCTCCTGCCACGCGCGGATGCGCTCGTTGGAGCGGAACAGCGAGGTCTGGAGGATCGTCCGCTCGAGGCAGGGCTCCCCGGCGAGGAGCGCGAGCAGGTTCAACGCGGTCGGCCGGCCGGGCGGCGGGTTCATGAGCGTCGCCGCGAGCTTCCCCTGCATCACCATCGAGAGCCCCTGGCCCTTGATGGCGTCCACGCCCGTGACGAGCAGGTCGGCCTCGCACCCCACCTCGCGCGCCGCCTCGAGGACCCCGCGCGCCATCTCGTCGTTGTGGCAGAAGACGCCGTCCGGGCGCGGGTGCTTGGCGAGCCAGCGGAGGACCGCGTCCCGCGCCGGCTCGTAGCGCCACCCGCCCTCGAGCACGTCCACTGCGCGGACGCCGGCGTGGCCGGCGATCGCCTCGCGGAAGCCCTGGGAACGGAGCGCGACCGCCGCGGCCGAGGCGATGCCGGTGACCTCGAGGACGTTCGCGCGCCCGCCGCTCACCTCGACGAAGAACTCCCCCATCTTGCGGCCGATCTGACGGTTGTCGGGGATGATCACCGAGCGATACAGGTCGGGGTCGCCGAGGTCGTCGCCGACGACGAGGACCGGGATGCCCTCGGCCCGGAACTTCCGGAGGAGCGGCCGGAGGCTCTCGACGCCGATCGGCGCGAGGACGAGCGCGTCCACGCGATCCTTCAGGAACCGCTCGAGGGCCTGCGCCTGCTCCGCGACGTCGCCGCGCGTGTCGGCGAACCGGAGCGTCACGTCGCCGCGGCCACCCTCGGCCACGCCGGCCTCGAGGTCGTCCTTGAGCTGCGCGCCCCACGGCTGGCCCTTCACCACCTGGACGACGCCGACGACCTTGTGCGGTTTCAAGTGAGCACCCCGGTACACATCTTCCGCCAACGCCCGCGGAAGACCAAGCGCGCACGACGGGCGTCGCGCGGCGTGAACGTTCACGCGCGTGCGACGCCCCACAATGGGCTGCGGCGAGGTGTGCCTCAGGCGCCCTTGAATCGGGGAGGACGTTTCTCGAGGAACGCGCGGATCCCTTCGTGCGCGTCGGCGGTCCCGAACAGCTCGGCGAAGGCCTGCCGCTCGAGGGCGTTCGCCTGCGCGAGCGGAAGCTCCATCCCGGCACGCACGAGCCGCTTCACGGCCGGTATCGCGCGCGGGCCGCGCGCGAGGATCTCGCGCGCCTGCGCCCGCGCGTGCGCGACGAGCTCCTCCGGCGGCACCACCTCGAGCACGAGCCCGAGCTCGCGCGCCCGGCCCGCCTCGATCGCCTCGCCCGTGAGCAGGAGCTCGAGCGCCCGCATGGCCCCGATCCGGCGCGGCAGGCGCTGCGTCCCGCCGAACCCGGGGACGATCCCGAGGTTCACCTCGGGCTGGCCGAACCGCGCGCGCGGGCTCGCGTAGACGAGGTCGCACGCGAGGACGAGCTCGCACCCGCCGCCGAGGGCGTAGCCGTTGACGGCGGCGATCGTCGGCGCGGGGAGCCGCTCCAGCCGATCGAACACGGCGTGGCCGCGCTCCGCGACCGCGAGGGCCTCGCCCGGGCCGAGCCCGGCCAGCTCGGAGAGATCCGCCCCGGCGATGAAGGCGCGATCGCCCGCCCCCGTGAGCACGAGCGCCCGCGCGGCCCCGCGCTCCACCTCGCCGAGGATCGTGCCCAGCTCGTCGAGGCTCGCGGCGTCGAGCGCGTTCAGGACGCCGGGCCGATCGAACGTGACGAGCCCGATCCCCTCCTCCACCTCGAACCGCACGCGCGCGCTCGCCATGGTCAGCCCTCGTAGCGGAAGAAGCCGCGCCCGCTCTTGCGCCCGGTCCAGCCGGCCGCGACGTACTGGCGGAGCAGCGGCGCCGGCCGGTACTTGTCGTCGCCGAGCTCGCGGTGGAGCACCTCGCAGATGGCGAGGATCGTGTCGAGGCCGATGAAGTCGGCGAGCGTGAGCGGACCCATCGGGTGGTTGAGGCCGAGGCGCACCGCGGTGTCGATGTCCTCCGCCGTGGCGAGGCCCTCCTGGAGCGCGAAGCAGGCCTCGTTGAGGAGCGGGACCAGGATCCGGTTCACGATGAAGCCGGGCGTGTCACGGGAGGTGACGACGGTCTTGCCGAGCTTCGCGCCGAGCGCGACGGCGGCGGCATACGTGGCGTCGGAGGTCTGGAGCCCGCGCGTCAGCTCGAGGAGCTGCATCAGGGGCACCGGGTTGAAGAAGTGCATGCCGACGACCTGCGCGGGCCGGCGCGTCGCGGCGGCGAGCTTGGTGATGGAGATCGAGCTCGTGTTGGTGGCGAGCAGCGCCTCCGGCCGGAGGAGGCCGTCGAGCTGGGCGAAGACCGCCCGCTTCGCCCCCTCGTCCTCGACGATGGCCTCGACGGCGAGGTCCGCTGGGGCGCAGTCGGCGAGCGCGGCCGCGGGGCGGATGCGCCCGAGGATGGCGTCGCGCTCGGCCCCGGCGAGCTTCCCCTTCTCGACGAGCTTCCCCATCGTCGCCGCGAGCCGCTCCAGCGATCGCCGCACGAGCTCGGGCGCGGCGTCCGCGAGCACCACCTCGAGGCCGGCCTGCGCCGCGACCTGGGCGATCCCGCTCCCCATCTGCCCCGCGCCCACCACTGCGAGCACCTTCGTCTCCATGTGGACCTCGCTTCGGTTGCCGGCGGCCGCTTGCGGGATCGCCGGTCCGTCTCCCCCCGGGGACCGCGGCGGTGCGGCGGTGCGGCCAGGCGGTCCTTAAGAAGCGCTTCACTCCCTTGTCAACGAGCGCTGGGGCGTGGGACGATCGCCACGGTCCCGCGAGCCCCAGGGCGCGAGCCGCCTCCCCGAATGCAGCGAACCCTTCGAGAGATCGCCCGCGACGCCGCCCGGATCGCCGGCGCGCCGCTCGTGCAGCTCCTCGTGCTGCGTCGGCGCGGCGGCGCCGTCGAGGCCGAGACGCTGGCGGTCGACGGGCTCGCCTCCGGCACCGGCTCGGTGAAGCCGCGCGTCGCGGAGCTCCTCGCCGTCACCCCCGGACACGAGCCTGCGATCCCGCTCCTCGACGAGAGCTCCCCTCCCCGGCTCCTCGCCCCGTGCGAGCCGTCCCTCGTGGAGCTCCTGTGGCTCGGGGTCGATCCCGGCACGGCCGCGCTCCAGTCGATCTTCCTCCGCCTCACCGCCCGCCCCGGCGAGGTGAAGGTGCTCCGCCTCGTCCTCCCGGGGCGGCAGCGCGCGGCGGCGCTCCGGTCGCTGGACGCCCTGGGCCGCTTCGTGGCCTCGCGGCTCGAGGCGGAGAGCTTCCGCCGCGAGATCGTCGGCCGCGACGCGATGTACCGGGTGTTCCAGGAGGGCGCCGGCGAGGCGATCCTGGTGGTGGACGCCGAGAACGGCCAGGTGCTCGAGGGGAACGAGCGGCTCTGCGAGCTCACCGGCCGGACGCGGAGCGAGCTGCGGCGGTTCACGCTGGGCGGACTCCTCGAGCACGCGACGCTCGACGCGGGCGCGCTGCTCGCGCGCCTCCGCGGCGCGCGCGTGGTCCGCGAGGAGGAGGCCCGGCTGCGCCGGCGCCACGGCGAGCCGGTGCCGATCTCGCTCAGCGCCTCGCAGATCCAGCTCGAGGGCCGCCCGGTGCTGCACCTCATCGCGCGGGACGTCACGCGCGAGCGCCGCGCGCTCGCCGAGCTCAAGGCCGCGCGCGACACGCTCGCCGCGCTGCACCTCGCCGGCGCGCACCTCATGGTCGAGACCGACGAGCTCGGGATGTTCGGCGTGCTCGCGCGCGAGCTCGGCCGGCTCGGGTTCCAGTGCGGCGTGCTCGCCCCGGCGCTCGACGGGACCTCGGCCCTCACCTGGCGCTACCTCTCCTTCCCGCTGCCGATGCGGAGCGCGATCGACCGCGCCCTGGGCAAGCCGCTCGCCTCGCTCCGGATCGACCCGCTCGACGCGCCGCTCGTGCGCCGCTGCCTCTCCGAGCGCCGCACGGTCCACACCGACCAGCCCCGGCGCGCCGTGGACGAGCTGTTCGGCGCCCCCGGCGAGCGCGAGGTCCGCCGCCTGTACCGGCTCATCCGCATCCGCCGCGTGATCCTCGCGCCGCTGCGGAGCGAGGGCCGGCCGGTCGCGGTGCTCGCGGTCGGCGCGCCGCGGCTGCGCAAGGGCGACCCCGAGGCCATCGAGGCCTTCGCGCTGCAGGCCTCGATCGCGCTCGAGAAGGCGCGGCTCTTCCAGGCGCTCCGCGAGGAGCGCGCGCGTCTGGAGAGCGAGGTGGCCCGGCGGACGCAGGAGCTCACCCGCGCCGTGAAGGCGCTCGAGGAGGCGGACCGCCAGAAGGACAACTTCCTCGCCAACATCTCGCACGAACTCCGGACGCCGCTCGTCACCATCCTCGGCTACTCCGAGCTCCTCCTCGGCGAGAAGCTCGGCGAGCTGACGGCGCGCCAGCGCGGCGCGCTCCAGGTGATCGGCCAGAGCGGCCGGCGGCTGCGGGCGTTCATCGACGAGCTCCTCGAGCTCTCGCGCCACGAGCTGACGAAGGAGTCCTACGCGTTCGCGCCGCTGGAGCTGTCGGACGTGCTCCGCCAGGCGATGCTCTCGCTCGCGCCGCGGTGCGCGGAGCGCGGCGTTCGGCTCAAGGTGCGGGTCGCCCCCGGCACCCCGGCCGCGTGGGGCGACCGCGACCGGATCCTCCAGGTCCTCGTGAACCTCCTCACCAACGCCGAGCGCCACAGCCCCGAGGGGAGCGTCATCCGGCTCGCGGCGGCGCGCACGGCGCCGGGGCGGATCGAGGTCGCGGTGACGGACCACGGCTCGGGCATCCCCGACGAGCACCTCGCCCACATCTTCGACCGGCTGTACCAGGTGCACGATCAGCGGCCCGGCTCGTCCAGGGGGCTGGGCATCGGCCTCGCCATCGTGCGGAGCATCGTCGAGGCGCACGGCGGCGAGATCCGCGTCCGCTCCAAGGTCGGCCGCGGGAGCTGTTTCCGGTTCAGCCTCCGCGCGGCGCCTGCAGGCGCTCCGGAGGGCGCGCGCCTGCCCGCGCCCGACGCTTCCAGCGGACGCGCATAGCGACCATCGTCGTCCTCGGCTCGCGCGCCGCGCGCGCTAGCGGTTCCGGGTGGAGGACTCGCGCGCCTCGTCCTCGTCCAGCTCCACCCCGCGGGCCCGCAGGTGGCGCCAGGCGATCGCGCCCAGCGCGTCCACCGTGGGCAGCGGCCACGCCGCCCCGTTCGCCGGCCGGATCTCCCGGCAGAAGCGGACGAAGGCGGCGAGCTGCTCGGGGCTCGGCGAGACGACGCTGCGGGCGTCCTTCATCCGCGCCATCGCGTCGAGGGGCGGCATCCCCCGCGCCACGAGCACGCAGAGCGAGAGCAGCGCGCTCCGCCCGATCCCGTACTGGCAGTGGATGAAGACCCGCTGGCCCAGCTTCATCCCCTCCACCGCGAACCGGACGCCGTCCCGGATGTGCCGGGCGGAGATGGCGCAGCAGTCCTCGGTGGGGAGGTGCAGGAGCCGGATCCCGTGCACCTCGAGCAGGGCCTCGTCGTCCCGCGCCTCGAGGCGGACGTCCACCACCCGCCCGATCCCGTGCTCCCTGGCGAGGAGCGCCGCGGCTTCCATGGGGAAGCTCGCGCCGACGGCCAGCTCCGGGGTGACGAAGTGCAGATCGATCACGGACGGGATGATGCGGCGCGCGAGCCCGCCGCGCCACCCTGGCTCACGGCGCCACCGAGAGGACGATGGTCTGGGACTCCGACACGGTGATGTCCCGGAGCGTCTGCACCCGGGCGCCGGGGCGGTCCACGCCGACCCGGACGTGGTACGCGCCCTCGGTGAGCTGCACCTGGTGGCGGACCTGGCGGGAGGGCGACGGGAACTCCGCCCGGCGCACGGTCTCCGCCCCCTTCTCGATGCGCACGTCGAGGCCGGTCGCGTCCCGGATCTCTCCGAGGTCGTAGACGAACACGACGTCGTGCGGCGTCGCGCGGAAGAAGTACGACGCGAGGGCGGCGATCCCGACGACCGCGAGGATCCGGGCCGCGCGCTTCACTTCTTCCCCTTGCGGCGGGCCGGCCTCCGGCGCGGCCGGACCGTGGCGCTCACCTCCGGCCGGGCGCTGCCGTCGTCGGCGCGCCGGAGCCGGATCTCGGCGTGGATCTCGACGGACATGTTCTCGAGCACCCGCCCCAGCTCCCGGCGCACGACCTCCGACTCGAGGAAGTGCCGGATCTCGTCCGAGAGGGCGCGGAGGACCTCGTCCTTCGCCGACTGCGCCTGCTGCCCGATGAAGCCGATGACCTCCTTCGGCAGCTTCCAGTCGCGCGCGAGGCGCCGGGCGCCCTCCTCGGTCATGAAGAGCGCGCCGACGCCCGCGAGGATGGCCTTCTTCACGCCGTCGGGGATGAGGCCGCGTCCGCCGGCCGGCTCGGCCCCGAGCACCTCGGCGCCCGCCTCGTCGATCTCGTCCAGCGTGGGCTTGTCTTCCATGGGACGCCTCGTCCGGCGTGCGCCGGCTCGGTCAGGCGCGCGGCTGGGCCCCGATCACCGGGAGCCGCGGCGCCTTCAGGACCTGCGTGCTCACGGCGCCCGCGACGTTCCGGGCCATGGCCAGGAACGACTGCGCCTGCGGGCTCTCCGGGCTCCCGGCCACGATCGGCACGCCGCGATCGCCGCCCTCGCGGATCGCGAGGTCGATCGGGATCTCGCCGAGGAAGCGGATCCCCATCTTCTCCGCCGCGGCGCGGGCTCCGCCCTTGTCGAAGATGGCGGTCTCGGTGTGGCAGTGCGGGCAGACGAACGAGGACATGTTCTCGACGAGCCCGAGCACCGGGATCGACACCTTGTCGAACATGAGCTTCGCCCGGATCACGTCGGCGAGGGCGACGTCC
>DASPMI010000005.1:0-27433 GCA_035627135.1 Anaeromyxobacter sp. | reverse complement strand
CGATCCCAACGTGGACTTCGTGCTCGAGGAGATCGGCCGGCTCGCGGGGCAGTTCGGCGCCGCGCGCGTGGTGATCGAGGGCCACTCCGACGGCTCGATGCAGGGGCGCGTCCCGCCCGCGCTGGTCCAGGAGCTCTCGCTCAACCGGGCCAACGCGGTGAAGGAGGGCCTCCTCAAGACGTTCCCGAAGCTCGACCCGAACCAGTTCTCGGCGGCGGGGCTCGGCTGGGATCGCCCGGCCGATCCGAACGACCCGCAGAACCACGCCAAGAACCGGCGCGTCGAGGTGAAGGTCTACCCCGCCGAGGCCGTCACGGCCGCCCAGTGATCCCATGCGCTTTCGCCTGAAGGACCTCGTGCCGCTGCGGCGGCCCCCGGCCGCCCTGACGTCCAAGGCGCTCGGGGCCGCCTGCCTCGCCCTCGTGCTCGGGGCGTGGTTCCTCGCCACCCGGGGCGCGGCCGAGGAGCGGCTGGTCTCGCCCGCCCTGCTCCCCGCGCCGCTCGAGGTGCTGGGCGGGCTCCGGAGCCTGCTCACCCAGGGTGAGCTGGGGCAGGCGATCTTCGCCACGCTGCGGCGCGTGCTCGCCGGGTTCCTGCTCGCGGTGGCCGTCGGCGTCCCCCTGGGGATGGTGGCGGGCGCATGGCGGCCGGTCGGCTCGTTCCTCTCGCCGATCCTGCTCGTCGGGCGCAACATCCCCATCGCGGCGCTCATCCCGCTCACGATCCTGTGGTTCGGGATCGACGAGACGCAGAAGGTGATGTTCATCTTCATCGCCACCGTCCCGTTCGTCTTCGCGGATGCGATGGCGGCGGTGATCGGCATCGCCGACCGGTACGTCGAGACGGCGCAGACGCTGGGGGCGAGCGACGGGCAGGTCGTCCGGAAGGTGCTCGTGCCGCTCGCGCTCCCGGAGATCTTCACGGGCCTCCGGAGCCTGTTCGGGATCGCCTTCGGCTACATCATGCTCGCCGAGCTCATCAACGCCGGACACGGTCTCGGGTACCTGCTCTCGGTGAGCCAGCGCCGCGGGCACACCGAGCACATCTTCCTCGTCCTGGCGCTGATCGGCCTGCTCGCCTGGGGCATCGACCAGGTCCTCGCGTTCTTCCAGCGCGGGCTCTTCCCGTACCGGAGGGAGCGATGACCGTCTCCACGCCGTCGTCCCCGCCCGAGGCGGGGGCGCCCGCTCCGAAGGAACCCGCCGCCCCGGCGCCCGCGCGGGCGGAGCCGGTGCCGGCCGCGCCGGTCGTCCACTTCCACGGCGTCACCAAGGTGTACGGCAAGGGGCCGAAGGCGCTCACCGCCGTGGAAGACATCACCTTCACCGTCGAGGACAAGCACGGTCACGGTGAGTTCATCTCCATCCTCGGCCCGTCGGGCTGCGGCAAGTCCACCATCCTGCGGCTGATCGCGGGCCTCGCGCCGCAACACCCGGCGACCTCGGGGACGATCCTGGTGAAGGGCCAGCCGGTGCTCGGGCCGGGCGCGGACCGGGGCATGGTGTTCCAGGACTACACCTCGTTCGACCACCGCTCCGTCGAGGACAACGTCGCCTTCGGCCTCGAGTGCCGTGGCGTGCCGGCGAAGGAGCGGCGCGAGCGCGCGCGCGAGTGGATCCAGAAGGTCGGGCTCTCCGTCGAGCGCGACGCGCACAAGTACCCGCACGAGCTCTCGGGCGGCATGCGCCAGCGCGTGGCGATCGCCCGGACGCTGATCCTCCACCCCCGCATCATCCTCATGGACGAGCCGTTCGGCGCGCTCGACCCCGACACGCGCCTCTCCATGCAGGATCAGCTCGTGACGCTCTGGCGCGAGCAGGAGGCGACGGTCTTCTTCGTCACCCACTCCATCGAGGAGGCGGTGTACCTGGGCGATCGCGTGTTCGTGATGTCCCCGAGCCCCGGGCGGCTCGTGCAGCAGATCCCCGTCCCGCCCCCGGACCGGCCGGCGCGCGTGATGCAGCGCGAGAAGGAGTTCCTCGACATCGTGTTCGAGCTCCGCGATCTGGTAGAGCGGCTCGCGAAGAAGAGGGCGGACCCCGCATGACGGCGGAGGCGCCACGTTCCGGCGGGCCGGGTCTGGGGCGCTATCTGCGCGAGGCGTTCCTGTTCCGCTGGAACCTGCTCTTCTTCCTGGGCGGGCTCGCCGCGGCGGCGATCTCTCCGGTCCCGGACGTGCTCCTGCCGCTCGTCGGCGCCATCGAGCTCGTCTACCTCGGCGGCCTCGTCTCGGCGCCGAAGTTCCGCGCCGCGATCGACGCACAGGCCCGCGCGAAGGCCCGCGGGCCGCTCGCGGCCGACGCGCCTGCGCCCACCCTGGAGTCCGTCCTCGCCGGCCTCGAGGGACCCGCGCGGCGCCGGTTCGACGCCCTGCGCGGCCGCTGCGTGGAGATGCAGCGGCTCGCCGAGGGGGTCCGCGGGCACGGCGCCACCGGCGCCGACGAGCTGCGGACGCCGGCGCTGGACCGGCTCCTCTGGGCGTTCCTGCGCCTGCTCTCCTCGCAGCAGGCGCTCCAGCGGTTCCTCGCCGCGGCCGATCCTGCGAACCTGGAGCGCGACCTCGGCGGCCTGAGGGAGCGGCACGCGAAGGCGAAGGAGCGCGGGGACGAGCGGATCGTCCGGGCCCTCACGGACGCGATCGCCACCGCCGAGCTGCGGCTCGAGAACCATCGCAAGGCGGCGTCGAACGCGGAGTTCCTGGGCGTCGAGCTCGACCGGATCGAGGGGAAGATCCAGGCGCTGGTGGAGATGGCCGTGAGCCACCAGGACGCGGATCTGCTGTCGAGCCAGGTGGACTCGGTGGCCGCGAGCATGGCCCAGACCGAGCAAGCCGTCCGCGAGATGAACCAGATCACCGGGCTCGGGGAGCAGCTCGCCGAGCCGCCGCCGATCCTCGCGGCCGCCGCGCAGGAGGAGCGATGAACGGCGCCGGGGCGCCGGAGGTCGGCGCGGCGGCACGGATCGCCGAGCTGCCGGCGTGGTTCCCGCCCTGGGCGGTGCAGCTCGCCGAGCTCTACTTCTCGCGCACCACGTCGATGTTCCTCCTGGGGGGGAACACCTGGGACTGGGTGCCCACGGGCGGCGGCGCCTACGGGACGCTCCCCGAGTTCCTCGCCGAGCAGCTCTTCGGGCGCTGGGATCTCGTGCTCCACTACGACCTCGCCCGCGGGCTCCGCTGCCTCGCCGGACGGCGCGAGGACCGGCTCCGCGAGATGTCGGCGCTCGCGCAGCGCAAGGTGGGCGACCTCTCCGCGCTGCCCCGCGACCCGGCGACCGCGCTCGCCGCGCTCGACCGGCTGGTCCTCCGCAACGCCACGGCGCGCGAGGAGGACCGGATCTCGTTCGCGGTGGTGATCGACCACGTGGCGCAGCTCGTGCCGCGGGAGGAGCGCGGGGCGGGCGCCGCGACCCACCTCGTCACCTTCCTCAACTGGGCGGCGAGCCCCTACGTCAAGAACCAGAACGCGGCGTTCGTCCTCGTGGACGCGCGCCCGGCGGACGTGTCCGACCGCCTCCGCGACAACCCGCACGTCGCGTCGATCGACCTGCCGCTCCCCACCGAGCCCGAGCGCCGGGCGTTCCTCGAGGCCGCCGCGGGCGGGCGGCCCGCCGAGAGCTTCTCGTCGTATGCGCTGCCGGAGCTTGCGAAGCTCACCGGCGGCGTCGCCCTCACGGATCTCGAGCTGCTCGTCCGCAGCAGCGTCGAGGCGGGGCGCACCCTCGACGCCGATCGGTTCCGCGCGCTCAAGAAGCGGCTGATCGAGCGGCAGGCGCAGGACCTCCTCGAGTTCGTCGAGCCGAAGTGGACCCTCGACCGCGTGGTCGGCCACGAGGCCGCGAAGCGGCGGCTCCTCGACGACGCCGCGCTCATCCGCAAGGGGCGGCTCGACTGCGCGCCGATGGGCTACCTCATCTGCGGTCCGGTCGGCACCGGGAAGACGTTCCTCGCGACGTGCGCCGCCGGGTCGATCGGCATGCCGTGCGTCGTGCTCCGCAACTTCCGCTCGAAGTACGTCGGCGAGACCGAGGGGAACCTCGAGCGCGTGCTGCGCCTGCTCCGGTCGATGGGGCCGGTGATGGTGCTCGTGGACGAGGCGGACGCGGCGCTCGGGGACCGGCAGGTCGGGGGCGACTCCGGCGTCGGCTCGCGGGTCTTCGGCATGATCGCCTCGCAGATGGGCGACACGCGCTGGCGCGGGCAGATCGTCTGGGTGCTCATGACCGCGCGCCCGGACCTCCTGCCGGTGGATCTCAAGCGGCAGGGGAGGGCGGAGGTGCACATCCCGCTCTTCTACCCGGAGGACGAGGGCGAGCTCCGGCCGATGCTGCTGGGGATGGCGGCGAAGCTCGGCGCGCGGCTCGGGCCGGACGACGTCCCGCCGATCCCGCACCTCGGCCACCTCTCGGGCGCCGACGTCGAGGGGATCGTGGGGCGGGCCTGGCGCGCCGCGCTGCTCGCGGGCCGGGACCAGATCGCCCGCGCCGATCTCGATCGCGTGCTCGCCGAGTTCCTGCCTTCCACGCAGACGCTGGAGCGCGAGCTGCAGGAACTCGCGGCCATCCTCGAGTGCACCGACCGCGAGTTCCTCTCGCGCGGAGCCCTCGCGCGGCTGGAGAAGGCGGGCGGGCGCGAGGGGTTGCAGCAGCTCTTCGAGGCGCACCGGCGGGCGCTGGAGCGGAGGTAGCGCACGGCGGCGCCGTTGCGCGTGGCCGGGCGCTTCTACGCCGCCCGCGCCGGTCGCAGCGTCAGCGCCAGCTCGACCTTGCCGCCGTGCACGGGCCGCGCGTCGACGCGCCCGCCCCAGGGCTCGGCGAGCTCGCGGCAGAGCGCGATCCCGACGCCGGTGCGGTCCGGGCCCGGCTCCGGCTCCGCGTCGCAGCCGCGCCTCCCGGTGAACGCGACCCTCACGGCGCCGTCCTCGAGGAGGACGTCCACCGCGATCGGCCGCGCCGCGCGGGGCTCGGCGTCGGAGAGCAAGCTCACGAGGATCGACACGACCTGCGAGAGGCTCCGCGGGCTCGCCTGCACCTGCGGGAGCTGCGCCGGGAGCTGCGCGACCGCGGCCGGGCCGCCCAGGCGCAGCGCGGCGAGCTCGAGCCCGAACTCGATCGCGCGCCGGAGATCGACCTCGTCGATCTCCAGGCCCGCGTCCGGCGTGAGCACCCGGAGATCGGCGACGACGCGGCTCACCCGCTCGAGCGCCTCCCCCGTCTCGCGGACCGCCGCGAGGAGCTCGCCGTCCCGTCCGGCGTGGCGCAGCTCCTCCTCCACGAACCGGAGGTTGGCCGCCGCCGAGGCGACCGGGTTCGACAGCTCGTGCCCGAGCTCGGCCGCGATCCGCCCGACCGCCGCGGTCCGCTCGGCCGCGGCGCGGCGCAGCTCGCTGCGCGTGAGGGCGGCGGCGGCCTCGGCCTGCGCGGTCCAGGCGGCGCGTTCCCGGCGGCGCATGCGGCGGTACAGCGCCGCGCTGGCCGCGCCGTAGAAGGTGCAGCTCCCGACGCCCAGCAGGACGAACCCGAGCTGGACGGGGGGCGCCTCGCCGTGGAGCGAGAGCGCCAGCGCGACCGCCAGCGCTGCCAGGCCGCTCGCGACGTTGACGGTGGGTTCATCGGGGATGCCGATGCCGACGACGATCGGCACGAACGCGAGGAACGCGAGGTACGGGCTCGCGGCGCCGCCGGTGCCGAGCGCGAGGAGCCCGAAGCCGGCGACCACCCCGACCGCCGTCGCGCAGAGGGCGGCCCGGAGCGTCGCGGGACGAGCGATCCGGTCGAGCTCCACCTCGACGCCGGCCAGGGCGGCCGTGATGAGGAGCCTCCCCACGAGCACCACCGGGGCGGGCCCGTAGAGCACGACGTCGAGGGCGAGGAACAGGAGATTGATCGTCCCCACGACCCGGATGACGCTCCGGCGCTCCGGCGTGCACCCCTCGGTCGTGTACTCGCCAGGAGCCATCGGAACCCTCGTGAGCGCGGAGGCCGGACGGGCAGGCCGGTGACGGCGGCCCACTCTAGCCGGTCGTGTGCCGGATGTGCGGCCTTCCTGCGATCCGTGGCGCTGCGCACCCGGGTCGCGCGGGCGGGTGCCGGCGAGGGCCGCTACCCCGCCGCCGCGGCTGGGCCGCGCAGGAGCGCGTCGCCGTAGGCGTGCAGCGCGGGCGTACCCCCGGTGTGCCAGAACAGGATCGTCTCGTCCTTCCCGAACGTCCCGCGCCGGACGAGATCGACCACCCCCGCCATTGCACGCCCCGTGTACACCGGGTCGAGGAGGAGCCCCTCGTGGCGCGCCGCGAGCAGGATCGCCTCGCGCTCCGGGTCGCCCAGGACCGCGTAGCCGCCGCCGAGGTAGCCGTCGAACCCGATCACCTCGCTGGCCTCGATCCGCACCGCGAGCCCGAGGCGCCGCGCCGTCCGCGCCGCGAGGTCGGCGACGGCCGCTTGCAGCTCGGCGCGCGGCGCGTCGATCGCGATGCCGGCGACCTGCGCGCGGACCCCGAGGGCGCGGAGGCCGACGCAGAGGCCGGCCTGCGTGCCGAACGAGCTGCTCGCCACGACGACGCGGTCGACCGCGAGCCGCTGCGCGGCGAGCTGCCCCGCGAGCTCCTCGGCCGCGGCCACGAACCCGGCGGCGCCGATCTCGTCCGACGCGCCCACGGGGATGAGGAAGGGGCGCCGCCGGGCGGCGCGCTCCGCGGCGATCACCTCGGCCGCGGCCTCCTCCCGCGTGCGGTCGCCCGCGAAGACGACCTCGGCCCCGAGGAGGCGGTTCAGGAGCAGGTTGCCCGTCTCGGCCGCGGGCGGCGCGCCGCCGAGGACGAGGACGCAGCGCAGCCCGCAGCGGGCCGCCGCCGCGGCGGTCTGGCGGGCGTGGTTCGACTGGACGGCGCCGAGCGTCACCAGGGTGTCGGCGCCCTGGTGCTGGGCCTCGCCGAGGCTGAACTCGAGCTTGCGGGTCTTGTTCCCGCCGCCGGCGAGCCCGGTGAGATCGTCGCGCTTCACCAGGAGCCGCGGGCCACCCAGCGCCGCCGAGAGGCGCGGGAGCTCCTCGATGGGCGTGGGGAGCTGGCCGAGGCGGACGCGGGGGACGGAGCGGGTGAGCATGGGCGGATCCTACCGGCGCGCGGGCGGAGGAGGGCGCCGACCGCGCCGCCCCGGACAGGTCGCGTCCGCGCGGACCCCACGTCGTTCCGCGTGATCTCCGGCGCGGGCCGGGACACAATCGCCCGCATGGAGACCGAGGATCTCGCCGCGCTCCGCGAGGCCAGGCGCTTGCTCGAGAACCCCGGGCTGGCGATCGCGCTCGCCGACGCCGTCGGGCACCCGGTGGAGTGGGCGCTCGCGCGGCTCCCGGAGCGCGCCGGTCGCATCGTCGCCACCTCCACCCGCGCCGCGCTCGACAAGGCGCTCGGCCTCGCGCTCTCGACCCTCGACGCGCGGGCCGATCGCGCGCCCCACGACTGGCGCCACCGCGCGGCGGCGTGGGCCTCCGGGGCGGCCGGCGGCGCCTTCGGCCTCGTGGGGCTGCCGCTCGAGCTCCCCGTCTCGACGACGCTGATGCTCCGGTCCATCGCCGAGAACGCGCGCGCCCAGGGCGAGGACCTCGGGGACGCGGAGGCCCGGCTCAACTGCCTCCTCGTGTTCGCGCTGGGCGGGCGGGGGAAGGGCGACGACGCCGCGGAGACGGGCTACTTCGCCGTGCGCGTCGCGTTCGCGCGGACGGTCGCGGAGGCGGCGGAGTACCTCGCGAGCACGATGGCCGCGAAGCAGGCCGTCGAGCGCGCGACCCCGGTGCTGGTCCGGCTCGTCACCAAGATCGCGGCCCGGTTCGGCGTGGCCGTGCAGCAGAAGCTCCTCGCGCAGCTCGTGCCCGTGGCGGGCGCGGTCGGCGGCGCGCTCGTGAACGAGGTGTTCATGCGCCACTTCCAGGAGACGGCGCGGGGCCACTTCACGATCCGGCGACTGGAGCGGAAGTACGGGGCCGAAGAGGTCCGGCGGGCCTACGACGCCTCGTGACGTCCCGTCCGCGGTCGCCGCCCCGCGACCCACACCAGCTGTGCTAGCGTGGTGCCGAGCATGCACCCCGTTGGAGCTCGCCTCCGCCAGCGGACGGAAGCGGCCGCGCCCGAGGAGAAGGGGCCCAGATGATCGCGAGCAGCTGGATGGACCCGGTGCTGGGCGTGGACCTGCACTGGGAGATGGTGCCGACGCCGGCGCCGACGCCGATGCCTTTCCCGCACCCGTTCATCGGGGTGGTGCTCGACGTGGGAGGGCTGATCGGCTCCGCGGTGATGGGCGGGGTCATGTCGGCGGTCACTGGCGCCCCGTTCCAGGGGCCGGTCATCCACTGGTTCATGCCGGCGACGAACACGGGGACGGAGTCGCGGCACGTGCCCGGGCACTTCATCATCCCGCCCGGGACGATCTGGGCGCCGGTGCCGCGGACGCCCAAGCCGAAGATCCGGCCCGGTGAGGCGGTCGTCCCGGCGCCGCCGATCAAGCCGGAGAACGACGCGGTGGCGATCTTCGGGTCGAAGACGGTGACGATCGGGGGATCGAACGCGGTGCGGCTGGGGGACATCCAGCTGAGCTGCAGCGAGCCCGTGCGGCTCCCGTCCTCCGTGACGCTGGCGATCCCCAAGGGCGCGCCGATCCTGATCGGCGGGCCGCCGTCCCTCGACCTGATGGCGGCCGCCCTGGCGTCGCTGCGTACGCGGTTCGTGAGCGACTCGCTGCACGCGCTGGTGAGCCGCCTCGCGCCCGGCCGGTTCCGCAACCTGCTGAACCGGACCGTGTGCTTCTTCACCGGCCACCCCGTCGACGTGGCGTCCGGGAAGGTCATCACCTCCGCCGTCGACGCCGAGCTCCCCGGGCCCCTCCCGCTCGAGATCGAGCGGGTCTACTCGTCGGCGTTCGGAGACCGCGACGGCCCGCTCGGCCATGGCTGGAGCTGGTCGCTCGATCAAGCGGTCTGGACCGAGCGCGGCAAGGTGGTCCTGCTGGCGGAGGACGGTCGCGAGATCGAGTTCGACGCCTTCGACCTGCCCGACCACGCGGCGCGCGCCGGGGACGAGCTCCACCAGCCCATCGATCAGCTCACGCTCCGGTGCCTGAAGGACGGTGGCTGGCAGCTCATCGACGCGGACGGCGCGACGCGCGACTTCGCCCCGGTCCCCGGCCGGACCGACGGGCGGGCCATGATCCAGCGCATCCGCTCGGCCTCCGGGCTGCACGAGATCCTCTTCGAGTACGGACGCTCCGGCCGCCTCGAGCGCGTGCGGGACTCCTGCGGGCGCCCGATCGGGATCGAGTACGGTCCGTCCGGGCGGGTCGAGGCCCTCCGGCTCCCGCTGCCGCACGAAGAGGGCTCGTACGTCCACCGGCGCTATCTCTACGACGCGCAGGGCGATCTGGTGCAGGTGGTGGACGCCCTCGACCACGCCTGGCGCTTCGAGTACGTGACGCACCTGCTCGTCCGCGAGACGGACCGGAACGCCCTCTCGTTCTACTTCGAGTACGACGGGCTGGGCCAGGACGCGTGGTGTACGCGCACCTGGGGTGACGGTGGGATCCTCGACCGGCGGATCGCCTACGACAAGGCGGGGAAGATCACCTACGTGACCGACTCGCTCGGCCACACCACCCGGTACCACATGAACATGGCCGGGCTGGTCGTGAAGGTGATCGATCCGCTCCAGGCCGAGACGCGGTACGCCCACGATCCGCGCACGCTGCAGCAGATCGAGGAGGTCGACCCGCTCGGCAACGCGACGACGTGGAGCTACGACGACCGGCTGCGCTGCACGCGCATCTCCACGCCGGACGGCGCGCAGCTCGAGCTGGAGTACGACGCGCGCGGCCGCCTGGCGCGCGCCACCGACGCCGAGGGCGGCCGCTGGGAGTGGGAGTACGACGCGCTCGGGCAGCTCGTGCGCGAGGCGAGCCCGACGGGCTCGATCAACCGCTACGCGTACACCGGAGGGCTCCTCACCGAGGCCGTGCTCCCCGGCGGGAGGATCGTCCGGC
Organism: Anaeromyxobacter sp.; assembly: GCA_035627135.1. Lineage (GTDB taxonomy): Bacteria > Myxococcota > Myxococcia > Myxococcales > Anaeromyxobacteraceae > Anaeromyxobacter. Next base: position 17,410 of record DASPMI010000005.1, on the reverse strand, counting down.
TCGAGTACGACGGGCAGAAGACGCTGGCGCGCATCCGGACGCCGGCCGGAGGAGAGTCGCGCCAGCTCGTCGATCGCCTCGGCCAGCTCGTGGCGGTGCACGACGGGCGCGGCGGCGTGGAGCAGTACCGCCGTGACCTCGAGGGGCGGGAGATCGAGGCGATCTCCGCGTCCGGCGCGCGGCACGAGCTGCAGTACGATCCCGAGGGGAACCTGCTCCAGACCCGGGGTCCGGGCGAGGCGGTCCGCTATCGGTACGGCCACCTCCACCGCGTCGTCGAGCGCGCCCAGGGCGGCGCCGCCGTGCGGTACCGCTACGACGCCGAGGGGCGGCTGACCGGCGTCGTCAACGAGGCCGGCGAGGAGGCTTCCTTCGAGCTCGACGCCGCCGGGCGGGTGATCCGCGAGATCGGCTTCGACGGCGCCGTCCGCCGGTACGAGCGGGACAAGGCAGGGCGGATCGTGAAGGTCCAGCTCCCGAGCGGCCGCACCACCAGGCTGGAGTACGACGCGGCCGGCCGGCCCACGAAGGTGGAGCACTCGGACGGCACCGGCGCCCGGTTCGAGTACGGCCCAGGCGGCTTCCTCCTCTCGGCAGAGAACGAGAGCGCCCGGGTGACGCTGCAGCACGACCCGCTCGGACGGAGGGCGAAGGACGTCCAGCGCGCTCGGGACGGCGAGTACGCCGTCCTGTCCCGCTATGGACTGGACGGCTTCCGCGACGCGCTCGAGACGTCGCTCGGCGCGGGCGCGGTGATCGAGAGCGACCCGTTCGCGCGGATCACGGCCGTCCACCTGGGCCGGTCACGGGACTCGGCGCGAGGTCCGGCCGTCCGCTTCGAGCGCGACGTCTCGGGGCTCGAGACCGCCCGCCTCCACGCCAACGGGGTTCGCGTCGGCTGGAGCTGGGACCGGAGCGGGAACCCGATCGAGCGACGGATCACCGCCGCGGCGCGCGCGCCGGCCGCCAACGAGCCCTGGGCCGAGGGGCAGGAGGTCGAGGCGCGACGGTTCACCTGGAGCGACGACGACAGGATCACCGCGATCGCGGTCGGGGCCGAGGAGCCGATCCGGTACCGCCACGACGAGCGGGGCCGCCTGACGGACGCGATCCTTCCCGACGGGGAGCGCGTGCCGCGGGCGGCGGACCCCGCCGGCAACCTCCCGGACCGCTCCGACCGGACCTACGCCGCGGGCGGCCGCCTGGCGCAGGTGAACGGCAGCCGCTGCACCTACGATCCCGACGGCAACCTGATCGAGAAGCGGCTCCCGGATGGCCGGGCCTGGAAGTACGCCTGGAACGGGTCGGGGCTGCTGCGCGAGGTGGAGCGGCCGGACGGGAACCTGGTGCGCTTCGAGTACGACGCCTTCGCGCGGCGCATCCGCAAGACGCTCCTCGCCCCCGGGGAGGACGGCGGCGCGCGGCCGCTCCGCAGCACCCGCTACGTCTGGGACGACAACGTCGTGGTCCACGAGCTGGCCGACGGGAGCGAGCCGATCACGTGGTACTGGGATCCGGACTCCTTCGCTCCCCTCGCCAAGGAGCAGGGCGGCCGGCGCTGGTTCATCGTCAACGACCACGTGGACGCGCCGACCCACCTCTTCGACGAGGCGGGGCAGCTCGTCGCCACCATCTCCGCGGATCCGTTCGGCGGGCGGTCGCCGCAGGGCCAGCCCGTCCCCTTCGGCTACCCGGGCCAGTACGGGGACGAGGAGACGGGCCTCTACTACAACCGGTGGCGCTACTACGATCCGGCGGACGATCGGTACCTCTCGGCCGATCCGCTCGGGCCCCTGGTCTCCCTCGACCTCTACGGCTACCCGGGCGATCCCCTGATCTACGTGGACCCGCTGGGACTCATCGTCCTGCGCCACGTGCCGTACAACGACCACCCCCTGTTCTCGGCCGTCCGCGATCACTACGCCAGCAACGGCGGGCCGAAGGGAATCGGCGGAAGGAACGTGGCCGTGTTCCAGCTCGCCGACGGGCAGATGATCCCCATGACGAGCGGCAAGGGTCCGCACTCGGAGGAGCTCCTGCTGGCGCAGCTGGAGAAGAACGGGATCCACCCCTCCCAGGTGACGGCGGTCTACACGGAGCTGGAGCCATGTCGGGGGGTAGGGATGAAGGGCTGCATGAACAAGCTGCAGAATGCGCTCGGCGGCGACGTGCCCGTCTACTGGTCCTTCAAGTACCCACCCACGAGCAAGAAGCCGAACGTCCGGCTCCAGAACCGGATCGCGCGCCGGAACGCGGTCCGGCAGAAGAAGCGCGCCGCCAAGAAGCATTGCAGCTGACCGCCGGACAGATCCGGAAGAGGAGACGCGGAGGACGACATGCTCGACAGCCTGCGGGACAACGCCGAACGGATCCGGAAGCTCCCTTCCAGATATCGAAACGTCGACGCGCTGCGCGCGACGTGCGCGCAGCAAGGCTGGCCCGAGGACCCGCCAGGCTCGGGCAGGTTCGTGATCGCGAGCGACCTGGCGATCCTCACCGGCGAGGGCGACGGCGACGAGGAGATCCCGACGCGCGTCAACGTCTACACGTGGGAGGACTGGGACGAGGACGACCACGCGACCAGGGACGAGTACCTGGCGGCGGTGAAGCGCTTCGATCAGGTCTACGCCGAGGCCAGCGAGATCCTGGGCGAGCAGTGGGGGCCGCCGCTCGAGAAGGGGAGCTACAAGCTCGAGGGCATCCGCTTCTCGTGGGCCATGTGGGAGGGCGAGGGCGGGCTGCGGATCCTGGCGCAGGACGAGCCGGACATCCAGTACGGGGTCGAGGTGGTGATCTGGATCGTGCCCTGGAAGAAGGGGAAGCCGCTGCCCGAGATGCCGCTCTTCTGACGCGCCGCCGTCCGGCGGTATGGGCCGCGCCGCTCGGCCGCTCCTCAGCGCGGGTGGAGCCGGCGCGGGTCGAGGTGCGCCCACCGGCCGCCCGTGCGGGCGGAGCGCGGCGGCCGGGCGACGATGGGCAGCACCATCGCCCCGAGCAGCAGGAACGCGATGACCGGCAGCGCGCCGCTGAAGGTGCCGGTCGCGTCCTTCACCGCGGCGACGAACATCGGGCCGACGATCCCGCCCACGCCCCAGGCGAGCAGGATCCACCCGTAGTTCACGCCCATGGACCTCGTGCCGAACCAGTCGGCGACGAAGGACGGCATGATGCCGAAGCCGCCTCCGTAGCACAGGAGCACCACCGCGAAGAGCGCCGCGACGAGCCACAGGCTCGACGCGGCGCCGACCGCGAGGAACACGGCCGCCTGAACGCCGTAGACCAGGAGGTAGGTGAGGCTCCGCCCGAGTCGATCGGACACCGCGCCCAAGAGGAACCGGCCGACCCCGTTGAACAGCGCGATCAACCCGTAGACCGCGACGGCCGTCGCCGCGGGCGCGCCGGTCAGCTCGCGCATGATCGGCACCGCGTTCGAGATGAAGAGGATGCCCGCGGTGACGTTCAGGAAGAGCATGAGCCACAAGGCCCAGAACTGCGGCGTCCGCATGGCCTGCGCGGGCGGGAGGTCGCGGCCCGCGACGGCCTGCGGCGCGGCCGACGCGGACGGCGACGTCTGCGCCGCGCCCGCCGCGGGCGCGACGCCGGGCGGGTTCCGCACCAGCGCCGCGCAGAGCCCGCCGACCACGGCGAAGAACAGGCCGGACAGCACGAGCGTGCGCTGGAGCGCGTCGAGCGAACCCTCGGAGAGCCGGGCGCCGCCCCCCGCCGCGAGGGCCTCGCCCGCCTCGCGCGCCGCGGCCGCGAACGAGGGCGAGGCCTCGAGCACGTTGTTGTAGACGAACGCGCCGAGGCCGAAGCCCATCACCACCATGCCGCTCCCGAGCCCGCGCTTGTCGGGGAACCACTTCGTCACCGCCGCCACCGGCGTCACGTACCCGAGGCCCAGGCCGAGCCCGCCGAGGACGCCGTAGGTGGCGTACAGCCACGGGGCGCCGAGGCGCGGCGTGCCCCAGCCGGCGAGCACGTTCCCGAGGCCCCACAGGATCGCGCCCGCGATCGCCGCCGGGCGCGGGCCGGCGCGGTCCTGCCAGCGGCCGCCGAGGATCGCGCCCACGCCGAGGAAGAAGATGCACGCCGCGAACGCCCAGGTGGTGGTGGTGCTCGACCAGCCGAAGGCGACGGCGAGCGGCTGCGTGAAGAGGCTCCACGAGTAGACGGTGCCGAGGCAGGCCATCAGCACCGTGCCGGCGAGCGCGACGAACCAGCGGTTCATGGAAGGAGCCTGAGCGGGGGCGCGATGGCTGGCGGCCGGGCACGCGCGGGGAGGGCGCGAGGGGCGCCCTCCCCGGTGCCGCTGCGGAGACGTCGCGCGGTGGCGCCCTACTTCCCGGAGTACAGATCCACGAGGTACGAGAAGCCCGCTTCCTTCACGTAGAGCGCGTCGCTCGCCTGCGCGGCCACGAAGGCGAGCGCGGCCTCGTCCCCGATGTCGCCGATCGCCTTGAGGGCCATCGCCTTGTCCATGTCGGTCAGCGCCGTGTACCGCTCCTGGAGGAAGGCGCGCTCCGGCTCGGGGCCGAGGATGCCGATCGCGTCGAGCGCGACCATCCGGACGAACTCGTCCTTGTGGCCGACGTATCGCTTGAGGATCGGCACCGCCGCCGGGTTGTTCGTGCCTGCGAGCTCGACGATCTCCATGAAGGGGCCGTCGTTGAAGGCGTCCTTCGGCGTGGCGCGCCTGACGATCTCGTCCACGACGGCGTCGCTCGCCCGGACGCGCAGCAGCGCGCGGTTCACCTTGGAGGCGATCTCCTTCACGAGGATGGACTGGGGCAGCTGCACGCAGGGCTCGAAGATCTCGGAGATCTTCCAGACCGGCACCTTGCCGTTGGTGAAGTAGGCGAGGATCGGGAACTCCCGGCCGCCGGAGGTGAGCACCCCGCGGAACTGGTGCATCGACTCCCACGGCGAGTACCCGTTCACCCGCCGGTGGACGATCCGGTAGCGGAGGACCTTCAGCTCCATGTCGGCGGCAGCGGCGGGATCGGCCGTGACCTGGACCGGATAGCCGCGGGCCGCGAACTCGGCCCCGAGCCCGTCGGCCAGGTAGGCCAGGGGATCGAACCCTTCGGTCAGCAGCGTCGCCTTGGCGAGGCCTGCGACGCCGACGTGGAAGGTCGCCGCCTCGGCGCCGCGGGCGTCCACGAGCTTCAGGGTCCCCTTGGCGCCCTTGCCGTCGGCGAAGGCGCTGGAGGTGGGCGCCGGCTTGTTCATCGGGACGTTCAGCGTCCCGGCGCACGCGGTGAGGAGCAGGGCAGCGGCGGCGGGGCCGAATCTCATGAGGTGGTGCATCGTCTGGATCCCTCCCGGGGGTGAAGGTGAAGTCCGGATCTTAGGCGAGGACCCCAGGCAAGCAAAGGCCGGCATCGCCCGCCTACATCGGCCGCACACGTGCGCGCCGGGAACCGAGCTACACTGCGCGTCGAGATCCCGTCGTCTCTCCGTCCGGAGGTCGTCGCGCATGGCCGCCGCTCGCCGCGCCCTGCTGTGCAGCCTGCTCCTGCTCCGCCCGCTCGCGGCCGCCGCCGCCGACTTCCACGTCGATCCGGTCCACGGCTCGGACGGCGGCGACGGCAGCGCCGCCCGCCCGTGGCGCGCGATCCAGCGGGTGATCGACGAGAAGGTGGACACGTGGCGGTGGGACTCCCTCCCGTACGATCTCGGCTCGAGCACCCTCGTCCGCACGCATCCCGGCGGTGCGCCGGTCCAGCCCGGCGACACCATCTGGCTGTACGATGGCCTGCACGGCCCGCTCGTCATCCAGGGCGCCTACAACACCGCGGACGTCACCGTCGCCGCCGCTCCGGGGGAGGTGCCCCGGCTCCCGAGCGTGGCGTGCTCGCGGCGCAGCGGTGGGTGCTGCGTGGCCTCTCGGTGAGCCCCTGGCACGGGACACCCGCGGACCAGGGCGCCATCGTCTCCATCGAGGATCACTCCTGGCACGGGCCGTCGGCCGACGTCGTCGTGGACGGGTGCGAGGTCTTCACGGTGCCCGACGAGCGCCTCTGGAGGACGGGCGCCGACTGGGACGCGAAGGCGTGGGACGGGATCGTCGCCGACGGGGATCGCGTCACCGTGCGGAACTCGAGCGTCCGGAACGTGGCGTTCGGGATCGCGATGAGCGGGCGCGGGAGCCGCGTCGAGCGGTGCACGGTGGACGGGTTCTGGGGCGACGGGCTGCGCGGCCTCGGGGACGACGGGGTGTTCGAGCGCAACCTGGTCAAGAACGCACGGCAGGTGAACGAGAACCACGTGGACGGGTTCCAGTCGTGGTCGTCCGGCCCGGGCGGAGTCGGGACGGGCGCGGTGCGGAACGTCACGCTCCGCGGCAACGTCTTCCTCACCTTCGACGATCCCGGGCTCCCGCACCTGGCGTCGATGCAGGGCATCGGTTGCTTCGACGGCTTCTACGAGGGGTGGCTCGTCGAGAACAACGTGGTGATCACCGATCACTGGCACGGCATCTCCTTCTACGGCGCCCGGAACGTCCGAATCGTCAACAACACGGTGATCGACGCGGACGCGGGGAGCCCCGGGCCGCCGTGGATCATGGTGACCGCCCACAAGAGCGGCACGGCCAGCGCCGCGAACGTCGTGCGCAACAATCTCGCGACGGCTCTCGCCGTCGACGACGGCGCGGGGGTCCAGGACCACGACCTCGTGCTCCCGGCTCTTCCGAGCGGCTTCTTCGTGGACCTCGCCGGCGGGGATCTCCGGCTCGCGGCCGCGTCGCCGGCCATCGACGCGGGCACGGGTGACGGCGCGCCGGCCGCCGACGCCGACGGCGTGGCGCGGCCCTGGGGCGCGGCCGTGGATCTCGGTGCCTACGAGTACGCGCCGGGCACGGCGCGGACGCAGGGAGCCGGCGCGCCCGACGGTGTGGCGCACGACTGGCCGGTGACGTTGCCCGCTGGCGGCGCGAGCGGAGGGTGCGGCACCTCCGCGCCGGACGTCGGCGGCGCGGCGCTCCCTGGATCGCGGCCTTGCTCGCCGGCGTCCTCACCCGATTCGCGGGCGGCCGGCGCGGCGCTACTCGAACACTCTCTCGAGCTGCGACACGGCGGGGCCCTCCTGGGGAGTCGCGCAGGTTCCGGTAGACGACGGCCAGGCCGGTGGTGAGGATGGAGCTCGTCACGGGCTCATTACGCGACCGCGGGTGCGCGGGGGACCTCCGGCCGGCGCCGGCGTGCCCCACGACCGTGGGAGGCGGTCACCCTCGAGCGGCCGACGCGATCACAGCACGCGCCGCCGCCGATCCAGGAGCTGCAGGATCATCGGCGTCATGATGAGCTGCATCGCGAGCGACATCTTCCCGCCGGGCACGACGATCGTGTTCTGCCGCGACATGAACGGGTCGTGCAGCATCGAGAGCAGCCAGGGGAAGTCGATGCCCTTCGGGTTGCGAACCGGACGACGAGGAAGCTCACGTCGGCGGTGGGGATGTCGCGCGCCGCGAAGGGGTTCGACGTGTCCACCGTGGGCACGCGCTGGAAGTTCACGTGCGTGCGCGAGAACTCGATGAACAGCGAGCGGGTGCCGAACAGCGGCGAGCGGAACGGCTCGGCCGCGGGCGTTCCGCCGGCCATCACCCGGCTCTGGCGGATGTCCTCGGCGGAGATCGTCGAGAGCGCCCGGCCGTCGACGGCGCCGCCGCTCCGCACGAGGCGCCGCGCCTGGCGGAGCCGCGCGCGGTCGAGCGCGTTCCGGATCGAGCGGGCGTTCCCGAACCGCGGCTGGGCCATCCGGCGGACGACGTACTCGCGGAGCGCGTCCCGCGCGCCGGGGCCGAGCTCGTACCCGAGCCGCTCGAGGAACAGGCCCGCGATCGCGAGCAGCTCGTCGGCGCCGTAGTCCGGGAAGTCCACGTGGTGCGATCCGCGAGCCGAGGCCCGGGTTGGACTGGAAGAACCCGTCCATGCGGCCCTTGTAGCCGGCGAGCACCACCACGAGCTCCTCCCGGTCGTCCTCCATCGCGCCGGCATCAGCTCCGCCAGCACCGCACCCTCGGATGGGCGAGCAGTCAGCTCGCGTCGCCCGCGCCGCGCGCCAGCCGCTCGCGCAGCGCCGCGCGACACCCCTCGGCCGCGCGCTCGAGCGGCATCTGCGCGTACCCGTGCGCCAGCCACTCCTCGCCGTACCGGCGCGCGAACGCCGCCTCCCCGAGCGCCTCGATCTGCTGCACGTGGCCGAGCTCGTGCGCGAGGACGAGCAGCCCCTCGTGCGTGCGCTCGGAGTAGGGGTGCGCGAGGTAGACGACGTGGCCGAACGCCATCCCCGCGGTCCGCGGCGGCCGCTCGACCCAGCGGGCGACGAGGGTCGCGCCCTCCACGATCGCGACGCGCGAGAGGTCCAGCGAGGGGAAGAGCCAGCCCAGGCGCCGCGCCGACTCCTCGGAAGGCGGCCGGCGCGACTTCCCCGCGTTGAGGGCTCGCATCGCGACCTTCCCGGCGTAGTACGCGACGAGGCCGCCCGCCCGCCCGGCGGACCGCCATGCCGCTTCGCGCAGCGACGTGGGCGCGACCGTCACGGTGTGATGCAGCGGAGCGAGGCGGTGTGCTGCATCCGCGGGAGTTCGCCACCACGGTCATGGCGCGCGCGATGCACGAAGCTTCGTGCGAGGACGGCCGGCGTGCGCGGACGGGTGCGCTCGCGGGCTCTCACGGCGCTCCCTCGCTGCGCTCGCGAGGGAGCGGACCAGACCCGGCCTGCGGAGCAAGCGATGAAGAGAGCCATGGGAATCGTGCTGGCCGGCGCCGCGGCGCTGGTCGCGCCCGCGATCGCGTCCCCACACGGAGGCGGCGGCGGCGACGGGGCGTGCCGGGCCGGTGACGGGCGGGGCGGAGGCATGCACGGGATGGTGGGCATGATGGACGGCGGCGGGATGATGGGCATGGGCGGCGGGGACAGCCCGGGGGCGATGGGCGCCGGCCTGGGTCCGATCTGGCGGCTCGAGCTCACCGACGTGCAGCGGAAGCAGCTCACGCGCATCTCCGACGCGCTCCGCCGCGCCCACTGGGCCACGATGGGCAAGATGATCGACGCGCGGGCGCGGCTCCGGGACGTGGGGGCCCAACCCCAGCCGGATCCGAGGCAGGTGGGCGCCGCGTTCGCCGAGGTGAGCAAGCTGCGGCAGGAGATGCTCGAGGCGAGCGTGCGGGCCCGCAACGAGGCGCGCGGCCTGCTCACGCCGGCGCAGCGCGAGCAGCTCGATCGGCGGCGCTTCGGGGGCGGGGCTCCGGCGCGGGACGCCGCGCCCGGCGGCGCGGACGAGGGGACGGGCGCGGGCGGAGAGGAGCGCGCGAGCGAGGGTGGCGCGGGAGAGCACGAGGAGCGTCACTGACGGGCTCGGTCCGGGGGAAGCCCGACGCGACCGTCGAGACGGTACGCGTCGCGCCCAGGCCGGCCGACGTCAGCGCGCCCGGACGAGCAGCCACGCGACCACGCCCGCGTGGTCGCTCGGCCAGAGCCCGCCCCCGCGCTCCCAGGGGCGATCCCCCAGGACGTCGAGGAGCAGCGGCCGCACCGGCCCGCGCGTGAGCACGTAGTCGATCCGCTCGTCGAGCGGCGGCGCCGGCGGCGAGGAGACGGTGAGGTCCTCCGCCCAGCAGCACGTGAACCCGGGGCGCCGCGGGTACCGCTCCGCCCACGCGTCCTCGAACCCCGCGGCGGCGAGCACCGCCTCACCCTCGGTGCCGGGGTCGGAGTTGAGATCGCCGACGAGCACCACCGGCCCCGTCACGCTCGCGAGCGCCGCCGCCAGCTCCTGCGCCTGCGCGGTGCGGACCTGCGGGTGGAACGCCTCCAGGTGCGTGTTCACGAACCGGAACCACGGGCCGTTGCGGACCTGCGCCTCGACCGAGACCCAGCCGCGCTCGACCGAGACCGCCGCCCCGAGGACCTGCACCGGCAGCAGCGTGGAGTAGACCTGGGTCGTCGGGTTGCGGGTCTCCACGTCGGCGCGCGCCAGCACCACCAGGTGATCGGTGAGCCGCACGTCCTCGCCCGTCGCGATCGGAGCCTCGAAATCGAACAGCTCGAGCTCCGCGGCGACCCGGTAGCGGAGCCCGCGCCGCTCGAGCTCGGCGAGGAGCTCCGGGACGTAGTCGTAGACCACGGTCGTCGCGGGCGTGTTGCCGCCCTGGAGCGCGTCCCCGGGCGCCTGGATGCGCCAGGTGTACGCCTCCTGCAGGCCGATGAGCGCCGGGCGCGTCCAGGCGATCTCCTCGGCGATGGCCTCGACCCGGACGTGGAAGTCGTTCCGGTTCACCATCGTCCAGACGCCCGTCGTCGCCGCGAGGAACTGGGCGAAGTCGGCCGCCTGGATCACGGGGGTGAGGTCCGCGCCCAGGTACAGATTTCGGGTGAGCACGCCGACGAACGCGCTCGTCGGGTGCTCGCCGCGAGGGCCGCCCTGCGCGGCGAGGGCGGGCGCCGGGGCGAGGCCGGCGAGGAGGAACGCGGTGAGGGCGAACGACGGGAGCAGGCGACGCATGCGGGATCTCCTCGGTGGCGTCGTGCGCGACGCCAACCGACCGTAATCCCGCCGTGCCCGCCGGGCGCCGTGCCGTACGGGTACAGGCGATGCACACGCGGCGAGGCCGGCGGTCCAGCTCCGGGCGGTCGGGCCCTCAGGGCGCAGCGCGGAGTACAACGCGACCCGCTACCGGGCAAGCCCGCCGACGTGACCGGGTACCGGTGAGCCGGTACCCGGCCGGCCCGCCGTTCACCGCCGCAGGGTGGCGAACACGCCTCCGATGCGGCCCTCGGCGTCACCCTCTGCGCCGGCGAGATCGATCCACGTGAAGTGCGCTCCCACGTCGAGCGTACGGACCGGCGTCCAGACGGCGCCCAGCGAGACGGGCACTCTGTAGTAATCGCCGTACCCGCCGACCTCCGGGTTGAGGGGGCCGTTGGCGGCGATCGCGCCGACAGCCGCGAGCGCCGGCGTGACCTGGACCTGGAGCGTCGCGGGCAGGAGGAGGTACTCGCGGTTGTCCACCGAGTCCGTCGGGACGAGCACGCTGTACGAGCCGAGCGAGATGGGCGTGCCGGTCACCTTGGCGGACTCGTCGCGGTCGCTCAGGCCGAAGTTGAGCGCCGGCGCGAGGAGGACGGTCACGGGGCCGAGGTTGCCGCGCGCGAGCGCGCCGATCTCCGCGCTCCACGCGGACGGATCGATCGGCGCCCAGTTGACCGCCAGCCGTGCGGCCAGGTTCACCGGCCCCTGCGCACCCAGGCCGTACACGGTCTCGACGCTCACGTCGTTGTACGTCTGAGCGCAGCCGGCCTCCTCGTCGCCGAGGCACACGCCGAGAAAGTGGCGCAGCCCGACCGACCACTGGTCCGTGAGCCCGTAATAGATGCTCGGGTTGAGGAAGACGGGTTCTCCGACGCGATCGGAGGACAGGTTGGACTGGAGCGGCGCCCAGATCTCGATCATGTCCTGGCGCAGCGTCAACGGGCGCTGGGTGAGCTCGGTCGGCCAGGTGGCGGAAGTCTGGGCAGCGGTCCTCGACGGCAGGCCGGCGAGGACGAGCGCCGCCAGGGCAGCGGCACGGAGCAGGTGCGCGTTCATCGGTTCCCCCTCGGTGTTGCGGGTTCACGCCCACGTTGTGCCCGGCGCGGCGCCGCGGCCACGAGGCGCGGCGCGCGGCGCTGGGCGAGCGGGCCACCGCCTGCGCGCATCGGGCGTACCAGACCGGACGCGCTCGCTCGCCCGGCCCCAGCAGCGCAACCCGCCGGGATCCGTACGGGTTCGGCGGCGCGCGCGCCGTCCGATCCCGAGCCCGGACGCTGGGTTGCCAAACGATTGCGCCAGCCGCGGCGATCGTGCGAGCATGATGGAACCCGCGCACGTCGCCGGCTCCGGAGGTCGCCATGCACACCTCGGCATCGCCTTGGCGTCGGCTCGCCTGGATCGCGCTCCTGGCGGCCCTCTCGATCGGGTGCGCGACGGCCGGCACCGCGCCGGCCGCGTGCCTCGGCCGGTACGAGGTGAAGCAGACGTCCTTCAACGCCGCGCGGCAGCAGGCGTCCGAGGCAGGCGATCTCCTCGCGCAGCGGCTCGGCCGGCGCGCGCTGGTCCTGGAGGCCAAGTTCGACCGGTTCCGGGCCGTGCTCGACGACGAGGCGGCCGACCCGGGCGCGCGGGTGAAGCTCGTCGTCACGCACGGTGAGGGGGAGGCCTGGTCGGTCTCGGTGGTGAAGGCGTCGCCGGAGGAGGACGAGCGGGTCCGGCGCATCCGGGCGCACGTGGAGCAGGCGCTGAAGACGCTCGGAGTCCGCTGGACCTTCGACCTCTCGGACCAGGACCTCAAGGACTGAGCGTCCGGCCCCAGCGCCGCACGCCTTGCCTCACTTCGCCTGGGTCGCGACCTTGCCGTCCTCGCGACCGCCGTGATCCATGAACCAGTGCCAGCACCGCTCGCCCTCGAACGCCTGGGCCATGGGGCGATGGCTCACCCCGATCGCCGCGAGCGTGAGGAGCCGTTCACTCGGACTGTTGAAGAGGTACCGGCGATAGAGCGCGTAGAACTCGGTCTCCGTGATCGCCGAGCCGCCCACGGTACGCACCTCGTTCGCGTACGCCTGGTCCACCGCCTGGATCACGGGTACCGCGCTGGCGGTCTGCACCGGGCTGTCGGCGAGCGGGTCGGCGATGGCGCGGCTCGCGAGCGCGTCCAGGAACCGCTCGCCGCACGCGGGCGCGTGGGCGCCGCAGGCGTACACCGGCTCCGGCGGCGGAGGCGGAGCGGGCGACGGCGTGATGGTGCAACCAGCAGTGAAGGCGAGGGCAAGGACGATGCGACCGCTCCGCATGGTCTCCTCCGGGCGCCAGGTCGTTTGCGCAAACGTACACCCCGGCGGGTTTCGAGGGGGGAGACCTCCTGGGGCGGGTACGGCCGACGCGGGATATCGGCGCGGGGAAACGTCGCGACCTCAGGCCCAGAGCAGCTCCTTCACGCCGTCGCGCTCCATGGCGGCGCCGTCGCCGCGGCGGACGATCTCGCCGCGCTCCATCACGAGGTAATGGTCGGCGAGCGAGCGGGCGAAGTCGTAGTACTGCTCGACGAGGAGGATCGCCATCGTGCCCGTCGCGGCGAGCGCGCGGATGGCGCGCTCGATGTCCTTGATGATCGACGGCTGGATGCCCTCCGTCGGCTCGTCGAGGATGAGGAGCGCCGGCCCGGCGGCGAGGGCACGGGCGATGGCGAGCTGCTGCTGCTGCCCGCCGGAGAGGTCGCCGCCGCGCCGCGCGAGCATCGAGCCGAGCACCGGGAAGAGCGCCATCGCGGCCTCGGGGAGGGCGGCGCCCCGGCCACGCCGGGCGGCGAGCCCCATGAGCAGGTTCTCGCGGACCGTCAGGCGGGGGAAGATCTCGCGCCCCTGCGGCACGTACCCGATCCCCGCCCGCACGCGGGCGTGGGACGGCGCACGCGTGAGGTCCTGGCCCCGGAACCCGATCGTCCCGCGCGCGGCGGGCACGAGGCCCATGATCGTCCGGAGCAGCGTCGTCTTGCCGACGCCGTTCCGGCCCAGGAGCGCGGTGACCTTGCCCGGCGCGACGTCGAGCGACACGTCGCGCAGGATGTGGCTGCCGCCGTAGTACTGGTTGACGCCTCGGAGCGCGAGCACGGCTACCTCCCCAGGTAGACCTCGATGACCTTCGGATCCTTCTGGATGCGGGCGAGCGGGCCCTCGGCGAGCACGGCGCCTTCGTGGAGCACGGTCACCGTCCCGCCCAACCGCTCGACGAACTCCATGTCGTGCTCCACCACGACGACGGACCGGTTCCCGGCGAGGCCGCGGATGAGGTCGGCGCTTCGCGCGGTCTCCTCGTCGGTGAGGCCCGCCACCGGCTCGTCGAGCAGGAGGAGCTTCGGGTCCTGCATGAGCAGCATCCCGATCTCGAGCCACTGCTTCTGGCCGTGCGAGAGGAGGCCCGCGGGGCGGTGAGCCTCGCCGGTCAGCCGGACGAGCGCGAGCGTCTCCTCGACGCGGCGGCGGTCCTCCGGCCCCGGCAGCGCGAACAGGCGCCCGCGCGCGCGGCGGTCGCGGGCGCCCGCGAGCTCGAGGTTCTCGAGCACCGTGTGGGCCTCGAACACGGTCGGCTTCTGGAACTTCCGGCCGATGCCGGCGCGGGCGATCTCCACCTCGGAGAGCCGCGTCAGATCGAGGCTCTGCCCGAAGAAGGCGCGGCCTCGGTCCGGCCGGGTGCGGCCGGTCACGACGTCCATCATCGTGGTCTTGCCCGCGCCGTTCGGGCCGATGACGCAGCGGAGCTCGCCCACGTTCACGTAGAGCGTGAGGCCGTTCAGCGCCTTGAAGCCGTCGAAGGAGACGGTGACGTCCTCGAGGTACAGCACCACGCCGTGCCCGGTGTTCACCTGGAGCGGCGCCGCGGGGGTGGCGGTCATGCCGTCACCTCCTCGGCGGGCCCATCCGGCGACGGGGGCGCGGCGACGGAGGCGGGCGTGGGGCGGCGCGGGCGCCGGCTCCGGAGCAAGCCGACGAGGCCGCCGGGGAGGAAGAGCGTCACCGCCACGAAGAGGAAGCCGAGGAAGAAGAGCCAGAGCTCGGGCATGGCCTTCGTGAACCAGCTCTTCGCGAGGTTCACGAGCACCGCCCCGAGCACGGCCCCGACGAGCGTGCCGCGCCCGCCGACCGCGACCCAGATCGCGATCTCGATCGACGCCGCGGTGGACATCTCCGAGGGGTTGATGATCCCGACCTGCGGGACGTACAGGGCGCCGGCGACGCCGCACAGGACCGCCGAGAGCGTCCAGACGCCGAGCTTGAACCAGAGCGGCTCGTACCCGAGGCAGCGGAGCCGCGGCTCGCCGTCGCGGACGGCGCGGAGCACGCCGCCGAAGGGCGAGGTCACGAGCCAGCGGCAGAGCACGAGGGTCCCGAGGAGCACCGCGACGCTCGCGGCGAAGAGGGCCACCCGCGTCCCGGGTGCGGCGATGGGGAAGCCGAAGATCCGCTTGAAGTCGGTGAAGCCGTTGTTGCCCCCGAACCCGGTGTCGTTCCGGAAGAACAGGAGCATCGCGGCGTAGGTGAGCGCCTGGGTGATGATCGAGAAGTAGACGCCCCTGATGCGCGAGCGGAACGCGAACCAGCCGAAGACGAACGCGACGAGGCCGGGGACGAGCACCGCGAGCGCCACCGCCCACGCGGCGTGGTCGGTGCCGTGCCAGAACCACGGCAGCTCCTTCCAGTCGAGGAACACCATGAAGTCCGGCAGGTCCGACTGGTAGACGCCGTCGCGGCCGATGGACCGCATGAGGTACATGCCGAACGCGTAGCCGCCGAGGGCGAAGAAGAGGCCGTGGCCGAGCGAGAGGATGCCCGCGTAGCCCCAGACGAGATCGAGCGCCACGGCCACGGTGGCGTAGCAGGCGATCTTCCCGGCCACGGTCACGACGTGGTCGGAGACGTGGAGCGGGTGGCCGGGCGCCACGAGCAGGTGGAGCGCCGGCAGGACGACGAAGGCGAGCGCCGCGGCGGCCGCGACGGCCCACCAGCCGGCGCGCGGCGTCGCGCGGAGCAGGGGGCGGAGCAGCGAGGTGCGCGCGGTCACGGTCACCCCTCCACCGCGCGGCCCTTCAGGGCGAACAGCCCCTGCGGCCGCTTCTGGATGAAGATCACGATGAAGGCGAGGACGAGGATCTTGGCGACGACCGCGCCGGTCGCGCCCTCGAGGAACTTGGCGGCGACGCCGAGGCCGAGCGCCGCGAGCACGGCCCCCGCGAGCTGGCCCACGCCCCCGAGCACCACCACCATGAACGAGTCCACGACGTAGAGCTGGCCCATGTCCGGGCCGACGTTCCCGATCTGCGCGAGGGCGAGGCCGCCCAGGCCGGCGATCCCGGCGCCGAGCCCGAACGCCAGCGAGTCGACCCGGCCGGTGGGGACGCCCACGCACCCGGCCATGGCCCGGTTCTGGGTCACCGCGCGGACGAACATGCCGAGCCGGGTCTTCTGGAGCAGGAGCCAGGTGACGAGCAGGACGCCCGCGGAGAAGCAGACGATGGCGATCCGGTTCCAGGGGAGGACGGCGCTCGGGAGCACCGAGACGCCGCCCGACATCCACGAGGGGTTCGCGACCTGGACGTTCTGCGCGCCGAAGACCGCCCGGGCGGTCTGGATGAGGACGAGCGACAGGCCCCAGGTCGCGAGCAGCGACTCGAGCGGGCGGCGGTACAGGTGCCGGATGACGAGCCGCTCCATGAGGACGCCGACGGTGAACGCCGCGGCGAAGGCGACCGGGATCGCCGCGAGCACGTACACGTCCTGGGCGGCCGGGAAGCTCCGGCGGAAGAAGGTCTGCACCGCGTACCCGGCGTACGCGCCCACCATGAGCAGCTCGCCATGGGCCATGTTGATGACCCCCATGATCCCGTAGGTGATCGCCAGCCCCAGCGCGGCGAGCAGGAGGATGCTGCCCAGCGAGAGGCCGGAGAAGACGCTGTTCACGACGTCGGCGAGGAGGAGCCGCCGCTCGACGGCGCCGAGCGAGCGCGCGGCGGCGGCCCGGACCTCGGGGTCGGGCTCGTCCGCGGCGGCGGCCGTGAGGAGCGCGCGCACGTTCCGGGTCGCGCCCTCGCCGAGCGCCCGGACGGCGTCGAGGCGGGCCGCGCGATCGTCGCTCCGGAGGAGCACCTGCGCGCGGGCGAGCGCGAGCGGCTCGCGGACGGCGCCGTCGCGCTCGGCGGCGAGCGCCTCGTCGAGCAGCGGGAGGAGCTCCGGGGTCACCGACGAGGCCAGCGAGGTCGCGGCCGCGAGGCGTACGGTGCGGTCCGGGTCGAACACGCGCAGGGCGGAGAGGGTGCCCTCGAGCGCGCGCCGGACGCGGTTGTTGATCGTGACCGCCTCGGCGCCGTCCGGCGGCGCGGGAAGGATCGCGCCCGTCGCGGCGTCGCGAAGCGCCTCGCCGTCGGCGACGAGGACCCGGCCGCCCGCGACCTGGAGCCGGTCGTCGGCGAGGGCCTGCAGGACCGGCACGGCACCGGGGCCGGCCTGGATCGCGAGGGCGCGGATGGCCTCGATCTTCTCGGCCGAGTCCTCGGCGGCGAGGCCGGCGAGGACGGCGGGATCGAGCCGCTTCGCCGGTTCATCGGGCGCGGCCCGGGCTGCGTGCGACGCGGCCAGGCAGGGTGCGCAGAGGAGCAGGACGCGGAGGAGGCGCATGGGGGCTCGGAGGAAAGGGTGGAGGCTTCGCGGCTTCGAAACGGTCCCGCGTCCCCGGGCTCGCCCGTGTTCGAGCCCGGGGACGCGGCGGCCGGCGCTACAGCTTCTGCTTGGCCTCGTTCCCCGAGATGAAGGGGCTCCAGGGCTGGGCGCGGATCGCGTCCTTCGTCTTCCAGACCACGTTGAACTGACCGTCCGG
>DASPMI010000004.1:0-2395 GCA_035627135.1 Anaeromyxobacter sp. | reverse complement strand
CCTCCGGCGCCGGCCCGCCCGGCGCCAGCCGCCGGGCGACGTCGAGGAACGCGGCCCGATCGTCGGGCCGGGCGAAGCGCGTCAGGAACTCGCGCGTCGGACCGGAGGCGCGGTCCAGCGCGCCGAGCCGCGCCTCGAGCGAGGTCCCGGCCGGCGCAGTGGTGAGCAGATCCGCGGTGCGGCGCGCCACCGGTGCCATGACCAGCGTGGAGAGGACGAGGGCGAGGCCCGTGACCGCGGTCGTGGGAGGGACCTGCGGAGCGCCCAGCGCGGAGCGCGCGATCGAGAGGACCACGGCCATCTTCAGGAAGGACGTGAGGAGGACCAGCGCGGCCGGTACCACCGCCAGGACGACGATCAGGACCAGCAGCTCGGCGGGCCGGTCGGCGACACCGCTGCCGGAGAGCAGGGCGATCATCGGCGGACCTCGTGAGGCGAATGCGGGTGCACGCCGGGCTCGGGCACGGGCACGGGCACGGGCACGCGCGCGGGCGCGGGCGTGGGACCGTGCGGCGCGAGGAGCCGGACCCCGCTCGCGCCGAACCCCACCAGCACCGCCCGCCCGTCCACCTCGAGCAGCGCCACCCCTGTGTCGCGCGAGAGCGCCTGCCGCGCGACGACGGCGAGCCTCGGCGCCGCCGCGGGCGCGCCGAGGCGGCCGCGGACGAGGAGGAGGGCCGCGCCGACGACGGCGACGGCGGCGAGCGCACGCAGGGACGCGGGCGCGCTCTGCCCGGGCGCGAGCGCCAGCGCGAGGGCGAGCGCTCCCACGCCGGCGAGCGCCAGCTTCCCGCGGGATCGCGCGCGAGCGAGCCGCGGGATCACGGCTCGACCTCGAGCGCCTCGATGCGGATCCCCACCGCGCCCTCCACCTCGACGAGCTCCCCGCGGGCGACGGCGCGATCGCCGGCGCGGAGGGTGACGTGGCCGCGCCGATCGATCGCGAGGGGCAGCACGGCCCCGGGCTCGAGCCGGGCGAGCTCTGCGAGGGTGACCTCGACGCGGCACAGCTCCACGTCGAGGGTGATCGGGATCTGCGGGGTGCGGACCGACATCGAGAGCTCCTCCACGTGAAGGCCTTCGGGACCGAGCGCGCCGGTGGCGCGGAAACCGCCGGGCAGGACGAGCGCCGCCGCGGGTGCCTCCGCGTCCCGGAGCAGCAGCACGTCGCCCGCCTCGAGCGCCTCGAGCTCCTCCGGGAGCAGCGCGACGGTGCCCCGTCGCACCGAGGCGCCGATCGGGAGCCTCGCCTGGGCGAGCTCCGGGGGGCGCGAGAGCGCGCGCACGGCGCCAGCGGGCAGGAGCACCCGCGCCCGGCCGCGGTCCGCCCCGGCGCGGAGCTCCAGCTCGATCGCGAGCGCGCCGGCGGCGTCGGGGGGAGCCGCCCGCGTGAGCCGCGGCGCGAGGAGCTCGTCCACGGCCCGCACGGCGCACGCGCCGTCCACCGCGAGCAGGACCAGGAGCTCGAGCGTCGCCTGCTCGAGCGGCGTGAGCGCGGACGCGGCGGGGACGTCCCGCGCGCCGTCGCCGCCCGCGAGCCGATCGACCAGCCGGACGACCAGGGCGGGATCGGCCTCGAGCACCGCCACCCCGGGCACCGCAGGCAGCTCGAGCGCGAGGCGGACAGCAGGGGTTCGCGGCCAGGCGGCGCCGGGGACGGGGCGGGCGAAGATCTCGACGTCGGTCTCGAGCACCTCGGCGAGCGCCTTCGCCGCCGCGGCCGCAGCCTCGGCCCCGAGAGCCCGGGCCGAGGAGCTCAGGGCGGAGTAGCCGTCGGAGAGCCGTGGGAGGTCGAAGGGGAGCACGGGCGGCGGTACTTCAAGGGCCGTGCCGGCGGGAACGCACGAGATTTGCGCCGCCTGCCGTGCCCTGCCCGTCCGCCGCGCGGACCGGCGTGCGGAGCGCGGACCGGTGCCGGCGCGCCGGGCGTGCTCACTCCCACTCGCGCTCCTCCACGAGCCGCCGAAGCAGGGGCGCGACGCCGGCCCCCGCGCCGGAGCGCAGCAGCGCAGCGAGCGCCGGGCGTTCCCGCGTCGCGGCCGACGCGGCGGCGGCGCGCGAGGGGCGCGGCAGGCGCGCGAGCGCGTCGGCGAGGGCGGCGAGACGTTCCGAGCGGGGCAGCGGCGCCAATCGGGCGGCCTCCGCTCCGAGTGAACCGTTAGGGTGGCGGGCCAGGCTCCGGGCGCCGCGCGCGGGTGCGAAGATCGCGGCGAGCGCGGCGAGGAGCGGCGGCGCCACCTCACGCTCCGCCGGCGCTGGGACGCCGCGCGCGCCCGCGCAGGCGGAGCCAGAACCACGAGGCGAGCGCCGCGACGGCGCCCGCGCCCGCCGCGGCGGCGAGCCCGAGCGCGAGGCCCGCGCGCGGGCGGGCCGGCGCCACCGGCCGCGGCGCCTC
>DASPMI010000003.1:0-37382 GCA_035627135.1 Anaeromyxobacter sp. | reverse complement strand
GGTGGAGCTCTCGGCGGCCGATCCGCTCAACCTCGCCGGGATCCTCACGCCCGGCGCGCGGGTGCCGGCGGGGCTGGGCGGGCGGGTGGTGTACGTCGACGGGATCCCATCCGTCGAGCCCGTCGCCTCGTCGAGCGGGCGCCGCGGCTGGAGCGCGGCGGGGCAGGGAATCTCGCCCGCTCCGTGACACGGCCGCGCCGGAGCGCCTGCGATCGCCGCGGTCTCCTGGCGCGTTCGACCGCCTCCGGCTCCGTCATCGCCGCCGTCCCGTCGTCGCGGTCCTTCCCGCGAGGGCACGATCGGGGATAATCGCGTCGGGGGGCCCACGGGGGCGGCTTCCTCGACGTGGTGCCCGCCCTCGTCTCGGGTGCCTCATGACGTTCCCGGTGCTCCTCCTCGCCGCGCTCACGGCCGGCGCTGCACCCGATCCCGCGCTGGTCGAGTGGGCGCGCGAGGCGGAGGAAGGGATGCCTCGCGGGGAGATGCCCGCGGTGACCCTCGACGCCGACCACGTGATCCGGCTCGCGACGCGAGGCGTGCCGGGGCAGGTCGCGTCCCGGAGCGGCTTCACGGCCGCGCTCCGCACACCGGGGTTCGGCGGGACCATGCTGGCGCGCATCGCCAAGGAGTACGGGCAGCAGATCGGGGACGCCGGCTCGTTCCGGCTCCTTCGCGTCGAGGCGACGGAGTACGGGGCGACGGCGTTGTTCCGCCTGATGGGCGACGATGGGCGGTTCAACTACCTGCGGTTCGAGCTCCGCAAGGCGAGCGGCGGGATCCTGCTGCGGGACTTCTTCAACTTCGGCACCGGGCAGTCGCTCGTCGGTGGCTTCCGGAGCGCGCTCTTCGTGCATGCGGCCGAGCAGGGAGGGGAGCTCGAGGGCGCCGTCGCGCGCTACCGGGACGTGGTCCAGCACACGGTCGCGAAGAAGCACCAGGAGGTGCTCACCGCATACCACGCGCTCCCTCCGGCGCTGCAGAAGGAGGAGCTCTTCCTCCGCGCCCGCATCCAGGCGGCGCTGGCCCTCGATTCGGACGACCTGGGTCCCGCCCTCGCGCAGCTCCGCAAGCTCTTCCCCGACGCGCCGCCCCTCGACGTCGCGCTGGTGACCTCGTACGCCGCCCAGGGCCGCTGGGAGGACGCGTCCGTCGCCCTGGAGCGCCTGGATCGGGCGGTGAAGGATCCCTACCTGGATCTCGAGCGCGCCGTGATCGCGCTCGAGACGGGGGACCGGCGAGCCGCGCGGCGCCTGGCGGAGAAGGCCATCGAGGCCGAGCCGAAGCTGGGGAAGGCCTACCTGTTCCTCATCGGCGCCGGCCTGCGGTGGGAGGACCACGCGCTCGTGGCCGACGTGCTGCGCCGCCTCGAGCGGGCGACCGGCCTCACGATCCTGGAGATGGAGAAGGAGCCCTCGTACGCCGCGTTCCTGCGCTCGGCCGAGTACCGCGCCTGGAAGGCGGAGAAGACGGACGAGGAGGCCGCGAGCGCGTGGGAGGACGACGGCGACTGAGCCGCTGTGACGGGGCGGGGCGCGCTACTCCCCCCCGCCGCGCCGGAACGCCTCCTCCATGATCGCCTCGGTGGCGGTCGCGCCGAACCGCGTGCAGCCGATGGCGCGGACGGCGAGCGCCATGTCGAGGTCGCGCACGCCGCCGGCGGCCTTCACCTGCACCTTCTCCGAGACGGTCGCCTTCATGAGCTTCAGGTCCGGGAGCGTCGCGCCGCTCTTGCCGAAGCCGGTGGAGGTCTTCACCCAGTCGGCGCCGGCCTCCTCGCAGAGCTTGCACGCGGCGACCTTCTGGAGGTCGGTGAGGTAGCAGTTCTCGAGGATCACCTTCACGCGCGCGCCGCGCGCGTGGGCGGCGTCGCAGACCGCCTTCACGTCGGCGCGCACGTAGGCGAGGTCGCCGCCGAGGAGCCGGCCGATGTGGAGGACCATGTCGAGCTCCTCCGCGCCGTCCGCGATCGCCCGCTCGGCCTCGAACACCTTCGCCTCGGTCGTCGAGTAGCCGTTCGGGAACCCGACCACCGCGGCCACCTTCACCGGGCTCCCGGCGAGCTCGCGCTTGCAGAGCGCGACGTCGGCGGGCGTGCAGCAGACGGTGGCGGTCCCGTACTTCTTCGCGACGGCGCAGCCCTTCACGACCTCCTCCGGCGTGAGCTCCGGGCGGAGGAGGGAGTGATCGATCATGCGGGCGATGTCTTGGGGGGTCCAGGGCATGAGGACTCCGATCGCTCGCCCTTCGACAGGCTCACCCTTCGACAGGCTCAGGGTGAGCGGCCGCCGTCGAGGACGAGCCGTGAGGTCTCTAGTTCGTGATCCCGCCCACCGCCGCCCCGACCAGCGCGGCGCTCTCGACCGAGATCACCTCGTAGCGGAGCCGCCCCGCGAGGATCCGGTCGATCCAGGCGGTGATCCGCTCGTGGTAGCCGCGCAGCCGCCAGAACGTCGAGCCGTCGACGGTCACGCAGGCGGGCGCGTCGGCGGGGCCGGTGGGGACGCTCTGGAGCAGCGCGGCGGAGACGTTCACGGCGGCGAGCTTCGAGGCGCGCTCGAGCAGGCCGTCGACGAGCCCCACGGCCACCGCGAGATCGTCCGCGCTGCCGGCCCGGACCAGCGCGGCGTGCAGCCCGGTGCCGCCCGCGCCGCCGAGGAAGGGCTCGAGGTCGGGCGTCTCGAGGCGCGGCCAGGCCTCGATGCACTCCCGCGCGCCGGCCGAGAAGAGCCCCTCCGCCGCCGCGGCCTGCAGCGTCCGGAGCGCGACGGGGCCGAGGTACGCGCCGGACACGGACTTCTCGAGGTGGTAGCTCCCCGGCTCGGCGCTCTGCGCGTCGAAGGCGAGGTCCACGGTCCCGCGCGGCACGCGGGCGTAGTTGCCGGACTCGACGTTGATGATCTGCCGCCCGCCGGCGGCGAGGTCGCGCCGCTTCGCGATCCGCTCGTTCGCGTCCACGTAGGCGCAGTTGAGGCCCGTGCCCAGCACGAACCCGACGTAGCGGCTGTAGCGGTGCGAGCCGTGCGCGGCGCGCCCGGCGAGCAGGGCGCCGACCGTGTCGTTCACCACCACGAACCGGAGGTCCTTCGGGACGCCCGCCGCCCGCAGCGCCGCGTTGATCCGCTCGCCGACGAGCTGGCCGACGATCCCGCCGACGCGGAGCTCCTTCGACAGCGAGAGGACCTTGCCGTCGCGCGACGGCAGGATCTCCGCCGGGTACGAGAACGAGAACCCGACGCGCGAGGCCCGCGCGGCGAGCTTCTTCACGTGGCCGGCGAGGACGCCGAAGAACGCGTCGCACGGGATCTCGCCGTCGAGCCCCGGCATGCGGTGGCGCTCGAACCCGGAGATCACCGGCTCGCCCTCCTCGTCGAACTCGACCAGGGCGACGCGCAGGTTGGTCCCGCCCGCGTCCATCGCGATGACCGGCTGGCGCACGGGGATGGCGCCCTCGGCGTCGATGAACGTGGGGATCATCCGGAGCGAGCTGGGCTTGCCGACGAGCCCGGCGGCCATCTCGGAGAGGAACTCCTGGGTGCAGCGCGCGGCGTCGATGTCGCCGTGGAACATCCCGTTCGCGCGGAGGAATCCGACGGCTCGATCCGTGGGGGTCATGGGCCGGGGGAGGTCTTACGACCCGCGAACGGGAGGCGTCAACGAGGATCATGCGGCGTCTGATTTCCTGCCTAAGGGTGCGGCGCGAGAGGCATTCCACGCGTGCGGCGGATCAGCCCGAACGCATGCGGACCGCGGCCCAGGCCACCGCCACCCATCCCGCGAGGAACGCGACGCCGCCGAGCGGCGTCACCGCGCCGAGGGCGCGGACCCCCGAGAGCGCGAGCGCGTAGAGGCTCCCGGAGAAGAGAACCGTGCCCGCGAGGAAGAGCCAGCCGGCGGCCGTCGCGGCGGCGCCGGGCGCCCGCACGACGAGCCACCCCACGGCCAGGAGGGCGAGCGCGTGGGCGAGCTGGTACTCGGCGCCGGTCTTCCAGGCTGCGAGGAGGTCCGGCGGGAGCCGCGTCCGGAGCGCGTGGGCGCCGAACGCGCCGGCGGCGACGGCGAGCCCGCCGGAGATGGCGCCGGCAGTGAGGAAGAGTCGTTCCATGCGCCGAGTATCGCGCGGCCCGGGGCGGAGCGCGGCATCCCGGGTTGGGCTTGCGGCGGCGCGGAGGGCCCGGCAGAGGTCGCGCATGGACTACGCGAGCAAGAGGTGCGTTCCGTGCGAGGGAGGCATCCCCGCGTTCACCCCTCGCGAGGTGGAGGAGGCGGTCCGCTCGGTCTCCGGGTGGGACGTCCGCGACGGGCACAGGAAGCTCCACAAGCACCTCCGGTTCGGCGACTTCCGGGAGGCGATGCGGTTCGTCAACGCGATGGCCGAGCTCGCCGAGGCCGAGGGTCACCACCCCGACTTCTGCGTGCACTACTCCACCGTGGACGTGACGCTCTGGACGCACGCCGTCGGCGGCCTGTCCGAGAACGACTTCATCCTCGCGGCCAAGCTCGACGCGCTCGCGCCTTCGTGAATCGCCCGGGCTGCGCGTGAATATCACGCACGCGTGAAACGACGGCACGCACGCGCGCCCGGTCGGGGCGGATTGAATGCACTCGCGGTCTCGTCGGTCTCCTCTGCGTGAACGTGAACCGAGGAGAGCACACGATGAAGACCGCCATCCGCACCGCCGCCTTCGCGATCGCCGCCGCCGCCGCGCTGGCCCCCGCCGCCGCCCACGCCTGCGAGCTCCAGCCGCCGGGCCACGTGCACGTGAAGGTGCACGCCGAGCCGGCCGTGGTGAACGCAGAGTGGAACGGCCGCGCCGACCACGACGGCCGCGGGCCCGACTGGGAGCGCGGCGGGCGCGATGGCGGTCCGGGCTGGCGCGATCACGGCGGGCGCCACCACGACTGGGAGCACAGGCGCTGGGTCAAGCACCAGCGGATGGAGCTCCGCGCCGCGTACGCCCGGCTCGACGAGGCCCGCGCCCACTTCTACGCGCGCCCGCACCGCCGCTGGGAGATCCGCAAGTTCGAGCGCTGGTACGCCCGGGAGCGTGCCGAGCTCGACGCCCGGTGGCAGGTGCTCGTCGCGTGGAGGTAGCTCGCACCGGGGGCGGGTACGGCATCGACCGGTGCCGCGACCCGTACCCGCCCCCCGTCCCCGTTCCCGCTCCCGGATCCGCACCCGCTCCCGGTCCCGAACCCGGCTTCTCCCCCCACGCTGGCATCCTCGGCCCCTCCGCGTTAGTCCTCTCCGCTCATGCCGCGGGTCCTCTCGATCGCCGTGTTCCTGCTCGTCGTCCTGATCGTCCTCGGCGGCATGCACGCGTACGTCTGGCTGCGCCTCGTCCGGGACCCGCAGCTCCCGGACTTCTGGCGGCGGTCGCTGACCGTACTCCTCGCGCTGCTCGCGCTCGGCGTCCCGGTGGGGCTCTTCATGACCCGGGCGGCGAGCGGGTGGTTGGCGCGGATCGCGCCGATCGCCGCGGCGACCTGGCTCGGCGTCGCCTTCGTCCTGTTCTGCAGCGTGGCCCTGTTCGACCTGGTCCGGCTCGCGGGGCTCGGGATCCAGTTCATGCTCGACTGGATCCGGACGCGGCCCGATCCGCCCGCCGACCCGGAGCGCCGCCTCGTGCTCGCGCGCGCGGTCGCGGGGAGCGCCGCGCTCGTCGCGGGGAGCGCGACGGCGTTCGCGACGCGCCGGGCGCTCGGACCGGCCGAGATCACCGAGGTGCCGGTCGTGCTGGAGCGGCTGCCGCCCGCGCTCTCCGGCCTGACCATCGCGCAGATCACCGACCTGCACGTCGGCCCGACGATCCGCGAGAAGGAGGTCCGGCGCGTGGTCGAGCAGACGAACGGGCTCCGGCCCGACGTCATCGCGATCACGGGCGACCTCGTGGACGGCAGCGTCGCCCAGCTCGGGCACATCGTCGCCGAGCTCGGGAAGCTGCAGGCGCGCCACGGCGTGTTCTTCGTCACCGGGAACCACGAGTTCTACTCCGGCGCGGCGCAGTGGACGGCCATGCTCCGGCGGCTCGGCATCCGCGTGCTCTCCGGCGAGCGCGCCGAGATCGGCGACGCGGGCGCCTCGATCGACCTCGCCGGCATGGACGACTGGCGCGAGGTCGCGGGCGCGCACCCGGGCGGCTACCCGGGGGCGCTGCGCGACGCGCTCGCGGGGCGCGACCCGGAGCGTTCGCTGGTGCTCCTGCAGCACCAGCCGCGCGACATGGACGTCGCGGTCGAGTCCGGCGTCGAGCTCCAGATCTCGGGCCACACCCACGGCGGGCAGATCGTCCCGTTCAACCTCCTCGTCTCGCTCGCGTACCCGTACGTGGCCGGGCTGTACCGGCACCGGTGCGCGGCGGGAGACGGGCAGATCTTCGTCTCGCGCGGCACGGGGTTCTGGGGGCCGCCCATGCGGCTCGGGTCCCCGCCCGAGATCGCGAAGATCGTGCTGACGAAGTAGCAGCCGCGGCGCCGCCGCGGGTCGCCCGTTAAGTTGGGGCCCATGGCGCTCCCCGTCTTCGGCAAGGCTCACGAGGCGAAGCCCGCCGCCGCCGACTTCGTCTGGTTCGTGTACGGCTCCTCGCTCGACCGCGCCGCGTTCGCGGAGTGGGCGGAGGGCCACGGGTACCAGCTCCCGGACCTCACCCGCGCCCGGCCCGCCCGGCTCCCGGGGTACCGCCTCGCGTTCGACGTGGTGTCCCGCCACTGGGGCGGCGCGGTGGCGAGCCTCGCCGAAGCCCCGGGCGAGTGGGTCGAAGGGCTCGCGGTCCCGCTGCCCGGCGCCGCGCGGGGCCTCGTCGATCACAAGGAGGGCGCCGTCTCGGGCCTCTTCGAGCCGTTCGAGGTCACGCTCCGTGACGCCGCCGGGCAGGAGCTCGCGGCGCTCGCCTACCGGACGGCTCCGGCCCGCCGTCTCCCCCAGGAGGGCCCGCCGGCCGCCGCCTGGCTCGAGGTGGTCCGGCGCGGCGCCCGGGCGGCCGGACTCTCCGAAGAATGGCTCGCCCGCCTCGACCGGATCGGGCGATAAGGGGACCCACGCCATGACCACCGGACCGAAGAAGCCCAACGACCTCGCAGCCCGCGCCCTGGAGGAGTCCTTCTTCCTCGAGCAGGACAAGGTGCTCGTCGAGAAGCTCCGCGCCATGAAGCGCATGACCGAGAGCAAGGAGGCGCTCGCGCAGGTCTCGGGCATCAAGAACGACGCCATCCTCGCGAAGCTCGTCCAGCTCGAGGTGAAGCCGGAGATCGTCGCCGCGCTCGCGGCGGTGCCGCTCGTCGAGGTGGCCTGGGCCGACGGGAAGATCGACCCCGACGAGCGGAAGACGGTGCTCGAGCACGCCGACGAGCAGGGGATCAAGTCGGGGACGATCGAGCGTGAGCTGCTCGAGCGGTGGCTGGATCACCGCCCCGACCCGAAGCTCCTCGAGGCCTGGCAGACCTACGTCGAGGGGCTGTGCGAGGGGCTCACCGCCGACGAGCGCAAGCAGCTCCAGGAGCAGCTCCTGCACGCGACCCGCGCGACGGCCGAGGCTTCGGGCGGCTTCCTGGGGATGGGCAAGATCTCCGCCGCCGAGCAGCGGATGCTCGATCAGCTCGCGGCGGCCTTCAGGTAAGGCTCCGCGGGGACCTCGAGCGGGGTCCCCGGCGCGACGGGCGCGCCGAACCGGGGCGAACCGTCGGCGTTCCAGCGGAACGGCTGGGCGTGGACGCGGCGGTCCCACCCCGCGCCCTGCGCGCGCGCGGCGTGGTAGACGATCCAGTCCTCGCGCCCGTCCGGCGACCTCGTGAAGGAGGCGTGCCCGGGCCCGAACACGCGGTCCGTTCGGGCGAACACGGGCGCGGCGTCCTTGGTCCACGCGCTCGGGTCGAGCACGTCGCCGCCGCGGAACCGGAGCAGCCCGAGGCAGTAGTCGTCGGTCCAGCTCCCGCTCGCGGAGTAGACGATGAAGAGCTGGTCGCCGTTCCAGAGGATCTGTGGGCCCTCGTTCACCCACGGTCGCACGCGCCGCTCCCACGGATGCTCGGGACGGGAGAGGAGCACGCGCGGTCCGGCGATGGTCCACGGGTCGCGCATGGGCGCGACGTAGAGGTTCTGGGCGACGTTCCGGGTCCCTTCCCAGCCCGACCAGAGGAAGTAGAGGCGCCCGTCGGGGAGGGCGAGCACGGTCCCGTCGATCGCCCACCGGTCGGGCCGGAGGTCGAGCTTCGCCTCGAGCGTGAACGGCTGGCGCGGATCGGGGCCGGAGCCCGCGAGCACGTACATCCGGTGATGTTCGTTCGCGCCGTCGTCGGCGGCGACGTAGACGAACCAGCGCCCGCGCAGGAAGTGGCACTCGGGCGCCCAGAGCTCGCACGAGTACGGGCGACCCGGCGGTGGACGCCACACCACGGTGCCGGGATCGCGGCCCAGGTCCGTGAGGCGCGCGGCGGTCCGGATCACGATCGCGCCGCCCTCGGCCTGGCAGAGCACGTACCGGCCGTCGTGGAAGACGACCCAGGGGTCGGCGCCGCGGTCGAGGATGGGGTTCGCGAACGTCGGCGCGGGCGGCGCGGGCGCGCGCGAGGGGAGGGCGGGCATGGGGCGGCGCCACCATAGCGCGACCCGTGGCTGTCACCGAGGGTGACATCGGCTCAGCGGGTGCGCGCGGGCGGGCGGTGTGCGCCGCGCGGCGTGCGTGTCGCAGTGGCATTGAGCGCGGGCGTTTGCCGTACGCCTCGGCTCGCTCCGTCGGGCCCGGCCGGCCGCCTGTGGGCGTTGCTTGTGGCGGCTCGGCTGCGGGGGCGTTCTGCTCGCGGTCGCTCTCGATGCTCCTCGCATCCGCTCGTGCTGAGCCTGTCGAAGCACGAGGTATCGCGGCGTGTTCCGTCGCAGCCCGCACGCCGCTCGCCCTGAGCCTGTCGAAGGGCGAGCGGAGTGTGTCGGCGCGGCGGTGGAGAGAGAGAACCTCACCCGAACGCGATCAAGGCCGCGTCGATCTCCTCGACGTACCCGATGTCCTCGCGCCCGTCCCAGAGCGCGATCCGCTCGACCTCCTCGTTCGGCGTGAACGGGCGGAGCGGCGGGAGCTCCGTCGTGTAGAGCGCGCCGAGCTCGGTCTTCCCGGACCGGAACCGGATCCGCATGAGGCCGCAGTACCGGAGCTCCCCTGCCTCTTGCCCGGTCTCCTCGAGGAGCTCGCGCGTGGCGCAGGCGCGCGGGGTCTCGCCCGGATCGACGACGCCGCCGGGCAGCTCCCAGTGCTGGCGCCAGCGGTTGAAGACGAGCAGCGCGCGGCCGCCGTGGCGCGCGACCACGAGCGCGAAGGTGAGCGGGTGCTCGAGCGGGCCGGTGAGCGCGGGTTCCGGGGTGGGGAGCACCGCGTCGAGGGCGGTGCCCGTGGGGTTCGAGATCGGGAGCCGAGGGAGCGCGGGCGACACGGTAACGTTCACGGATCGTACAGCATGTCGAGGTACGCCCGCAGCATGTCGTCCACCACGCCGCGCAGCGGGAGGCGGCCGGCGAGGCCGTAGACCGGGGCCATGCCGCCGCCCTCCGCCGCGGGGGCGGCGCGGGCCTCCTCGGTGGCGGCGGCGAGGTCCGTCCGGAACCGCTCGACGACGCCGGGCTGCGCGTGCCGGAGCGTGACCGCGAGGTGCACGGCGGGCGGCCGCTGGAGGCCGTTGAGGCTCCACCCCCGCCGGCTCATGCCCTCGAGCACGCGGTAGACGTCGAGCGTCTCCGAGGTGAACGCGACGACGAAGAGCGGGTCGCCCACGAGCCGCAGGCCGGGCACCGCGCGGATCGCCTCCTTCATGCGCGCGGCCGCCTCGAGGATGCGCCGCGTCGCCTCGAGGTATCCGCGCTCGCCCAGCGAGAGCATCGCCGCCCACGCGGCGGCGGAGAGCGCGCCCGGGCGGCTCCCGGCGAGCGTGGGCGAGAGATAGAGCCCGCCCGGCCAGTCCGTCGAGGTGAACCACTGGTACGCGCGCAGGTCGGCGCCGCGGTAGAGCACGACGCTCGTGCCCTTGGGCGCGTAGCCGTACTTGTGGGTGTCGGCGGACATCGAGGTGACGCCGGGCACGGAGAAGTCGAAGGGCGGCACGGCGTACCCGAGCTTCCGCGCGAACGGGAGCACGAAGCCGC
Source organism: Anaeromyxobacter sp. (assembly GCA_035627135.1). Lineage (GTDB taxonomy): Bacteria > Myxococcota > Myxococcia > Myxococcales > Anaeromyxobacteraceae > Anaeromyxobacter. The sequence continues at coordinate 27,259 of DASPMI010000003.1, read as the reverse complement.
CCAGGCAGGCGTCCACGTGCAGCCCGATCCCGCGCCGGGCGGCGAGCTCCGCGAGCGCCGGGACGGGATCGACGAGGCCGTGCGGGAAGGCGGGGGCGGAGGCGACGAGGACCGCGGTCCGCCGCGTGACGGCCCGGCGCATCGCCCGCGGATCGCCCGCGCCATCCGCGCCGACGGGCACGCGGCGGATGGGCATGTCGAAGAGCTGCGAGGCCTTGTCGAACGCGACGTGCGCGGTGGTGGGGGCGACGATCTCCGGCCGCTCGAGGCCCCGCGCGCGCGCCCGGTCGCGGTACGCCTTCATCGCGAGCAGGATCGACTCGGTGCCGCCGGAGGTGACCGCGCCGACGACGCGCCGGTCGCGGCGCGGCTCGGCGGGATCGCCGCCGAGCAGGGCCGCAGTCATGGCGACGATCTCCACCTCGAACTTGGCGATCGACGGCCAGACGTCGGCGTGGAGCGGGTTCGTCTGGAGATGCTTCGCGTACACCTCGGCGAGGAAGGCGGCGTGCTCGGGGTCGCCGTGGTAGACGGCGCCCGAGACGCGCCCGTCGCGCCAGCGCGGCGCCTCCTCGGCGGTGAGCGCATCGATGGCCGCGAGGAGCTCCTCGCGCGGCCGCCCCTCGGCCGGGAGCCGGCTCACGTCGGGGAGCCGGCCGCGGTACGGCTTCACTGACGGCGCGAGCTCCTGCACGAGCGGCTCGAGCTCCAGGCGCAGGCGGGCGCGGACGGCGGGGATCCGCCGCACCGCCCGCTCGAGCGCCGCCACCCAGCGCGCGGGGAGGCGGCCGGCGATCGCCAGCGCGGTCCGGGCCCCGCGGTTCCGCAGCGCATCCAGAGCCATGCAACGTCCCTCCCTCAGCCGCGGAGCCGCCGCGCCCGCCGGCGCGCCTCGCCGAAGGCGTGGGCGAGGTCGCGCACGGCCGAAGCGTACAGCGGCCCGAGCGCGGCGTCGGGCTCGAACCGGCGGGCCACCGGGACCAGCGCCGGCGCGTCGTCGATCCGGATCCAGCCCAGGGCGGCCGCCGCGAGCAGGGCGGCGCCGCGCGCGTTGGCCCGCACCGGGTCCTCGACCTGCAAGATGGGGCGCTGGAGCACGTCCGCGTAGAGCTGGCACCACACGGCCGACCGCGCGCCGCCGCCGATGGCGCGCACCGGCCCGAGCGGCCGGCCCACGAACCGCTCCACGCCCTCCATCAGCCAGCGCGTGTTGAGCGCCACGCCCTCGAGCACCGCGCGGCAGAGGTGCGCGCGGCCGGCGCCGAGGCCGAGGTGGAGGAAGGCGCCGCGCACGGCGTGGTCGTCGACCGGGGAGCGCTCCCCGTTGAGCCACGGCGCGAACCGCACGCCGCCCGCCCCCGGCGGCGCCGCGGCCGCGAGCCGATCGAGCTCCGCGAATCCGTCGGCCCGAGCGCCCGGGCCTCCGAGGCCGAGCAGGTCGCGGAGCCACTCGAGGCAGATGCCGGCGCTCTCCTGCTCGTTCACGAGCAGATAACGTCCCGGGATGGCCGACGGCAGCGCGGCCATGTTCCGGAGGAGGTCCGTCTTCTTGCGCGGCACGTGGCAGCAGAGCCACGAGGAGGTGCCGAGCGAGACATGGGCCTCGCCGGGGGCGACGGTCCCGGCCCCGACCGCCGCGACCTGAAGGTCCGGCGAGCCGGCCACGACCTGCACGCCGTCCCCGAGCCCGAGCGCCCGCGCGCGCTCGGGGAGGAGCGGGCCGAGCACGCTCCCGGCCGGCACGATCGGCGGCAGCTTCGCGGCATCGACGCCGGCGCGGGCGACGAGGCCAGGGTCGTACCGCACGCGCGCGAGGTCGCGGTTGTCGGTGAGCCAGTGGAGCGTGATCGTCGCGGGCGTCGTCGCCTGGACGCCCGTGAGCCGCGCGCCCAGCCAGTCCGCGGGCTCGAGGAAGCGCGCGGCGGCGGCGTAGAGGTCGGGGCGCGCGCGCCGGAGCCAGAGCACGTGGGCGAGCGCGTCCTTCCCGCCGTGCTGCGGGACGCCTCCCGTGGGCGGGAGCCACGCGAGGAGCTTGTCGACCCCGTACCCCGCGAGCCGGACCGGTCCGCCGGTGAGCTCGCGCACGAGCGGGGCGCCGCGCGCGTCCATCCAGATGATCGCCGGGTGGAGCGGCGTCCCCCCCGCGTCCACCGGCACGGTCCCGGACCACTGCGCGCCGATCGCGACGGCGCGGACGCCGGCTGCGGGCACGGCGCCGGCGGCGAGCAGCGCCCGGGTGCCGTCGCGGATCGCCGCCCACCACGCCTCCGGGTCCTGCTCGGCGCCGCCGTCGTCGAGGAGCCGCACCTCGAGCGGCCGGCTCTCGAAGGCGGCGATCCGGCCGCGCGCCGAGACGAGCGCGAGCTTCACCGCGGAGGTCCCGAGATCGATCGCGAGGATGTGCGGCTCGTCCGCCAGGGCGCCTCCGCGGAGACGGCCCCAGCATACGCCACGTCACGTCGGCGCGACGCGCGCGCGCGAGCTCCAGTCGGGGCGGGCAGGCGCGGGGGGGACCGGGGCCCGATCGGCGCCCGGTCGGTTCACGCCCGGTTCTCGCGCACCTTCACCGCGCGTGCGCCACGCGCCGCCAGACGAGCACGCCCATGAGGACCGGGATGACCACGGGCACGCCCTTCTTCTTCGGCCCGGCGAGGAGCCCGAGCACGAGCCCGCCGGCCCCGGCGATCGGGAGCGCGAGCACGCGGCCCCAGTCGCGGAGCCACGCCGCCTTCCGGCCGCGCTCGCGCGCCTCGGTCCGCACCTCCCGCCAGCCCTCCGGCGTCGCCGCCTCGCCGAGGTGCTTCGCGACCTCCTCGCGCTCCTTCGCCTTGTGCCGCTCCGCCCGCTCCTCCTCCCGGGCGGCGGCCTGGCGCTCGGCCTCGGTCTCCTGATCGATCTCCTGCTTCTCCTGGAGCTGCTCCCCGATGCTGGCGGACAGGGGCTCGTCCGCGATCCGCTCGTTCGCCATGGCGCCTCCTCCCGGAACATGTGCGCCCGCGGTCCGGCCGGCACAGCCGGGTCGTCCCGGCGGACGATGCGTAACGTTCGGTACACGCACGGGACGGGGGACGGGACATGGGGATGCGGTGGAAGGTGCTCGCGGCGGCGGCGCTGCTCGCGGGCGCGGGGGGAGCGGGGGCGCAGCAGGCGCAGCCGGGCCAGCAGCAGCCGCAGGCGCAGCAGCAGAACCAGCAGCAGCGACAGCAACAGCAGCAGGCGCAGGCCCAGCAGCAGCAGGGCCAGGCGCAGCCGCAGCAGGACCAGATGAAGCAGCAGCAGGAGCAGGCCGAAAAGCGCCAGCAAGCGGTGAACGAGCAGATCCAGAAGGATCAGGAGCAGACGAGCAAGCTGTTCAAGGACGCGCAGGACGCCCAGAAGAAGGCGCAGGACCAGCAGAAGAAGGCCGCCTCGGCGCACGAGGACGTCCTGAAGGCCGAGGCGAAGCTCGTCGAGGCGAGGCAGAAGGAGCAGCAGGAGCGCGCGAAGGCCCAGCAGCTCCAGCAGCTCGCGAACCAGGCCGCGCAGCAGGCCAGCGAGGGCGCGAAGCAGGCGCAGCAGCGCGCCACGCAGGCGATCGAGCAGCAGGGGCTCGGGGCGGGCGGGGCGTCGGGGCGGTAGCGCGCGGGAGCTGGACCCTTCAACGCTCGCCCTCGACAGGCACAGGGCGAGCGGACTTTCAGGCCCCGGCACCGTTCGCCCTACGACTCCGGCCCGCTTCGCGGGCCTACGCTCAGGGTGAACGGAAGAGAGCCCGGTATCCGCCGACCCCGATGCGCCGGCAGCCGCCGGAGCGCCGGAGCCCGGCGTCCGCGCAGCGGTACACCGAGGTCGCGCCCCATCGCGCCGACCTGGCTCCGCGCGCGGACCGGACTCCGGGGAGCGGGCGCGGCATGTCTGAGCTCGGCCACCACGCTCGCGAAGCGAGCGTGAGGTGGCCGAGCGAGTTTGCCGCGCCTCGCCCAGACGCGCCGCGGGGCTTCGCGCGCGTCCTGCGATCGACCGCGCGCGACCGAGGTAGCGGCGCGGAGGCCGGGCGGAGGCGCGGAGGCGGCGTACGGCCCCGCTCGGCTTCGACAGGCTCAGCACGAGCGGACTCTTCCGCCCGCGCCCGTCCCGGGTGCTCGCCCTTCGACAGGCTCAGGGCGAGCGGACTCTCTTCGGGCTCAGGCCGGGCGCTCCGCCGCCGCGACCACCTTGGCCACGGTCTCCCAGGTCCGCGTGGTGACGTCCTTCCCGAACGTCTTCTCGATGAGCGACATGAAGACCGCGCCGCGGGGGCTGGGGACGTAGGCGGTGAAGACCTCGCCGCCCTGCACGCGCACGATGCGGGCGCCGTCGAGCTCGATCGGGAGGTCCAGGACGGCCCGCGGCCGCGCCCGGAGGAAGGTGACGACCCGCTTCGCGCCGGGGGGGAGGCGCAGGCCCTCGTACGGATCGGTCGCGAGCAGCTCGCGCAGCGCCGCGATCGGGCGCACGATCGTGGGGAACACGGTCGGCAGGCCCTTCATCGCCGCCTCGGCCTTCTTCTCCAGCGCCGGGACGGACGCAGCGCGGGCGCTGAACACCACGTTGCCGCTCGAGAGGACCGTCCGGACGTCGCGGAACCCCGCCGCCTCGAACGCGCGCGCGAGCGCCGGCATCTTCGCGTTCATGGGGGAGACGCCCCGGAGGAACGCCGCGTATCGCTCCATGCCGATGGGGTTAGCGCCCGCTCGGGCACGCCGCTACAAGCCCGGCATGTCCCCCTCGCGAATCGCCACCGCGCTCGCGCTCGCCGCCCTCGCCGGGGTCACCCCCGCCGAGCCCGCCGAGACCGATCCGCCCAACGTCCCCGAGTTCAAGCCGGCCTTCCCCGAGCAGACGCGCGCCCCGAAGGTCACGACCGGGGCACGCCTCGCGGTGACGCAGCTCGCCGACGGCCTCGACATGCCGTGGGCGCTCGCCTTCCTCCCCGACGGGAGGATGCTCGTCACCGAGAAGTACGAGGGGCGGCTCCAGCTCGTCGGCAAGGACGGTGCGAAGACCGCGGTCGCCGGGGTTCCGCGCGTCGACGCCGGCGGGCAGGGTGGCCTGCTCGACGTGGTGCTCGCGCCGGACCACGCGCGGAGCGGCCTCGTCTACGTGTCGTACTACGAGCCGCGGAAGGGGGGGAACGGGCTCGCGGTGGCGCGCGGGAAGCTGGTGCTGGGCAGCCGTCCGCGGCTCGACCAGGTGCAGGTCGTGTTCCGGATGCAGCCGACGCTCGAGTCGTCGGCGCACGCCGGGGGTCGGATCGTCTTCCGGCCGGACGGGACCCTCTTCGTCACGCTCGGCGATCGCTCGATCCTCGAGGGCCGCCGCCAGGCGCAGGATCCGAAGAGCGACTTCGGCAAGATCGTCCGCATCGCCCCGGACGGCTCGATCCCCGCGGACAACCCCTTCGCGAAGCGGAAGGGCGTGCGCCCGGAGATCTGGACCACCGGCCACCGCAACGTGCTCGGCGCCGCGCTCGACCCGAGGGGCCGGCTCTGGGTGGCGGAGATGGGGCCGCGGGGCGGGGACGAGCTGAACCTCGTCGAGAAGGGCAAGGACTACGGCTGGCCCACGATCGGCTATGGCGAGGAGTACTCCGGCGCCCCCATCCACGCCTCGACGCAGGCGCCCGGCATGGAGCAGCCGATCTACTACTGGGACCCGGTGATCTCGCCGTCGAGCCTCGTCGTGTACACGGGGGACCTCTTCCCGGGCTGGAAGGGGAACTTCCTCGTGGGCGGCCTCTCGAGCCGCGCGATCATCCGGCTCGTCGTCGAGGGCGACCGCGTCGTCGGGGAGGAGCGGCTCCTCGAGGACCTGGGCGAGCGCATCCGCGAGGTGGAGCAGGGGCCCGACGGCGCGCTGTACCTCTTGACCGACGACTCGGACGGGAAGCTGTTGCGCGTGGCGCCCGCGCCCTGACCCCGTCGGCCTCGGCTCCGGTGTATCCTGTCGGGGCTCATGACGCCCGCGACCCTCGACGCCGTCCGCCAGGTCCTGCCCGCGTGGACGATCTGGCTCCCCCTCGCCGCTCCCCTCGCCGCCCTCCCGATCGCGTACGGGCTCGCCTCGCTCGGCGTGCTCGTCGCCGGCAGCGGGCTCCGGAGGCTGCCTCCGGACGCGCACTGGACGGAGCGGGCGAGGCACGTCTCCACCCTCCGCCGGACGATCCTCCTCATGACGCCGCTGCCGGTCCTCGCGACCGTGCCGTTCGCGGTCGGGGGCCCGGTGTCGATGGGGCGCGGGCTCGTCCTCCCCACCGTCCTCGCCGTCGCGCTCGCCTGCGTCGTCGCGGTCGCCTTCCGGGCCGAGAACCGCTGGGTCCGGAGGATCCCCGCGGGCGCGCGCGTGCGCAGCTTCCTCGCCCTGCTCCTCGTCGCGTGCGCCGGGCTCGTCGCGCCCCTCGTGCTGCTCGCGCTCCGCCCGTTCGCGCCGCAGGTCGGGCTCGGCGCCTGGCTCCTCTCGCTCGTCGCCGTCTCGGCGGTCTTCACCTTCGGCGGTGGGCTGCTCCTCGCGCGGCTCGTGGGGCTCGTCCGCGCGCCGCCGGCGCGGCTCGTCGAGGCCCTCGTGCGCGCGCTGCCGCCCGGGGTCCGCCCGCCGCGCGTCCGCGTGGTGCGCGTGCTGTCGGCGAACGCCTTCGCGATCCCCTGGTCCCGGACCATCCTCGTCACCGAGGGCGCGCTCGAGCACCTCGACGACGACGGCCTCGCCGCCGTGCTCGCGCACGAGCTCGAGCACCTGCGCGAGCCGCTCGCCGTCCGCGCCTTGCGGCCGCTGTTCGGCGTCGCCTCGGGGCTCGTCTTCCCGGTCGCGATCTCGGTCGCCGTCGCGCCGGAGCTCGTCGCGCGCCCGCCGCTGGGGCTGGTCGCCGCGCTCGCCGTCGCGCTGGCGTACCTCGCCGCGGCCTTCTTCTACCAGCGGCTGCTGCTGCGCATGGAGGCGCGCAGCGACGCCGCCGCGCACGCCGCGAGCCCGGCGTACGCGACGGCCCTCGACACGATCTACCGGGTGAACCTCGCCCCGGCCGTCCAGGGCCGCAAGACCTCGCACCCCGACCTGGTCGAGCGGTTCGCCGAGGCGGGCGTCTCGCCGCCGTGGCCCGTCCCGCCGCCGCCGCCCTCGCCCTGGCCGGCGGTCGCCACCGTCGCGTTCTGCACCTTCGTGCTCGCGGCGGGCCTCCTCGTGGCCCGCCTCGTCGCCGCCCGCTCCGCCCGCGACGAGCGGGGGTGCCTCGTCGCCGTGGCGCTCGAGGGACGGGCGAACGACCTCGCGAACCTGGCCATCGTGCGCTTCACGCGCGGCGCGCCGGCCGAGGCCGCCCCGCTCTTCCGCGCAGCCGCCGAGCTCCGCCCCGCGGACGCGCGCTGGCCGGCGTGGGAGGCCATGAGCCTCGCCACGGCGGGCAAGTGCCAGGAGGCGTCTGCGGCGCTGACCGCGGCCGCCGCGCTCGCGCAGGGGAACCTGGGCTACACCGCGGGGGCGCAGGCCGCGCTCGCGTCCTGCACGCCGCGGTGAGGGAGGCGGCCCGGCCCGCACGCGCGAGGTCCCACCCGTCCGGCGCTCGCGCGGCGCCCGCCACGCTGCGCTATCCTTCCCGGCGTGAGGCTCCTCCCCGCCGCGACCGTCCGGGCGATGCTCGCCGGCTTCCGCGCGCTCGGCCTCGACGCGGACGCCATCCGCGGGGCCGCGGGGCTGCCGGCGGAGAGCATCGCGCAGGTGGACGCGACCGTGCCGCTCGACCGGTTCCGCGCGCTCTGGGAGGAGGCCGCCCGGCGCGCGCCCCGCCACGAGCTCGTGACCGAGGTGGCGCTGGCCATCCCCTTCGGCGCGTTCGGCGCGCTCGACTACCTCGCCGGGAGCTCGCCGACCGTGGGCGCCGCGTTTCACGCGCTCGCCGCGCATTTCCGGTACGTCGCCCAGGGGATCACGCTCGAGCTCGCCGAGGCGAGCGACGCGGCCGAGGTGCGGGTCGTGAACGCGCCGGGCCAGGACGCGAGCCACTCGGACGAGTTCACGCTCGCGGTCCTCGTCGGCCGCTTCCGCGAGCGCACGCCGCAGTTCGGCGTCGACGAGGTCCGGCTCTCCGGCCCAACGCCCCCGCGCCCGACGCGCCACGCGGCGCTCCTCGGCGCGCCGGTCTCGTTCGGCAACGCGGTCGCCGCGCTCCGGATCCCGGCCGCGGCCTGGCGGGCGCCGATGCCGTGGGCGAACCCGGGGCTCCTGGCGACGCTCCGGGAGCTCGCCGAGCACGCGGGGCTCGGCGGGGCCGAGGGCGAGGACGTCGCCGTCCAGGTGCGCAGCCGGCTCCGCCTCCTCCTCCCCGAGGGGCGCGCCTCGGCCGCCGAGATCGCGGAGGCGCTCGGGCTCTCCGAGCGGACCCTGCACCGGCGGCTCCGGGACGAGGGCGCCACGTTCCGCGGCGTCCTGGAGGCGTTCCGCGAGGCCGAGGCCGAGCGGCTCCTCAGCGCCGGCCGCCTGCCGCTCGGCGAGGTGGCGCTGCGGCTCGGCTTCTCGGATCAGACCGCGTGGAACCGGGCCTTCCGCCGGTGGAAGGGGATGTCGCCGACGGAGTGGGTGGAGCTGCGGAGCGCGCGCTGAGCGCGGTGAGCTTCACGCCGCCGCGCGCCGCGCGTCTGCCGCGGCCGCGATCCGCCGGGACTCCTTCGCGAGGCGCTTCATGAGCGACGGGCCCGCGACCCCGAGCGCGGCGGCGAGCCCGCCCATCCCGGCCCCGACGACGCCGAGGAAGAGCGCGTCGGCACCGGCGAGCCACAGGCCGCGCACCGGGGTCCGCGCCGTGCGCCAGGGCTGGCGCAGCGCGCCGGCGGCGAGCGGCACGCCGTACGACTCGCCGGCGGGGTGCGCGGTGAGGTCGCCGGTCGTGAGCGGCGTCGAGAGCTCGCGGTGGACGACGAGGCGCGAGAGCCCCGGCAGCCGCTCCTCGGCCGCGGCGAGGAGCGCGTCGGCGATCCGCTCCTTCACCGCGGCGTACTCCGCGCCCCGCTTCATCCAACGGGTCCCCTGCCAGCGCGCGAACGCCGCGGGATCGGCCGCGGCGATGATCTCCGCCGTGTGCGCGGTCGCGAGCGGGTCCTTCACCGAGGGAAACGAGACGTACCCCTGCCGGACCTCCCCGTCGAGGAGCCGCCCGCGCGCCGCCCAGTCGGCGTCGTGGTCGAGGCCGCGGTGGAACCAGGTGTTCTCGCCGCGGACCCCGAGCGTCGCGCCCGAGGCCGAGAGCCCGAGGTAGAGCGTCACGAACCCCATGCCCGGCGGGACGGCCGCGAGCGCCGGGCGGAACCGGATCGGGACCTCGGGGGGCAGGAGCCGGAGGTACGTGTTCCGGGCGCCGGCGTCGGAGATCACGGCCGGCGCGAGGACCTCCTCGCCGCCCCGGAGCCGCACGCCCGCGGCGCGGCCGTCGCGGACCAGGATCTCCTCGACCTCGGCGCGCACCCGGACCTGCCCGCCCGCCTCCTCGATCGTCCGGCGCATCGTCTCGAAGATCCGCGCCGCGGAGCCGACCGGGTAGACCGCGCCGTCGAGGTAGTGCTGCGTGATCACCGCGTGCGCTGCGAAGGCGCTCTGCGCCGGCGGCAGGCCGTAGTCGCCCCAGCGCGCGCCGGCGATCGCACGCAGCCGTGGGTCCCGGAAGCGCCGGGCCAGGCGGACGCCCGTCGGGGCGTCGGCCATCGCGCGGCGCCGGGCGGTGGCCGCGTCGAGCGCCCAGCGCGCCGGCGCGGGGAGGACGCCGCGCATCAGCAGGACGGGCAGGAGGCCCGACACGCGCTCCACGTCGGCGAGCCAGCCGCGGATCTCGCCGGCCTCCGCCGGGAAGGCGCGGGAGAGGTCCTCGAGGAGGCGCTCGCGCCCGGTGCGCAGCTCGAAGTCGAACCCGGGGAAGTGGAGGCGCTCGAGGGTCTCGGGCAGCCGGGTCCACGCGAGCGCGCCCCCGCTCGCCACCCGGAAGACGTCGCAGGTTTCACCCGGCGTCACGACCTCGGCGCCGACGTAGTGCACCCCCACGTCCCAGCGGAAGCCGCCCGGGCGCTCGAACGTGTGCGTGAACCCGCCGGCGCGCCAGTGCCGCTCGAGCACGAGCACGCGGCGGCCCTCCAGCCGGGCGAGCAGCGCCGCTGCCACGAGGCCGCCCACCCCCGAGCCGATCACCACCACGTCGAAGTCCCCGTGCGCCGCCGTCGTGCCGCTCATGTCGCGCCTCCTCGGTCTGCGGGAGGATGCAGCGGCGCTGCGCGCGCGCCTTGGCCTGCGGCGCCAGCCCGTTGGCACTTCCCGCCGCGAGGGCGAGCCGGGGTGCTCCGCTGCCGCCCGGGCGGCCGACCGCGTGCCCGGGCCGGACGCGGACGCCGGGGATGCCAAAACGGCGCAGCGGTACCCAACGTTGGGGCGGGCGTCTCGCGTCCACGGGGTCGCGGCCGCCCGCCGACCCGTCACCGTCATTCGACTCGAGGAGACCTCCCGATGCGAAACCCGCTCCCCCTGGTCAGGGCCGCCCTCCTGGGCGCGCTCGCCGCGCTGTTCGTCCCCGCCGCCGCGCACGCGAAGGACTGCGTGGTCGGCATCTCGATGTACACGCTGTCCGCCCCCTACTTCGTGGCCCAGGAGAAGGCCGCCTCGGCCCGGGCCAAGGAGCTCGGGTGCAAGGTGGTCGCCTCGACCGACGCGCGGAACGATCTCAACAAGCAGATCTCGGACGTCGAGGACATGGTCACGCGCGGCGTGAACGTGCTGATCCTCAACCCGCGCGATCCCGAGGGCCTGAACGCCGCCGTGGCCGCGGCCGCCGCGCAGGGCGTCAAGGTCATCGTCATCGACTCGGGCATCAGCCCGAAGGCGAAGATCACGGCGCTGGTCCAGTCCAACAACACCGCGAACGGCGAGCTGGTCGGGGGATGGCTCGCGCGGCAGACCCGGGGCAAGGACCTCAAGATCGCGCTCATCTCCGGCGACAAGGGGAACGTGGTCGGCCAGGACCGCCGGCTCGGCGTGTTCCGCGGTCTCGTCGAGGGGCAGCTCCAGCAGAGCGGCCGCGTGAAGTTCGAGGTGGTCGCGCAGGGCTGGGGCGGCTGGAACCAGGAGGGCGGCCTGAAGGCGATGGAGGACATCCTCACCGCCCACCCGAACGTCAACGTCGTGCTCGCCGAGAACGACTCGATGGCCCTCGGCGCCCGCAAGGTGCTCGCCGACGCGAAGAAGCTGCAGGGCGTCCTCGTGCTGGCCGCGGCGGACGGGCAGAAGGAGGCGCTCGCCCTCATCAAGCAGGGCCAGTACGGCGCGACCGGCCTCAACGACCCTGCGCTCGTCGCGCGGACCGGCGTCGAGATCGGCCACAAGGCGATCAACGACCAGCTCCCCCAGGACTTCCCGCGGATCAACTACACGCCGCCGGCCGCGATCACGAAGGAGAACGTCGACAAGTTCTACAACCCGAACGCCGTGTTCTGACCGGGTCAGGGGGGACCGTGCCCGAACTCGCCCGGCTGAACGGGATCACGAAGTCGTTCAGCGGCATCCGTGCCCTGGACGGCGTGGACTTCAGCCTTCGCGCGGGTGAGGTCCACGCCCTCGTGGGCGAGAACGGCGCGGGCAAGTCCACGCTGATGCGTATCCTCGGCGGCGAGCTCCCCCCCAGCGGCGGCCAGGTGGTGATCGACGGCAAGCCGGTCCACTTCCACGGCCCCGCCGACGCGCGCCGGCACGGGATCGCCATCATCCACCAGGAGCTGGCGCTCGCGCCCGACCTCTCGGTCGCCGAGAACATCTTCCTGGGCGAGCTCCCGGCCGGAATCCGCTGGCCGGAGCTGCGCCGCCGCGCCGGGAAGCTGCTCTCCCGGCTCGGGTTCGACATCCACCCCGCGGACCCCGTCCGGAAGCTCTCGGTGGCGCAGCAGCAGGTCGTGGAGATCGCGAAGGCGCTCTCGCTCCACGCGCGCATCATCGTGTTCGACGAGCCGACGTCGGTGCTCGGGACCGGCGACGCCGAGCGGCTCCTCAAGATCATCCGCGGGCTCCGGGACGAGGGCGCGGGGGTCGTCTACATCTCGCACCGGCTCGACGAGGTCTTCCAGGTCTCCGACCGGATCACGGTGATGAAGGACGGCAGAGTGGCCGGCGTCGTGGCCACGGGCGAGGTGGACACGGACGGCCTCATCAAGCTGATGGTCGGCCGCTCGCTCAAGGCGATGTTCGCCGAGCGCGCGGCGCGCAAGGTCGGCGCGGAGGTGCTGCGGGTCGAGGGGCTCGAGGCCGGGCGGATGGTGCGGAGCGTGAGCTTCTCGGTCCACGCGGGCGAGGTGGTCGGCCTCGCCGGCCTCGTGGGCTCGGGCCGGACGAACGTCGTCCGGGTCATCTTCGGCGCCGACCGGCCCGACCGCGGGAAGATCTTCCTCCACGGCAAGGAGATCCGCGTGCACGGGCCCGCGGACGCGGTCCGCCACCGCATCGGGCTCGTGCCCGAGAGCCGCAAGGACCAGGGCGTGGTCCTGCCGTTCTCCATCCGGGCCAACTCGACCATGGCCGGCCTCCGCGCCGTCGTGAACCGGCTCGGGTTCATCAAGCGCCGCGTCGAGAAGAGCACGGTCGGTCGGCTCGCCGAGTCGCTCCGGATCAAGATGAGCAGCGCCGAGGCCCCGGTGTCGAGCCTCTCCGGCGGCAACCAGCAGAAGGTCGTGCTGGCGAAGTGGTTCCACGTGGACTGCGACCTCATCATCCTCGACGAGCCGACGCGCGGCGTGGACGTGGGGGCGAAGACCGAGATCTACGGCCTCATCGACCGGATGGCCGAGGCCGGGAAGGCCGTGCTGGTGATCTCCTCCGAGCACCAGGAGCTGTTCGGCCTCTGCGACCGGATCCTGGTGATGAACGAGGGACGCCTCATGGGCGAGCTCCGCCCGGACGCCTACAGCGAGGAGCGGGTGCTGTCGCTCGCCCTCGCCGCGGGCGCCCCGGCGGCGCGAGGAGCGAGGTGATCATGGACGCGGCGGTCTCGACGGGTGGGGAAGCCCGCAGGCGCGTGGAGCTCGGCGACGTCCTGCAGCGGTTCGCCTCGGTCGCCATCCTCCTCATCCTGCTGGTGGCGGCCAGCTTCATGTCGGAGAGCTTCTTCACGGTACGCAACCTGTTCAACGTGCTCCGCCAGGTCGCGGGCACGGGGATCATCGCCGTCGGGATGCTCTACGTGATCCTCACCGCCGGCATCGACCTCTCCGTCGGCTCGATCGCCGCGCTCGCGAGCGTGCTCGTGGCCTACTTCCTGGGACAGCACGGGCAGGTGTACTCCGTCGCCCTCACGCTGCTCGTGGGCGCCGGGCTCGGCGCGTTCTCCGGGGCGCTGGTCGCCTACCTCCGGATGCCGGCGTTCGTCATGACGCTCGCGATGATGAGCATCGCCCGCGGGCTCGCGCTCATCGTCTCGCGCGGCCAGCCGATCATCGTCGAGAACGACCCCGCGCTCGTGATCGTCTTCGGCGCCGGCTTCACCGCCCGGGTCCCGAACCCGGTCTGGCTCCTGCTCGCGGTGTACGTGATCGCCGGGGTCGTGCTCGCCTTCACCCGCTTCGGCCGGCTCGTGAAGGCGATCGGGTCGAACGCCGAGGCGGTCCGGCTCTCGGGGATCCGCGTGCCGCGCCACCTGCTCGCCGTCTACGTCATCTCCGGCGTGTGCGCCGCCGCGGCCGGGGTCATCTCCACGAGCCGCTCCGGCGTCGGCTCGGCCACGGTAGGCGTCGGCGCCGAGCTCGAGGCGATCGCCGCGGTCGTCATCGGAGGCGCGAGCCTCGCCGGCGGGCGCGGCGGGGTCATCAACACGTTCATCGGCGTGTTCGTCCTCGGCATCATCAACAACATGATGAACCTCGCCGGGGTCCCGGGGTTCTACCAGGGCGTCGTGATGGGCGGGATCATCATCGTCGCCGTGCTGCTGCAGCAGGGCACCTCGTACATGCAGGGGCGGTAGCTCGCCCGCGCCCCGCCGGGTACTCGCCCCGGGTCCGCCCGTGCCCCGCTGGCCCTCCGCCATTACGAGCCACGACACGATGCGCGAGGAGGAGAGCTGGCCGCCGGGGGAGCGCGCGCGGGCGGGGACCGCCGGGGCGGACCTGTTCGCCGGCGGCGGCGAGATGGGCGCGCTCATGCGCACCGTCGACTGGGCGTCCACCCCGCTCGGGCCGGTCGAGGGCTGGCCGCAGAGCCTCCGGACCGCCCTCGGCATCCTGCTCCTCACCCGGCACCCCACCTTCATCTGGTGGGGCCCGGAGCTCGTCCAGTTCTACAACGACGGGTACCGGCCGATCCTCGGGGCCCGGAAGCACCCCGCGGCGATGGGCGGGCGCGGCCGCGAGACCTGGGCCGAGATCTGGCCGGTCATCGAGCCGATGATCGCCAAGGTCTTCGCCGGCGGCGCGACCTACGAGAAGGACGGGCTGCTGGTCCTCGATCGCAACGGCTTCCTCGAGGAGTGCTACTTCGACTACGCGTACAGCCCGATCCGCGACGAGTCGGGAGGGGTGGGCGGCGTGTACGTCGCGTGCTCGGAGACCACCGGTCGCGTGCTGGGCGAGCGGCGGCTCCAGGTGCTCGGCGCGGTGGGGGCCGGCGCCGCTGGGGCGACCACGGTCGAGGAGGCCGCGCGCGCCGCGCTCGCCTCCCTCGCGGCCGAGGCCGTGGCGGACGTCCCGTTCGCGGCCATCTACCTGCCGCGCCGGGGCGAGCTGGTGCGCGTCGCGGAGTCCGGGTTCCCCGCCGGGCCCGTGCCGCTGCCGTCGACGGTGGGGCTGGAGTGCGGCCCCGCCGATCGCTGGCCCGTGGCGCGGGTCTTCCGCGAGCGGCGGCGGCTCCGGATCGAGCTGCCCCAGGGCGGCGGGGCCCTCCCGGGCGGCCCCTGGCCCGAGCCGGCGAAGATCGCGCGGATGCTGCCGCTCGTGCACGGCGGACGCACGCTGGGCGTGCTCGTGACGGGCCTCTCGCCGCGGCTGCCGTACGGCAAGCAGTACCGGAACTTCCTCGAGCTCCTCGCGGATCACGTCGGGCGCGTCCTCTCCGGCGCCGAGGCGCTCGAGGAGGAGCGGCGGCGCGCGGCGGCGCTGGCCGCGCTCGACCGCGCCAAGACGACGTTCTTCTCCAACGTCAGCCACGAGCTGCGGACCCCGCTCACCCTCATGCTCGGGCCGACCGAGGACGCGCTCGCCGCGCCCGAGCGGGCGCTCGCGGGCGAGCGGCTCGAGGCCGTCCACCGGAACCAGCTCCGGCTCCTCAAGCTCGTCAACTCGCTCCTCGACTTCGCGCGCATCGAGGCGGGACGCGTCGAGCCCGCCCGGGAGCCGACCGATCTCGCGGCGCTGACCCGGGAGGTGGCCGACGCCTTCCGGCCCGCCGTGGAGCGCGCGGGTCTGGCGCTCGAGGTCGACGTCCCCGGCCGGCTCGACGCCGCGATCGATCGGGAGATGTTCGAGAAGACCGCTCTCAACCTCCTCTCGAACGCGCTCAAGTACACGTTCACCGGCAAGATCTCGATCTCGTTGAACGGCGCGGGCGGCCGGGTGGAGCTGCGGGTGCGCGACACCGGCGTCGGCATCCCCGAGGCGGAGCAGGCGCGGATCTTCGAGCGGTTCCACCGGGTCGAGGGGGTGCCCGCACGGTCGGCGGAGGGCTCGGGGATCGGGCTCGCGCTCGTCGCGGAGCTGACGCGCCTTCAGGGCGGCTCGGTCTGGGTGGAGAGCGCGCAGGGCGCGGGGAGCCTGTTCACGGTGAGCCTCCCGGCGGCGCCCGCGCCGGCCCGCGCGCGGCCGGCCGAGCGCCGCCGGCGCGCCCGGGTGGGCGCGGCGACGCAGTTCGTGCAGGAGGCGCTCGGGTGGGTCGCCGAGCCGGACGATCGCCCGGAGCCCGCGCCGGAGATCGCCCCGCTCCAGGGCCCCGAGCGCGTGCTCGTCGTCGAGGACAACGCCGACATGCGCGCGTACCTCCGATCGATCCTGGCGCCGCACTGGCGCGTGGAGGCCGTCGCCGACGGCGCCCGCGCCCTGGACGCGGCGCGGGCGCGGCCTCCGGACCTCGTGCTCACGGACGTCATGATGCCCGGGCTGGACGGCTTCGCGCTCCTGCGGGCGCTCCGCGCGGACGCGCGGACGCGGGCGATCCCCGTGGTGATGCTCTCGGCCCGGGCAGGCGAAGAGGTCCGCGTCGAAGGGCTCGAGGCCGGGGCCGACGACTACGTCGTGAAGCCGTTCGGGGCCCGCGAGCTCGTGGCGCGGCTCCGCGCCCAGCTCGCGCTCGCCCGGTCCCGGGCTGCCCTCGACGCCCAGCGGGTCGCGCTCTACGAGCTGTTCCAGCAGGCTCCGCTCCCCATCTGCGTGCTCCGGGGCGAGGAGCTCGTCTTCGAGATGGTGAACCCGGTCTACCGGCGGCTCGTCGGCGGCGAGGGGCGCGAGCTCGTGGGGCGGCCGTTGCTCGAGGCCCTCCCCGAGGTCGGCGAGACGCCGTTCGCCGGCATCCTCCGCGAGGTGCTGCGGAGCGGGGCGCCCTACTCCGGCACCGAGCAGCGCATCCCGCTCGCCCGCGGGCCCGGCGGCGCGCTCGAGGACACCTGGTGGACGTTCCTGTACGCGCCGTTCACGCGCGGCGAAGGCCGCGCCGACCGGATCGTCGCGGTCGCGAGCGACGTCACCGAGCAGGTCCGCGCCCGCCGCGCCCTCGAGGCGGCGAGCCACGCCAAGGACTCGTTCCTCGCGATGCTCGGTCACGAGCTGCGCAACCCGCTCGCGCCGATGGGCACCGCGCTCCAGCTCATGCGGCTGCGCGAGCCGGATCGCCTGGTCCGCGAGCGGACCGTCCTCGAGCGGCAGGTGGAGCACATGAGCCGGCTCGTCGAGGACCTGCTCGACGTCTCCCGCATCGCCCAGGGAAAGGTGCAGCTCCGGCGCGAAGTGCTCGAGCTGGACGAGGTGGTGAATCGTACGCTCCAGGTGGCGAGCCCGCTGCTCGAGGAGCGGCGGCACCACGTCGAGGTGGACGTTCCGCCAGGGATCCGGATCCACGCCGACCCCGATCGCGTGGGCCAGATCCTCGCGAACGTCCTCACCAACGCCGCGAAGTACACCGACCCCGGCGGCCGGATCGCGGTGCGCGGGTCCGCCGCGGAGGGCCAGGCCGTCGTGGAGGTGCAGGACGACGGCCGCGGGATCGAACCGGCGCTCCTGCCACGCCTGTTCCAGCTGTTCGTCCAGGGCGCGCGCACCCCCGAGCGCCAGGAGGGAGGCCTCGGCCTGGGGCTCTCGATCGTGAAGAGCCTCACCGAGCTGCACGGCGGGAACGTCGAGGTGCGGAGCGACGGGCTCGGCAAGGGGAGCACGTTCACCGTCCGTCTCCCGCTCCACCGCGACGAACGCGCGGCCGCCCCGCTCCCGCCGCCGCCGCCGGCGCGCGGCGCGCCCTCCGTGCGGCGGCGCATCCTGGTCGTGGACGACAACCGGGACGGCGCCGACACGCTCGCCGAGTTCCTCGAGAGCCTCGGCCACGAGACCGTCTGCGCCTACGACGGCCCGGAGGCGCTGCGTGCCGCCGCCCGGTTCCAGCCGGAGATCGTCCTGCTCGACCTCGGCCTGCCCGTGATGGACGGGTTCGAGGTGGCCCGGCGCCTGCGAGAGTCCGGCGCGCCGCCGAAGCTCATCGCCATCACCGGATACGGGCAGCACTCGGACCGCGCCCGGACCCAGGAGGCCGGGTTCGACCTCCACCTCGTGAAGCCGATCGACGTCTCGTCGCTGCCGGGGGTGCTGTAGCGGGCCCGCGCCTCGCGGCAGCTCGGGCCCCGCTCACCGTGCGTCGGCGCCGAACCCGATCTCCTGCGCGAGGCGATCCACGAGCGCGACGTAGGCCGTCATCGCCGTCGCGCGGGCGGTGCCCTTGCGCGCGGCCCAGGCGTCGAACTTGGCGCGGCCGACCAGATCGAGCATCCCCGGGCGCTTGCCGGAGACGTCACCCGCGGTCGCCTGCTTGAAGAGCCCGTAGAGCTCCAGGAGCTGCGCGTTCCCCGGGCGCCTCGCGAGCCTCTTCACGCGCTCCTGCGCCTCTGCGAACTCCTGCTCGAGCGGCATGGATCACCTCCGGCGTTGGCCTCGAGACAGCAGAAGCCGTGCGCGCGCCCAGCGCACGGTGCGGGACGGGGCGTTCCCCAACCGGGCCGCGGCGACCGGCGGCTCACCCGCGCGAGCCGGGGCGGGCCTGCGCGGCCCGGGCCGCGGCGAGCGCGTGCTCGAGCTCCGCGGCGACGGCGATCTCCCACGGGCTCGAGGCGTCGTCCTCGTCCGCCTGAGCCTCCCGGACCTCTCGGAGCTCGGCGAGGTGCACGCCGTTCTGGGCTGCCGCGCGGGCGATCACCGCGTTGAACGCCTCGACCCGCCGCCGCAGCGCCGGGCCGGCGCGGCTGCACGGGCCCTCGGGGATCGCCATGGTCGAGAGCACCACCAAGCCCGAGTTCCGGCGCAGGAGCTCCGTCACCACGTGGAGGTCGCGCGCGAAGGTGCGGAGCTCGGTGGTGCCGCAGGCATCCGCGGCGCCGATCGAGAGGGTGACGATCTTCGGGCGCAGCGACACCGCCTGCCCGAGCGGCCCCTGCCGGACCTGGTCGGCGCGCATGCCCGGCGCGGTGAGCTCCACCCGGCGCACGCGGGTCCCGGCCGTGCCGAGGCGCTCGACGATGCGCGCGGAGTCGCCCGCGCGCGCGCCCGGCGGGGTCACGTCTCCGAGCGAGACGTAGACCGCCTCGCCGGCCGCGCGGGCGGGCGCGGCGGCGCCGAGGGCGCACGTGAGGGCGAGGAGGCGAGCGAGCGGGTGCACGGAGGGCGATATCTTCATCGGAGCGCGGAGGATCAAGGGCGGGCGACGTTTCGATACTCGACGGGGAACAGGCGGCAGGGCCCGCCGCATTTCGGGAGCGTGGATGTGCACGTTTCCGGCATGACCGATCCGCGTCAAGACCGCGACGCGCCCGAGGCAGAGGCGCCGCGCATCGCCGAGGACCCCGCCGATCCGCGCAAGGTCCGCATCCCCGCCGAGCCCATCCCGCAGCGGCCGAACGAGGAGCCGATCGGGAACGGCGGGACAGATCAGCCCGCGGCGTTCCCGCCGCATAACTAGCGCGCGGGCGCGGAACGGGTAGGGTCGCCGGATGGATCGCCCGGGCGTCCTCGTCTTCTCCCGCACCGCCGACTACCGGCACGACTCGATCCCGGCCGCGACCGAGGCGCTCGCCCGCCTCGCCGATGCGGACGGGCTCCACGCGGCCGCGACCGAGGACCCGGCCGACCTCTCGCCCGAGCGGCTCGCACGCGCCGCGGCGGTCGTCTTCGTGAGCACGTCGGGCGAGGTCCTCGACCGCCGCGCGCACGACGCCCTCCAGGCGTACGTCCGGGCGGGCGGAGGGTTCCTCGGGATCCATGGCGCCTCCGCCTCGAACTACGGCTGGCCGTGGTACCAGGCGCTCGTCGGCGCGGCGTTCACGCAGCACCCTGCGGAGCAGGCGGCCGACGTCGTCCGCGAGGACGCCCGCCACCCCGCGACGTCGGCGCTGCCCGACCGGTGGCGGTGGACCGACGAGTGGTACGACTTCCAGGCCTCGCCGCGCGCACACGTGCGCGTGCTCCTGTCCGTGGACGAGACGACGTACGAGGGTGGCGGGATGGGAGACCACCCCATCTCCTGGTGTCACGACTTCGAGGGCGGCCGGTCCTTCTACACCGCCCTCGGCCACTCGATCGCGAGCTGGTCGGACCCCCTGCTGCTCGCCCACGTGCGCGGGGCGCTCCGCTGGGTCGCCGGACGGTGAACGCCATGAAGATCCCGGCGATCGTCGGACCCTACCGCGAGATCATCCCCGCCATCCCCGAGGGCGCCCCCGGGCCGTGGTTCACGAACGACCACTGCTTCGTCCGCGGCGACGACGGGCGCTGGCACTGCTTCGGGATCAACGACCCGCTGCTCGACGACAAGGAGCGGATGTACGAGGAGCACCCGTACCTCCTGCACGCCTCCGCCCTCGAGCCCCGCGGCCCCTGGACCCGGCACCCGTGGGCGCTCGACGACAGCGGCGGGGCGCGCTACCTCGGGGCGCCGTTCGTCGTGAAGCACGACGGCGCGTGGTGGATGCTCTTCGAGGCGAAGCACGGCGGGAAGCGCGGGCTCGAGCTCGCGCGCAGCGAGGACCTCTTTCACTGGACCCGCGAGCGGACGCCGATCGTCACGGACCTCCCGCACATGCGCCGCGATCCCTGCGTGGCGGTGGACGCGAAGGCGGGCGACTACCTCGTCTACCTGTGCGTGCCCCGGGACGGGCTCTCGCTCGTCACCGTCTCGCGGACGACCGACTTCCGCACGTTCAGCCCGGCGAAGGTCGTCCTCTCACTCGCAGACGGCTGCCCGTGGGCGTCGCTCGAGTCGCCGTTCGCGGTCCCGTACGACGGGCGCTGGTACCTCCTCTTCACGCACTCGATGCACCACTACCACGAGACCCCGGTGCTCGCCTCGGACGACCCCGAGCGCTTCGACTGGGCCGATCAGGTGGCGACGCTCCACGCGCACGCCGCCGAGCTCGTGGACGCCGGCGGCGAGTGGTTCATCTCCACCTGCGGGCCCGAGGACCGGCGGCTCCACAACCGGCACGGGATCGAGCTCGCGCCGCTGCGCTGGCTCGACGCGCCCTGACCGCGCCGCGGCCGCCGCCCCGAGGCGCGCCCCGCGCGGTGCGCCGCTTCGGGTGCGTCCCGTCCGCGGCGTGCCCCGAAACCGGCGGTGGCCCGGAGACCGCGGGCGGTTAACTCGGGCGCGTGCCCCGCTCGCTCCGCTCGCTCGACCGCGTCGCCCGCGCCGTCCCGTACGTCCTGCTCGCGCTGCTCGCGCTGCGCCTCGTCCAGGCCGTGTTCGCCCACAGCCTGTGGCTCGACGAGTGGGCGACGCTGGAAGGCGCCTTCGCCCCGACGAGCTGGCTGGAGCGCCTCTACACGCTGAGTGGGCCGGCCTCGGTGAACTTCCCGACGTTCTACCTCGCGAGCCGCACGCTCGGCGGCGCGCTCGCGTACGCGGGCCAGCCCGTCGAGGCGATCGTCCGCCTCCCGGCGACGATCCTCACCGTGGTCGCCCTCGGCCTCGCGGTGCGGTGGAGCGTCGGCCGGCCGCGCGCCGGCGCGCCGGCGGAGGGCGCGTCCGTGGCGGGCGCGTGGCTCGGGGCCGCCCTCGTGGGGATCCTGCTCACGGCCGGGGACTGGACGGAGCACGCCGGCGAGGGGCGCGCCTACGGTCCGATGGCGGCGCTGGCGGCCGCGATGATCGTCGCCGCGGCCCGCGGCAGGGTCGGGGCGGCCTGCGCCTGCGGGCTGGGCGTCGTCCTGCTCCACCCGTTCGGCACGCTCGTCGGGTTCGCGCCGTCCCTCGCGGTCCTCGCGGCCGCGCGGTTCGGGCTCGGCGACAGCATGGGCCTCGACCGCCGGACGGTGCGCCGCGTGGCGTGGGGCGCCGGGGTGGTCTTCGTCCTCGCGGCCCTCTGGGTCCAGATGAAGTACATCGGCCACCAGACCGGCGGGTACGGGCTCCGCAAGCGCGGCGGGGACATGGCGGCGGTGCTCGCGGGGCTCGACGTCGGCGCGGTGCTCCTCTTCGCGGGCGTCACGGTGTCCGGCGGGGCGGCGCTCCTCGTCCTCCGACGCCGGGGCGCCCTGCGCGCCGCGCCGCCTCACGCGCCGTTCGCGGCCCTCACGTTCGCGGCGCTCTGCGGCACGCTCGGGCTCGGGGCCGCGGCGCTCGCGATCGCGCGACCGGGCGTGAACGTCGCCATGCCGCGGTACGTGGCCTGGGTGGTCCCGGCGCTCGTCGTCGGCGCGGCCGCCGGGGCGGCGCTGCTCGTCGACGCGCTCGCCGCCGGGCGCGCGCGCCGCGCGGGCCGGGCCGCGCTCGCCCTCGCCGGCGCGCTCCTCGCCGGCGGCTGGTCGGTGGCGCAGCTCCGGACGGCGCCGCTCGGCCCGACGTGGGCCGACGGGCTCCGCGAGGCGGCGCGCTGGGTCGAGCACGCGACGGGGCCGGAGAGCGCCGTCGCGACCGACTTCCGCGAGATCTTCCAGCTCCACCCTCCGTTCGACGAGGGATACCCGTGCGCCCGCGCTCCGCAGATCGTCCCGTACTTCTCGCCCGGGGTCCGCGCCCGCATGGCCTGCCAGGACGGCGCGGGCCGCGTGGCCTTCGGCCCCGAGGTGCGCGAGGTCCTGTTCGTCCGGGAGCCGATCCCGGTGACGGACGGAAGGACGGTGGTCCTCGACGGCTTCGAGCGCGCCGCCGAGCTCCGCTTCGGGAACGCCGCCGTCGAGCGGTGGGTGCGGGTGGAGTGACGCCGCGCGGTCAGGGCGAGCCCGGCGCGACCGCGTAGGTGCTCTGCACGAGCCCGTTCGGGAACGCGCGGGTGGACTCGTGCCGGAGCCGCACGTCGTGCGGGAGCGCGCCGAAGAGCGGGATCCCGCGCCCGAGGAGGATCGGGACGTGCGTGATCGTGATCCGCTCGACGAGGCCCTCCCGCAGGAAGGTCTGGATCGTCTTGCCCCCGTCCACGTACAGGCGCTTCGCGCCGCGGTCGGCGAGCCGCGCGACGATCTCGCGCGGCGGTCCCGACATCCGCTCGACCTGCGGCGGCTTCTGCCCGAGCTCGCGCGTGCTGAGGACGATGACGCGCTTGGCGCCGTACGGCCAGTCGCCGCCCATCGAGAGGACCTTGTCGAACGTCGCGCGGCCCATGACGAGCGCGTCCACCGAGTCCATGAACGTCTTGAACCCGTAGTCCTCGCCGCCGGGATCGTCGTGCTCCGTGAGCCAGGCGATGTCGCCGTCCTGGCGGGCGATGAACCCGTCGAGGCTCGCGGCGATGAAGACGAAGCCCGGTGCCGCCATGGGACCCTCCCTGGGAAACGCGGGGGATCTGCCCGCCGGCCGCCCCGCGCGCCAGCCGCAGCGGGGTACACTCCGCGCATGGCCGCCCGGCTCAAGGACCAGTTCTTCCAGAGGCCGTTCTTCGAGCGCCTCGCCGCCGCGATCTCGGAGGTGCACCCGGCGTTCGACGGCGCGGAGTTCCTGCGGCGGGTGTTCGACGGCGAGCGCTGGTCCGCGCTCGAGCTCAAGGACCGGATGCACCACGCCGCCGACGCGCTCGGCCGGACGCTGCCCGCGGACTACCGCGCGGCGCTCCGGATCCTGCTCGCGGTCGAGGGGCGGTTCACGGGGTTCGATCACCTCCTGTTCGCGGACTTCGTCGAGCGGTTCGGGACGGGCGATCCCGAGGCCTCCCTCCCGGCCCTCGAGCGCCTCACCCGCAGCTCGGCGGAGTTCGCGATCCGGCCGTTCATCGAGCAGGACCCGGAGCGGACGCTCCCGCGGATGCTCGCCTGGACGGAGAGCCCGGACGAGAACGTGCGGCGGCTCGCGAGCGAGGGGTGCCGGCCCCGCCTGCCGTGGGGCCGCCGCCTCCCGGCGCTCCAGCGCGATCCCGCGCCCATCCTCCCGATCCTCGAGCGACTCCGGGACGATCCCAGCGCGTACGTCCGCCGCAGCGTCGCCAACAACCTCGGCGACGTCGCGAAGGACCACCTGGACCTCGTGCTCGACCTCGCCGCGCGGTGGCTCGCGGAGTCGCCGGCGCGCGCTCCGCTCCTGCGCCACGCGCTCCGCGGTCCGCTCAAGGCGGGGAACGTGCGCGCGCTGGCGTTGTTCGGGTTCGGGAGGAAGGCCAAGGTCGAGCTCGTGGCGGTCGAGGTCCGGCCCCGGCGCGTGCCCCTCGGTGGCCGGGCGGAGCTTCGGGTCGCGCTGCGCGCTGCGGGCCGCCGTCCGGAGACGGTTCGGCTCGAGTACGAGCTCGCCTACGCGCGGCCCGGCGGGCGGACGTCGAAGAAGGTGTTCCGGATCGCCGAGGCCGCGCTCGCGCCGGGGCAGGAGCTGGAGCTCGTCCGCAAGCTCGACTTCCGCGATCGCTCGACGCGCAGGCACCACCGCGGCCGCCACGCGCTCACCCTCTGCGTCAACGGCGCGCGGGTCCGCACGGTGACGTTCGATCTCGTCGCCGCGCGGGCGACCGCCCGGTAAACGGCCGCTCACTGTTCACGCGCGGGCGCGGCGTGCCATAAGGCTCGGACCGGCCGCGCGGGCCGGCGGGAGCCGCGATGGCCAAGCAGATCCGGAAGGTGGTCCGCATCGACGAGGAGCGCTGCGACGGGTGCGGCGACTGCGTGCCGTCGTGCGCCGAGGGCGCGATCGCGATCGTGGACGGGAAGGCGCGCCTCGCGTCGGACGTCCTGTGCGACGGGCTCGGCGCGTGCCTGGGCGAGTGCCCGCGGGGGGCCATCTCGATCGAGGAGCGCGAGGCGGAGGCGTTCGACGAGGCGGCCGTGGCCCGTCACCTCGGCCGCGCCCCGGCCCCGCACGGCGCGCCGGCGGCCCCTGCGCCCGCCGCCTGCCCCGGCTCCGCGCCGCGGACGCTGCCGCGCCGCGGGCTCGCGGTCGTGTCGGAGCCCGCCGGCCCGGCGGCCAGAGCCGGGGCGCGCGGCGCCGGCGCGCTCGCCCACTGGCCCGTCCAGCTCCGCCTCGTCCCGGTCGGCGCCCCGTTCCTCGCCGGCGCCGACCTGCTCGTCGCCGCCGACTGCGTGCCGTTCGCGTACCCGTCGTTCCACGCCGAGCTCCTCGCCGGCCGCGCCGTCGTGGTCGGCTGCCCGAAGCTCGACGACCTCCCCGCGTACGCCGACAAGCTGACCGCGATCCTCGGCCGACCGGACGGTCCGGTCCGCGTGACCGTGGCGCGGATGGAGGTCCCGTGCTGCGCCGGGATCACCGCGGCGGCGCAGCACGCGGCGGCGCGCGCCGGGCGCGACGTGCCGGTGCGCGAGGTCGTCGTGGGGGTCGACGGAGTGGTGCGGGGGTGAGCCGGCCGGATCGGGCGGAGCCCGTCAGGTGAGCGGCTCCGACATGGTCCGCATCTGGATCTCGATGATCCGCGCGCCGGCCGACTGGGTGCAGGCGAGCAGCACCGCCCCGGCCACGTCCTCCGGCTCGAGCATCGTCGAGCTCGCGACGCCCGCCTCGGTCCGTCCCTTGCCGATGGCGAACTCGGTCTTCACGCCGCCCGGGCAGATCGCCCCGACCTTGATGCCGTGCGGCCGGAGCTCCTTGTCGAGCGCCTGCGCCATCCCGACCTGGGCGAACTTGGTCCCGCAGTAGACGGCCTCGCCCGCGAAGCCGTACTTCCCCGCCATCGAGGAGATCATGAGGATGGTGCCGCTCTTCTGCGCGATCATCACCGGCGCGGCGTGGCGGGTGAAGAGGAACGTGGACCGGACGTTGCTGTCGAACATCTCGTCGTACTCGGCCGCGCTCGTGTCGACGAGGTTCTTGTAGTTCCCGACGCCGGCGTTGTTGACGAGCACGTCGAGGCGGCCGAGCCGCTTCGCCTCGGCGACGGCCCGGACGGCGGTCTCCTCCTCGCGGGCGTCGCCCGGCACGACCGCCGCGCGGACGCCGAGCCTCTTCACCTCGGCGGCGAGCGCCTGGAGCCGCTCCGCCCGCCGCGCCGTCAGCACCAGGTCGGCGCCCTCCGCGGCCAGGGCCATCGCGCACGCCGTCCCGATGCCGGCGCTGGCGCCCGTGACGAGAACCACCTTGCCCTTCAGCTTGTCGGTCATTCGCTCCTCCGTTGGTGAGTGAGGTGTCCCGGCGCGGACAACATGGCACCCTCACCGGGCGCGCGCGAGATGATCGTGGGGGCAGGTGCGCCCGGCATCGATGCGCGACCCGCGACGCGGGCGAAGGGCTGCCGTGACGCCCTCGTGACGCGGGGGACGCATGTTCTCTGGAGCACCACCCCCGAGGTCCCGCCGTGTCCCAACCAGCCGGTCCCCGCACCAAACCGCTCCTGCGCGGCGTCTCCCACGAGATCGCCGCCTTCCTCGCCGCGCCCGCCTCCCTGGCGCTCGTGGCGAGCGCCCGGAGCACGGAGGCGCAGGTAGGCGCCGCGACGTACGGGGCGAGCCTCTTCGGCCTGTTCCTCACGAGCGCGGTGTTCCACCGGCCGACGTGGTCGCAGCGGGCCCGCCGGATCCTGGCTCGCTTCGACAACTCGGCCATCTTCCTCCTCATCGCGGGGACCTACACGCCGATCTGCCTGATCGTGGGCGGCGCGCTCCGAACGGGGCTGCTCGCGACCGTCTGGATCGGCGCCCTCCTCGGGATCGCCCTCACGATCGCGTGGGAGTCACCGCCCAAGCCGCTGATGGCGGGAATCTACGTGCTGCTGGGGTGGGTCTTCATCCCCGCGACGGCGCGCCTCCAGGCTGCGCTCGGGACGCGGGCGGTCGTGCTCGTGGTTGTCGGCGGTCTCGTGTACACCCTCGGTGCGATCGTCTACGCGCTGCGGCGCCCGGATCCGTATCCGCGGGTGTTCGGGTACCACGAGATCTTCCACGCGCTGGTGGTCGGCGCCGCCGTCTGCCACTTCCTCGCGGTCCGGGACGCGATCCGCGCGCTCGGGTGAAGGGGCGCAAGTCGTTGTTTGCGCCCCACCGGTGGTCCCCCGCCATGACCACCCCGTGACAGCGCGCTCCTAGATCAGCGCCCTCTCCCCATCGCGAGGCACCACGATGCTGATCTACCCCGAGCTGTTTCGCACCCTGGAGCAGGCCCGCTGGACGCTCTCGAGCGACGTCCCCTGGGACGCGTTCGACGGCGCGCGCCTCAGCGACGCGCAGGCGCTCACCGTGAAGATGAACGCGATCACCGAGTGGTCGGCGCTCCCCGCGACCGAGATGTTCCTGCGGGACAACCGCCACGACACCGACTTCTCCGCGTTCATGTCGGTCTGGTTCTACGAGGAGCAGAAGCACGCCCTGGTGCTCATGGAGTACCTGCGCCGGTTCCGCCCCGACCTCCTCCCGACCGAGGCGGAGCTCGCCGCCGTCCGCTTCGAGTTCGACCCCGCGCCGCCGCTGGAGACGCTCATGCTGCACTTCTGCGGCGAGGTGCGGCTCACGCAGTGGTACCGCAAGGCCGCGGACTGGCACACCGAGCCGGTGATCCGGCGCATCTACGAGCTCGTCGCCGCCGACGAGGGGCGCCACGCGGGCGCGTACCGGAAGTACATGGCGCGCGCGCTGGAGCGGACGCCGGACGAGGCCCGGGCCGCCTTCGCCAAGGTGGGCGTGCTCATGGCGAGCGGCAG
>DASPMI010000002.1:0-33102 GCA_035627135.1 Anaeromyxobacter sp. | reverse complement strand
CCGGAGCCGTTGGCGAACCGGATCACGACCGAGTAGGTCTTCGCCGTCGGGACCGAGACCGTCCACTCGACGGAGGCGCTGCTCGAGGCGGAGAAGGTCGCGTAGCCGGAGCCGGTGTAGCCCGGGTTCGCGGACGAGACGCTCCCGCCGCTCAGCGTGGCGTTCTCGGCCTGGTAGCTGACGATGGCGGCCGCGGCGCCGTCGGCGCCCTCGGCCAGCTCCTCTGCGGGGCCGCAGGCCGCGGCCAGGCACAACGCGATGCTCGTGGCGATGCTCGAGGCGGTGATCCTCATGGGATGCTCCCGTACACAGGGTGGGGCCCCGCGTGGACGGGGCCACAGGAGACGTTTCGCGTTCAGCGTGAAGACGGCTGTCTGTCCCTTGATCGCTGGACGCGCGTTATAGGTCGCGACATTCCAGGCAGTCAAGTGGCCTTACCACCGGTCCACCCCAAGCGCCCGTCCCGCAAGCGAAGTTCCGGACGAGGCCCACCCGCCCGGGCGCCGGACGCGGGGCGTCACACGCGCGAAGGCCCGGGCTCCGAGACAGAGCCTGGGGCCTTCGAGCCGAAGCGGTGCGGGCGCCGCGCGCCTCAGTCCTTCGCCGCCGCCGCCGGCACGCCGGCGGTCACGCCGCCCTCGACGCCGCGCCGCGCGCCGTTCGCCGCGTGGGCGCCCTCGGGCGCGTGGAACTGCGCGCGTTCGGTCGAGCCCTCGAGCGCCAGCGTCGAGGTCGTGCCGCCCGAGATCGTCTGCGCGACGAGATCGAAGTAGCCGACGCCGACCTCGCGCTGGTGCCGCGTCGCGGTGTACCCAGCCGCCTCGGCGCGGAGCTCGTCCTGCTGCAGCTCCGAGTACGCCGCCATGCCCCGCTCCCGGTACCCGCGCGCGAGCTGGAACATCGAGTGGTTGAGCGCGTGGAACCCGGCGAGCGTGACGAACTGGAACCGGTACCCCATTGCCCCGAGCTCGCGCTGGAACCGCGCCAGCTCCGACTCCTCGAGGTGCTTCCGCCAGTGGAACGACGGCGAGCAGTTGTAGGCGAGGAGCTTGCCGGGGAAGCGCGCGTGGACGGCCTCGGCGAAGCGGCGCGCGAAGTCGAGGTCGGGCGTCTGCGTCTCGCACCAGACCAGGTCGGCGTACGGCGCGTACGCCAGCCCGCGGGCGATCGCCGCCTCCAGGCCGCCGCGGAACCGGAAGAACCCCTCCGGCGTGCGCTCGCCGCGGACGATGAACGGCGCGTCCAGCGGATCCACGTCGCTCATGAGGAGCGACGCGGACTCGGCGTCGGTCCGGGCCACCACCAGCGTCGGCACGTCCAGGACGTCGGCGGCGAGCCGGGCGGCCGTGAGCGTGCGGACGAAGGTGGAGGTCGGGACCAGCACCTTGCCCCCGAGGTGGCCGCACTTCTTCTCCGCGGCCACCTGATCCTCGAAGTGCACCCCGGCGGCGCCGGCCTCGATCATCGCCTTCATGAGCTCGAAGGCGTTGAGCGGGCCGCCGAAGCCGGCCTCAGCGTCGGCCACGATGGGCGCGTACCAGTAGGTCCCCTCGTTCCCCTCCGCGCGCTCGATCTCGTCCACGCGACGGAACGCGCGGTTGATGCGCCGGACGATCTGCGGGACCGAGTCGGCGGGGTAGAGGCTCTGGTCGGGGTAGGTCTGGCCGGCGGTGTTCGCGTCGGCCGCCACCTGCCAGCCGGAGAGGTAGATCGCCTCCAGGCCTGCCCGCACCATCTGGACCGCCTGGTTGCCGGTGAGGGCGCCCAGCGCGGGCACGAACGGGCGCTCGTGCAGGAGCTTCCAGAGGCGCTCCGCGCCGAGGCGCGCGAGCGTGTGCTCGACGCGGATCGTGCCCCGCAGGCGCTCCACGTCGGGCTGGGAGTAGCGGCGCGTGATCCCTGCCCAGCGCGCTCCCGTGAACGAGCCCGAGCCCGCGCTCGAGCGGTGATCCTCCGTGATGCCGGAGCGAGGCCCCGTCCAGCCCTCGGGCGCGGGCGCGGGCTCGTTCACGGGCTCGGAGGAAGAGGACATGCGCGTCTCCAGGATCTCGTAGGCGGGGAGGGTGAGGAACTCGACGAACTCCGTGGCGGTGGCGAGGCGCTCGAACAGGGTCCGCGCCTCGCGGAACCGGCCGCTCCCGAACCGCGCCTCGCCCACCTCCAGGCGGATGCGGTCCATCTCCTCGGCGACCGCGCCGCGGAACCGCTCGACGGTGAGCGGGCGGCCGTCGGCGAGCGGCACGGCGTGGTGGATCCACTGCCAGGCGAGCGCGCGCGAGATCTCCGCGGTGGCGGCGTCCTCCATGAGGCCGTACAGCGGCACGCACCCCTGGCCGCGGAGCCACGCCTCGAGGTACTGGACCGACACGCGCACGTTGTGGCGCAGCCCCGCCTCCGTGCGCGTGCCCTCGACCGGGCGAAGGAGGTCGGCGGCGGTCACGCGCACGTCGTCGCGGCGCCGGTCGAGCTGGTTCGGCCCCTTCATGTGCGCGTCGAAGATCTCGCGGGCGATGGGCACGAGCCCGGGGTGGGCGACCCAGGTGCCGTCGTGGCCGTCGGTCACCTCGCGGAGCTTGTCGGCGCGGACCTTCTCCAGCGCCGCCTGGTTCGCGGCCGGATCCTTGAGCGGGATCTGCGCCGCCATCCCGCCCATCGCGTGCGCGCCGCGGCGGTGGCAGGTCTTGATGAGGAGCTGGACGTACGCGCGGAGGAAGCCCTTGTCCATCGTGACCTGACCGCGGTCCGGGAGGACCATCTCGCGATCGGCGCGGAGCCGCTTGATGTACGAGAAGATGTAGTCCCAGCGCCCGCAGTTGAGGCCCACGGAGTGCTCGCGCAGCGCCCACAGGATCTCGTCCATCTGGAAGGCGGCGGGCAGCGTCTCGATGAGGCACGTGGCCTTGATCGTGCCGCGGGGCAGGCCCACGACCTCCTGCGCGTGGACGAAGACGTCGTTCCACATCCGCGCCTCGCGGTGGTGCTCCATCTTGGCGAGGTAGAAGTACGGGCCGCTGCCCTTCGCGACCAGCCGGTGCGCGTTGCCCGCGAAGTAGATCGCGAAGTCGAAGAACGCCGCGGGGACGGGCCGCCCGTCCACCCGCACGTGGCGCTCGAGGAGGTGCAGCCCGCGCGGGCGCACCATGAGGACGGCCGGCTCCTCGACGAGCCGGTACTCCTTGCGCGTGTCGGGCGCGGTGAACGTGATGGTGCCCTCGACCGCGTCGCGCAGGTGGACCTGGCCCTCCACCATGTTCCGCCAGGTGGGCGCGTTCGAGTCCTCGAAGTCGGCCATGAAGACGTTCGCCCCGGAGTTCAGGGCGTTGATGATCATCTTGCGGTCGGTCGGGCCGGTGATCTCCACCCGGCGATCGCGCAGGTCCGCGGGCGGCGGCTCCACCGTCCACCCCTCCTCGCGGATGCAGTCGGTCGCCTCGGAGAAGTCGAGGCACTCGCCCTCGTCCAGCTCGCGCTGCAGCTCGCGCCGGCAGGCGAGGAGGTCCTCCAGCCGCGGGCGGAACGTGCGGGTGAGATCCGCCACCAGGGCGAGGGCGCCGGGAGTGAGCACGCGGTCCCACCCCTCGGGCAAGGGCCCATCGAGCTCCATCCCCGCGGGCAGCTCCGGTCTGGCGTCGTGCGTTCGCATACAGTGAAGCCATTTCGCGAGGAAACCTGGCGCCCGCGACGGCGCGCCGCAACGCGCCGCGGCGTCGCCGGGAGTCGATCCCGTCGAGGTCGGTCAAGCGAACGTGCAAGGTCGTAAAGCTTGTCAATGGGCGCGACGGTCCTCATGGATGGGGCGGCGGAACATGCCGGCGCGGTGGGGCACCGGGCGCGACCCGCCGGAGGAGCGCCGTGCGCCAGGATGCGCCGAGGCTGGGAGCGAAGGTGCGGGCCCTCCGGCGCCAGCGGAGCATGACCCAGGCGCAGCTCGCCACGCGGCTGGGCATCTCGGCGAGCTACCTGAACCTCATCGAGCACGACCGCCGCGCGCTCTCCGCCCCGATCCTCCTCCGCCTCGCCGAGGTGCTCGACCTCGATCTCAAGTCCCTCTCGCCGGAGGGGCAGGAGGGGCTCCTCGCCGACCTGATGGAGGCGTTCGGCGACCCGCTGTTCGAGGCGCACGACGTCACCACCCCGGAGGTCCGCGAGCTCGCGACCACCTCGCCCACCGCGGCGCGCGCCGTGCTGTCGCTCTACCGCGCGTACCGCAACGCGCGCGAGGCCTTCGAGACGCTCTCCGCGACCCTCTCCGACGGCGGGCTCGAGGGCCTCGACGCCTCGCACCTGCCGACCGAGGAGGTCTCGGACCTGATCCAGGACCACCTCAACCACTTCCCCGAGCTGGAGGCGGGCGCCGAGGCGCTCTGGCGCGACGAACGGCTCGATCTCGAGACGCTCTACGGTGGGCTGGTGGGGAGCCTCGAGCGCCGGGGCGTCACCGTCCGCGTGCTCCACACGACGGACATGGGCGGGGCGGTCCGGCGCTACGACCCGGAGCGCCGCGTGCTCACGCTCTCGGAGGTGCTCCGCCGCGGCAGCCGCAACTTCGCGCTCGCCTACCAGCTCGGCGTGCTCACGCAGGAGGAGGCGATCGGCCGCTACGCCGCCGATCCCATCCTGACGAGCGACGGGTCGCGGGCGCTCGCGCGGGTCGCGCTGGCGAATTACTTCGCCGGCGCGGTGCTGATGCCGTACGCGCCCTTCCTCGCCGCGGCGCGTGCGGAGCGGTACGACATCGAGCTCCTCGGCCACCGCTTCCGCACGAGCTACGAGCAGACCTGCCAGCGGCTCACCGCCCTGCGGCGCCCGGGCGCCGAGGGGGTGCCGTTCCACATGGTCCGGGTGGACATCGCCGGCAACATCTCGAAGCGGTTCAGCGCGACCGGGCTCCGGTTCGCGCGGTTCTCCGGCGCCTGCCCCCGCTGGAACGTGTTCGAGGCCTTCACCACGCCCGGCCTCATCCGGACGCAGCTCTCGCGACTCCCCGACGGGAGCACCTACTTCTGGATCGCGCGCACCGTCACGCGCGACCGGGGCGGCTTCCACGCGCCCCGCTCGGTCCTCGCGATCGCGATGGGCTGCGAGGCGAGCCGCGCCGGGGAGGTGGTGTACGCCGACGGCGTGAACCTCGACGGCCCCGGCGCCGTGGTCCCGGTGGGCATCACCTGCCGGCTCTGCGAGCGCATGGATTGCGAGCAGCGTGCGTTCCCGCCGCTCCAGCACCCACTCGCCGTCAACCCGCACGTGCGCGGGGTGTCGTTCTACGCCCCGCCGCGCGACGACGCGGCCCCGTGAACGAGCCCGCTCCCGAACCCGAGCCCGTCCCCCCTCGCCTGGTTATGTTCCCGGCGAACCCACGTCGAGGGAGCCCCTGTGACCAATCCATTGCGAGAGCTGGCCCGATACGGACAGAGCCCCTGGTACGACAGCCTGCGGCGGGGGATGCTCGTCTCCGGCGAGCTCGCCCGGTACATCGAGGAGGACGGCCTCAAGGGGCTCACCACCAACCCGGCGATCTACGAGAAGGCGATCGGCGGGTCCGGCAACGACTACGACGCCGCCCTCGCGCGGCTCCTCCCGCGCCCCGAGCTGGACGCGAAGGCGGTCTACGAGGCGGTGGCGATTCAGGACATCCAGGCGGCGGCGGACCTCCTCCGGCCGGTGTACGACCAGACCGGCCGCAAGGACGGCTACGTGAGCCTGGAGGTGTCGCCCGTCGTGGCCCACGACCGCGAGGCGACGCTGGAGGAGGCGCGGCGACTCTGGCGCACGCTCGGGCGCGAGAACGTCTTCATCAAGGTGCCCGCCACGCCCGAGGCGACCCAGGCGATCCAGCAGCTCCTCGAGGAGGGGATCAACGTCAACGTGACGCTCCTCTTCTCGCGCCAGGCCTACGACGCCGTGGCCGAGGCGCACGAGGCGGCGCTCGAGGCGCGCCTCGCGCGCGGCGAGGACATCTCGCGGGTGGCGAGCGTCGCGAGCTTCTTCGTGTCCCGCGTGGACACCCTCGTGGATCGCAAGCTCGACGACCTGGCGCGGGACCGGCCGGAGCTCGCCGCGCGCGCCGCGGGGCTCCGCGGCCAGGTGGCGATCGCGAACGCCAAGCTCGCGTACCAGGAGTGGCGCGGGCGCGTCGCCGAGCCGCGGTGGGCGCGCCTCGCCGCGAAGGGTGCGATGCCGCAGCGGCTCCTCTGGGCGAGCACCTCGACGAAGGATCCCCGGTACCGCGACGTCGTCTACGTCGAGGAGCTCATCGGCCCCGAGACCGTGAACACGATGCCGCCCGCCACGTTCGAGGCCTTCCGCGATCACGGCCGGGTCGCGGCCACGCTGGAGGCAGGGCTGGACGACGCGCGCGCCACGCTCGCGGAGCTGGCGTCCATCGGCATCAAGCTCGCCGACGTGACGGACGAGCTCCTGTTCGAGGGCGTCCGCCAGTTCGAGGAGCCCTTCGAGAAGCTGCTCGCCACCATCGAGCGCCGCCGCCACGCCGAGGAGGGGGCGGGGGCGGGGATCTGAGGTGGAGCAGGCTACGGCCTTCGGGCTTCCGGAACTGCGCCGCATGCTTCGCCTGGAGCCTGGAGCCTGGAGCCCGTAGCCTGGAGCCTTGCCTCCCTTCACCCCGCGGCCTCGAGCGGCCCGCCCACGCTGGGCTCCAGCGGCGACGGGCGCGACCGGAACGGCCGCACGCCGTTGGCCGGGCTATGCCCGAGCGCCGAGGCGCGGCGGAGGAACGCGTACCGGTCGAGCTCGAGCGCGGCGGCGAGCGACTCCGCGAGCCGCTCCGTGCGGCGCTCGGCGCGCACCGCGAGCGCGGCGGCGATCCGAGCGTCCTCGGCCGTGCGCTGCTCGAGCGCGCGCAGCTGCTGCTCGGCGAGCGCGTGCTCGCGGACGGCGGCCGCCAGCATCGCCTCCGCGCGGGCGATGCCCTCGCCCCTGCGCGCCCGCTCGCCGGCGTTGCGCGCCTGGCCGCGATCCCACTCCAGCGCCGCCGCGAGCGCCTCCGCGCGCCCCGCGGCGAGCGCCCTCGACTGGCGCACCAGGAACACGGCGCCCAGCGGGACGACGACGAGGAGGAGCGGCGTCACGAGCTGCCCCGGCCGGACGGCGGCGAGCGCCACCGCCGACGAGAGGGCCACGGCCGCGCCGCCGGCCAGGGCCAGCACCGCCGGGCGCCGGGTGGTGCTCGCGCCGCGGAGGAGCTCGAGGCCGCGCTCGGCGGCGACGTGCAGGAAGGCGAACACCGAGACCGCGGCGGCGAGCCCGAAGAGCAGCGCCGCGCCTGCCGGCAGGGGCGCGGTCCGGAGCGCGTGCCCGAGCTCGTCGGCCGAGAGCCCGGCGAGCGCCATCGCCGGCGCCGACATGCGCAGGGCGGCGGCGGCGAGCAGGGCCGCGGCGGAGGCGTTCAGGAACGCCTGCGGCCAGCCGGGCGGGACGGGCGGGCGCCCGCGCTGCTCGGGCGACGCCTCGAGGAGCTCGGGGTTCGCGGCCAGCTTCCCCGACGCGAGGTCGTCGGCGACGGCGCGCTGCAGCGCGTCCACCCGCTCGCGCGCGGCGGCGGCGCGCTCGGAGAGCGTCCGCACCTCGGCGCGGGCCTGGTCGAGCTCACGCTGCTCGTGGGGCGCCGGCGCCCACGGCGCGGCGCGCTCACCCTTGAGCGTGACCTGCACGCGAGCCCGGACCACCGGCTCGCCGTTCTCCATCTTGACGTCCACCCCGAGGGCCTCGAGCGGCATCGGGAGCGCGGCCGCGTACCGCGCGAGGCGTGCCCGCAGGAAGTCCTCCGCGCGGAGCCCCGCGCGCACGGCCAGCCGCGCCGCGAGCTCGGACTCCATCCAGCTCCGCCCGATCACGGCATGGCGCCCGTGCGCCTCGTGCGCGATCCGCCGCGCCTCGAGCCGCCGCCGGCGCGCGTCGAGCCGCCTGGACGCCGAGCGGACCCAGTCCAACCCCTTCTCCCAAACGTCACCGACCCCCGTACCACCCATCTGGCTATCGACCTTCTCCCCCCATCCCCGAGACCGAAGCTAGGGAGGCGAGCAGGGCAGGGCCAGAGGCACCGGCGGGGCTGCGGCGCTGGGCGGGGAGGCGAAGGCCGGGTACGGGGACGGGTACCCGGGGGGATCGTTCGAGCGGGGACTCCGCCCCGTGTAATCCGCCCACGGGATACCGTGGCCCGTTTCCGCGCAGTAGGTAGAGGTGTGGCACGAGCCGCACGCATTCTGGTCGTCGACGACAACGACACCCTCCGGACGCTCATCGCCCAGGCGCTCGAGTTCGAGGGGTACGTCGCCATCGCCGCGAGCTCGGGCGAGGAGGCGATGGAGGTCGCCCGGTTCTCCCCGCCCGACCTCTGTCTCGTCGACCACGTGATGCCGGGCATGAACGGCGCGGAGCTCATCCGGGCGCTGCGCTCGTCCGACGACGAGCGGCTCCGGGGCGTCCCGTCCATCGGCCTCTCCGCCTACGAGACCGCGCGCCACGAGCTCATCGCGGCGGGGGCCGTGGGCGCGGTCGGGAAGCCGGTCACCTACGGGGTGCTGCTCGCGCTCGTGCGGGCGACCCTCGGCGACGAAGGCGCGAGTGCGGAGCCGACCGCGGGGTAAGCTCCCGCCGTGAACCTCCTCCTGGTCGAGCCTCACGAGCTCCGGGGCGACGGGACCGTCCGCCTCGCGGGGCGTCGGGCCCGGCACGCCCATGAGGTGCTGGCCGCCGCCCCCGGCGAGCGGCTCCGCGCCGGCGTGCTGGGCGGCCGGATGGGCCTGGCGGAGGTGGTCGCCTCGGCGCCGGACGAGCTGGTGCTCTCGCTGGTGCTCGAGCGCGATCCTCCGCCCGCCGCGCCGCTCCAGCTCCTGCTCGCGCTGCCGCGGCCCAAGGTCCTGCGGCGCGTGCTCCAGGCGGTGGCCTCGCTCGGCGTGAAGCGCCTCGTGCTGTGCGGGAGCTACCGCGTGGAGCGGAGCTACTTCGGGTCGCCGGCGCTCGAGCCGGACGCGCTCCGGGCCGAGCTCGTGCTCGGGCTCGAGCAGGGGCGGGACACGATCCTCCCCGACGTGCAGGTGCGCCGGCTGTTCAAGCCGCTGGTCGAGGACGAGCTCGCGGTCCTCCTCCCGGCGCCGGTGCGGCTCCTCGCGCACCCGGGGAGTCCCGGGCTCCCCGCCCCGCCTGCGGCGGGCGACGTCGCGCTGGCGATCGGGCCCGAGGGCGGGTTCACTCCGTACGAGGCCGGGCTGCTCGAGGCGCACGGGTGGATACCGTTCTCTCTCGGTGAACGGGTGCTGCGCGTGGACACCGCGGTCGGCGTCGCGGCGGGGAGGATTCTTCAGTGGATGGGGGGAGGGTAGGGGCGGGGCGGGGGCATGGCGAAGCAAGGAGGGGAACGGGTACGGGATCGGTGGCGTTCACGGGGACGGGGCACGGGTACGGGGCACGTCAGCGGGGACGGGGGCGGTTGCGGGAACGGGGGCGGTTCACGAGTCACGGGTCACGGATCTCTCACCGTGATCCGTCGTCCCGATCCCGTAGCCGTTCCCGCACCCGGCAGTCCGGCTGTTACCTGGTCAGACGGCAACCCGCCCCGCCGCGCTCCGCTCGGCAGCAGAAGCCCCGACCTCCGGCACCGCTGCCCGCGCCGGCGCCTCGGCCGCACGCGCCAGCGCGGCGCACCGCAGGTATTCGTACCGATCCCGCTCGAGCGCTCCGAGCAGGCTCTGGGCCAGCCGCAGCCCCTCACGCCGCTCGCGCCGCGCGGCGCCCTCGAGCAGGCGGACCGCGGCGTCGGCGCGGCGGGCGAGCTCCCGCGAGCGGCGCCGTGCCCGGGCGAGCCGCCGCTGGGCGGCGCCCGCCGCCGCCTCCGCCCAGGCGAGCTCCTCGAGCCGCCGGGCGCGATCGGCGAGGGCGGCGGCGCGCTCGCGGTCCCACGCGAGCGCCACGACCCGCTCCCCGGCGCGCGCGGCGTGCTCGCGCTGCGCCCTCCGGACCGCGAACGCGGCGCCGACGGGGATCGCGAGGAGGAGGAGCGCGTGGCTGGCGGGCGGGATCCCGGAGCGCGGCGCGGTGACCGAGGCCGCCCACGCCGCCGCGAGCGCGGCGCCGACGCCGGACACGGTGGCGAAGCCGAGCAGCCGCCGCCGGTCGAGCCGGGTCGCGTCGCGCGCGAGCGCCTCGAGCGCGGCGAGGACGACCGAGGCGAGGGCGAGCAGGCCGACCGCGGCGCCGAGCGAGAAGACGAGGAGGAGCGCCGACTCGAGCGCCTTCGGGCCGGAGAGCGCCGGCGGGTAGGCCCCCGCGACGACGAGGACCGGGACGGCGATGGCCCACGCCTCCGCGGCGACCATGGCGAGGGCGACGGCCGTGAGCAGGTAGAGCAGGTCGGGAGGGCGGACCGCAGGGCGGCCCAGCGCCTCGGCGGGGATCTGGTCCTCCGGCGCGGGGACGATCGCGCCGCGCGCGACGTCGGCCGAGAGCCGGTCGGCGAGCCCTTCGACCCGCTTGCGCGCGGCGTCGGCCTCCTGCTCGAGCCCCGCGATCCGTGCGTGGATCTGCGCCCACTCGCGGACGGACGACGGTCCGTCGAGGTGTTCCAGCGCCGCTGCGCCGGCGGCGCCGTCGTGCGCGGTGGGCGCGGCAGGGAGGAGGGTCGCGCGGACCTCGCACCCCGAGAGCTCGACGAGGAGGGGCAGGCGCGAGCGCGGGACCGGGAGCGCGGTCTCGTACCGGGCGAGGCGCGCGCGCAGGTAATCGCCGAGCGGAACGTGCGCGGCGACGGCGGCGCGCGCGTCGAGGGCGGCGGCGGGCCAGGCGCGGCGGATGGGACGGAGGCGGGGGACGTGCGGACGGCGGAGGCGCGGATCGGGCGCGAGCCCGAGCCAGGAGCGGAGTCGCCGCAGGGGCGGGAGCGCAGGCTCGCCGTGATCGCGAGGGCCGTCGGTCACCCTCTGCCAGGTAAGCATCCGGGCGAGCGGTTGGTGAGGAGAAAACGGGGCGCGAAGAGCTCTCCGGCGGGCCGTGCGACGGGCTGCTACACTGGGACGGATGCCGGAATCCGCTGCCTCGCGCTGGACCCTCATCTCGGTCCTCTTCTCCTCCGTGCCGCTCACCCCGGCGCTCGCGGCGACGCTCCACGAGGCCGCGGTCGACCTCTACCGCCGCGACGAGGCGACCGGCGCGGTCGCGGGCGACCTGGTCACCGGCCGGGTCGTGAACCTGCGAAAGACGCTTCAGCTCGGCGGGATCAGCGGACCCGCGTTCGAGGCCAAGCTCGAGACCGAACGCGGCAGCGGGACCGTGCGGTACCTCCTCACGCGGCAGGGGCTGGAGCTGATGGGGATCGCGGACCGGGAGGTCAGAAAGCCGCAGTACCTGAACTGAGGTCTAGGCAGGCTCCCGTGAGCGCGCCCGGCCCGAGTCCGCGCACGGCTCTTCCTCGGGCGCGGGGCTCGTACACGAGCACGGGACGGCTTCCCGATGGGGCGGCGCTCCTTCGCGGGATGCCCCGCGCGGCACCCCGGCCCACCTTGGTTCGGAGGGAGGGGGGGACCCATGGGATTGAAGCGGCTCCTGCGCTTCGGCGCGGTGGGCGCGTCGGGCGCGCTCGTCAACCTGGGCGCGCTGCACCTGTTCGCCGGCGTGCTGGGGCTGCCGGAGCTGGCGGCGTCGGCGCTCGCGATCGAGCTGAGCGTCCTGTGGAACTTCGTCCTGCACGACCGCGTCACGTTCCACGACCGGCGGAGCGGCTCCTGGCCCGCCCGCGCGGCGCGCTACCACGCGGTGAGCGCGATCGGGGTCCTCCTCCAGCTCGGGACGTTCGGCGCCGCCGTCCTGGTCGCGGCGCAGGCCGGCCGGGACGGGCTCGGCGTCGCGCGGTACCCGGTCCAGGCCGCCGGGATCGCGCTCGCGTTCTCGTGGAACTTCGTCGCGAGCAGCCGCTGGGCCTGGGCGCACGCGCACGCCGCGCCGGCCGGCGAGCGGCGCGCCGGGAGCGGGCTGCCCGCGGCGCTCTTCGCGGCCCTGCTCGTCCTCCACGTCGCGCCGCTCTGGCTCGTCCGGTGGGTGCCGACGCAGGACGGCCCGCTGCACGTCGAGAACGTGCTCGCGCTGCTCCAGGCGAGCACGCCGCTCCTCCGGGAACACTACCTCGCGAACTGGGGCCCGCAGCCCAACTGGCTCACGCAGGCCCTCCTCGTCCCGCTGCTCCAGGTCGTCTCGCCGGCGGTCGCCGAGAAGGTGGTGCTCTCCGGCTACACGCTCCTCCTCCCGCTCGCGTTCCGGACCGTGCTGCCCCGCGGGCGGCGGGGCTGGTGGGCCGCGCTCGCCGTCTTCCCGTTCGTGCACTCGTACCCGTTCCACATGGGGTTCTGGAACTTCTGCTGGGGGCTCGCGCTGGCGTTCCTGACGGTCGGCTGGTGGGTCCGCGCGCGCGGGCGGCTCGGGCCGGTGCAGATCGCGGGGATGGCCGTGCTCGGGGCGTGCCTCTACCTGGCGCACGCGGTCGCGTTCGGCGCCGTCGTGGGGATCGTCGGCGTGCTCTGGGCCATGCGGGCGGGGCTCGCCTGGTCGCGCGCGCGCGGCGCGCCGGCGCGGCGCCGCGCCGTCGTCCGCGGGTACCTCCTGCGCGGCGCCGGGTTCGCCCTGGCCATGGCGCCGGGCCTCGCGCTCCTCGCCTCGTGGACGCTCGCGCACAGCGATCGCGCGGAGGCGCGGATCCCGTTCCTCGAGCTCCTCCTCAAGCTCGGCGCAGGGTACGCGCTGGTCTCGATCGACCGGCGGGAGCTGTTCCTCGCGGCCGGCGTCTCGGCGGTGCTCGGGCTCGCGGTCCTGGCCCTCGTCCGCCACCGGCTGCGGCGCGGCGGCGGCGAGCGGCGGCTCGTCCCCGCGGACGG
This sequence comes from Anaeromyxobacter sp., assembly GCA_035627135.1. Classification (GTDB taxonomy): domain Bacteria; phylum Myxococcota; class Myxococcia; order Myxococcales; family Anaeromyxobacteraceae; genus Anaeromyxobacter. The sequence goes on along the minus strand of DASPMI010000002.1, from coordinate 20,224 downwards.
GTGGCTCGTCGCGTCGGCCACCTTCGTCGTGCTCTACTTCGCCATCCCCGACGTCGCGGCGGCCGGCGCGCACATCTCCGACCGCAACGCGCTCATCGCCTTCCTCTGCCTGGTCGCGTGGCTGTCGGCGCGCGCCGCGCCGCTCCATCTCGTGCGCGGGACGAGCGTCGCGCTGGCGGCGCTGGCCGTGGCGGCGCTCGGCGTGCGCTACGACAAGCAGCAGGTCCTCTCGGATCACCTCGACGAGTACGTCTCGGCCGCCGCGGCGGTGGGCCAGGACCGGGTGCTCCTGCCGCTCGCGCTCGCGCCCGGCGGGCCCCGCGACGAGCACGGGCGGAGGCTCGGGTACCGCATCAAGCCCTTCCTCCACGCCACCGGCTGGATCGTCGCCGCGAACGGCGGCGTCGATCTCAAGAACAGCCAGGCCCAGACCGATCACTGCCCGGTCAAGTTCCGGGCGGACCGGAACCCCTTCACCACCATCGCCGCCTCGCTCGGCCGGATGGAGGGCGTCCCGCCCTGCGTCGACCTCCGGCTCGCCCCAGCGATCGGCGGTCCCGACTTCGTGCTGGTCTGGGGGGCGACCCGCGAGAACCTCCGGACGCCGTGCGGCGCCGCGCTCGCGTCGCACCTGGCGGCCCGCTACGAGCCCGTCTTCCTCTCGGAGCCGCGCGGCCTGCTCGAGGTGTGGCGGCCGCGGCCGCTCACCGCCGGGCGGTGACGCCGCCGACCCGCTCGAACGCACCCGCGACCCGGGGCAGCCCCTCGCCGCCCGGCGCCTCGACCACGAACGACGCCGCCGCGGCCCCGAGCCGCGCCGCGTCGGCCGCGGGCGCGCCCTGCGCCAGCGCGAACAGGAACCCGGCGGCGAAGACGTCCCCGGCGCCCGTGGGGTCGACCTCGCGCGCGGGGTGGACGCCCACCGCGTGCACCCGGCCGCGCTCGTGGAGCTCGCACCCCCGTGCACCTTGGGTGAATGCCACGATCGGCACCGCCCGGGCGAGCCGCGCGAGCAGGTCCCCCTGCCCGCGGAGGTCGTCCTCGCCGACGATCACCACGTCCACCGCCGCGAGGAGGGCGGGGGCGGGGTCCCAGGGCGGCTGGACCACGGCGCCGTCGGGGCGGACCCGGCGGAGGAGCCCCTGCGCGCAGAGCCCGGTCAGGCGAGGGCGCACCACGGCGCGGAACGCGGCGGGGTCGAGCTCGTCGAGCACGGGCACGAGGTGGAGCACGTCGGGGGTGCGCCAGGCCTCGGGGAGCACGGCCGGGTCGAGGGGCGCCGCCGCCGCCTCCACGCGCTGCACGCGGGCGCCGTCGGGACCGTACTGATTGTGAAAGCGGGTGGTCGCCGGCGAGGGGACGGTGAGCGCCTCGACCCCGGCGAGCGCGGTCGAGGGGAAGTCCGCGGCCGCGGCGGTGAGGACCCGCGCCGCGCTGCCCAGCGCGGACCACGCGCGCGCCGCGTAGTACGCCGGGCCACCCGGCGTGAACCCACCCGGCGCGCGGTCGAGCGTCACGTTCCCGCAGACGAGCGCGGCGGGCGCGCCGGGCCGGTTCACGGCCGGAGCTCCAGGACCCGGGCCCGCCGGACGCCCGCGGCCTCGATGGCGGTGGTGGTCGGCACGTCGAACCAGGCGAGCTCCGTGACGCCCTCCCGCGGAGCGTAGGTCCGGCAGGCGTCGCCCGCCAGCACCCGGACCCCTCGCGCCGCCAGGGCCGCGAACCAGCGCAGCGCCCCGTCGGCGAGGCCGCGCTCGTAGAAGACGTCCCCGGCGAGGAGCACCTCGACGCCGGGCAGGCTCTCCCCGAGCGCATCGCCCGCGCGGAAGCGGACGGCGACGCCGTTCAGGTCCGCGTTGAGCCCCACCGCGACCTCGGCGAACGGGTCCCGATCGAGCGCCAGGACCTCCGCCGCGCCGGCCCGCGCCGCGGCGATGGCCACGAGCCCGCTCCCGGTCGCGAAGTCGGCCACGCGGCGGCCGCGCACCACCTCGGGGTGCTCGAGCACGTACCGCGCCAGCGCCTGTCCCCCCGCCCAGGGGAACGCCCAGTACGGCGAGTCCTGCCACGCGGGCGGCTCTGCCTGGGCCGCGCGCCAGAGCTCGTGCATGTCGCTCGCCTGGAGCAGGACGAGCTCGGGCGCGAGCGGGACGGGCGCGGGCGCGGTCCGCGCGAGCACGAACGTGCGCAGCCGCTCGGGTTCCTTCGACCCTGCCTGCCCGGGAGGCAGGTCGTGCGGAGCGGGCCCGGGGGTGGTCATGTAGGCGATCCTCGCAGCGCGCCGGTCCGTACCGCGTCCCCCGGCTTGCGCCGCCGCGCGCGGGAGTACGACGATGCGGGCGGGAGGGACGGCCCATGGCGACGGTACGACCGCACGACGAGCGGCGCCGGTTCTCGCGGATCACGTTTCACCGGCCGGCCACCTTTCGCGCCGGCGCGACCGCGACCACCGTCGGCGTGCTGGACGTCTCGCTCAAGGGGGCGCTGCTCGACGTCCCAGCCAGCCTCGCGGCCGAACCCGGGCTCCACTGCTCCCTCACGATCCACCTCGACGCCGGGCAAGCCGTGATCCAGCTCGACGGCGAGGTGGCCCACCACCACGGGAGGAAGCTTGGCGTCCGCTGCACCTCGATCGACCTCGAGAGCGTCGGCCACCTCCGCCGCGTGGTGGAGCTGAACCTCGCCGAGGAGGCCCTCCTCGAGCGGGAGCTGGCGACCTTGGTCGGCATCGACTTCTGAGGGCGGCCCCGCCGCCGTCAGCGGCCTCGCCGCGCCCGGAGCTGCGCGATCGCCGCGCGCGCCCGCTCCGCGTCGGGCGTGCCCGGCGCCGTCTGGATGACGCGGTTCCACGCCTCCTCCGCCTTGTCGAGGTCCTCGAGCCCGGCGTACGCCACCCCGATGTTGAACAGGCTCTGGCGGTGATTCGGCTCGAGGCGGTTCGCCCTCTGGAAGTTCGCGAGCGCCCTGTCGAACTGCCGGAGCGCGACGTACATGACGCCCTGGTCCGTGATGACGTCGGGATCGTTCGGGTCGAGCTGGAGCGCGCGCTCGTAGGCCTCGATCGACTCCTGCGGCCGGTCCGCGTCGAAGTAGGCGTTGCCGAGCGTGACCCAGGCGCGGCGGTCCTTCGGGTTCGCCTCGACGAGCCGCCTCGTGGCCGCGATGTGCGCGTCGAGCTCGGCCGCGCCGGGCTGGGGTGGGGGCGCGCCGGGCGCGCCCGCGCCGCCGACGGGCGCGGCGACGACCGGCTCGGGCGCGCGGAGCAGCCCGCCGGCGCGGCCGATCTGGAACGTGAAGAGCGCGATCACGAGCCCGATCGCCAGGCCGACGGAGCCGCCGAAGAGGAAGTCCTTGTTCACGGTCAGCGCTCCCGGGTGAGCAGGGGGACGGGCCCGAGCAGGGTCCGGAGGAACGAGGGCATCTGGGCGGCGAGCGCCTCGGAGAACTGGAGGCCCGCGCGGTACGGCGGCTCCCGGGTCGCCCAGGCGACGGTCGCGGCGCCGCTCGGCTCGACCCCGAGCTGCGGCGTGCGCAGCCGCACGCGGACGAGCTCGCCCTTGCGGAGCGGGAACATCACCACCACCCGGCACCCGCCCTGGGACACGTCCTCGGTCTCGAGCGTCTCGAGCCGCCCGCCGGCGCCGAGCTCGAGCGGGATCCGGACGCTGTAACGGCGGTAGATGCGCGGGTCGGAGGGGGTCACCGGGACGCATGATGGCGGGGCCGCGGCTCCGGCGCAACCGGACCGCGGCCTGCGTGCCGGCGACCGCCCTGCCTCACCGCCCCTGGAACTTCGCGATCCCGCGCTCGACGGCGTCGACGAGGTACGGGCGGAGGTCCTTCGCGCTGATGATCCGATCGAGCGAGCCGACCCGGAGCGCCCGCTCCACGGTGTGGACGGCGTCGAACTCCTCCGCCACCTCGCCGACCTTCTCGGAACGGACGGCGGTGGCGATCTCCGCCAGGCGCAGGCGCGAGCCGCTCGCGCGGGCGGCCTCCTCGGCGGCGACGACGCGCGGGTCCTTGCGGGTCCGGGTCTCGACCTCGCGGGCGAACACGGTGGCCGCCGCGGGCGCGCCGCCGATGACCGAGGCGCGGGCGCCCTCGACCGCCACCACCTCGATGTCCTCGCGGAGCGCCTTCGAGAAGACGACGAAGGCGCCGCCGTGGTAGCGCGACACGACGCAGAAGACGAACGGCCCCTGGAAGTTCACCACCGCGCGGCCGATCTCGGCGCCGTACTCGAGCTGGATCCGGCGCATCGACTCCGGGGAGCCGTCGAAGCCGGAGAGGTTGGCGAGCACGACCACCGGCCGGACCCCCGACGCGCCGTTGATCGCCCGGGCGAGCTTCTTCGAGGACATCGGGAACAGGGTCCCGGAGCTCCAGAGCTCCGGCCCGTCGGCCGGGACGAACTCGAGCCGCGGCAGCGGCCGGGCCTCGATGCCGAGGAGGCAGACCGGCCAGCCGCCGACGTGCGCGTCCCACACCACCGAGGTGTCGCCGCCGCGCATGTCGCGCCAGCGCTCCATGGACGGGTGGTCCTGGTCGATGACCGCCGCCATCACGCGGCGGATGTCGAACGGCTTCTTCCGGTCCGGGTTCTTCTCGGCGCTGAAGATGTCGCCGACGGTCTCGAAGCCGGCGCCGCCCTCCGGGCCGTGCGGCGAGGTCCGCACGTCGCGGTCGAACGGGTCCCGGGTCGGGGCCCGCCGCGGGAACCGCTCGCCGGGCGCGACGTAGGTGTGGTCGTAGTGGCGCAGGAGGATCTGCACGCCGTCGGCGAGGGAGTCGGCGCGGTACTGCGCCTGCCCGTTCGGGCCCATGATCCGGTCGTACCCGCCGATGCCCTGGTTGTCCTCGGCCGAGACGCTGCCGGAGTAGTCGAGCGCGTCCTTGCCGGTGAGCACCATCGCCGAGCCCGCGCACATCACCAGGATGCCCTTCGTGTGCATGAGCATCGTGGCCTCGGCGTTCCAGTACGGCTGGCCGCCGACGTTGATGCCGCACACGACGACGTTGATCTCGCCGCCACCCTGGGTGAACTCGATGATCCGGCGCAGGACCTTCGAGATCCAGTCCATGTTCTCGGTGCCGCTCTCCATCGAGATCTTCGCGCCGGCGGAGACCGCGAACCACTCGACCGGGATCTTCAGCTTCTCGGCGAGGTCGAGCCCGGCCAGGATCCGCCGGCACTCGGGCTCGGCGAGCGAGCCCATGGCCCGGCTCGGATCGCTGAGCAGCGCGACCCGCTGCATGCCCTCGGGGTAGCGCTTGGTGAAGCTCTTCACCAGCCCGACCACGATGTTGGCGGCGTTCTTCCCGGGCGGCCGGTCCACCGGCACGAGCACGTTCCCGGACGCGTCCAGGTCGTGCTCGACGAACTCGCCCGGCGGGACGCCCGTCTCCGAGTCGGCCGGCGGCGCCAGCACTCGGGCGAGCTCGAACGGGTGCGTGAGCCCGCGGCGCCGGAGCTGGATCACCCGCTGCTGGTACTCGCCGAGCGGCTCGAGCGGCCGGTCGGTGGGCACGTCGTAGCGGATCGAGACGCCGCTCCCGGTGGTGTGGACGCGCAGCAGCGTGCTCCGGAGGGCGCCGGTGAACGGATCCGGCACGCGCACGTCGATGAGCACCACCTCCAGCCCGAGCCCTTCGGTCTGCGGCGCGAGCCGCTCGGCCAGGCTGCGGATCTCCTCGCGGGAGAGGAGGAGCGGCGGCTCCACGGTGAGGAGCACCCGGTTCCACTCGAGCCGCTTGTCGGGCGCGCGGTGCGCCTGGAAGCGGCGCATGCCGGCGAGGGCCTCCTGGAGCATCCGCTCGAGGTGCGGGAGCTGGATCACCTTGCCGGCGGCGTCGCGGACGGGCGTGAGGTCGCGGACCTCCGCGACGGCGAAGAGCCGCTCGTCCTTCGGGTTGTCGCGGGCGACGCCCTTGTAGAGGAACACGTCCTCGACCGAGGGGAGCCGCTCGAGGTCGAACTTGGAGAGGCGCCCGAGCTGCATCCGCCGGAACAGCATCGGGTGCACGCCGCGGTAGCGGGGGTCCTCGGTGAAGTCGCCCGGGCCGCCCCGGAAGGTGAAGTGCTCCTGGCTCGAGTTCCGGCCGAGGCCGTGGCCCGGGAACGCCGCGACCACCGCGGCGCGGCGGACGGGGCGCGCGAAGCCGGCGCCGCCGAGGGCGGCGCGGAGCCGGGCGGCGTGCTCGTCGTGCGAGCCGGCGGGGACCGGGCTCCAGAGGTAGAGCTCGAGCGCCAGCTCCACCTCGGACGGCGCCTCGGCGGCGAGCCGGGCGAGCACGCGCGCCGCGCTCTCGAGCTCGGTGACGAGCGCGAAGCAGGCGTGGAGCCGGATGCGGCGGCCCTCGCTCGCGTACTCGGCGACCGCGCAGCTCACGCCGTCCTCCACGCGCGTGGTGACGGGGCCGACGGGCGCGATGCGGTAGTAGCGGCGGAGCAGCGTCTCGACGAGGCGCGAGCGGAGCTGCGGCGCGGCCCCCGCCATGCGCTCGACGAGGAGCGTCGCGAGCGGCTGGGCGCAGGCGACGAGGCGCGAGATCACCGCCTCCCGCTCGGCGTTCCTGGCGGTGGCGAGCGCCGCCAGGTCCTTCTCCGCCTGGACGTACGCCGCGGCCCGCGCCGCCTCGAACAGCGGCTGGTCGAACCGCTGGTAGCGGAGCTCGCTCGCCAGATCGGCGAGGGGGGCGTGGAGCTCGCGGCCGAGCTCCGTCAGCCGATCGAGGAGGCGGCGGGTCTCCGGGCCACGCTCGTCGAGCGCGGGCGTCTGCGAGGCGAGCCGGCGCTCCAGGATCCCGAGGATCGGCGCCATCGGCTCCGCGGCGCGCTCGTGGGCCTTCTGGATCCGGAGCAGCGCGTTCTCGAGCTCGGCGCCCGGCGCCTCGAGCGCCACGCCGTAGTGCGAGAGGGCGCGGCGGAGCCCCTCCACGAAGCCGGCGGACAGGCCGGCGCCCCGCTCTCCGGGCTCGTGCAGGTACCGCCACAGCTCCTCGAGCGGCGGCTTGGCGAGGGCCACGCCGTCGCGGTGGGCGGTCCGGCTGAAGAGCGACTGCACGTCGACGAAGGCGGAGAAGGCCGCCTCCTCCGCGGCGAGCACCTGCGGATCGTCGCTCACCACGGCGGCGGTGAGCTCCGGCCACCCGGCGGCCAGCTTCTTCGCCTCGGCGGGGCTGACGTCGAAGCCGAGCAGCACCCGCCGCAGCTCGTCGAGCGCGGCCAGGTACCGCTCGCGCGGAGTGGCCGGCGGCGGCGGCGCGGGCGCGCGCAGGTCGAGCGGCGCGCGCGGCTCCGCGGCGGGCTCGGCGTCGTCGGGATCGAGCCGGAGCAGCGGCGCACCCGCGTCCACCTGGCCGTTGGCCACGGCGAGGATCTCGCGCACGACGCCGGCCGAGGGCGCGGTGACCGCGATCTCCACCTTCATCGACTCGACGCGGGCCACGGGATCGCCCGCGGCGACGCGCTGGCCGGGGTGGACCGGGATGGCGACGACGACCGCCGGCACCGGCGAGACCACGAGGCCCGCCGGCTCGCGCTGGATGGCGTGCGGGACGCCGTCGATCTCGACGAGGTGCCGCAGGCCGTCCACGCTGGAGAGCACGCGCGTGCGCTGGTCGCCGATGACGAGGCGGCGCTCGCGGTCGCCGAGCCGCTCCACCTTCACGTCCACGGCGGCGCCACCGCCCGCGGGGACGACGCGGTACGTCGCGGGGCCGGTCTGGCGGACCTCGATCCGGAACCGCTGGCCCTCGTACCGCAGCTCGGCCGCGCGCCCCGACGACGGGCCCACGCGCGGCCGCCCGCGGCGCGCCTCGGCGAGGAACGTCGCGCGCTCCAGCGCGAGCTGCTGGTCGTAGACCTCGAGCGCGGCGGCCACGAGCGCCACCTCGGGCCGCGCGCCCACGAGCCGCTCGCCGCGGGCGGCGAGGCGCGCGAGGGCGCCGTCGCCCGTCGCGCCGGCGAGGGCCTCGGGGTGCGTGCAGAGGGCGGCGATCCACGCCTTGGTCGTGCCCCGGCCGCCGACCAGCACGTCGGCGTCCTCGAGCCCCTGCGCGAGGCGGGTGAGCGCCTGGCGCCGTCCGTCGGCGAGGGCGACCACCGTCGCGACGCCCTCGCCCGGGGCGCAGACGTCGCCCTCGTCGAGCTCGGCCTCGACGCGCAGGAAGGGATCGGCCGGGAGGCGCAGGCGCTCGACGCGCCCGGGCGCGGCCCGGAGGTCGGCGTCCGGATCGCGGGGGACGATCCGGGCGCACACGGCGTAGGCCGCCCCCGCGGCGAGCGGGGCGGCGGCGCCGCCGACCGGCGCGCCCGCGGTGATCGCGAGCGAGAGGCGCACGAGATCGACGCCTGACACGGCCTCGACGGCCGGCGCCGTCGTCGCGCTCGGCCCGACGCCGACGAGCAGCTCGCGCCCGTCGTCGAGGAGCGCCACCTGCACGGCCGCGACCCCCACCCAGCCCGCCGCCTGGCAGGCGCGCAGGGCGAGCGCGACGGCGGACTTCTCGCGCTCCGACCACGCCTCCGCGGCGCAGCTCGCCGCGACGGCCACGAGGCTGCGGACCTCGAGCTCGGGCGCGCCCAGGCCGATGGCGCGGGTGCGCCCCTCCGCGTCGCGCGCGACGATCACCTCGACGCGCCGCGCGCCCGCGGGGAGCGTCGCGCCCGCGAGCGCCACGCCGAGATCGCGGGAGAGGGCGTGCAGACCGTCGCCGGAGGTCTTGCGGAGCGCGTCGGCGGAGGGCCCGACGAGCTGGACGTCGTTCTCGGCGCACCAGGCGGCGACCTCGGCCCGCGCCGCCGCGGGGAGCTTGCCGATCCAGACGGTGTCGGGGCGGGCGGCCGCGAGGGCGTCGCGCCGATCCGCCGCCTCGTGGGACTCGTCCGCGTCGCGCAGGAAGGCCGCGTGCCGCTCGGCGGGGCCGTGGACCGCGACCGCCGCCGTCGCCCGGCCGAGCCGGATCAGCTCGCGGATCGCGCGGAGCACGCGGCGCCCGCCCTCGCCCATGTCCACCACCACCACGCGGCCCAGCCCGTTCGCTTCCCGCATCACGAGGACCCCTTGTCGATGTGTCGGCGGCGCCGTGCGGAGGACACCGTCTCCGTATGGCGGAGGCGGGCGGCTCACGCGCGCAAACGTGGGGCTCCTCAAATCAGATGGAACGGCCTGGCGCAAGGGAGAGTGGGGCGGCCGCGCCGTCCTGTCGCGCCGCGCTCGACGCATCGCGGCACGGGGGAGCCCGAGCGCGCGGACCCGCGCAGGCGCGAGGGCGGCGCGGTCCGCGGGTGAAGGTGCGCGCGCTCGGCCCCGGCAGGTGACGAGCGGGCGCGCGCACGTCCGCGCACCCGCCGTGCGAGGAGGGCTCCGAGGTGCTCCTCGCGGCCGGTTCGTTCACCGTCGGTGACGCGACGGTGGGACTCAGGCCTCGGGCTTCGGGCCTCGCGCGGGCGCGTTCACCGTACGAGCATTCGACTCCGAGTGCCTCGCGAGCCAGTGCTTCGCCTGCTCGGCGTCGTCGAACACCCCGAGCGGCGCGCGGTAGTGTTCCTTGATCCCCCCGAAGATGACCTTCTTCACGCCCGTGAGGCCGACCACCGCGCTCGCCTCGAGCAGCGGCGTCACCCGCGTCGCGAACTTCGTGAGCTCCTCGACCGCCTCCGGCGCGAAGTGCGTCTCCCCCACGAGGGTCAAGGCGCGGGGGGAGCTGGGCTCCCGCAGGATCAGCCGCTCGGCCTCGGCCAGCACCGAGCCGAATTGATCGGGCCTGCAACCGTCGAAGTCGATCTGCACGATCCGCTTTCCGTACGCCTGGACGATCTCGACCTTGCTCATGGTGTACCGGCCGGTGCAGATGCCGGGCCACGGAGGGAGGGCTGTCCCGCGTTCCAGGGGCGCGAATTCACGATGCGGCGACATGCACGCACCGTGGGTAAAGGCGGTCCGTGGGTCCGAGCGCGGAACCCTGGACTTCGGGGGGACGTCAGCCCTCGAACGCCAGCTACGCGTCGAAGCAGTAGGCGACGAGCTGGCCGGGGGTGGCGGCGCACGCGTCGCGCAATCGCGCGAGCGCCTCCAGCGGCAGCGGCGGCGGCAGGGCCGACGGGCCTCGGGCGGCGAGGGCCCGGAGGATCTCGTCGAGCGCCTGCGGGCGCAGGAGGAGGAACACCTCCTCGTCCGTACCGGGGAGCACATCGAGGCTGGAGACCGCGTCCTCGGGGTCGTCGTGCAGGACCTCGGAGAGCGCGTCCCACCCGAGTCGCACGTCCTCACCCTGGAGACACAGATCGTAGACGGCGTCGTTCTGGAGCTCGGTGAGCGTGGCGCCCTCGGCGATGAGCTCGCCGAGGATCGCGAGGAACGGGCGTCGCGAGCGCGCCGCGATCCGGAACGCCTCCGAGAACGGGCGCCGGCCCGTGGCGCTCCAGGTCGGAAAGCGCTCGGCCAGCAGCACGGCGAGCTCCACCACGCTCATGGCCCGGATGCGAGCCGCCAGGCCCCAGTCGAATCGCCGAAGGTACTCGGTACCCATTGCGAGTTCGCTCCGACCATCCCCCGCTGGGCTCGCGCCGCGCCGCGTGCACCGCGATCTCGGGACGAGCAGAGCACGCCGGGGGGCCCCATGTCGAGGGGGAAACTCGCCCTTCGTTTGACACCGTTCCAGGCGCTTCTTAGGTCGATCGAGGTGGGCGCGACGACCCAGGAACGCCTCCGGAGGAGCGGCATCCAGCCCTCGGCCCAGCGCGTGGCCGTGGCGGACTACGTGCTGGCGACGGACGCCCACCCCACCGCCGAGCAGGTCTGGTCCACCGTGCGCGCGCGGTTCCCGGAGCTCTCGCGCGCGACCGTCTACAACACGCTCAATCTGCTCGTGCGAAAGGGATTGCTCCGCCAGGTGCAGCTCGAGGAGGGCCGGACCGGCTTCGATCCCAACCTCGCGCCGCACCACCACTTCATCGACGAGGCGACCGGCCACGTGCACGACGTGCCCTGGGACGCGCTCGAGGTCCGGCGCGTGGAGGCGCTCCGCGGCCTCGAGGTCCGCGAGTACCAGGTGGTCCTGCGCGGCCGCCGCGCGCGCGCCAAGAGCGGCGGCGCAGGCTCGACGTCCGCTTGAGCCGGCGCCCAAGTGGGACCTCGCGCCGGCCGGGGCTCCGGTTAGACGGAGTCTAAGACCCGGACCGCCCCCGAGGGGGCAACGAAGCGAGGAGCGAACATGCCGAATCTGAAGGGGTCGAAGACCCACGAGAACCTGAAGGCGGCTTTCGCCGGCGAGTCCCAGGCGAACCGCCGGTACCTGTACTTCGCGAAGGTGGCGGACGTGGAGGGCTACCCCGAGGTCGCGGCCAACTTCCGCGAGACCGCCGAGGGCGAGACCGGCCACGCGCACGGCCACCTCGACTTCCTGAAGGTCGCGGGCGATCCCGCGACCGGCCTGCCGATGGGCGACAGCACCCTCAACCTGAAGGCCGCCATCGCGGGCGAGACGCACGAGTACACGGACATGTACCCCGGCATGGCGAAGACCGCGCGCGAGGAAGGGTTCGCCGAGGTCGCAGACTGGTTCGAGACCCTCGCGAAGGCCGAGAAGTCTCACGCGGGCCGCTTCCAGAAGATGCTGCAGACGATCTCGTAGCCGTCGTTCCCGTGAACGCTCCCGAGCCCGAGCCCAGCCCGGTTTCTCCGTGGGCGCGGGCGCGGGCTCGGGCTCGTTCACGGGTTGGTGTGTGTCCGTTCGGCGTCAGATCCCCTCGGCGTCCGAGGCGAGATCCCCAGCGCTGTGGCTCTTGGCCTCCTCCTCCGCCTTCCGGAACTCCTCCGGGTTCTGCTCGACGTCGCGGCGGGCCGCCTCGGCCTCCTGCTCCACGTCCGATTTCCGCAGGTGCTCCTCGACGCCGGCGCGGTACTGCGCGTCGCCGCTCCGCGACCCCTCGCCCTCGTTCTCCGGCTCGCTCCTGGGCTGCTCCGTGTCCGCCATGAGTCCCTCCTCTCGCGCGCGTGCGCTCCACCACCAAGTTGCGACGCGGCCGCGGTGGGACAACCGAGCCGTGCGCAGCCCACCGGCCGGGCGCGTGGACGCCGCGGCAAGGACGCCCCCTCGTGGGCCCCCGAGGAGGGCCTTCGAACGCTCCGGCATTCGTGACTAGGGCATGGCATGGCCGACAACGAGACCGAGAAGCGTTCCCTGTCCCGCGGTGAATGGGCGGCGGTGATCCTGGCTGCGGTCGTCGTGGCCGTGGCCGCGTGGGTGCTGCTCCGCAAGCCCGAACCGCCGCCCGCGCAGCCCCAGCAGACCGCCGAGGTCGTCGCTCCGCCGGCGCAGGCCGATGCGCCGGCCGCGCAGGTGAACGACGCCGACGCGCGCGCGGAGCTCGAGAAGCTCGGCACCGATCCGGCGTACCGGCGGTGGCTCGCCCAGGCGGACGACCTCGTCCGCCGATGGGCGGTCGTCACCGACAACCTCGACCGAGGCGAGAGCCCGCGGAAGGCGCTCGAGGTCCTCGCGCCGAAGGGGTCCTTCCAGGTGGTGCAGCGCGGCGCGAAGAGCTACGTCGCCCCTTCCTCGTACGCGCGGTACGACGAGTTCGCCGGCGCGGTGGACTCGATCGACGTCACCACGCTCGCGGGCGTCTACCGCACCCTCCACCCGGCGCTCGAGGCTGCCTACCGCGCGCTCGGGTACCCGGGTGGCTCGCTCGACGCCGCCACGGCCCGTGCGCTGCGGCGGCTCGAGGGGGCCCCGATCGCGGACGGGGACGTGGAGGTGATCCCGGACGGCGGAGTGTTCGTGTACGCCGATCCGAAGCTCGAGGGCCTGGGCCAGGTCGAGAAGCACCTCTTGCGCATGGGGCCCGACAACGAGCGGCGGATCCAGGCGAAGGCTCGCGCCGTCCGCGAGGCGCTCGGGCTGGGGACGGAGCCGGCGGCGGCGAAGTAACGGTTGTTCACGCAGCGGCAAGACCGCGGTCGGACCGATCGCGGAGCATTCGGGTCGAGGTCGTTCCCGTGAACGCGTCCGAGCCCGCGCCCGAGCCCGGCTCCTCGGGCTCGGGTCGCGCGGAGCCTCACGGCGCTGCTGGGGTGACCTTCGCCGCCGGCCGCGGCAGCCGGATCGCGAGGACCGTCGCGAGGAGGAGCACGCCGCCGCCGACGACGGCCGGCGGGAGGACCCCCATGTCGCGCGCGTCCGAGAGGTCCGAGAGGCGGCCCACGCCGGAGAGCAGCAGCCCGCCCGTCGCCACGAACGCCGAGAGGAACGCCACCACCTTCCCCGAGTGGCCTGGGAAGGCGTCGGTGGCGAGCGCCATCGCCGTGGGGTAGACGCCGGCGAGCGCCGCGCCGAGCGCCACCACCGCTGCGAGCGTCACCGCGGGCGTCGGCGCGGCCGCCCACAGCCCGGCGAAGAGCAGCACGAGCGCCGCGGACACGGCGAGGAACCGGAGGTGGCCGATCCGGTCGGCGAGCTTCCCGACGACGAGCCGGACGGCGGTGAGCGTGCCCCAGAAGATCGAGCTCATGATGGCCGCCGGCACGGCGCTCCCCGCCGCGCGGCGCGTCCAGTACGTGGAGATCCAGGTCCCGATCGACATCTCGATCGCGACGTACAGCAGGAAGAGGAGGCCGCACAGCCAGAGCGCGCGGCGGAGGAAGAGATCGCCGGCGGGCGCCTCGGGCGTGGCGCGCCCGGCGCCGACCTGCTGATTCCCGAGCGCCGCGGCGACCGCGATCGGGAGGAGCGCCGCGGCGATGAGCGCCGGGCGCCAGCCCAGCCCCTGCCCGAGCGCCACCTGCACGACGAACGGGGCGATGACGGCCCCGATCCCGTAGAAGGCGTGGAGCAGGCTCATGCCGTGGCCCGAGTCGGTCTCGCCCGCGTGATCCGCCTGGAGCGCGTTGACGCCGACCTCGTACCCCCCGCCGCCGAGGCCGGTCACGACGGCGGTGAGGAGGAGCGGCCAGAACGACGGCGCGAGGGTGTAGCCGACCAGGCCGGCGGCCAGGAGCACGCTCGCCGCGATCACGAACCGCTTCTTGCCGAACCGGTCCGCCAGCGGTCCGCCCAGGAGGCCGACGATCAGGAGCCCGATGAACTGCCCGGCGCCGAGGAGGCCCGCCCGCCAGTCGGACATCGGGATCTCGCGCTGGATCGACGGGAGGATCGGGCCGATCACGCACTGCGCGTAGCCCAGGGTGACGAACGCGAGGTACTGGGTGGAGCGGAGGGAGCGCGTCATGAGGTGCCGCGGTGATAAACCCGCGGTGGGCGGGCGGGCAAGAGGCCGTCCGGACCCGGGCGTGCGCACAGTGTGGTGGGGCGCGCTCGCCCCGGGGCGGCGCCCGGGCGCGGGCGCGGGCTCGCCCACGGGCTCGGCATGCGTTTCTTCGGAGATCACGCGCAGGACGAGGACCCGCGCGCGGTGGCGGAGGACGTGGCGCGCGCGCTGCGGCGCGCGGCCCACCTGCCCCGCGGGATCGAGCGCCACGCCGCGGTCGCCGCCGCGCTCGTGCGCGCCGGCGAGCTCGCCCAGGGGCTCGGCGACGCGGCCGACGCCGGCGCCTGCCCGCCGGCGGCGGCGCGCGAGGCGCTGGCCGAGGCCGGGCGGATCGCGCGTGGGCTCTGGCGCTCGTTCGAGGCGGCGGGGCGCGCCCGGCCCCCCGAGGCGCGCGCGGTCGCGCTCCGCGGGGCGCCGCGGACGATCCGCGTCCGCCGCCCCGAGGGCCACGCGCTCTACGCCGTCTACCCCGAGGCATTCGCGGTCGCCGGCCGCGCGCTGCGCGGCGGGCGCACCACCTGGATCGGCGTCCGCAGCATCGGCGCCGGGCTCGCCGCGATGGCCGCGGCGGGCGCAGGCTCGCGCGGGGAGCTGCTCTCGGTCCGCCCCGGGGGGGGCGCGTTCCGCCGGACCCTCGCGCCCGAGGCCGTGCGCGACGCCGTGGCGCGGGCGCGCGGCGGCCGGTTCGCCGTGGTCGACGAGGGGCCGGGCCTCTCGGGCTCGACGATCGCGGCGGTGGCCGAGGCGCTGCTCGCGGCCGGCGTGCCGGCCGAGCGGATCCACCTGTTCACGAGCCACGCCGGCCCGCCGGGGCCCGAGGCGCCGCCGCGGGTCCGCGCGCTCTTCGCGCGGCTCGCGCGCCACGCCGCGCCCGCCGACGCCGGCATGCTCGCGCCGGCTGCGCTCGCGGGCGACCTCGTCGGCCGGGTGCGCGCGGTGGCGGAGCTCGGCGACGGCGCCTGGCGCGGCCACGTCGCCCTGCCGGCGGACGCGTGGCCGCCGAGCACGGGCTGGATGGAGCGGCGGAAGGTGCTGCTCGAGGACGCGCGCGGCCGGCGCTGGCTCGCGCGGTTCGCGGGCCTGGGCGGCGAGGGCGAGCGGAAGCTCGCGCGCGCGCGGGCGCTCCACGCGGCGGGGGTGGGGCTCCCGCCGGAGGGGCTGCGCCACGGGTGGCTCGTCGAGCCGTGGCGCGCGGACCTCGTGCCGCTCTCCGCCGCGGGCGTCTCGCGGGCCGGCGTGCTCGACGCGCTGGTCCGGCTCCTCGGCGCGAGCGCCCGCCGACCGCCGGGCCCCGGCGCCGATCCCGCCGCGCTCGCCGAGGCGGCGCGCGCCAACGCCGCCGAGGCGCTCGGGCCCGCGGCGGGCGCGGCGGCGGACCGGCTCGAGGCCTTCCTGCCGCGCCTCGTGGACGAGGCGCGCGCCGCGGAGGTGGACGCGCGGCTCGCCGCCTGGAAGTGGCTCGTCGGGCCGGATCGGCGGATCCTGAAGTGCGACGGGCTCGACCACCACGCCG
This sequence comes from Anaeromyxobacter sp., assembly GCA_035627135.1. Lineage (GTDB taxonomy): Bacteria > Myxococcota > Myxococcia > Myxococcales > Anaeromyxobacteraceae > Anaeromyxobacter. The sequence goes on along the minus strand of DASPMI010000002.1, from coordinate 4,433 downwards.
GCCACGAGCTCACGGGCTGCCAGGACCTGCTCTGGGACGTCGCCGGTGCGGAGGCGGAGCTCGGCCTTTCGCCGCGCGAGGCGCTCCGGCTCGCGGAGGCGGCGCGGGCGCTCGCGCCGGGCGCCGACCCGGCGCTGCTCCCGTTCTATCGCGTCTGCTACCACGCGCTGGAGCTCGGGCGCTGGTCGTTCGCGGCGGGCGCGGCACCGCCCGGGGACGAGCGGCGCCGGCGCGAGGAGGCGCGGGAGCGGCACCTGCGCGGGCTGGCGGCGCGCCTGGCGGAGCTCGGCCCCGCGGCGCGCGGCCGGCCGCGCGCGGGGAGCGCGCCCGTCACGGGAAGACCACTGCCACCTTGACGTCGGCCTCGTCGCGCGCGAGCGCCTCGCGCCAGCGATCGATCGGCACCCGCCGGGTCACGAGGCCGGCGAGCCACCGGCGATCGGCGCGCCCGAGCGCCTGGGCCGCGGCCTCCCAGTGCGCGCGGTTCGCGTTGACCGAGCCGAACACGACGTTGTTCTCGAGGACGAGCGCGCGGGTGAGCGCGCCGGGATCGACGCTGGCGCAGCGCCCCGTGGGTGAGACGCCGAGCAGGCAGACGATGCCGTTCGGGCGCGGCGCCTTCATCGCGTCGAACAGCAGCCCGGGGGCCCCGGTGCACTCGAGGACGACGTCCGCGTCGCGGCCGGCCTCCTCGACGTCGCTCGCGTGGTACGTCGCGCCGAGCGCCGCCACGAGGCGGGGCTTCGGGCCGTCCTGGGCGCGATCGAGGACGTGGACCTCGAGGCCGCGCTGCACGCCCAGCAGCGCGGCGAGGAGCCCGATCGGCCCCGCGCCGGTGACGAGCACGCGCCGCGGCCGCCACCGCGCGCGCGTCCCGATCCGCTCCACCTGCTCCCATGCCTTCGCGACGACGCTGGCCGGCTCGAGGAGGACGCCGAGCTCTCCGAGCGCCGCGTCCACCGGGACGAGCCGCTCGGGCGGGAGCCGCCACCGTTCGCGCAGGAAGCCGTGGCGGCCCGCGATGCCGTGCTCGCTGTACCGGCCGTTCCGGCACATGTCCCACTCGCCCACGGCGCAGCTCGGGCACGGCACCGGATCCGGCCAGCGGACGATCCCGGCGACGAGCGCGCCCGGGCGGAGGCCGGCGCGGGGCGGCGCCTCGAGCACCTCGCCCAGCGACTCGTGCCCGAGGACGAGCCGGTCCTCGCCCGGCGGGGCCGCGCCGTACGCGCCCGCGAGGATCTCGTCGTCGGTCCCGCAGATCCCGACGGCGCGTGCCCGGACGAGCACCGCGCCCTCCGCGGGCGGCGGCTCGGGCAGCTCGACGAGCGCGGCGGAGTCCTTCCGGCCCGGGGTGACGGCGAGCGCGCGCATCAGTCCTCCTCGCGTTCCTGGGTGGGGCTCGGCATCGCCTGCGTGAGGTTGAAGGCGGTGTTCACGACGCCGATGTGCGAGAAGGCCTGCGGGAAGTTCCCGAGCAGGCGGCCCGCGGCGGGGTCGTACTCCTCGGCGAGGAGCCCGACGTCGTTCCGGAGCGCGAGGAGCCGCTCGAAGAGCGCCCGGGCCTCGTCCACCCGCCCGGACAGCGCCAGGTGGTCGGCGAGCCAGAAGCTGCACAGCAGGAAGACGCCCTCGCCCGGCGGGAGCCCGTCGGCCCCGTCGTCCACGTACCGGAGCACGAGCCCGTCGCGGACCAGCTCCCGCTCGATCGCGCGCACGGTCCCCTCGATGCGCGGATCGCGGTGCGGCAGGAACCCGACCACCGGCAGGAGGAGGAGCGCCGCGTCCAGGCGGCGCGAGCCGTACGCCTGCGTGAAGGCGCCCACCTCCGGGTTCCAGGCGCGGCGGCAGACGTCGGCGTGGATCTCGTCGCGCAGGGCGCGCCACCGGTCGACCCCGCCCGGGGGACCGTCGCGGCCGAACCGCTCGACGGCCTTCACCGCGCGATCGAACGCCACCCAGGTCATGACCTTCGAGTGCGTGAAGTGCTGCCGCGGCCCGCGCACCTCCCAGATCCCCTCGTCCGGCTGCCGCCACGCGCCCTCGAGGTGATGGAGGATGGCCTGCTGCACCCGCCAGGCGTTGGGGTCGTACTCGAGCCCCTTGCGGCGGGCCTGGTGGAGCGCGTCGAGGACCTCGCCGTACACGTCGAGCTGGAGCTGGTGCACCGCCCCGTTCCCCACGCGCACCGGCGCGCTCCCCTCGTACCCGGGGAGCCACGGCAGCGTGAGCTCGGTGAGGCGCCGCTCGCCCGCGACGCCGTACATGATCTGGAGCTGCGCGGGATCTCCGGCCACCGTGCGCACGAGCCACTCCCGCCACGCGGCGGCCTCGTCGCGGAAGCCGCCGACGAGCAGCGCGTAGAGCGCGTACGTGGCGTCGCGGAGCCAGCAGTACCTGTAGTCCCAGTTCCGCACGCCGCCGATCCACTCGGGGAGCGAGGTGGTGGGCGCGGCCACGATGCCGCCCGTCGGCGCGTAGGTGAGCGCCTTGAGGACCACGAACGAGCGCGTCACCGCCTCGCGCCACGGGCCGTCGTAGGCGCAGCACGCGCCCCAGCCGCGCCACCACCGCTCGGTGGCGGCCACCGCCTCGACGGGGTCGATCTGCGGCGGCGCCGGCTCGTGGGAGCGATGCCAGCAGAGCTCGAACGGGACCTTCTCGCCGGCGTGCACGTCGAAGCGGGCGACGGTCGTCAACCCCTCGCCCCGCGTCGGCACGGGCGTGCGCAGCACCACCGCGTCCGGCCCCGCGACGGCGTGCAGCGCGTCGCCCCGCCGCTGGACCCACGGGACGATCCAGCCGTAGTCGAACCGGAGGGCGAGCTCCATCCGCATCGCGACCGTGCCCTCGACGCCCTCGACCACGCGGACGAGATCGGGCCGCTCCTCGCCCGGCGGCATGCAGTCCACCACGCGCGCGACGCCGTCCCGCGTGCGGAACGTGGTCTCGAGGACCAGCGTCGCGCCCCGGTACCGGCGCTGCGTCTCGAGCACCGTGCCGGGGAGCGGGGCGAGGAGCCACCGCCCGTGCGACGCGTCGCCGAGCAGGGCGGCGAAGCACGCCCCGGAGTCGAACCGGGGGAGCGGGAGCCAGTCGACCGAACCGTCCCGCCCGACGAGCGCGGCGGTCCGCAGATCGCCCAGCAGCGCGTAGTCCTCGATGGGCAGGGCCATCACGGCAAGTTGGGCCGAGGCCACGGTAGCGGCAACCGCGCGGGCGGGCCGCGCCCTGCTACTCTGCTCGTGAAGCCAGGGCCGCCGCGTGGCCCAGGGCGGAGTCCCGCCGGTGCCGGAGCGCGAGCAGCGCCACGTCCTTCCCCTTCGCCTCGAGCATCAGGTCCGCGGGGTGGCGGAGTGCGCGGGCGAGCGCGTCCCAGTCCCGAACGTCGATCCCGTCGGCGTGCGCGCCGGGCCTCGCCCCGGGGCGCTGGCTCGCGAGGTGGTACTTGGGGCGGAGGCCCAGGGCGTGCCAGGTCGGGGCCGCGGCGTCGAGGAGCGCGGCGGTCGAGAGCGGCGGATCCGAGGGGAGGATCGCGTCGTGGAGCGTGTCGGCGACGAACGGGAGCCCATGCCCGCGGGCGAGCGGGAGCACCTCGCGCGCGCTCCAGACCCGGTCGTCGTGCTCGAGGGCGATTCGGCGGCGCGCGTCGTCCGGCATCTCGTCCAGGAACCGCCGCGAGGCGGCGAGCGCCGACGCGCGGTCGGGCGCGGCGCCGCCGAGGTGGAGGACCACGCGCGCGTCCGGTCCCTGGCCGAGCAGGTCGAGCACGCGCGTCGAGTACACGAGCTCCGCGACCGACGCGGCGCGCACGCGGGGGTGGACCGACGCGAGCGACGCGCCCGCGGGGGAGGGGTGGAGCGAGAGCCGCTGCCGCGAGCGCGCCGCGATCCGGCCGAGCCGGTCGAAGTCGCGGGCGAAGGTGCGCCACCAGCGCGTGCGGTTGACCGGGTGGGAGGCGAGCGGGACGAGCGAGGAGCCGATCCGGAAGAGCTCGATCCCGTGGCGCTCGTTGAAGAGCAGGATCTGCTCGAGCTCCTCGAGGTTGAGCGCGACGAGCTCGGCGATGCGCTTCGGCGTCGCGCTCGCCACGCGGCACGTGTGGCTCGCCGTGATCCCGAGCGTCAGGCAGTTGGCGACGTAGCCGAGGCGGACGTCCATGGGGAGGGGAGGTGTAACCGGGGAGGGGCGCGTCGCGCGCGGCCGGTGTCGAGCGCCTGCCCGTCGAGGATAGGACTTCCAAAGCTTCTCGCGTCACAGTTCTCACGCTCTAGCGTCGCGAGGATGAGCAACTGATAGCGGTGTCCCATTGCCTTGATCCGAGAAATCTGATCTACGGTTCTCGGAGGTGGCGATGCCCGAGCCGCTGTCGTTGGATCTCCGGGAGAGGATCGTTGCCGCATACGAGCGCGGCGATTTGACGAGGGACCAGG
>DASPMI010000001.1:0-30352 GCA_035627135.1 Anaeromyxobacter sp. | reverse complement strand
CGAGCTGCGCCTGGAGCCGCGTCACCTTGCCCTCCAGCTCGTGCTGCGCCGCCCGCGCCCGCTGCGCCTCGGCGGCCGCGTCCGTCGCCTGCGCCGCCGCGAGCGCCGCCTCGGCCCGTTCGCGCGCCGCCTGCGCCGCCGCCTGGGCCTCGCGGGCCCGCGCCGCCTCGTCCACCGCCTGGGCCGCGCGCGCGCGCGCCTCCTTCAGCCACTCCTGGAGCTTCTCCCGCTGCTCCTCGCCCTTCTTGCGCGCGCTCTCCGCCCGCGCCTCGGCCCGCTCCAGCTCCTTCTCGAGCTCCTTCACGCGCGCGAGCGCTGCGGCCTCGCCGCGGCCCGGGTCCACGGCGGGCGCCCGCTCCGCCTCGTCGGCGCCCTCGGGGGGCGGCCCGTAGTACTCCTTCGCGAGCTGGTCCAGCACCGGCACCGCCCGGGCCCGGACCGCCGGGGCCGGGTCGGCGAGCACGCGCCACAGCGCCAGCGGGAGCCCGTTGTCCGTCCCGGTGATCCCGAGGAGATCGTCCGCCGCGACCGCGTCGAGCGGCGCCGTGTGGAGCGCGATCCGCCCGTACGCCTTGCGCAGCACCTCCAGCACGCGCGCGCCCACCTCGGGGCGCGCGCGGATCTCGTCCGCGAGCACGTCGCACCGCTGCACGTCCGAGAGCGCCTCCGTCCGGAAGCCCGGGACCGAGAGCCCGAGCTCCTTCACGAGCGCGCGCGATTCGTCGGGCACCAGGGCGACGAACAGGAAGACGGAGAGCGGGTCGCGGCCGAGCTCGTGCAGCGGAGCGTCGCCGCGCGGCGCCGGGAGCGCGGGCGGCGCGGGCTTCGCCGCGCGCGGCCGCCGGGGCTTGCCCGGGGCCTTGGCCGCGCCTGCGCCTGCGCCTCCCACGGCGCCCTTCCGGGCCACCACCTACTGCCCCACCGCCGGCGCCTCGCGGACCTCGGCCTGGTAGCTCGCGCCCGGCGGGATGCGCCAGGGCTCCTGGACGGGCAGCGCCACGGTGAAGGACGCCGGGATCGAGGCGCCGCTCGGCGCGCGGACCTCGACGTCGAGGCGCAGCTCCGTCGAGACCGCCTCGCGCGGCAGGAGGTCGACCCACCACGTGCCGCAGAGGACCCCGGGCGGGAAGTCCGGGACGAACCGCTCCGGATCGACGAGCTTCTGCTCCGGCTCGCCCGCGCCGCCCATGCCGCCGAGCTGCTTGCCCCCCGCGTCGAGGAACTTGAACTCGAGCGCCTTGAGCGCGAGCGGGAGGATCGTGCGCCGCACCGTGCCCTCGCGGGTCCGGTCGACCTCGAGGAGGCGCGGCGTGCCCCAGAGCGCGAAGTCGACCCGGAGCCCGGGGCCGCCGCTCGGAGACGCGCCCGGCTCGACGGCGAGGACGTCGAGCCGGAGCCCTCCCGACACCGCCGACGCGAGCGGCGCGTACGCGCCGCCGGAGAGGAGCGCCATCCGCCCCTCGGCGTACCGCTGGAACTCCTCGCGCAGCGCGCGCGCCTTCTCCTCCTGCTTGCCCTTGGCGTCCGCCTCGGGCCGGGCGGGCGCCGGCGCGTCCGGGTAGCGGTTGCGCACCTCCGCCAGCGACTGGACGTACCCGCGGAGCAGGACGTTCATCTCGTCGCGCCAGAGCGTCCCGTCCACCGGGAGCGCCCGGAGCAGCGCGGCGCGCTCCGAGAACTCGCGCTGGAGCCGCAGCCGCTCGGCCTGCGCGGCCGCGGCCGCGCCGCGCTCGCGGAACGCGGACGATGCGAGCACGCCCGCGGTCAGGGCCAGCGCGAGGAGCGCGGCCACGAGGAGCACCTTCTTCATGGGTTCACTCCGTCCCGGCCACGAGGGCCTCGACGCTCCGCACGCCCGTGCGGTCGATCTCGTACACGTAGGCGCGCGCGCGCCGCACCGGCTCGTCGGCGACCCGCGACGCCGAGCCGGCGCAGAGCACGGGGGTGGGGCCCGCCACGCCGGGGAGATCGACGCGGAAGGCGGTGTGGCGATGGCCGTGCAGCACGGCCGCCACCGGCAGCTCCGCCACGAGGCGGACGATCTGATCGGCGTCCGCGAGCGGCATGCGGGCGACGTACGCGTCGGACGGCACCCGCTCGGGCGGGAGGACGACGTGGTGGTGGAACGCGAGGAGGACGGCCCGCCCCGCCTTCACCTGCTCGCGCACGATGGCGCGGGTCGCGCGGATCTGCTCCGACCCCAGCCGGCCCGGGGTGGAGTACGGGTCCTCGCCCCACCGCGCGCTGTCGAGCGCGACGAGCGCCACCTCGTCGCCGAGCGGCACGACGTGCGGGTAGCTCGGCGCAGCCTTCTTCATGCCGTTCCCGTCCGGCCCGATCGCGCGGAGGAACCGGGCGGTCTCGACCGAGTCCTCGCTCCAGACGTCGTGGTTGCCGGGGACCACCGTGAGCTTCCGGGCCTCGGCGAACGGCGCGAGCAGCTCCGCCGCGCGCTCGAGCTCGCGCGCCTCGCCCGAGAGCGTGAGGTCGCCGGTCACGACCAGGTGGTCGACGCCGACCTCCTGGAGCGCCTCGAGCAGGCCGCGCGCGAGCTTGGCCGAGTGGCGCTCGCAGTCGCGCGCGGTGAACCCGTGGCGCGGGTATCGCGCGCGATCGGCCAGGTGGAGATCGCTGACGTGGCCGAGGCGGACGATGCGCTACCTCCCGAGGAGAACGGTGCAGAGCGGATGCTAGACGAGGGGGCGGGTCCTTGGGAAGCGGGTCCCGCCGACGGTTCCCCGCGCCGTGCCCGTGCCCGACCGCTCAGCTCGCAGGCAGCAGGATGCGGCACACGCCCGCGCGGCCGGGCGGCGCCTCGACCTCCACCTCGCCCCCGTCGGGGACGAGGAGCGTCCGCGCGAGCGCCGCGGCCTCGACCGCCGCCGCCGCCGGCACGAGCTCCAGCACCGCCGCGCCCGAGCGCGCCGCCACCCGCACCAGGAGCTCGCCGCCCGCCGGGAGCGCCTCCCCGGCCGATCGCAGGATCTCGCGGAGCGCGGTCCGGAGCCGGCCCGCGTCGGCCAGGGCGCGCGCGGGTGTGAGCTGCGTCCGCAGGCGGCGGCCGTGCGGCGCGCTGCCGGCGAGCTCCGCCACGAGGGCGGCGAGATCGACCGAGGCGACGGGCGCCGCGAGCTCCCGCCCCGACGCCTGGAGCCATCGCAGCCGCCGCTCGAGCGCCGCGAGCTCCGCCTCGAGGCGCCGGAGCTCGTCGCTCGGCGAGGGCCCGGGCGCGCCGCCGCGCGCGGGGAGCGTCGGGAGCGAGAGCCGGAGGAGCCCCGCCGCGGTGGAGGCCCGCTCGACGGGAGGAAGGAGCGCGGCCGCGAGGGTGGCGAGGCCCGCGCGGAGCGCGGGCTGCGGCGGCGCGAGCTCCACGCGCGCGGCGCGCGGCGCCGGGAGCGGCGGCGGGCGAGGCGCGGGGTCGATCCGGAGGACGACGAGATCGCGCGCCGGGCGGGACGCGAGCCGCTCGACCACGGCGCTCGCCGCGGCGGGGCGGCCGTCCAGGTCGATCCGCGCCGCGGCCGGCCCGCGCGCGACCCCGCGGAGGAGCAGGGCGGCCTGGGCCCCGAGGACCTCCTCGATGCCGCGCCCCCACAGGTCGTCCCCGAACCGCGCGGTCGCCGCCCGGCTCGCCGCGACGATCCGGCCGCGCGCGTCGAGGAGGAAGGCCGGATCGCCCAGCGCCTCCGACACGGCCCACAGGTGCTTCTCGAGCGCGCGGGCACCCGGCCGCGCCGCGCGCCAGGCGCCGAAGGCCACGGCCAGGAGGAGCCCGATCGCTCCTCCCCCCAAGACCAGCGCGAGCGCGGCCACGGTGGCCTGCACGCCTTCGAAGCTGGCCACGGGCTTGCCGCCGAGGAAGTCGGTCTTATGCAGAGGAGACGATGAACGGCAAACGAGCGTGGTCTCCAGCCGAGGGTCCCCCGGCGGCGCCCCAGCAGGTCCCGCCCCGCAGCGGGCGCGTGTCCGGCGCAGGCGAGGACGATCGGGAGCGCGGGCTCTGGGCTCCCTCCGAGGGTCCCGTGCGGAGCGATCCGGGCGGTCCCGGCGGCGAGCCCGATGGGCGCACGATCCCGAAGCCTGGCCGGACGGCGTTGAACGAACCGTGACGATCGCACCGGGCCGCGCCCCGCGGCCCCAAGCGCCCGCCAGTCCACCCGGTTTCTTGTTGATAACGTCCCTTCCCGCGGGTATCCCTGATCGGAGCCCTCGCGGCGCACACCCCAAGGAGAAGCACATGTCCGAGAAGGAGAAGAAGGGCGGTGGCGCCGGCGCTCAGGTCGCACCGGCCATGGGCCCGCCTGGCCTCATCGCGAAGGAAGACATCCCCGCGGTGCTGCCGATCCTGCCGCTGCGCAACTCGGTGTTCTTCCCGGGCGGGGTGCTCCCGCTCGCGGTCGGCCGCCAGAAGACGATCGCCCTCATCAAGGACGCGGTCCGCGACGAGCAGGTGATCGGCGTCGTCACCCAGCGCCGCGCCGAGGAGGAGGACCCGGGGGCGGCCGACCTCTACACGGTCGGGACCGTCGCCCGCGTGGTGAAGCTGCTCAAGATGGGCGAGGACAACTACTCGCTCGTCGTGCAGGGCCTCGCGCGGTTCAAGGTGCTGGAGCTCGTCCAGGAGAACCCGTACCTGAAGGCGCGGGTGGACGCGATCGAGGACAAGCCCGCGGCCACCGACGACGTCGAGGTCGAAGCGCTCGCGATCAACCTCAAGAAGCTCGCGCGCGAGGTCATCGAGCTCATGCCCGAGCTCCCCGCCGCCGCGACCGAGCTCGTCGAGTCCATCACCCACCCCGGCCACCTCGCCGATCTCATCGCGGCCAACGTGGACGTGCCGATCGAGGAGAAGCAGCAGGTCCTCGAGACGGTCGAGCTCAAGGCGCGGATGAAGCTCGTGCTCGAGCTCCTCAACCGGAAGCGCGAGATCCTCAAGCTCTCGAACAAGATCGACTCCGCCGTGAAGGGCGAGATGTCGAAGACGCAGCGCGAGTACTACCTGCGCCAGCAGCTCAAGGCGATCAAGGAGGAGCTGGGCGAGCTCGGCGAGGAGGAGGAGGAGCTCGACGAGCTGGCGGAGCGGCTGAAGAAGGCCGGGCTCCCGCCCGAGGTCGACAAGGTCGCGCAGAAGGAGCTCAACCGGCTCAAGTCGATCCCGACCGCGAGCTCCGAGTACACGGTCGCCCGCACGTACCTCGACTGGATCGCCGATCTGCCCTGGGCGAAGAAGACCGACGACAACCTCGACATCGAGAACGCGCGCGGGATCCTCGACACCGACCACTACGGCCTCGAGAAGATCAAGAAGCGGATCCTCGAGTACCTCGCCGTCCGCAAGCTCAAGAACGACATGCGGGGGCCCATCCTCTGCTTCGTCGGCCCGCCCGGCGTCGGCAAGACCTCGCTCGGCCAGTCCATCGCGCGCGCCACCGGCCGGAAGTTCGTCCGGCTCTCGCTCGGCGGCGTCCGCGACGAGGCCGAGATCCGCGGCCACCGGCGCACGTACGTCGGCGCCCTGCCCGGCCGGATCATCCAGTCGATGAAGAAGGCCGGGACGGTGAACCCGGTCATGATGCTCGACGAGATCGACAAGCTCGGAGCGGACTTCCGCGGCGATCCCTCGGCGGCCCTGCTCGAGGTGCTCGACCCCGAGCAGAACCACTCGTTCTCCGATCACTACCTCGACCTCGCCTACGACCTCTCGAAGGTGATGTTCATCGGGACCGCCAACCTCCTCGATCCCATCCCCGGCCCGCTCAAGGACCGCATGGAGATCCTCGAGCTGCCCGGGTACACCTTCGAGGAGAAGGTCCACATCGCCCAGAACCACCTCATCCCGAAGCAGCTCAAGGAGCACGGGCTCTCGCCGGAGGCGATCAGCCTCACGGAGAAGGCGCTCATCCGGATCATCATCGCGTACACCCGCGAGGCCGGCGTGCGGAACCTCGAGCGCCGGATCGCCGACGTGTGCCGCGCGATCGCGGTCGAGGTCGCGAGCGGCAAGGTCGCGGCGGGCGCCAAGCGGAGCGTGGACGAGCCGGACCTCCTCGACATGCTGGGGCCCGAGAAGTTCTACAACGAGACCGCCGAGCGGACGGAGATCCCGGGGGTCGCGACCGGCCTCGCCTGGACGGCGGCGGGCGGCGACATCCTCTTCATCGAGGCCACGAAGATGACCGGCAAGGGGTCGCTCACCCTCACCGGCCAGCTCGGGGACGTCATGAAGGAGTCCGCCCAGGCCGCGCTCTCGTACCTGCGCTCCAAGGCCGACTCGCTCGGCATCGCCGGCAACTTCCTCGAGAAGACGGACATCCACATCCACTTCCCGGCGGGCTCCATCCCGAAGGACGGCCCGAGCGCCGGCGTGACCATCCTCACCGCGCTCGTCTCGCTCCTCACCGGCATCCGCGTCCGCTCGGACGTGGCGATGACGGGCGAGGTGACGCTCCGCGGCCTCGTGCTCCCCGTGGGCGGCATCAAGGAGAAGGTGCTCGCCGCGCACCGCGCAGGGATCAAGCGGGTCATCATCCCGGCCCGGAACGAGAAGGACCTGCTCGACGTGCCGGAGCAGGCGCGCAAGGAGCTCGACTTCGTCTTCGCCGCGCACATGGACGAGGTCCTCAAGGCCGCCCTCGAGGAGGACCCGGTCGGCCGCACTCCGCCCGCGCCGACCACGGACGGCGAAGGCGAGAAGAAGTCGCCGCCTCCGGCGAAGAAGCCGGAGGAAGTCCGCGTCTGACGCGGTCGGTTCCGCAGTTTGCTCCCCTGGGGCGTCCGGCCTCGGGCCTCAGGGGAGCACCGCGTTCGCGAGTCGCTGAGAGACCCGACAGCCCGCCTGAGGCCTGAAGCCCGAGGCCTGAGGCTTACCCCGCTGGTGTACTCTTCCGCTCGTGGGGGTCCGTCTCGCCATCCTCACCGGCTCGCCCGGGCCGGTGCTCGACGCCGTCGCGGGCGCGTTCGCCTCGGCGGGCTTCACGACCCGCCACCTCTCGCTCGACCCGAGCACCCCCGATCCCGAGCCTGCCACCTCCGCCGAGGTCGTCGTGCACCTCGGCCTCCGCACGCCCCGCGGCATGGACGAACCGCGGCGCACGGCGCTCGAGGTGTCCGGCGCGCGCACGGCCGCCCGGCTCGCCCGCGCGTACGGCGCCCGCCGGCTGCTCCACCTCTCGACCACCGCGGTCTACGGCCGGCCGCGCAACCTGCCCTGCCGCGAGGGCGAGCTCAAGGACCCGAGGACGGCGCTCGAGCGGATCCGCTGGCGCGCGGAGCAGGCGAGCTGGGCCGCGTTCCGCGGCGGCGTGCCGCTCACGGTGCTCCGCCCCGCCCTCCCGTACGGCCCCACCCTCCACACCGGCCCGGTGCGCGCGCTCGCGTTCCTCGCGCTGCTCAACCACGGGCGCCGGCAGGTGCCCATCCTGCGCCGCGGGCCCGTGGCGCACCTCGTCCACCTCGCCGACCTCGCCCGCGCGGTGGTCCACGTGGCCCTCCACCCGCACGATCGCGAGGTCCTCGGCCGCGCGTTCAACGTAGCCGACGAGGCGCCGCTCCCGCTCGCCGAGCACCTGGCGGCGGCGCTCACGTCGCTCGGCTTCGAGCCGGGGCGCTACCTCCCGTCCTGGCCCCGCCTGACCGCCTCGCTGCTCTGGCTGTTCCGGAACGTGCCGGACCGGACGCTGCTCGCCGCCGTGAACCGGCGGCTCGCGCGCGGGTGGCAGCGCCTGGGCGCGCGGACCGGCATCTCCGCGCAGCTCACCCCGCGCGTGGATCGCGAGGTCCTTCACTGGATGAGCACGGACCACTACTACGACGTCGGGCGGCTCCGTGCCCTCGGCTGGCGCGCGCGCCACCCCGTCGCGACGGCGTCGTTCCCCGACACGATCCGGACGCTCGTCGAGGGCCACCTCCTGCCGGCCGGGAGCGCCGCGGGGGCGCGTGGATCGACGGGGTCCGCGTGAGCCGCGGCGAGCGGCCGCCTGCCCAGTGGCCGAACCGCGGCAGCCATGTCATAGTGTCCGCGGGATCCCGCCATCCGTGTCACGCTGGCGGCCGGACCCGGGGTGTGACGTTCATGTGCGCCGATGTGCGCCGCCGCCCGGCCGAGCTCGCTCCATGAGCGACAGGTCGGGCATGGCTCCTCGAGGAGGACTTCGGTGATCAGGATGCTCGGCCGGTACGAGCTCCTCGAGCAGATCGGCAGCGGCGGCATGGCGGTGGTCTACCGCGGGCGCGACACCGCCCTCGATCGCGAGGTGGCCGTGAAGCTCCTCCACCCCCACCTCGCCGCCGCGCCCGAGTCGCGCGCGCGCTTCTCACGCGAGGCGCGGGTCGTCGCCCGCCTTTCCCACCCCGGCATCGTGGAGATCTTCGACTACGCCGGCGACGCGGCGGCCGAGAGCTTCCTCGTGACGGAGTTCGTCCGCGGCCGCACGCTCCGCGCCTTCGCGCAGGAGGTGGGCTTCGGCTACCCCGAGCTCGGCATGCTCGTCGGCCTCGCGCTCGCCGACGCGCTCGTGCACGCCCACTCGGCCGGCGTCATCCACCGCGACCTCAAGCCCGAGAACGTGCTCGTGGACGAGGGCGCGCGTCCCGCCGTGAAGCTCGCCGACTTCGGGATCGCGCGGGTGCTCGCCTCGGACGAGCGGATGACCATGACGGGCGCGCTCGTCGGCTCGCCGCATCACATGCCGCCGGAGGTCGTCGAGGGGCGGGACGCCGACGTGCGGAGCGACGTCTTCTCGCTCGGGACGATGCTGTACTGGCTCGCCACCGGGCGGCTGCCCTTCTCCGCGGCCAACCCGACCGCGATCCTCCGGCGCGTGCTCCAGGGCGACTTCGAGGATCCGCGCAAGGTGGATCCGCGCGTGTCCGACGCGCTCGCCGAGCTCGTCGTCCGGTGCCTCCAGCTCGCGCCCGAGCGGCGCCCGCAGAGCGCGGCGGAGGTGCGCGACGCCGTCCAGCAGGTCCTCGCCGAGGTGGGCATCACGCGGCCGCAGGAGGCGCTCGTGGCCTTCCTGCGGGATCCCGCCCGCGCGAAGGCCCGCTTCCGGACCGAGGCCTCCGCCGCCCTGCTCGCCCGCGGCGACGCGGCGGCGCGCGCCGGCGCCGGTGCCCGCGCCCTCCGGTTCTACGGGCGCGTCCTCTCGATCGATCCCGAGAACGCGGACGTCGCCCCGCGGATCGCGCGGCTCCGGCGGCGCCGCCTCCGGCGGCGCGCGGCCATGTTCGGAGCCGCAGCGGTCGTCCTCGCCGTCGCCGCGTGGCTCGGCGTGACCGAGGGCGCGCGGCTGCTCGCCTCGAGGCGCACGGTGGCGGCCGCCACCCCCGTCGCCGCCGCATCCACGCCGGCGCCGCCTTCCCCGGCCGCCCGCGAGCTCACCTCCCCTCCGCTGCCGGCCTCCTCGGACGGGCCGGCACCCTCGGTTCCCCCACCTGACCGGGGCGACCCCGCGCCGCCCGACGAAGCGGCCCCGTCCGTCGCGACCGGCGCGCCCGACGCTCCGGCCCCCGCCGCCGGCGGATCGCGGGCGGCCCGCCCACCCCGGCCGGCCCGGGAGGGCGGCGCGCGCGGACCCGCAGGCCCCGTCCCGCTCGCCGTCTTCGTCCGGCCGTACGCGGAGCGGGCGCTGCTCGACGGCGTCGAGGTGGCCCGGGGCCAGCAGCACGTCCGGTTCGCGATCGGCCCCGGGGTCCACACGATCCAGATCGAGCACGCCTGCTGCGTGCCCTTCGTCAAGCAGCTCAGCGCCGCCGAGGCCCAGCAGGCGGGCGAGCTCCGCGTCCCGCTCGAGCCCCGCCCGGCGCGGCTGCGGATCGAGGGTGAGCCCGCCACCCGCGTCGTCGTGAACGGGAAGGCGTTCGGAACGGCCGGCGACTCCCAGCGCACGCCCTTCGCGATCCCGCTGCCCGCCGACGCCGAGAACCCCTACGAGGCCACCGCGCGCATCGGCCTCGAACCGCCCGAGGGGCCGCCGCGCGAGATCCCGGTCCGGCTCCGCGCCGGCGTCGAGGTGACCGTGGCGGCGCCCGAGACGGAGGTCCCGCCGTGACGCACGTCGTCCCCCTGCTGCTCGCGCTCTCGCTCGGCGCCCCGCCCGAGCTGAAGCGCGCCCGCGACCGGTTCGAGTTCGGCGCGTACGCCGACGCCGCCGGCACGCTCCGGCAGCTCCTCGCCGGCGATCCGGATCTCACCGAGGCCGAGTTCGTGGACGCGTACCGGGTGCTGGGGATCTCCGAGTACCACCTCGGCGATCTCGCCCAGGCCCGCTCCGCCTTCGTGAACCTGCTCTCGCACGATCCCGACTTCTCGCTCGATCCGTTCCTCGTCCCGCCCGCGATCGTCGAGTTCTTCGACCGGGTGAAGAAGGAGCACGAGCCCGCGCTCGGCCCGCTGCGCGAGCGCAAGCGGGCGCTCCAGGCCGAGCAGCGCCTCGCGGACGAAGCCAAGCGGCGGCTCCTCGCGGAGGACCTCGCCCGCCACGGCCCGCCCGCGCGCATCGTGCGCGTGGAGCGCCACCACTACTTCTTCAACTGGCTTCCCCTCGGCGCGGGCCAGTTCCAGAACGGTCACAAGAGCAAGGGGACCGCCATCGCCGCCGGGCAGGTCCTCCTCGGCGCCGCGAACATCACCGCCTTCCTGCTCCACAACCAGATCGCCCAGGATCGGCAGCGCAACTGCGTCGCCGGCCAGGCGGGCTGCTCGCGGCCGCCCTACAGCGACGCGGACCGGCGCCTCCTCGGGCAGCTCGACACGCTCAAGTACGCCACCGCGGGCGCGTTCTGGGCGCTGTACGCGTACGGCGTCTGGGACGCGCACCGCCACTACGTCCCGCTCGTCGAGACCGAGATCGCCCCCGGCGGCAAGGGCGCGACCCTGAAGCTCGGCTGGACGTTCTGAGACGCGGAGCCCTTCCCATGCCCAAGCTCATCATCCGCGGGCCGGACGGCGCCGAGCGCGAGGCGGAGCTGGTGAAGCGGATCACCAGCGTGGGCCCCGATCCCGAGAACGACGTGGTGCTCGCCGACGCGACGCTCCCCCCGACCGCGCTCCACATCCACTTCGACGGCCGGACCTGGGAGGCCGCCGCACACGACGGCGCCGCCATGACCGTGAACGGCCGGCGCCGCTCGTCCTCGCGGCTCGGGCCGGGCGACCGGATCCGGGTAGGCGCGAGCGAGCTCTCCTTCGATCCCGCCCCGCGCGCCGAAGCGCCCCGCGCCGCGGCGGGCGGGCGGCTGCTCGCGCTCGAGACGCTGGTCCGGTTCTCGGAGCGGCTGCTCGGGATGACCGACCTCGCCCGGCTCCTCGACGAGCTGCTCGACGCGCTCCTCGAGGTCACCCACGCCGACAAGGGGTTCCTCATCCTGCTCGAGGACGGCGAGATGAGCGTCAAGGCCTCGCGCAACCTGGCGCGCGAGGCGATCGACGGCGCGATGGATCGGGTCTCGGACTCGATCATCCGCAGGGTGGTGGAGTCGCGGAAGCCCCTCGTCGTGGCGGACGCGCTGCACGACGCCGAGTGGTCCGGGTCCTCGTCCGTCGTCAACCTGAAGCTCTGCTCCGTCCTCTGCGCCCCGCTCATGCAGAAGGGCGAGGTGTTCGGCGTCATCTACCTCGGGAACGACAACGTCGTCTCGCTGTTCGACGAGCGGGCGCTGGAGGCGCTCACCGTGTTCGCCGCGCAGGCGTCGCTCCTCGTCCAGAACGCGATGCTGCTCGACTCCCTCCGGCGGGAGAACCTCACCCTGCGCGAGGCGGTCTCCTCGCGCCAGTACGGCGATCTCATCGGGTCGGGCGCGTCGATGCGCGAGGTCTACCGGCGCATCGAGAAGGTGGCGGCCACCGACATCTCGGTGCTCGTGACGGGCGAGACCGGCACCGGCAAGGAGGTGGTGGCGCGCGAGATCCACCGCCGGTCCCCGCGGGCGTCGGGCCCGTTCGTGGCGGTGAACTGCGGCGCCATCCCCGAGGCGCTCCTCGAGTCCGAGCTCTTCGGCCACGTGAAGGGGGCGTTCACCGGCGCCATCGCCACCCGGCTCGGGAAGTTCCAGGCGGCGCACGGCGGGACGCTGTTCCTCGACGAGATCGGCGACATGCCGCCCGCCCTCCAGGTCAAGATCCTGCGCGCGCTCCAGGACCGCGCGGTCACGAAGGTCGGGGACGCCCGGCCCGAGCCCGTGGATCTCCGGGTGATCGCGGCTACGAACAAGGTGCTCGAGGACGAGATCAAGCGCGGCACCTTCCGCGAGGACCTCTACTACCGGCTCAACGTCGTCGCCATCGCGCTCCCCCCGCTCCGGGACCGCGACGACGACGTCGTGGTGATCGCCCGCTGGTTCCTCCAGAAGTACGCGAAGGAGTTCGACGTGCGCGTGCGCGGGTTCACTCCCGGTGCGCTCGTGGCGTTGCGCAAGTACGCCTGGCCCGGGAACATCCGGGAGCTCGAGAACCGGGTGAAGAAGGCGGTGGTCCTCGCCGACCGCGCCCTCGTCTCGGCCGAGGACCTCGACCTCCGCCCGGAGATCCTCGAGCCCATCCTCCCGCTCGCGCAGGCGAAGGAGGAGTTCCAGAAGCGCTACATCAACGACGTCCTGGAGCGGAACGGCGGGAACCGGACCAAGACCGCCAAGGACCTGGGCGTCGATCCCCGCACCATCTTCCGCCACCTCGAGAAGGTCGAGGCGGAGCGCCGGGGGGTGCCGCCCTCCCCCGATCCCGAGGAGGTCGCGTGACCCGAGCGCCCATCGCCGCCGTCGTGCTGCTGCTCGCCGGCTGTCCCCTGCCGCAGCCCCTGCCCGACTACCCGCCGGGCGCGGTGACGCCGCCCCGCATCCTCATGGACCACCTGGAGCGGCGCGAGGCCGTGATCCGCGTCCCCGCCGGCTGCAGCCCCGCCCCGTCGTACGTCCTCGCCGCCACCCTCGTCGACCCCAACACCAGCGAGGCGGTGATCGCGCGGTGGTTCGTGGACTACGACCCCCGCAACAGCGCGCGCTGCGATCCCGCCCAGCCGCAGACCGTCATCCAGGGCCCCGGCGACGACGCGCCGGACCCGACGCTCCGCCAGGTCCCGGCCTATCCGTTCCGACCGTACGACCACCCCGCGGTCGTGGGCGGCGGCACCTACCCCGCCGGTGCCGGGGTCGTCCACGTGGTCGAGCTCGTCGTCTCGAACCGCTTCGACGCCGCGGCGGATCGTACCGACCTCTGCGTCGAGGGATCGCCCACGCCGTTCCCGTTCCGCACCGCGGTCGCCGACGGGAACGTCCAGTTCGAGACGCAGACCTACCGCTGGGTCTTCGTCAGCGAGCCGCCGTCGTCGAGCCTTCCGTGTCCGGAAGCCCCGTGACCGAGCCCGCGCCCGCGCCGGAAGCGATGGCGGCGGCGACTCACGGGCTCCGGCGGAGCGCGTCCTTCGCCTGCTCCAGCGCGACGGCCGCGTCGCGCGCGGCGCTCACCTCGTCCTGGGCGAAGCGGTTCACCTGCGCCCGGTAGGCGCGGTGCAGCCCGAGGACGGCGTCGCGGGCGCGGGCGAGCTCCGCGCGGCCGCCGAAGCCCTGCGGGTCCGGCTCCGAGGCGTCGAGCCGGCAGCGGTCCGACAGGTCGTCCACCCGCTGCTCCCAGTCGCGCGCCCAGACCTCCCACCGCGGGATCGCTCCCTCCGTCCCGATCTCGTCGCCGAGACGCCAGGCGCGGGCGTTCTGCTCGCGGTGCAGGCCCTCGAGCTCCGAGACGCAGACCCGGAGGATGGCTCGCGTGGGCAGCGCCCCGGTGTGCGGCGGGCGATGCGGGCCCCGGAGGTTCTTCACGATGCTGGAGAGGAGGACGACGAGCGCCAGGACGAGCGCGACGAAGTACAGGCCCCACAGGGCCGTACGAAAGGGTCTGTAACGCGGATCCCGCGGAGGCACGGCCGGCGAATGTGCCACGAGGTCGGCCGCAGCGCCACGTCAGGAACGCTCCGGCGCGGGTCAGGCGCGCGTCGGATGCTCCGCCGAGGACAGGACCCCCAGGAACGTGCACCGCTCGCGGCGCACCACGGCGCGCAGGCAGCGGATGTACACGCTGGGTCCCCAGAGCCGGAGGATCGTCAGGGAGTGGAGGAGGACGTCCTTGCCTGTGATCGCGCCACGCACGGCTCGATTCTTTTGCATCCGTCGTGCCTCGATCGCCCGGTGCCCGATCTGGCGCTTTCCGAGGCGCGGACGACCTGATGCGGCAGGCGGGCGGACGGTGGCGTGGGAACGTTTTACAGCCGCGGCCGCGCCAAGTCCTACAGCCTGCACCCTCGAAGGGGGATTCGAAGATGAAAGAACCGGAGCGGTGGTGAAAGAAACCGCACTTCGTTCCGCCCCACCGATGTGTGCCCGCCCACGCACCGCAAGCTCCCGAGCCATAGCGCCCCCGCGCGGCGGACACGGCCCTGCCTGCTCCTCCCCCCTCGAAGTCGGGGGTGCCCGGAGCCACCTGGGTCAGGTGTCGCGAGGTGGCGGCGTCCTCGCGACGCCGGATTTGCGTCGGGTGTGACCGCAGCGCCTCAGCGCCGATCGACCTGCTTCTCGATCTCGGCGAGCGGAAGCTCGAACACCACCGGCCGCCCGTGCGGGCACCGCGCCTTGAAGTCGATCGCATCCAGCGCGTCGAGGAGCGCGCGCACCTCCTCGGGCGCGACGTCCTGATGGGCCCGGACCGCGGCGTGGCAGGCCATCGTCGCGAGCACGTCGTGGAACGCCTCCTCGACCGCCCCGCCGCGCTCGACGTCCGAGAGCTGTCCCGCGAGGTCGCCGAGGAGGGCGGCCGCGTCGACGCCTGCCAGCAGGGCCGGCGCGCCCTTCACGGCGAAGCTGTCGCCGCCGAACGGCTCGACGTCCAGCCCGACCCTGGCGAGCTCGGCGAGCCCGCCCTCGAGCGCCCGGGCGATCGCCGGCGCCAGCGTCACGATCTGCGGGAGGAGGTACGGCTGCACGGCGAGCGACCGCCCGCGGAACGCCTCCCGGAGCCGCTGGAAGAGGACGCGCTCGTGGCTCGCGTGCTGGTCGATCACGACGAGCGTACCGCCCGGCGCCTCGCAGAGGAGGTACGTCCGCGCGTGCTGGCCGATGTACCGGAGCCGCCCGAAGTAGCCGTGCGGGGCGGCGGGCTCCGGGCCCGGCGCGGCCCGCGGGAACACGAGCGTCGGGCCGGCGTCCGGCAGCGAGATCGTGACGCCGCTCTCCGGCGCGGGCAGCCCCTCGCGCGCGAACGCGAGCACGTCGGCGGCGCGCGCCGCGTCCCACCCGGACGCGCCGCCCGCGGCCGGCGCCCCGCCGGTCGGCGCCCCCGCTGGCGACGTCGCGGACCGGCTCCCGAGCCACGGCGCGCTGCGGAGCGCGCCCGCGACCGCGTGGAAGATCGCGTCGAACACCTCGCGCCCGTCGGCGAACCGGACCTCGAGCTTCTGCGGGTGCACGTTCACGTCCACCCGGTCGAGCGGGAGCGAGATCTGGAGCACGCCCACCGGATGGCGGCCCGGCGGCAGCGTCCCCGCGAACGCGCGGAGGACGGCGTGCGCGGCGGCGCGGTCGCGCACGTAGCGGCCGTTGACGAGCAGGTACAGCCCGCGGCCCGTCGGCTCGGAGTGATCCGGCGAGCAGACGAGCCCGTGCACCCGGACGTCGCCGCGCCGGCCGTCCACCGGGACGAGGTGGCGTGCCGCCTCGCGGCCCAGCGCGTGGGCGGCGCGCTCCGCCAGCCCTTCCCCCGGCCGCGCGGCGAGCACCGTGCGGCCGCCGGAACGGACCGTGAACCCGATGTCGGGCCGGCCCAGCGCCGTCCGGACCACCGCCTCGGTGAGGTGGCCCGCCTCGGTCGCCGCCGCGCGCATGAACTTCCGCCGCGCGGGGGTGTTGAAGAAGAGGTCCCGCACCTCGACGGTGGTGCCCCGGGTGCGCGCCGCCGGTCCTTCCTCGACGACGGCGCCGCCCTCCAGGACGATGCGGGTCCCCGCGCCGTCCGCGCCGGCGGACGTGTCCAGCCGGAACCGTGACACCGAGGCGATGGCCGGGAGCGCCTCTCCGCGGAAGCCCATCGTGGCGATCGCCGAGAGGCCCTCCGCGTCGCGGAGCTTGGACGTGGCGTGCCGCTCGAGGGCGAGCCGCGCGTCCTCGGGTCCCATGCCGCTCCCGTCGTCCGAGACGCGGATGAGGCCGAGTCCGCCCTCCTCGGCCTCGACGGTCACGGCCGTCGCCCCGGCGTCGAGCGCGTTCTCGAGCAGCTCCTTGGCGACCGACGCGGGCCGCTCCACGACCTCTCCGGCGGCGATCTGGTTCACGAGCCCGGGCGGGAGCACCTGGATGCGGGGCATGGGGTGCTGGTGGTAACACGCGAAGAGCCGTCTGCCTATCCAACGAGGCCTCAGGCTTCAGGCTTCAGGCCTCACGGACGCATACCGCTCGAGACCCGGCCCGTGGCCGGACGCCCGAGGCCCTTTCATGCCCTTTGACGCCCGCCGCGGGGCGCGTCTACTAGGGGACATGGCCGGTCCGAAGAAGAGGGCGAAGCCCCGCCGCGCGCGCACCGGCACCGTCCGGAACAAGCAATCGCGCCCTGCCCGGGCGGTGCTCGGGAACGACCCGTTCGCCCGGGGTGCCGCCCCGCGCGCCCCGGCGGCGCAGGCGTCCGCGCCCACCCCTCCGCCGCCGAAGCCGGTCGTCCCGCCCACGCCGCAGGCGAGACCGCCCGCTGCGGCCCCATCGGCTGCGGCCCCCGCCCGCGAGGAGCCCGCGCCCCGCCTCGCCTCGGTCGAGCGCCGCGTCGAGGCGGCGATCGAGCAGGCCGAGGCGCGGCTCGTCGAGCTCGCCGGCCGCGCCCGCCTCCGCGACGCGCCCGAGGAGCTCTGGAGCGCGCTCGCCGGCGTCGTGCCGAAGCTCCAGGCCGGGATCGCCGCGGCGCTCGACCTGGTCCGCCTGCTGGAGCCGCCGGAGCGGCTCGACAAGTACGGGATGGACGCGCGGTTCGACGAGCGGTTCGCGCCCGTGGCCGAGCTGCTCTACTCGACCTGGTGGCGCACGGTGGTGCGCGAGGCGGGGCACGTGCCCGCGCGCGGGCCGGCCGTCGTGGTCGCGAACCACGCCGGCGTCGTCCCGTGGGACGCGCTCGTGCTCCGCGAGGCGCTGCGGCGGGATCACCCCGCGCACCGCCCGCTCCGCCCCCTGCTCGACGACCGTGAGTGCGATCTCCCGCTGCTCGGGCCCATGTTCGTCCGGCTCGGCGCGGTGCGGGCGAGCCCGCAGGCGGCCGAGGCCCTCCTCTCCGAGGGCCAGCTCGTCGGCGTGTTCCCGGAGGGCAGCGCCGGGGCGCGGAAGCCTTGGCGCGAGCGGTACCGGCTGCAGCGATTCGGGCGCGGAGGGTTCGTGAAGCTCGCGCTCCGCATGCGCGCGCCGATCGTTCCGTGCGCGATCGTCGGCAGCGAGGAGGCGTCGTCCGGGATCTCGCGCGCCGGGTGGCTCGCCGAGCGCCTGGGCGTTCCGCTCATCGGCAAGGGCGCGGCGCTCCGCTTCGGCCCCGCCGCCGCCCTTCCGCTGCCGTCGCGGTGGTCGCTGCGGTTCGGCCCGCCCGTGCCGCTCGACGGCCGCGGGCCCGCGGACGCGCAGGACCCCGCGATCGTGAACGTCCTCACCGAGCGCGTGCGCGCGACGCTCCAGGCCATGCTGGAGGAGGACCTGGGCGCTCGGGGTTCCGTCTTTCTGTGACCGGCACCACCTTCGAACAGGGCGCACGCGGACGTACTCCCCGCGGCGCGGCCTCGAGGGAGGTGGCATGCTGGAGACCACGGCCCAGGAACGCGGCGATCTCGAGCGGGAGCGGTTCATCCGGCTCATGGCCGAGGCGCTCCCGCTGGCCGGCTACTCCGGCGTGCAGGCCGATCTCCCGGGCTGGGAGGCGCCCGAGCTCGTGCACGGCGCGGTGCGCGATCACCGCCCCTCCATCTTCTGCGACGCGCCGTGCCCGGTGTACTTCGACGTGCTGCCGCCAGGGCGGATCTCCCTCGAGGAGGTCGCGAGCCGCTGGCAGCTCTTCGCCTCGGCGGCCGAGCTCTCGCACGGCCAGTTCCACGTCGTCATCCCGCGCTGGATCGCGGGGCGCGACGGCCGCCAGCTCGCCAAGCAGATCGCCGAGCTGGTCGGCGTCCGCATCGGCTACATCTGGGCGGTCTGACGCCCGTCGACGAGCCCGCTCCCGGGGCCGAGCCCGGGAGCTTCAGGGATTGGCGGGCTCGGGCTCCTCGCCCTCCTCCGGGCGCGTCGCGGCGATCACCTTCAGGAAGGTGGCCAGCTCCTCGATCCGCTCCGGGGCGGGCGCGGGGAGCCCTGCGCTTCCCACCCCGGGGTGATCCGCGAGGATCGCGCGGAGCCGCGCCGGCTCGGTGAACGCGCCGCCCTGCTCCAGCGCCGGCCCGTTCGCGCCGCCGGTCCCGCGGAGCTCGTGACACCCGATGCAGCGCGATCCGAAGGTGCGCGCGCCGGCGAGCGCCCCGCGCGGCGCGCCCTCGGGGATCCGGAGCGCCTTCCCGTAGACGCGGTGCCAGGGGACGAAGTCGATCCCCACCACCTGTCGCACCCACCACAGCGGCGCGCGCGGGTCGGTGTTGAGCCCATGATGCGCGACGTTGGGCCAGGCGACGACCCGCGCCTCCAGCGCCTCGCCGTCGGCGCGCGACGCCAGCACCGGGCGGAGCTGGCGCACCACCGAGAGCGGGATCGGGACCTCCTCTCCGCCCGCCGAGCGGAGCACCAGGGTGTCGGCCCCGCGCTCGAGCTCCACCCGCTCCTCGAGCGCCGCCAGCGCGAGCCCCTCGTACTGCGCGGCCTGCCCCGTCCTCGGGTCCACGCCCCGGACCTCGCCGCGAGGGAGCGCCGCGACGTCGGCCTCGGAGAGCCGGAACGGACCGCCCTTCGCCGCACCGCCGACCTCGAGCGCGACCGCGTCCGAGGTCCTCGGCAACCGGGGCCCGGACGAGCACGCCAGGCCCGCGACGGCGAAGGCCAGCAGGACTCCGCGACGGTGGGGTCTCGCCATGCGATGGATCTCCACGGGGCGTGCGCTCCAGCCCGGGTTCGCCCGGGCCCCCTTCCCTGCGCCCATCCCTTATACTTCTGCCGAACTCGCTCGGGAGCTTGGATGCCGCGTGCCTTCGTCGGGGCGTTGGAGTGTCAGGTGGTGGTGGATCGCGACCTCGGGGAGACCTGGGCCGTCACCGTCGTGCCCCCGCCCGTGAACGGGGTCCCTTCCGCTCCGCAGGTGGTGAAGCTGCAGGGGAACGACAAGGAGGCGATCACGCGCGGCGCGCTGGAGATCCTCCTGAAGGCCGGCCGGATCGATCGCTTCGAGATGTAGGGAAGCGGCGCCGATTCCGTCGCGTGCGCGGGCACGGGCGCGGACGCGGGACGTGAAAACCTCCCAGGGACCCGGGATTTCACCCCTCGGCCCCGGCGTGGTACATGCCCGGGAGGACCAGGCGTCCGATGGGCACGCGCGACCCCTCCCAGTGGCCCCCCGGCGGCGAACCCGAGGGCGACTCGATCGCCGGCCAGCTCGCCTCGCGGTTCGAGAAGGTGCCGCCCTCTCCCGGCGACGCGCTCGACTGGGCGGCGATCGCGGCGCGCTACGAGCGCGAGGCGGTCGCGCTCGGCGATCGCCCCGGCGCGGTGGAGCTCCTGTACGAGGCGGGCCGCGTCTTCGAGGAGCGGCTCGGCGACAGGTCGGCGGCGCTCGACTACTACCGCCGCGCCCTGGCGGCAGGCCCGCCGTTCCTCCCCAACCTGCGCGCGCTGCGGCGGCTCGCGCTCGAGCGCGGCGACGCCGCGCTCGCGGCGGAGGCGATGCGCGCCGAGGCCGAGCTCGCGGAGACGCCGGAGGCCCGGGCCGCCCTGCTGGACACGCGCGCGAAGCTCCTCGGCGCGCCGGCGCCCGCGGGCGAGGCGCCGCCCCCTCCCGCGCCGGCGCGTGGCCCGCTCGCGCTCGCGCAGGCCGACGCCGAGGCGGCGGCGGCGGCCGGCGACGAAGCCTCGCTCCTCACCGCGTACCAGCGCTGCGCGGACCGCGCGGACGATCCCCGGCTCGCCGCCCACTACCTCGTCGCGGCCTCCGGCGTCGCCGCCGAGGGCCTCCGCGACCTGTCGCAGGCGGCGGCGCTCGCCCAGGCCGCCTTCGCCCGGTGCCCCGAGGACGCGCTGGTCCGCGGCGCGGCCCGCCTCCACGCCTCGCGCTCCGGCGACCTCCTCGGGCTCGCGCAGGTGCTCCGGGCCGACGCCGCTCACACCTCCGGCGCCGAGGCGGCGTGCGCGCTCACCGAGCTCGCCCGCGTGGAGGAGCGGCTCGGCCACGGCGACAGCGCCGTGGCCGCCCTCGAGCAGGCCTGGACGCTCGCGCCGGACGATCCCCGGGTCATCACCGAGCTCGTGCGGCTGCGCGAGGCCCGCCGCGAGTGGGCCGCCGCCGCCGATGCGCTCGAGGCGCTCGCCGCCGCGCACCTCGCCCACGGCGGCCCCGGCCACCGGCTCGAGGCGATCGGCGCGAAGCTCCGCCGGATCGAGATCGAGGAGGTCCAGCTCGGCTGCCCTGACGAGGCGCGGCGGTCCTGCCGCGACGTCCTGGAGCTCGACCCCGGGCAGCGCAAGGCGCTCGCCACGCTCGGCCGGCTCTGCGCGGCCGCGGACGACTGGGAGGGCGTGCTCGCCGCGTTCCGCGCCGAGGCGGCGGCCGCCCGCGACCCGCGAGAGCGGGCGCAGCGCCTCTTCAAGGCGGCGCAGGTGCTCGACGAGCGGCTCGCGAACCCGGCCGAAGCGGCGCTCGCCTACCGCGCGGCGCTCACCCAGGACCCGGAGCTCCTCACGGCGCGCACGGCGCTCGAGCGGCTCCTCGAGCGCGAGGGGCGGTGGGAGGAGCTCTGCGAGCTCATCGAGGGCGAGCTCTCGCCGGGCGCGCCGCCCGCCGAGGAGCTGGACGCGCTGTTCCGGCTCGCGCGGCTCGACGAGGAGCGCCGGGGCGACCTCGCCGCCGCGACCCGCCGCTACCGGCGGATCCTGGAGCTCGAGCCCGGGAACCCGGCCGCCCTGCGCGGGCTCCGGCTGACGCTCGACCGGACCGGCGCCGCGGCCGAGCTCGCCGAGGTGCTCCACGCCGAGGCGGCGCGCGCCAACCCCCGCCGGAGGCTCGCGCTCCTCCAGCGGCGCGCGGAGGTCCTCGAGGAGCAGGTCGGCGACGCGCCGCGAGCCCTCGCGGCGTGGGACGAGCTTCGGGCGCTCGAGCCGGAGCACCTCCCGGCGCTGCGCGCGCTGGGGCGCCTGCACGCGGCCGCGGGTCGGTGGGACGCGGTCGCGGCCCTCTTCCGCGCCCAGGCCGACGCCGTCCGCGACCCGGCCCAGGCGGCGGACCTCCTCCTCCGCGCGGCGGAGGTGCACGAGCGCCAGCTCGGGAACGCGGACGCCGCGCGCGCGCTCTACCGCGAGGTGCTGACGCTGCAGCCGGGTCACCTCCCGGCGCTCCAGGCCCTCTCGCGCCTGCACCGCGCCGCCGGCGAGCACGAGGCGCTCGCGGACGTCCTGGCGGCGCTCGCCGCGACGCGCGAGGCGCCCGCCGAGCGCGCCGCCGGCCTCGCCGAGCTGGGCGAGCTCTGCGAGGAGCGGCTCCGGGACCGCGGGCGCGCGCTCGAGGCGTACGAGGAGGCGCTGCGGATCGACCCGGGGTGCGTCGCGGCGCTCCGGGCCGCGGAGCGGCTCTACCTCGATCTCGACCGCGGCGACGCCCTCGAGCGGCTCCGGGCGGGCGCGCTCGACGACGCCGGGGCGCACGACCGCGCGGAGCGGCTCTTCCGGCTCGCCTGGCAGCACGCCGACCGCAACCGCCGGGCGCCGGCCGCGCTCGCCGCCGCCGACGCGCTCGCGCGCACGCTCCCCGGGAACCCGGCGTCCGCCATCCTCGAGCTCCGGGTGGGCGACGCGAGCCGGCGCGAAAGCGCGCTCGCCGCGCTCGCGGCGACGGCCCCTCCGGAGGAGCCGCACGGCGGCGAGCTGCTCCCCGCCGGCGCCGCGGCGCAGTCCACCGCCGAGCCGGGCGCGGGTGACGGCTCCGGTCAGGCGCGCCTGGCCCAAATCAGCGAGGAGCGGATGCGGAGCGCGGGGGACGTCGGCTCCCGCGCCGCCTGGGCCGTGCAGGCGGGCGAGGCGTGGGAGCGCGCGGGCGACCCCGAGCGCGCGCTCGGCGCCTACCAGGCCGCGCTCGCCGCGAACCCCGCCCACCTCCCCGCCCTGCGCAACGCGCGCAACCTGTTCGCGCAGCGCCGCGACTGGGGCGCCGTGCGCGCGACGCTGCAGGCGGAGGGCGGCACCCTCCTCGACGCGCACGAGGCCGCGGCCGCCTGGCGCGAGGCCGGCGCCATCGCCGAGCAGTGGTTCGGCGACGTCGAGGGCGCGGTCCTCGACTACCGGTCGGCGCTGGAGCGCGATCCGTCGGATCCGGTGGCGCTGACGCGGATCGAGGCGCTGCTCGCCGAGCACGGGCGGGCGCAGCTCGCCGAGGTCCACGCCGCCCGCGGCCGGGCGGAGCAGGATCCCGCGCGCGCCGCGGAGGCGTGGCTCGCCGCCGCCCGCGCCGCGCAGGAGGCGCAGGAGGACCGCACCGCCGCGCTCGGCTACCTCGACGAGGCGCTGACCCGGCGGCCGGACCTCGCCGCCGCCCTCGAGCTCCGGGCCCGGCTGCGCGCGCAGGCCGGCCAGGCCTCCCTCGCGCTCGACGATCTCGAGCGGTGCCTCGCGCTCGGCGGCGAGCCCGCGACGCAGGTCCCGCTCCACCTCGCGGCGGCGGCGCTCTGCGAGGAGAAGCTGCTCGAGCCGGACGCCGCGCTCCGGCACGCCGAGGCGGCGCTCGCGCTGGCGCCCGAGAGCGCCGAGGCCCTCGCGCGTCTCTCCCGGCTCCACCGCGCGGCCGGGCGGCTGCCGTCCGCCCTCGCGGCCCTCCGCCGCCTCACCGCGGTGCCCGGGCTCCCGCGCGAGGCGCTGCTGGAGCACGGGTACGCCCTCGCGATGCTCGAGGCGGACCTGGGCGAGCTCGACGCCGCCGGCGTGAGCTGCCGGCGCCTGCTCGACCTCGATCCGGGCCACCCCGGCGCGCTCCAGCTGCAGGTCCAGCTCGAGCGGCGGCGCGGGGATCCGAAGGAGCTCGCCGCCGCGCTCGACGCCGCGGCCGAGGGCGCCCGGGACTCGACGCTCCGGGGCGACGCGCACCTCGAGGCCGCGCGCCTGATGGCGGCCACGCCCGGGAGCCGGTCCCAGGCGATCGAGCACCTCCGCAGCGCGCTCGCGCTCGACCCCGAGCGCGACGACGTCCGCGCCGCCCTGGCCGACGTCGCCGAGGAGCCCCACCCCGCGCTCGCCCTGGAGCAGCACCGCCGGCTCCTCGCGCGGGATCCGGGGCGGATCGGGAGCTGGAACGCGCTCTACCGGATCTTCACGCGGACGCGGGTGCACGACGGCGCCTACGTCGCCGCGACCGTGCTCCGCTGGCTCGGGGCGGCGATCCCGGGGCCTGGCGCGGAGCAGCTCCTGCTCGAGGGCGACCGGCAGACGCTCTCGGCGCCGCCGGTGCTCTCCGCGGCCGACTTCGAGCTCCTCCGCTCGCCGGGCGATCGCGGACCGCTCGCCGACCTCGTGGCCGTGGCGGGGGACGTCCTCGCCACCGTCCTCACCGATCCGCGCGAGACGCGCGGCGCGCCCGTGCGCGCCGACCACCCCTTCCGCCGGATGCTGGGGGAGCTCGCGCGCGCGCTCGGGGCCGGCGATCACGAGCTCTACGCCGCCCCGCTCGGCCGGCTCACGGTCGAGCCGGGCGCGCCGGCCGCCGTCCGCGTGGGCGCCGATCTCGCGCACCGCTCCACCGTCCGCGAGCAGCGGTTCATGCTGGGGCGCGTGGCGGCCCGGCTCCGGACGCGCAGCGCGCTGGCGGAGGCGTTCCCCGCAGAGCTCCCGGACGCGATCGGCGCCGCCGTGCGCCTCGTCGTCCCGCACTACGCGGGGCTCGGGCGTCCCGGGGACGAGCTCTCCCGCCGGCTCGAGAAGGCGATCTCCCGCCGCACCCGCCGCGCGCTGGAGGACCCGGCCCGCGCGCTCGCGCACCTCCGCCCCCCGCCCGACCTCGCCGCCTGGCGCACCGCCGCCGCGGCCACCGCCGACCGCGCCGGCCTCGCGCTCGGCGGTGACGTCCCGACGGCGCTCGACCTGCTGCTGCGCGACGACGCGGGCCGGAAGCCCGCGCCCGGCGACCGCCTCGTCGCGCTCCGCGCGCGGCCCGAGGCGCTGGCGCTCCTCTCCTTCGCGGCGAGCGAGGCGCACCTCGCCCTCCGGCAGCGGCTGCGCGTCGCGGTCGCGTGACGGCGGCGACCGGGCGCGTCAGCGTCCCGTCGCGTGCTGCGCCTCGTACTCCGCGACGTGCTCCTTCAGGTCTTCGTACTCCTCGCACCTGGCGCGGCAGAGCTTCGCGAGGGTCGCGAGGTGCTCCTTCGCCTTCGCGAGGTCGCCGACCATGAGGTAGGCCTCGCCGACGTACTCGTGGGCGCCGCGGTGCTTCGGGTCGAGCTCGAGCGCCCGCGCGTAGTGCGCGAACGCCGCGTCGGTGTTCCCGCGGTTCCGCTCCGCGTAGCCGAGCCAGTTGTGGACGTCGGCGTTCGAGCCGTCGCGCTCCGCCTCCTTCGTCAGCACCGCGATCGCCTCGGCCCACTGCCTCTCGTCGATGAGCCGCTCCGCCTTCGAGAGCCCGGCGGACCTGGCGCCGGGCGGCGGACCGCCTCCACCGCCTGCGGCCCAGACGGGGCCCGCGAGGAAGGCGACGGCGGAGATCGCCACTGCGTGTCGGAGATGCATGCGCTCCTCCTGGGAGGCCGAACATCGGCTCCGGCTCCACCGATGCTCCAGGGAACCAGGGGTTACGGAGCCCACCTCGCAGGGAGGCCTCCTCACCTCGGGTGTCGCCGGACGTCGACGCCGCACTGCGGCACGCACAGCTCCCTTCACTGTCGGTTGCTGTCCCTCGTGGACGGGTCACGACAAACGATCCTACCGTTCCCGGAGCACTCCGGAGGTCACCATGAAGCGCGCCCGCCTCGTCCTCCTCTCGCTCGCCACCGTCCTCTCGCTCGCGGCGGGGATCGCGGTCGCGTGCCCGATGCTCCTCGTCTCCATCACCGCTCCCGCCGGAGGACAGCACTTCACCGGCGATCGCACGATCGCCGTGACGGGCACCGTGCGGAGCTCCTCGTGGTGGTGGCGTCCGTACGTCGCCGTGCGCGTGAACGGCGGGCCGGCCACGTACGCGCCCGTGTACCGCGGGAGCTTCCGCGTCCCGGTCACGCTCGCCGACGGCCAGAACCTCATCCAGGCCACCGTCCGCGCCGGCCCGCTCTACGGCAGGGCGTCGCGAAGCGTCTCGTACGAGCAAGCCACGCAGGCGCCCTTCGAGGTCGCGGTGACCTCTCCCGCCGCCGGAGCGTCGCTGACCGGCAGCCGCGCGCAGGCGGTGCGGGGCACCGTCGGCGGCCGCGCCGGCGCGGTGGTCGCGGTGAGCGTCAACGGCGCGGCGCCCGTGGCCGCGGCCGTCGCCGGAGGTGAGTTCAGCGCCACGATCGAGCTCGCGGAGGGCGACAACGCGATCGTGGCGACGGCGACCGCCGGCGCCGAGTCCGTCTCGTCCACCGTCCGCGTGACCTACCAGGCGCTGCCGCCCCCCGCGATCGCGATCGAGTGGCCGCCGGAAGGCGAGGTGGTGTTTGGTAGCCGTACCGTGCTCGTCCGCGGCACCGTCGCAAACGTGACGAGCCCATCCGTGCTCGTGGCGGTGAACGGCGGGGACCCGGTGTCCGCGACGGTCGTCGGTGACGGCACGTTCTCCGCCCAGGTCCAGCTCGCCGACCGCGCCAGCGCGATCGTGGCGTCGGTGCTCGCGCCGGAGGGCGCCGCGGCCGACACCACCCATGTGTTCTATCCGTTCCTCACGCTGGAGACGTTCCAGGTCGCGGAGCGCGTGATCGGGCAGCCCGGCCCCACGATCGCCGCGCCCGAGCCGTGCGATCCGATCACCGCAAGCGACGTGTGCAACCCCTACGGCTCCGCGGGGTGGAACGGCGCGGCGCTGTTCCTCTCCGACTCGGCGCGAAACCGGGTGCTCGTGTTCGATGGCATCCCCGCGATAGACGGCGCGCCTGCCCGCTTCGCCCTTGGCCAACCTGACCTCGCCAGCGGCGCCCCGTCGAGCGCAGCCGGCGGGCTCGCGGAGCCCGAGACGATCCGGATCGCGGACGGCAAGCTGTTCGTGGCGGAGTACGCGAACAACAGGATCCTGATCTTCGATGATGTCCCCCAGGACTTCGGCGCCGAGGCCTCCGTCGCAGTCGGCGCTGCCTCGGTCGACATCCCGGGGAGCGGCGAGTGCGCGGGCGACACGCTGCTCCGACCCGAGTCGTTCGTCGTGGTGGGGTCCCGGCTCATCGTGGCGGATCGAGGACACAACCGGGTCCTCGTCTGGAACCAGATCCCGACGGTGTCCGGCACTCCGGCCGACGTCGTCCTCGGGCAGCCGAGCTTCACGTCGTGCGATCCGAATCACGGCGAGCGCTCCGAGCGCTCACTGTTCTGGCCCACGGACGTCTGGACCGATGGCACCCGCCTGCTCATCGCGGACACCCGGAACCACCGCGTCCTCGGCTGGAACTCGTTCCCGAGCGAGTCCTTCGCCCCCGCCGACTTCGTCCTGGGCCAGGCGTCGTTCACCCTCGCCGAGCTGGCGAGCACGCGCGCAGGGCTTCGCGAGCCCGTCGCGCTGACTTCGAACGGCAACCAGCTCTTCGTCGTGGATCAGCTCAACGGCCGCGTCCTCGTCTGGAACACCTTCCCCTCGAGCTCGGGCGTCCTGCCGGACGTCGTCCTCGGCCAGGGGGACTTCGAACTCGCCGCGCACAACGATGACGACCAGGACGGTTCCCCGGACGCGCTCCCGACTGGCAGGACGTTGTTCCTACCGGCGGGAGTGACCGCGACCGAAGAGGCGCTCGTCGTGACGGACTCGGGCAACAGCCGGTACCTCGTGTTCCGCGGCCGCTGACGCGGCGCCCGGCCCTCCCCCGCGCGCGGCGCGGCGGGAGGGCTACGGTCCCTCGACCCGCACCACCCACTCGGCGGGCAGCGCCGCGAGGAGCGCCTGCAGCGCGGCCGCGACCGCCGCGCCGTCGCGCGCCTCGACGGTCACCCGCACCCGGTGGTCCGCGCCCGCGTCGAACCGCGGGTAGCTCCCGATCTCCACGGCCGCGTGGGCGCGCGCGAGGGCTGCGAGCTCCGCCGCGAACCGCTCCTCGCCGACGGACAGGTAGATCACCGCCAGCAGGAACGGCGCCCCGTGGAGGAGCGGCGCGACCGCGTCGAACTGGTGCTGGAAGAACCGCGGCGGCCCCGGGAGCATGAGGACGTTCTCGACCGCGAGCGTCGGGTACGCGGGATCGCCGAGGAGGCGCGTCCCCTCCGGCACGTCGGCCATCCGCAGCGCCACCTCGGGCGGCTCGCCGCCGTGGTGACGCCCGTGGAGCTCCCGGATCACCGCCTCGAGCGCGGGGAGCCGGACGACGGGGCGGCCCAGCGCCGCGGCGACGGCGGCCATGGTGATGTCGTCGTGCGTCGGACCGACCCCGCCCGAGGTGAACACCCAGTCCGCCCGGGCGCGCTCGGCGCCGAGCGCCGCGGCGATGTCGTCCATCCGATCCGGCACGATGTGGATCGCGCGCAGCCGGACCCCGAGCTCCCGCAGCCGCCGGGCCGCCCAGGGCCCGTTCTCGTCGCGCACCTTGGCCGAGAGGACCTCGTTCCCGACCACGATCAGCGCGGCCGACGGATCGCTCACCGGAGCGTCCCCGCCCGGAGCCGTCGCGCCGGAGGGCGGCCCCTCCCGCCGGCCGGGGAGAGCTTCTCCACCTCGGCGCGGACGGCCGCGGCCACGGCGTCGACGGACGCCTCTCCGTCCACCTCCACGAGCCGCTGGCCCTGCGCGCGGAGCCGGGCGATGGCGCGATCGTAGCTCGCCGCCACCTTCCGCTGGAACGGCCCCACCTCGAAGATCTCGCGATCCATCGTCGCCGCCTGCCGGCGCCGGAACGCCACGTCCGCCCGCACGCGGAGGAAGATCGTCAGATCGGGCACGGCGGCGCGCGCGTTGAGCGCGTCCACCCAGTCCAGGTCCCCGGTGGTGACGCCCTGGTACGCGAGCGACGAGAGCGTGAAGCGGTCGGAGACGACGTCCACCCCCGCGCGCAGCTTGGGGGCGATCTCGGCGGCGACGTGGTCGAGCCGGTCGGCGGCGAACAGGAGCGCCAGCGCCGCCGGGTCGAACCCGCCGCCCGGCCCCGACACGCGCCGTGTCAGGATCTGCCGCACGAGCGCGCCCGCCGGTCCGCCCGAGGGCTCCGCCGTCACGTGCACGCGCCGCCCGGCGGCGCGCAGCGCCTCGCAGAGGAGCCGCGCCTGGGTGGTGGTGCCCGCGCCGTCGAGCCCCTCCAGCACGACGAAGCGCCCCGCGCGCGGCGCCCGGCCGGACGACCTCGGCCCCCTCGCGCGGGTCGCGGTCATGGGTCGATCCCCAGCGCCCGGCGCAGCGCGCGCAGCCGATCGAACAGCCGATCCTCGTCGCGGGCGAGCCGCCGCCACCGCGCGAGCGTCACGCCGCAGAGCACGACCAGCACCAGGAAGGCGAGGAACGTGAACAGCGCGCCGAAGCGGTACAGGTCGGTGTGGGCGAGCGCGTGGGGCGTCGGGGTCTCCCCGTAGCGATCCCAGGTGAGCCCCCAGGACACGCCGAAGGACACGAGCGCCAGGAAGCCGTAGGTCGCGGCCCACCGGAGCGCCTCGACCGACGGCCGCACCGCGAGCCGCTGCGCGAGCGCGTCGTGCTCTGCGCGGAGCGCGGGATCGCCCTGCCCTTGCCACGCCTGCGGGGTCTCGTCCCGCTCCTCTCGTCCAGGTTCGCGCATGGATCGAACGGGCGTGCCCTCTAGCCCCTGCCGAAGCGGGCCGTGATCGCGTCCTGCACCGCGCCGATCGAGGCCGGCAGCTTCACCCCCGGGTTCCGCAGCGGCGAGGCGATCCCGGGGAGCGTGCCGTCATGATAGCCGGTCTTGAAGTCGGAGAACTTGAGCCCGTGGGCCGTGGAGACCACCACCACCTGGTCGTCCCGCTTCACCACGCCCCGCGCCGCGAGCTTCTCGAGCGCCGCCAGCGCGACCGCCGTGTGCGGGCAGGTGAAGAGCCCCGCCCGGTCCGCGCGGGCGCCCGCGTCCGAGAGCTCCTGCTCGCTGGCCTGCTCGACGATCCCGTCCATGGCCTCGAGCGCGCGCAGGGCGCGCCTCGCCGAGACGGGCGCGCCGATCTGGATCGCGCTCGCGAGCGTCTTCTTCGCCGGCACCGCCTCGACCTGCACCGCGGACGTCGGCTTCTTCCCGGCACCCGTGGTCGAGCGCCAGAGCGGGTTCGCGTTCTCGGCCTGCGCCACGACGAGGCGGGGGAGCCGGTCCACGAGGCCGAGGTCCTTCAGGAGCTGGAACCCCTTGCCGACGGCGCTCGAGTTCCCGAGGTTCCCGCCGGGGATGACGATCCAGTCCGGCGACCGCCACCCGAGCTGCTGCGCGATCTCGATCGAGGCGGTCTTCTGCCCCTCGATGCGGAGCGAGTTCATCGAGTTCGCGAGGTAGATGTCCTTCGTGTGCGAGAGCTCCTTCACCACCTTCATGCAGCCGTCGAAGTCGGTGTCGAGCTCGAGCACCAGCGAGCCGTTGGAGATCGGCTGGACGAGCTGCGCGGTCGAGATCTTCCCGCGCGGCAGGAGGACCACGCTCGGGATCCCCGCGGCTGCGCAGTAGGCGGCGAGCGCGGCCGAGGTGTCGCCGGTCGAGGCGCAGGCCACCGCCCGTACCGCCGACCCGCGGGCCTGCATCTCCTTCACGGCCGAGACGAGCACGGTCATGCCCAGGTCCTTGAAGGACCCGGTGTGCGTGACGCCGCACTGCTTCACCCAGACCTCGGCGAGGCCGATCTCCTTCGCGTAGCGGTCGACGCGCAGGAGCGGGTTCGCCCCCTCGCCCATCGAGACCACGTTCTCGAGCGCCAGCTCCGGGTAGACCCACTCCTTCTTGCCCCACACGCCGGAGCCGTACGGCCACGCGCCCCCGCGGTACCGCTCCTCGAAGAGCGCCTTCCACTCCGCCGCGGATCGCTGGCGCAGCGCCGCGAGGTCGTGCTCGACCTCGAGCAGCCCCCCGCACCGCGGGCACTGGTAGACGACCTCGGT